>CAVZGI010000007.1:0-65785 GCA_963774795.1 uncultured Methanobacteriaceae archaeon
ACACAACCAATATTTTCGCCATTTAAACCTACAATAACTTCTTCGTCTTTAATATCAGCAAATTTACGTGAACCACTGCATCCTAAGGTAATATTGGCGGTTTTTCTTAAAAATGGCCCGGCCACTGCATCGGCACATATGGATTGTATTCCAGCAAAGTCTGATTCCACCCGGCCGCCCAGGGTGTAAACCAGGGCCTGGGATAATTTCATGGCCTGTGATGGTTGAGAAATGATTACTATTACATCTGGATCGAAATTAGCTTTTTCCAGCGGGGTATAGACCAGAGCATACATCATGTTGTCTATTTTAGGAATGGCATCCATGGTTCTTTTGGCAGATCCCAGACTGGAGAATCTTCCCAGTTCGTAGTAAAATTCACCAGTTTTTACTTTTTCCGGTGCATCCATAAGTCCTATGGCGGTAGCTCCTCCTTTACAAAGCTGCTCATCAGCGGTGGCATAAAAAGTCTCACCCTGGGCCGCTTTTTGTACCATTTCGCAGTGTCTAACATTTTCTGATATTTTTTCAACTCCTTCTGGTAAGTCTTTTTCCCTTAAAACAAATTTAATGGCCACTGGAGATTTTTCTAAACCAAGTAAATTTTTAATTTTCTCTGAAACTTCATCATATCCACTAACTTCACATTTGTTTTCCATATTTTCACCATTCCATGTTTTGTTTGTTTTCCACCATAAATTTTGGCAAATTACAATTGTTATAAATATAATGAAACATAAGGCGAATTCATGGTATTTTATGTATGAATATTGATAATATCTCTTTCGATGGTTTTTTTTATAAGCTCATGGTCCATCCCACATCGTATCGAGCCCACAAGAATTATTAACAGTGTTATATGGAATAGATTAACATCTACTAAAATAAAAACACGGATAAAATTATTTTATTAATTAATATATAAAAAAATAATAACAAATTAAGAATGATTTTATTCTGATTCTTTTTTCTTTTTCTCTATTTCACCTTCAGTTTCCTTTTTCTTCTTTATAATCTCTCCTTCAGTTTCTTTTATCTTACCCTTAATTTCCCCTTCTTTTTCTTTGATTTTTCCTTTTATCTCATCTTTGGTTACCATTTTCGGATCTCCATTCGGATATGATAAATTTTTACCTTCGGGCCCACATATCAATATATTTATATATTTGGATATATGAAACTAATAAATGTGAACAAACATTAATTAGTCAACAAATCGTGAAAATAAAGAGATATACCTATAAGACACAAAATAGTGGGATTATGAAAATAAATGAGCTTAAAAATTGTTGTAATATTGATTTAGAGAAATTAAAACGTTTAAAAAATGAATTATCTAATTTATACGATGATGAAGAAATAAATCAAAAAACAGAAATTTTCAAGGCCATTGCAGATCCTACACGCCTTCAAATATTGTATTTACTTAAGTTTAGGGATCTGTATGTTTGTGAAGTTATGGGAGTATTAGATAAACCCCAATCTACTATTTCACACCATCTTAATGTTTTAAAAAATGCCGGCTTAATTAAATCATCCAAAGAAGGTATTTGGATACGTTATGGGCTGAAAAACCCAGATATTATACTTCTTATGGATAATTTATATGAACCCGTTCAAGATATAAGGAGATGAATTATGACTGAAGTTATTGATGTTAAAGAAGTAAGAACCATGGGAAAGTTGATGAATTCAAAAACTTGTGAAAATGGAGGAAATTAATATGGCATGGATTACTGGATATCCAAGAGAAAAAATTCAATGGTACCCCACAATAGACGATGATAAGTGCGTTAAATGTGGAATGTGTATGAACTGTGGATCAAAAGTCTACAAATGGACTGATGAGGGTCCTGTGGTGGAAAATCCTTACAAATGTGTTGTTGGATGTACCACCTGCGCAACTCTCTGCCAGGGAGACGCGATTTCATTCCCAGACAAAAAAGCTCTCCGTGAACTATACCAAAAAGAGAGAATCTGGGCAAAAGTCAAAAAAGAACTCACTAATGAGGGTCGCCTGGAACAAGAAGAACCTATTGAAAATAATGGAAGTGGTTGTTGCGAACCTAAAGCACCATCCCTAAAAGTAGAAAATCAGGGATGTTGTGGTGGTACTTCAGAAACCCCTGTAAAATCACCTGAAAATACTCCAGATGAAGGAGAAAGCAGTGGATGTGGATGTGGATGTGGCTCAGACTACCCTGATGAATTTGTAAAAAACAATCCTGTTAATCCTAAAACCACGGCCGATCAGGATTTCATCCAAAAACTCGAAGACTATGCTTATTCCATTGGTATTAATAGTATTGGATACACTAATGTTTCCCCCGAATTAATTAACACTGGAAACGATGTCATGTTTCCAAATGCAATCGTATTGACCATGGAAATGGATGAAAAACTAATTGCTGCAGATCCAGGTACTGAATCACAAGCATTGAATGATGAGCATTACGAAAAACTGGGTAATTTGACCTACCAAATAGCTGACTATCTCAGAGAAAATGGTTTTGCAGCTGAGGCAGCTCACCCCTATGGAAATGTGGTAAAATTCACACCACTTGCACAAAAAGCAGGTATAGGATGGATAGGGCAAAGTGGACTTCTAATAACTCCAGCATCAGGCCCAAGACAAAAAATTTCAGCTATATTCACCAGCATTGAAAATCTACCAATTAAAGCGGATAATGAACACGCTTGGATAACAGAATACTGCGAAAGATGTGATAAATGCATCAAAGCCTGTCCTGAAAAAGCACTTATAGAAAAAGAGACATGTTGTGGTGGAAACGAAATAGAATTCGTGGAATCACTTTGTATTGGTTGTAGTGAGGGCTGTACCTACTGCATAGGAGACTGCCCATTCTATGAAAAAGGATATGCTCATATTAAAAACAAATTTGACAAATTTAATCTCAAATTAAAGGAAAAGCAAAATAAAAATTTTAAACCGGAATTATGGGATAATTGGGCTAAAGAGAACTCCTCTCTTTTCGCAGGATTAGTTGATGGAGCTACTATTGCAATATCCATGACTCAAAATAATGAAAAAATAGTCATTCTGGAAAAAGAAGGTAATGATTTAAAGGTTAGTGTAACACAACAGGAAGAACCTATAGAAAGCCCCATGATGGATTTACTGTTTGATCTTGATGAAAAGGACATGAAAAAAGTATTGGATGATTCATCACCAATAAAATTCATTGATCTGCTTTCATCTGGAAAAATAGGGGTTTATGCATTTAAAAGCCAAATACAACTGATGGATAAAGGATATGTTGGTTTTTTAAATAGATTAGGTCTTAGTTTAGGAGGGGGAGGCTGTTGTGGATGATGGAGAAATAATATTGGAGCTGGAAAATAAGTATTTATTTTCTGGCTTAATCAGTATTTAATTTTTTTACATTCATTATATTCATATATTTGAATATATTGATATTTAGTTTATGGTTATGAATAATGAAAAAAATCATAGAAATTCTTTAATTGCGTAAATAAACGAATAAAACATAATAGAGGGATATAATGGAAATAAAAGATGTAAAAACTTATGGTAACGAAATTAAATCTATTTTAAATTTAAATAGCTCTCCTGTGGGTGTAAAATTTAATAAAAAAGAGAGTAATCTTTTTGAAAATGCTGAAAACTTAGAAAAACATCGCTACTGCCAGGCCTTGATGAAAGCCCGTGGAGGAAAAAGCGTAGTATTATCTGGTGAAGAATTCACCTGCCCTGCAGCAGCGAATGCCTTTGGATTTAGTCCTCTTCCTGAAAAATTAAAAACCGGTGAAGGTCTGGTTGGGTTTGGAATTGTTTCTGATCCCGCTGTGGGTAAAAAAATGTTTGAAAATATGACTCGGCTGGAAGAAGGATCTATTGATAATTTATATATGTTTCCTCTGGAAACTGCTAATGTAATTCCTGATGTGGTGATTGTAGAGGATGATCCGGAAAAACTCATGTGGATCGCCCTGGCATATCTGCATGTAGTGGGTGGGGAAAGGATAGAAAGTTCAACGGCCATATTACAGGCCACCTGCGTTGATTCAACTATTATTCCATTCCTCAAACAACGCTTGAACTTTGTATATGGGTGCTATGGTTGTCGTGACGCCACAGATCTAGGTGAAAACGAAGCTATGTTAGGTTTTCCCGGATCATTACTCCCACAAATCACAGAACAATTGAAATATCTTAATACTAAAGCCATACCCCGATCCAGAGCCAAAGGAGCATTATCAACTTTACGTGGTAAAAAGTCTGCTACAAAAACATGTCAATCTGTGGAAGTTTAACTTCTTAATAACTCCAGGAAGTAATAAATTGAATAAAGAAGAAAAAGGATTCGAAGCAAAAATAAACAGCATGTACAGCGGAAAGGGATGTGCTTGCCAGACAGGCGTTCTGGAAAAGATACAATCATCACTTAAAGAGGTCCAGTGCAAAAAATGTGGAAAAACATTCAAAACCAATAAAAACACAGAGTACTGTTTCGATTGTAGAAATAAATAATCAAAATTTAAAGAGGGATTAAATGACATCATTAGGTTTTATTGGCGGCGGAAGAGTAACTAAAATTTTATTAAAAGGTCTGGAACGATGTGGACAACTTCCATCATCGGTAAAAGTTTATGATAATAATTCAGAGGTAACTGATCATCTAAAAGAGGAATTCACTAATCTGATAATTTCTAAAGAGATTATTGATGTGTGTTCTCAGGATATAATATTTTTAGCATTGCACCCACCACTTATCTTGGATATCGTGGAAGAAATAAAATCCGAGGCTAATCCAGATTCTTCCATAGTCTCTTTAGCACCTAAAATAACCCTAAAACAATTTTCTGAAAAATTAGGCGGATTTAAAAATGTTATAAGAATGATTCCCAATGCCCCATCCATCATCAATGAGGGGTATAATCCAGTGGTATTTCCTGATTCAACGGGTTCTGATAAAAAAATGGAGATCCAAAAATTATTTAGATACTGGGGAGATTGTCCAGAAGTGAATGAGGATAAATTAGAAGCTTATGCTATTCTCACAGCCATGGGACCCACCTACTTCTGGTTCCAGATTAAAAAGTTGCATGATCTGGGATTATCCTTTGGACTGGAAGAGGAGGAACTAAAAGAGAGCTTAAATAAAATGGTTTGCGGTGCATCCCATACATTCTACCGGTCTGGACTCAATCCAGAAGAGGCTATGGACTTAATTCCAGTTAAACCATTAGGAGATGATGAAGAAACCATCAAATCAGCTTACGAATCCCGATTGAATGCTCTTTTCCAGCAATTGAAGAGCTAACTTGAATATTCTTAAATTAAAATTAAGATGATCGAATCAATGAAAATTTGGATTTTTAAGGGTCTTTGAGAAAAAATAGGTGATAAAATGTATGAAAAAATATTGTTGCCCACAGATGGATCTCGGTGCTCTGAAAAAGCAGCAGAACATGCTTTGTTAATTGCCAACCAGAATAATGCTGAGCTAATAGTTCTAAATGTATTAGAAACTCATTCGCTGGTGGGATTGCCTGTAGAGGACTTCACACGAAAAGTGAATGAAGTATTCAAACTGGAAGGAGAAAAAGCTCTGGATAACATGGCAGCCCTTCTTAAAAATTTATGCAAAGAAAAAGGATTAAAAGAAGTCAAAGTGATGTTAGAAACTAAAGAAGGTTTTCCTGCAGATGTTATACTTCAAATAACTGAAGAAAAGGATATTGATTTAGTGGTTATGGGTGCTTCGGGAAAACACAAGGTAGAACGTTTTTTACTGGGAAGTGTCACTGAAAAGGTGGTAAGGCATGCAAAATGCCCGGTTTTGACCATACGCTAACTTTAATTACATTTTTCTAAAAAAAATAATGTTATAAATATTTAATTGTTTATTTAATTATCATAGAAGGTTAAAAAAATGGCTCAAGACATTTTACAACAGGTAGTCAATTATCTTACCTATGTGTTGATGGGATTGGATCCATCATCAGCACTGGGAAGTGCCGTTAATTTCTTTATATATGACACCATAAAAATCCTGATTTTATTAACCGTGATCATATTTGCCATAGCTTTTTTCAGGAGCTACATATCACCATTAAAGGTGAGAAAAGTATTGGGGAAAAGAAACGAGTATTTAGGAAATGTGGCGGCGGCATTAATAGGAATAATCACTCCATTCTGTTCCTGTTCAGCAGTTCCATTATTTATAGGATTTATTGAATCCGGAGTTCCGCTGGGAGTAACCTTTTCATTTCTCATAGCCTCACCAATGATCAATGAGATCGCCATCATCCTGCTATGGGGTATGTTAGGATGGGAAATAACTGCCCTTTACATCATATCTGGACTAATTATTGCTATAATATCAGGAATAATCATTGGAAGGCTTAAATTAGAGGGTGAAGTGGAAAGCTATGTTTATGAAATGATTGATAAAATAAAAGCTGCTGAACAAGCTGGCATAGCTCTGGAAGAGGAGAGTCAAACACTCAGAGAACGTGCTGTTTCCTCCAAAGAGTATACCATAGATTTATTAAAAAAAGTAGGTCCCTATGTCATAGTAGCTATTGGAATAGGTGCAATTATACATGGTTATGCTCCTGCAGATTTCCTTTTAACCTATGCCGGACCAAATAATCCTTTTGCAGTACCCATAGCTGTTTTAATAGGAGTACCATTATATTCCAATGCTGCAGGAATTATTCCTCTGGTGGCAGTATTTATTGACAAAGGAATACCCATTGGAACAGCTTTAGCCTTTATGATGGCGGTAACAGCATTATCTGTGCCGGAGATGATAATACTTAGGAAAGTATTAAAACCAAAATTACTGGCTATATTTATAGGTATACTGGCTGTTTCCATAACTGCCATAGGTTATTTGTTCAATGCTGTGATATACTAATGGATTAAAGAATTAAAGAAAATTAATCCATTTTTTCTTTTTTTTTAAAAAAAATAAAAAATTAGTTACTTGAAGGAATATTAAATAAATTTAAAGGAAAAAAGTAATTTTTGAATGCCTAAATTACATCTTAGCATTAATCCACTTTTTTATTTCATCAACAGATGGAATACGTCCCATGGATTTTATTTCTCCTTCCACAGCAAATCCTGGAGTGGATAGTAGACCGGCTTCTATTATTTTTTCCATATTATCCACTTTCTCTATTTCCACTTCTGCATTCAATTCATCAATTGCTGTTTTTGCATTTTTTTCCAGTTTCTGGCAGTTAGCACAGCCAGTTCCATAAACTTGTACTTTCATTTTTTTATTCTCCATTAATTTAACTTAAAAAATTTAGGATTATGTTTTATTTGAACTTTTAATTTTTATACTTCAATTCACGATTTTCCAAACGTCTATTGGAAAATTGCACTGCTTCTTCAAAGGCATCCCTATGATGTCCAGAGGCCATTTCCTTTTTACATTCTTCATCTGTAAATAATCTCATTTTGGCTGCTCTGCAGGGATAGTGCTGTAATTTAAGGCCGGCTTCCACAGGTAACTCTTCAGAGTCGGGGATTTTGCCATGGTATTTTTCTTTAATATAATCTGCTACGAAGGCTGTGGAACCACATGGAGAAGATCTCAACACCAACACATCTTCCAGTTTGTTTCCATCTAACAATAATTCTATTTTAGGCTTTCCAATTTTAGATACAAACTCATCAAACATAGGATTACCATTTTCTTCCAGTTCGCACATTATATATGGACAGGTAACATTTTCATATCTTTCTAACTGGTTTTTAAACCCTTCACCAGTCCAGGCAGCAACGATTGTATAATCCACATCTTTATTAACCATATCTACCAGGTCCAGGGTCACATCGGGATGTTGGGTATAGGTTATAAGAATGTTTGAATCTTTTATTTTTTTTAATAAGTCTTCAGGAACTTCCAGTTCATCCATAAACATATCTGTTGGTTTTTCCAGCTCTATAAACTCGGTATCAAAAACCATTTTCATGGTTTCATATGCCCGATCACCGTAAGGACCATCGGTAACAACAACAACTTTTAACATTTCCATTCACCTCTAAATGTTTCCATTATCCATTCTTTAATTTCATCTCTAATTCTTCTGAAAGCATCAGTTTTCTCATGTTCACTACCATCTACTGTTGTGGGATCTTCAAATGATTCATGGAGATAGTTTTTTCCTCCTGGGAAAAAGGGACATACCTCACCTTCTCCACCACATACAGTAACCACATAATCAAATTGAAAGCCCTCAAACTCCTTGAGACTTTTTGAACGATTATCTGATATATCAACATTCAATTCCTCTAAGACTTTCACTGCATATGGATTTACAGTACTGGGATTACTTCCTGCACTGTAAACATCATAATATTCACCATACAATGATTTTAGAAGTCCTTCAGCCATTTGGGACCTTGCAGAATTGTGGTTGCAAATGAATAGGACCTTTTCTTTAGATTTCTGTAATGTCATCTTCATCTTATCAATAAATAAAACATCTATATATTTAAATATATCATAAGTATAAAGAAACTTCATGAAATCATGCGAAATTGGTGGGGGAGACAAGCCCAACGAAGACCAAATTAAACGGCTGAAAAAGATAACATCCGAAATTCCAGCTGATGATGTATTATATGAAAATGCAAATGCCATAAAGGCCCTTGCAGATCCAACCAGACTAAAAATGATCCACTTATTAAAACATGGAGAATTATGTGTTTGTGAGATTATCACTGCAATGGAAAAACCACAACCAACCATCTCACACCATCTAAACATCTTAAAAAGAGCAGGATTCTTAAAATGGCGTAAAGAAGGAGTTTGGATACATTATAGTCTTTCTAATCCAAAAATCACTGATATTTTAGATAACTTGATTAAATAGATTATTAAATGGAGATACAAAATGAAAGACGATATTACGGGTCAAGTTACATCTCAAATATGTGATACTCCTAAACTGGGATTTTTAGATAGGTTTTTAACTCTTTGGATTTTTTTGGCCATGGTGTTGGGAATTTCCATAGGGGTTTTCTTGCCTGCTTTTAAGGGCATAGTGAACCAGTTCCAAGTGGGAACTACCAGCATACCCATTGCAATTGGATTAATATTAATGATGTACCCTCCACTGGCAAGGGTCCGGTACGAAGAGTTACCTAATGTATTCCGGGACTGGAAAGTTTTAGGATTAGCTATGTTCCAGAACTGGATAGTGGCCCCGTTATTGATGTTTGCACTAGCTGTAATATTTTTATCTGCCTATCCCGAGTATATGGTAGGATTGATTTTAATTGGAATAGCTCCCTGTATTGCAATGGTACTAGTCTGGAACCAACTGGCAAAGGGGAACAATGAATATGCTGCCAGTTTGGTAGCTTTAAACAGTATATTTCAAGTTCTGTTCTACAGTGTTTATGCTTGGTTTTTCATTACTGTCGTGCCACCTCTATTAGGAATCCAGGGGACTGTGGTTGATATTAGTATCCTTCAGATAGCCCAAAGCGTTTTCATTTATCTGGGAATTCCATTTATCGCTGGTTTTCTAACTAGGTTTATCCTGATCAGAATCAAGGGAAAAGACTGGTACCATGATAAATTCATACCAAAAATAAGTCCCATAACTCTGATAGCACTTTTATTCACTATTGTAGTGATGTTCAGCTTAAAAGGTGACTACATAGTTCAGATACCATTAGATGTGGTAATTATAGCCATACCTCTCGTGATCTATTTTGTGGTAATGTTTTTCATCACATTTTTCCTGGGATACAAGTTAGGTGCGGACTACAGTCGAACAACAGCCATATCATTCACGGCTGCAAGCAACAACTTTGAGCTGGCTATAGCTGTAGCTATAGCTGTTTTTGGAATTGGTTCTGGTGTGGCATTCGCCACAGTAATAGGTCCTTTAATAGAGGTTCCTATCTTAATAAGTCTGGTTAATGTTGCTTTAATCTTCCAAAAACGCTATTTCAAGAAATCATAGACAAAAACACTCATAAAAAATTAATCGACAACGTTATCTACTTATTTAAATTGGAAAGAATAGTGAAAATTCTATTGAAGGTTAAAACATGCATATCGGATTCATATTATCAAAAAGCCCCTCAGAGCAGGGCTTCATGACATTTATTGATTTTTCAAAATTATATATCAATAATGATCAAATTTCCATTTATCTTGTGGGAAACGGAGTTTACTGTGCCAGAAAAAGTTATTCTAATCCTGATTTAGAAGTGCTCTTTAAAAGTTCAAAAGTTTATGTTTCTGGTAATGACCTTAAAGCAAGGGGAATTGAAGATCAGATAAAAGAGGATTTTGTTGTGTTTTCTCAATATGATAATATGGTAATCGATGTTATGGAAAATTTTAATCAAGTTGTTAGTTTTTAAATTTAAAGAGTTAGATGAAAATGATGATTCCACTTAATGAAGATTTACCCAATGGAAAAGTCCTAGTAATTGTGCTATTGGATGGTCCTTACATCTCACAATATGCGGATATTGGATATAATATGGCTCAAACGGCTCTAGACTTAGGATATGGAGTTAAAATATTTTTATACATGGATGGTGTACACATACTCCGAAAAGATCAGGACCCTCGTGTACTTCCAAATATTTCCCAGAATTTTGAAGAATTAATAGAAAATGGTTGTGAAATTAAAGCTTGTATAAGATGTGCAGCTGCAAGAGGATACGTGGACAAATCACATTATTTAGACGGGGTTGAAATAACTAGCGTCTATGATCTTGCAGAATGGATGGATGAAAATAGTAAAGTTGTAATGTTGGGCAGTTAACATGACATCTTCATTAGTTATTATAGATAAAGCCCCTTACGGCCATGAAAATGCTTTAAGCGGAATTTATATTGCAATAGCAAGTTTAGATAAAGGAATTGATTCAGATGTTCTTTTAATGGGTGATGGTGTTTATGCCGCCCAAAAAAACCAATTCTCAAAACAAACAATTGGATATCCATCCGTAAGTGAATTAATATATTCCATGTTCCCTAATGGAACTTTATTTGTTCATTTAGACTCTTTAATTCGAAGAGGAATGATATATGATGATTTAGTAGAAATTGCTGAACTCATTGATGGTAAAACTCTTTACCAGCTTTCAAAATCAAAAAAACATATAATAAAAATTTAAGAGGCAATAAAAATGGAAATGAAAGAACTAAAATATGATATTTTTGAAGATGGTCCACTAGTAAAAAGTGTTTCTATTACTAAGATAATGCCTTGTATGGCAGAAGAAGGCAGGGTTAAGCTGGCAATGCAACTTGATTCCACATTAGATACTGTAATGCCCATATTAATGGGTAAATTCCCTCCAGGAAATGTAAATTATATCAAACAAAAAAAAATCCTAACATTAAACACACATGAAAGGGTGATAACATTTTTTCCCTCAGGGAAAATCATGATGATGAACACCATAGACCCTGAAGAAGGAATTAAAATAATTACGGAGTTCATGGAAAAAATAAACCAATGTCACTTAGAAAGTGAGAAAGGAGATGCTGGTGAAGATATATCGGAAAAATTGTCAAAAATAGGACCGCTAAACATTTATAACTGCCTACCTCAGACCAACTGCGAAGAATGTGGAACAGCTACATGTATGGCATTCTCAATGAAACTACTCTCTGGAGACAGCACCTTAGATCAGTGCAAACCTCTCCTCAATGCTGAGAACCAGGACAAACTGAATTCGTTGAAAGAACTCTTAGGGGATCAGATTATGAAAACCTTAGGATGGAAATGAAGATCGTAAATTTTAAGACAATTATTTTTTTTAAATATTTCTTAATTGTTTTTATTTAGATCTCCATCCCCCCATTATACCACTATTTTTTTCTAATAATTTGATTTTGTGGCCAATACTTTATTATCATGCTCCTATTAGGGCTAGTACTTATGATATCAAAGCGGTCTGGTTAGGTAAAAATTATACAAAAACGCCTAACTTATTGTAATAAAGTTATATGCTATTAATTAGGAAATACTAATGTTATATTCTTGAAATTATGTAAAAGGAAGAAAAAACATGGATATTATAGGATCTTTATGGGATTTTAACATTATGTTATATTATTTAATTAATTTAAATTTACAAAATCCAGTTTTTAACTTTTTAATGCCTTTAATATCATTTTTTGGTAGGATTTTTGTTTGGGTGATTTTTTTTGTATTATTGTTTATTTTTGGTGGAATAAAAGGGAAAAAAACAGCTATTTTGGGATTTTTAATATTGATCATCACTACTGCATTAATAGTTTTAGTAAAAAATATTGTAACGGAGCCTAGACCATTTATTACCTTAGCTAATGTGCATTTATTAGAAATCGTCAAAACAACTTCTTTTCCATCAGCACACAGTACTACCTCTTTCGCGGTTTTAGTTTTAATAGGTAAAAAATATGGTTATATTTACTTATTCATTACCTTAGCAACATTAATTGCATTCTCCAGAGTTTACAACGGGGTTCATTACCCATTTGATGTAATATTCGGTGCAATCTTAGGAACACTATGCACATTACTTATCTTAAAATATGAAAACCAAATTTTTCAAAATAAATATTTATCCAAAATTATTCCATCTGATAAATCAAGAATGAAAAATAAAAAAGATATGAATGAAAATGATTATCCGATTGATTAATACTGATGATTTATAATTTTTCTAATTTTTGGCTAGTAAGTGTATGGAGTATTGGTATTTTTTAAGGCCAGATCCACATTAATCCTTAATTCCTGATTATCCAATGGCTTTAATAAGAAACAATGGGGACGTGCATCCAGTGCTTTTTCCATGAGCTCTTCATCGATATAAGCACTGAAAAATATCACTGGTACATCCCGTACGTTTTTGATTTGGGCAATAGATGAAATATTGTCCTGACCGTTTTTTTGAAAAATTTCAGCCAGTATAATATCTGGGGAATTTTGAATAGCCCATTTAACTGCTTCTTCCCCCTTAACGGCAATGAATGGACATTCGTATCCCCAGGAAATTATACTGCATTGTAATTCCAGGGCCACCAGAGATTCGTCTTCAATTATGAGAATTTTTGGTTTGTTCATGGTGCTAACCGTAAATTTTATCAGTTTCGTATTATTTTCAGATATTTTCTACACATGTTCTAATTTAAATACACTAAATCCATTTATAATGATTCTGTATATAGTAATTATTCACAATCATATATAAATGTATATGTTTTATATTAACAATAAAAATTTATTATAAAATTGTATATATTTTATATGCTGTATATATGTAGTTTATTATTTAAATTGTTTAATGAAAATTTAATTAATACAGTTTTAATGTGCTAAATATAAATATTTTTTGTTTAGTTAATAGTAACCATTGAAAAAAGATTCATGACTTTTTGCAGTGAATAATTTCAGGCTAATTTTTCCACGAATATCATGGTTATGAATATGATCAATAAATAGAAATTATGTACAATTTATTTTTTTACTAGAACATTCAACATAATAGAAAAAACAATTTTTTTAATTAATGTTTTGTATTTAAGAATTTAACATATTAAATTCTTATATAACTAAAGACGTGAATAATATACTATTTTTAAACAAAATATATATTATATAGTTAAAACATAATGTTTCATTGTAGAATACATTGTTAAACCTTCACACATCTTGAAGGTATTAAAAGCTAAGGAAAGTGGTAATATGGAGACAACATTGATATCCACCATCTACGCCATTGAGCCGGTCATGATTTGCATCACCAATTTCTCTCCCAAAAAGGTTATCCTTTTAAGGGAAGATGGTGCACCTGATGAAAAAACCAAAGTGGAACAGATATTAAACGATACAGTTGGTAAATTTATAGAAATTGTTCCGAAAGAAACCAGTTTATATAATGTGGTAAAAGTTGCTGAAGACACTACCAGCGTTATTGAAGACGAAAGAGCCAATGGAAGACGAGTTGTGGTTAATATTAGTGGAGGTCGAAAGCCCCAGGCCCTGGGTGCTTTGTTTGGCTGTTATGCCCGTCACCACGACGTGGAAAGAATAGTATACGTAACTGAAGAAGACAGTGAAATTAATTGATCTACCTATTTTGAATTTCGGAATTTCTAAAACCAAAAAAGAAGTCCTGGAAGAATTACAGAAAGGTGAAACTTCTGTTAAGAACCTGGCCGTTAAAATCGGGATTAGTAGGGGAATGACCTACAATCACATCCGTGAATTGAGAGAAATGGGCTTTATTGCTCAGGATAAACTGGAAATTACCTCAGCTGGGGAACTGGCGGTAATTTAAATTAAATTTTTATTTTATTACTAGGCTAAATTGAATGGCCTATCACTAATTAACAATTGTTAAAAATTATTTATTATTTTTCGCTGGATTATTTTTAATATTAATTTTTGAGTTTTATAATTTCAATTAATTTTTTAAGTAAAGATTTACATTATCATAAATATCAATTTAATTTGAAATTTAATAAGGTATTTTTTAATACTTTTAATATTAAATATTAGAAGAATTTAAGTAGAAAATATTTTAAAAAGATTATTAGAAATAGAAGAATTTAGAAATAGAAAATATTTTAAAAAGTTATTTTAGAAATAGAAGGTTAAAAAATGGATAAAAAGAATATTATTATCATTATATTGTTTATAGCCATAGTAGGCCTTTCAGCAAATGCCTATAAACAATATGTTTCCCTATCCGAAAATATGATTGTGGGGGAACACACAATCCTGGTACTGGGGGTCGATGAGACTGAAAAAAGGCCAGGATTAGGCGCGGTGGACATGGCGCTTATAGTAAAAATGAATGATGGTGAAATAACCAATGTCAGTCAGATTTACCCTGGGGGTATGGTACATCCAACAGCACCAGTTCCGGCATATCTGCAGAGTATTGGTGAGGGTAAACTGCGTCTGCATGATGCTTTATGGGAAAATAACACTGAACAGGGGGCCACCTATGCCCGGGAGATTGTTGAATATAACACTGGTGTGAAACCGGATATTGTTGTTCTGGTTACCACTGAGGCTGTGGATGCCATGATTGCATCTGTTGGATCTATAGATGTGAGTGGGGGAAATATCTCTGGTGACTCTTTGGAAACACTTCGTAGTGAGCAGAGTAGTCTGGGGGAAACCCGTGGAAATGCTGTTCAAGGAATGATGTCTTCCATATTAAATGCCACTCAGAATGATAAAACTAAATACATTGCGCTGCTTAACACTGCTGTTGACCAGTACAATCAGGGCCATATCTATGTTTTCCCTGAAGGAGCATTTAAGAACTTTTTGATTGCGGAAGGTATACATAAAGCCATTTCTTAATTTATTTCTTAATTTTTTATTTTTCTTTATTTTTTTATCGAGGTATTTTATTTTAATATTTATTGTACATGTCAACTAAATCGATCATACACTTCAAGTGTAAAAAAAAACACATAATGTGAAATTAATTTTATATTTTAGTTGTACAGTTGAATAATTACTAACATACACTTCAAGTGTAAAAAATTAGGCAAAATAAGAAATTAGTTTAATATTAAATCTGTTGATTTTTTTAAAAGTGAAAAATAATGTAATATTTTCAAAATAGTAAAATTAAAGATAACTATTAAATAACGGAATAATAATGATTATTTAAAGGTTATAGGCTTTAAAAATAATATTAAGGTAAAATATCCTCGCAACAGAAACTAAAAAAACAATTAACGCACCGGGTGCTGGGAATGGCCGGGAATTGATGGTTATTTATGCCGGTACAGATATCCTGGATATGTGCTTCAATCTCCTGGAAATCTTTTTCCCGGGGAAAGTAAGTCTTGTCGTTACTGTCAAAATGATAGGCACACATCTTATGGAAATTATATTTCTTCTGCAGGCCATACTCGTATATTTTAAGCTGTAATTCTACCTGCAACCGTTCCAGAGCAGATTCTCCCCGGGCTTTAAAATCCACCAGCTCCATTTCGTTTTGTGAATTTTTAATAATCAAATCAGTCCTTCCGGTAATCAGCGTATCTCCATTAAAAAGGGCAAAGGGTTCTTCGGTAGATACCACTTCTTTAATATAATTTTTCATATCATGATAATAATAAAACAGCTTTTCCACCAGCTGGGCCTTATTAAACTGGTCTTCATCATCATCTTCATTTAAAGAAACCCATGATTTATCCACAAAGACCTTAATTTTATCTCTATCAACCACTTCCTTATCCTGCATGGCCTGGTGAATACGGTTCAGGCAGTGGTGTAATATGGTTCCGTATTTCTGCATCTGGGTGGGTTGATACTCAAACAAGTAATAATAAATCAATTTGTATCTAAAAGGACAGGTTTCATAGGTACTGATAGAGGAGAAAGAAACCTGTAAGGGGTTTTGGGCAACTTCCCGTTCTTCGCATTTTTCAATAATTTTATCCACATCAGAAAATTCTTCAATACCAATATCGTGCTCAATAAATTGTGATTTTTTCCCACCAGGGGAGATAATCAGGTTATCCTGGGCCCGGGTCATGGCCACGTAAAATAATCTCCGCTCTTCATTTATTTGGCCGTCCGGGACGAATTTTAGAAGTTCTGCTGGCAGGGGCAAAATATCCCGGTGATGGCTTTTCAGGGGGAATTTCCTCTCGGCCGCCCCGCAGATAAATACCACGGGAAATTCCAGGCCTTTGGCCTGATGAACGGTCATTATTTTCAGAGCACGGGGATCTTCCAGCATTTCCTCGTCGTACTGCATTTTTTTAGGTAATTTAAATAAAAATTTAAGAAAATCTTCCAGGGAGGATTCCTTAGAAAACTCCTGGTATCTTTTAATAATTCCGGATAGCTTGGAAAGGTTAAAGAGAATGTCCTCATTTTTTTCTTTTTCCCAATCCAATTCTCTGCTGGTAACATCCTCAGGAAATGATGATGATAATTCCCTTTGGGGATCTGCCCCTAGAGTTAATCTTTTAAGATAACTGGTAATGTCCATTATTTTATAGAATATAGATAGAACATCCATTTCCTGAGTTTTTAAATCATTTTTAAATTTATTCAAGGCCAAAATAAGGCAAATATCGTTTTTATTTGTTATTCCTATTTTATTAAATTCTTTAAAAGTGATTAATTTGCTAATATCCCTGTCGGCATCTATTTTTTTAAGAATATCCACAGTTTCTGTACTGATATTCATTAAATCACTGGAAAATAGATCCATATCCCACCATTTGCCCCAGCGGGTTTTGAATTTCTTTCCATAATCGGTAGAATCTACGTAATGCATCAGGTAAAGCATGGTCTGTATTTCTTCCCGCTGGAGGAATGATTTATCTCCACGGATGGTGTAGGGGATTTTTTCACTTTTCAATTCCCGGACAATGGCCCCAGCGTGATTTTTCACACTCCGGAATAGTAAGGTCACATAACCATAATGGGGAATGATACCATGCTCCTTCATATCATGAATAAGCTTTACAATTTGATGGGCCTCTTCCCCTTCTGTATTGTTTTTGAGTAGCACCAGTTCATTTCCTTTACTGCGCCACGGTTCTATCTCTTTTTCAATGTGTCTATGTCCACCCATGAATAATTCTGAAGCTTTAATAATATTATTAGTGGAGCGGAAATTTTTACTTAACCTTACCACCAGAGTATTAGGGTATTTTTCAGGAAACTTAACAAAATTATAGATATTAGCTCCCCGGAAGGAGTATATACTCTGATCATCGTCACCTACCACGCAAATATTGTTATCGGGTTGGGCAATTAAATGGAAAATCCTATCCTGCAAGGGACTGGTATCTTGATACTCATCAATAAGTAAAAACTGATATTTTTTACGCAAATCATTTAAAATCTCAGGGTTACTTTCTAAAATATCTAAAACCGCTATTTGAAGGCCTGAAAAATCAATTTTCTGCTGCTGGCGGAGTAATTCCAGATATTTTTTGTAGGAGAGGCAAATTCTTTGATAGGTTTTATTTTTTGGATAATTTTCTTTGATTTTTTCCCTTAAATGGTCGGGATCTATTTCATTTTCCCCGCACTTATTGTAAAAATCCAAAAGCTCCCCTAAACGGTCTTCTCGAATACCTTCGAATTCTTCTAGATTACTTCTTAAAAACATCAACTGGCTTTCTTCATCCAGCACGTCAAATCCCGTGCCTAAATGATGATATTCAGGGTAATTTTCTAAAATTGATTTACAAAAAGAGTGGATGGTGGATATATGGACACTTTCTGCCTTTTCCCCAATTTCCTTACTTAAACGCACCTTTAATTCTTCAGAGGCCTTAATGGTAAAGGTGGTGAGCAGTATATTCTCTGGAGAAACATTATGATGTTGAATTAAATGGGAAACCCTCTGGATAAGTACCCAGGTTTTACCGGCACCAGGCCCGGCCACAATCATTAAGGGGCCTTTATAATGGGTGATGGCCCTTGATTGTTGCTTGGTGAGAGTTTTGGTGGACATGTTATCTTATAGGGTTTAATTACTTTATTTTAATGGTATATGGTAAAAATTATATAATTTTATCTATTAATTAGACGGGATAGTTAATTTTTTGGTGGTGTTAAGAGTTTAAACTCACAAATTAATAAAAAAGTTTTTATATTAAAACTTTTAAATTAAACATTAAACTAATATGTATTTAATTAATTTTTTTAAAGGGGTGTGTAGGTGAAAATAAAAGTTATAACCTTATTAATGGCTTTGTTTCTTGTAAGTGCGGCTTTACCAGTCATAGAACCGGTATCTGCAGTCCAAAATGTTGATTTAATAGATCACGGGACCAAATATACAACCAGTGAGGCCAAATGTGACTGGAAAACTTACATGTGGGGTGAAAATGAAATAAAAATTGATAAATCCTTTTATTACAAAGAAAATGGTAAATGGGTGTTTGATTTTAAATATGCCGTCACCTTACAAAAAATCTCCTCAACAAAAATGCAAATAGGCCAGGAGGACGCCGGGGGAATAAATTACTACTACGAAGAAACTAGATTAAGCACTAAAGACTATTACTGGAATGTTTACCGGCCTTACTGGTTGGAAAATTAGTCATTCATTTAATGTACTTATTCTCTTTATCTTCTAATTCCCATTTATCACATTTATCATTGAGATAAACTTCAAAAAATAAATCTTTAATGCCAACTTTTTCCCCAATTCGTTCTTTCAACAACTCATAGAGAATTTCGCACTCACCATTGCCCCGGTAATCCCAATTATAACTATTTTTACAGTTCCAGCATCCGTCAAGTTCTTTAAAGCCAAATTCTTTTTTTAGTTTTTCCTTCTCACTTAATATCATTTTATAACTGGTGGTGTCCATTTTATCCCTCTTATTGATATTTTCTTTTATAAATAGCCATTGAATAATCTATTTAGAATTTAAAATCAATCCCTGCACCAGGGATTCAATCATCTCTTTTTGGGCCAGATTATCCAGCCAGTTATCTGGAATACCACTCCGACCATAGTAGGCCCCGGCCAGTTGTCCGTAAATGGCCCCGGTGGTATCAGCGTCTTCCCCCAGATTAACCGCCAGCAGAGATCCCTCTTTAAAGTTCTTTGAATTATAAAAAGCCCACAGGGCCGCTTCCAATGATTTTACCACGTAACCCCGACCCCTGATCTCAGGAGGATTTTTTTCTTTAAAAGAACCATCAAAAACTTCTTTTAGTTCTTCCTGCAGTGGATTTTCCTCCCAATAATTTTTAAGGGGAGCATAATCAGGTGATAGTAATTTTTCCTTGGAAATTCCTCGCAAAGCACCAATAATTAAACCTGTAAGGTACTGACAGGACTGGATGGCCAGGAGGTGCTGGTGGGTGGTGCTGGAACTCAACCTGGCAAATTCCAGGGCTTCCTGGGTATCAGAGTAATAAAATAAAGCAATGGGGGCTATGCGCATGAGGGAACCATTACCAGCTGACATCTCATATGAGGGGCCCGAATAAGGATTTCCAGTTTTCTCATAATCTTCCAGGGCCTCTCTGGTGGTATTTCCAATATCAAAACAGGTGCCATTAACTGATAAGTGCCCCTCCTGATACCATTTGAGGTAATTCTGCATCTGGTGCTGGGCATCAAATCCCTGGCAATTAATCAGACTTTCGGCCAGAGCCAGAGCCAGAGAGGTATCATCGGTCCATTCCCCAGCCTTTAAATTGTGGGGTCCGCCAGAGGCAAAGTCAGTAACTGGTTCAAAGCTTCCTGGAGGTTTAAATTCTATGGGAGCACCCAGGGCATCGCCCACCGCCAGCCCCAGAAGAGCGCCATAGAACCGGTCCTCTATTTCTAATTTGATTTCCATTAAACGATCTAATATTCTCAAAAGATGACCTTCTTTAATGAGATGGGCCACACTTCCACTGCAGAAACGGTCAGCTCGAACATAGGCCGTTAAAATTTTGGTAACTGTACATATATCTGCGGTTTCCAGGTTTTCCACGTATTCCAGAGTGTTAAATGAGGACCAGTCAAAGGGCTGAATGAAGTGGTTTTCATAGAGGGCCGTAATGAATTCTATGGTCTGAAAAGAGTAATTATAGGGGTCCATGAGAGATTTTTCGGTATCTACCTGGAAAAACTGGTTCTGGGGATTATTAAAATAATCGTAAAACTTTAAAATGTTTTCTACATTTTTTAGTGAGGGAATGGTCATCTATATGCTCCTTTAATGGTTATAGCTTCTTAAACATGCTTTTTATTTGATTCCGGGAGATGATCTTTAAGATTCTTATTCAGTACTTTTTATAAGGTCCTCAATATCTCTTTTAAGATCCAGAGCCTCTTTATTATCTGGATCAATCTCCAGGGTCTTATTAACTGTTTCCAGGGCTTCATCAAATTGGCCCATAATGGCCAGGCTCACTGCCAGGGAATTAAGGGCCCATTCAAATTCATCATTAATGGCAATGGCCTTTTCAAAGGATTCTACCGCGTTTTTCTGGTCTTTCATCTGTTGATAGGTTATACCCAGCTCGTACCAGGCCCCGGCATGGTCGGGATATAATTCTATGATTTTCTGGAAGTATTCCAGGGATTCCTCCAGGTCATCTAAGCGGCGCAGGGCATCGGCCTTTAAATAAAGGGCATCAAAGTCCTGGGGATCATCTTCCAGGATGATATCCAGGGTGGTCGAGGGCCTCTTCTAATTCCCCTATTTGGCCCAGAGAAATGGCTTTTTTAATTAAAACTTCTTTATTTTCTGGATCAAATTCCAGGACACGATCAAAACATTCCAGAGAGCCATCAAAATCTTTTAAATTGTATAAAATCATTCCTTTAAAAAAATAAGCCGAAAGATTCTCTTCATCCAGGGCCAGTACTCTTTCAAAGCATTCCAGGGCAGATTCTTCATCTTCTTCGGTTAATAATACTTTACCCTTCCACACCAGGGCCTCGGTATTTTCCGGGTTAATTTCCAGGGACTTATCCAGGGCTAAAAGTGCTTCTTCATTTTTATCAAGTTCTATCAAAGACAAAGCCTTGTAAAACCAGGCCATATCAAATTGTGGCTCTTCCTGGATAATTTCCTCCAGATAGTTTAAGGCAGGCTCTGGTTTTCCCATATTAAACAGGGCCTGGGCATAATAAAACCGGGCCATTAAAAGATCAGGTTCTATATCCATCACTCTCTTAAAACAATCAGCAGCATCCTTAAAATTATCAGCAGACATTAAAATATTTCCCTTATTTAACCAGGCATTTATATCATAGGGATTCAGCATTAAAGCCTGATTAAAACTCTTCAATCCCTCTACGTCTTCCCCTAAACGGACCAGGGTGGCCCCTTTATTGGTCCAGGCATCAGAATAGGTGGGTTCGATTGATAGGGCCCGATTATAACAGGCCAGTTCTTCCTCATGTTCCCCTAATTCAAATAAAGATAAGGCCCGGGCATTCCACACTTCTGGATAGTTTTCATGAAGTTCCAGGGCCTTATCATAGGCCTCAATGGATTCTGGGAATTTTTCAAGCTCAAATAATATGAGGCCTTTTCTAAACCAGGCTTCAGGATTTAAATTATTAAGTTTCAGGGAGGTTTCCACACTGTTTAAAGCTTCCTCAAAATCTTTGATTTCATATAATAAGGTTGCCTTTAAATACCAGGGCCGGTAATTATCTGGAGCCAGAGATATGGCCTGATTAAAAGCATTCAGGGCTTCTTCAAAGTCTCCTAAAATAGAAAGGACTATTCCTTTAGAATTCCAGATTTCTATCTCTTCCGGGTAATCTTTCAGGGCCTGGTTAAAGGTTTCCAGGGCCTCCTCAAAACTTCCCATACCCATCAAAATATTTCCCTTCCAGGTAATTAACTCCCCATCATCCCTTATTTTCTTTTAAAATACTGTCAATTTCATCTATAGCATCTGGATATTCTTCTAACTCCATTAAACAGTTGATTTTTTGTTTAAGTAGATTAAAATTATGAGGATCATCTTGTAGGAGTTTATTAAAAGTTTCCAATGCTTCTCTGTAACGACCCATAGATGATAAGAGAAAGGCCATGTTATTGAGGGTGATGGTGTCCTGGGGATCCTTTTCCAGGGAAATCTGGAAATATTCCAGAGCCTCTTCATAGCGCCCCAGCATGAACAGGGCATGGGATATGTTGTTCAGGGCCCATTCATAGTCCGGGTCTATATTTAGGGCTTTTTGAAAGCTTTCCAATGCTTCTTCAGGCCGGCTTAAGGCCACCAGGGCCATTCCCTTTTGGGTCCAGATTTCCGGATTATGAGGATCTTCTTTAAGTTGCTGGTTGCAGTCGGCTACTATCTGTTCAAATTCTTCTGAACTTATTTCACTATCATCAGACATTTTAGGGCTCCGTTAAGGTTTAAATGGTTATGTGAGGAAATTTAATTATTTTAAGGGGTAGAATTTAATTGATTAAATTATTTATTCGCCAATTTTAGGAGATTGTATAAGCCTATCATTTATAATATAGTATTTAATATTAATTTCATTATATTAATAAATTTAAGAGAATATAACTCATGAGGCAGGTTTATTTATGGTTCAAATTGACTTTCACGGCGGAGTAGATGAAATAGGTGGAAATAAAATACATGTTCAGGGAAAAGAAAATTCATTTTTCCTGGATTTTGGAAAAAGCTTTAATAAAGAAGGGGACTACTTCTCTGAATTTTTACAGCCCCGTAAACTAAATGGAATCATGGACCTGGTGGAATTCGGTTTACTGCCACCATGTTAAGGGATTATACCGGGAGGACTACCTCCGGCACTGTGGCCTGCAACACCTGGAAAAACCAGCCACTGATGGAATTTTAATTTCCCATGCCCACCTGGACCACATGGGCTACCTGCACCATATAAGGGACGATATACCATTTTACATGAGTAAAGAAACCTATTTAATAATAAAAGCCCTGGAAGAAACAGGGGTGGCTGGATTTAACAATTATTTGAGCTATAAAACCGATTTTCTTTATATGGCCAAGGCCCGAATGAGTAAAAATTCAAAAACTACTCATAAAAAGGCCACCGCCAGAGACACTCAAAAAACCCGACCCATTGAGATAGTGGAACCCTACAAAGACTTTTCCATTGGGGAGTTCACCTTGCAATCGGCCCCGGTGGACCATTCCCTGCCAGGGGCCGTGCTTTCATGGCAGATAATGGGGAAGAAGCCCTGGTATACACGGGGGATTTCCGCTTCCATGGTAAAAGAGAGGAAGAGACCAGAAAATTTATTAAAAAAGCTAAAAAGTTTGCTCCTCATACTTTAATTACCGAAGGCACCCGTATTGACCGGGACCACAATACCACGGAAGAAGACATTGAACAAAGGGCCCGGGAACTATCACTCTCCCACAAGGGTCTGATAATAGTTAATTATCCTATTCGGGATCTGGATCGGTTCTTAACCTTTTATGAAGCGGCCCGGGAGTCAGACCGGACCATGGTGGTCAATACCAAACAGGCCTATCTTTTAAATGAATTTGCTGGTAAGGGTTATCCAGAGATTGATGAGGTGGCGGTCTACGTACCCCGGAGAACATGGGGCCTCATGGGTGGCCAGTCCCAGGTGTGCTTTGATGAGGAATGGGTTTGCAGTAGTGAAATGGACCGTGAATATATCCTGGGGGACTATAAAGGATGGGAAAAAGACTACATCTCGTGGGAAAATAATGTTAACTACCGGGATTTGCAGGAGAACCCGGAAGAGTACATGTTCCAGTGCGACTACTTTGAATTTAAAGAACTAATTGATATCAAACCAGAAAATGCTATTTACATCAAATCCAAGACCGAGCCCTTTAATGATGAAATGGAGATTGATGGCCGGCGAGAGAGAAACTGGTTGAACCACTTTGGTATTGAAGTCCATACTGGTTACCATGCCTCGGGCCATGCCTGCGGGCCAGAGATTCTGGACATGATCCGAGAGATATGGGCCAGATAGTGTTTATCCTATACATACCCGTGATGCAGGGGCCTTTGATGTTTTGAAGGATGATGGTATTGGGGTGGAGTATCCGGAGTTAAAATGAGCATTTAATTTTATATTTTTTTATAATTTTTTTAATTTATATTATTATTTTCTTAAAATAGTTAAAACAAATTTTTTTAATTTAAATTATTTTTTTAAAAAAAGAAAAATTTAGAATTGCTATTTTGAAATTAAAAAGAATAAAAAATAAGAAAAGAATTTTATCTTACAATATTCCTTTTCTTATTTCCGGTGGCAGTATTAGAGGCCATTTTTACCCTGCTGCCTTTAACATAAAACCCGTAAATTAGGTTGTTTTTAGCGATATTTTTAGCAATCTGGGAATAGCTGCCAGTGGAAACTATTCCACGGTTACTGTTGTAATCGGCCGCGTTATAATAGATTCCTGCATATCTACCGGTGGAATGTAATCCACTTCCTTTATTGTAGTACAAAGTGTTTTTGGATATGATATTAGATGTACCTACAGAATAGATACCAGTGCTGGTATTGTACTTGGCCGTATTAAGGTAAACAAGGGCCTGTGATCCTTTAACATATACTCCGTACCGGTTACCTAATGCAGCTGTTGTACTCAATAATGGCCTTATTAGCCCAGTAGAAGCAATTCCACAGTTACCACTGGATGTTATTTTGTTACTCAGTATTTGAACATCAGAACCGGTGGAATAAATCCCATTAACGCTATTTTTATAGAGGGTACTGTTATCAATGAGGTTCTTACTTCCAGTAGATAATATACCGTTTTGATTGTTGTAAGCAGCATTAATATTCTGGATAAAAGCAGCAGAGCCGGTGGAATAGATTCCATTTAGTTTGTTGGAATTGGTTTGATATGCTGTACAGGTTAACTTTGTATCCGGCCGAGTAAACTCCGTTTTGTTTGTTGTTATTAGTGCTTCCCTTGCTGCAAGAATAAAGTCGGTTCCAGAGGAGTAAAACCCCATTCTGTGCGTTGTTACTTGCAGTTAAATAGAATATGGTGGTATTGGTCCGAAGAGGATAATACCGTTCTGTCCATTGCTGATGCATTGTATATATAAGTATATCTGGGCATTGGTTCCAGTAGAAGAAATCCCATTCTGTTTATTGAAACTGAACTGCTATCGAGATTCAGAAATCACCCAATACGTAGAGATTGGCCCCAGTGGAGTGTATCCCATTGAAACCGTTATTATTGGCCGTGGAATAGAGATATGCTGTTACTGGCCCCGGTGATGTGTATTCCGTTCTGGGTGTTATTACGGGAGTAAATAGAACTCATGGAATTCCCACTACCACTGGAATAAATACCAGAATAGCCATTGTAGTAAGTATAAGTATTTCCAGTTACCCTGGTGTTGTTTCCAGTAAGGTATATGCCATGTTTGGAATTATAAAGAGCATAGGCCTGGGCTATGTTGGCATTGTTCCCCTTAGAATAAATACCGTGTTCTTTGTTGTTCATAACATCATTTAAGGTAATATTGGCATTATTACCTTCAGAGTAAATACCAGATTGGTTGTTATAATTAGTGGTGTCGTTATAGATGCGAACATTATTTCCAGTAGAGTTAATCCCATTTTTTCCACTGTAATAGATGTTATTTGAATCTAAATTGGCGTTCTTTCCAGAAGAAGTGATTCCATCCAGGCCCACTGGAGTAAATGTTATTGTATTTGATGGTGTTATTCTCTCCGGTGGATTTAACAGCTGACTGGTTGGAGTAGCGGATGGTATTGCCGGAAACTGTGTTATTATGGCCGGTGATGATGATGCCATCCCTGGAAGAGGACACCAGGGTGCTGTTATTTAAAGTGGCATTACTGGCCGAAATATTCACGGATCCATTGATATTGAATCCAGAAACATTGGAATTATTGGCCGTATTTAAAATCTGAATAATGTCATTGCTGCTGTTATTTCCAGTGAGGTTCACACTCCCATTGGTCAGCATGGACAGTGGTTTATCCAGGATTATTTTCACATTTTCGTACAGGCCCTCTAAAAAGGTGAAGGTGTCACCCTCAGCAAAGGTGTAATCGGTGCCATCCAGGTTGAAATTATTGTTAATTCCAGTGCTGGTGAAAACATTAGTATAAGTAGTATTATTTACAGTATAATTGGCCGCCGAGACGGTGCTGGCCATGGATAATATGGCCAGGGCCATGATTAAGGTCAGGATTGATTTTTTATACTTTATTATATTGCCCCCGAAATTTATTGATAAGAAAATAGTTTTTAATATTAAATTAATGGTCTGGATGATATTTATATTTTCTTAATAAATCAGGCTTAAATCTATCAATTAAGGTTAATTGTTTAATAAAACTTTAATATTAGTAATTGTCCATTATTTATTATGCAAGTAACAGAAAATTCTAGTATAAATTGGTCTGAGAGGATAAAATCAGATTCCCGGAATGTAGATTTATTAGGAATTTGGAGTCAGCATCTGAGGATACAAGTGGATTTTACTCCAGGAATAACTTCTGTTACTAATAGAATACGATATTACACTATTATAGCTTATTATTTCGAGTATTTGACGAACATAGTCCCAGACAGATATAATTTTGAGAGAATTTTTATTTTGGCGTGTCTAGCTCATCATGATGGTGATGATAAACCACTTGATGGAGTACACAATAAAACTAAATTTAAAGGAGAATGGGATGAAAATCAAGTTTTAAGTTAAATTTTAAAATTACCGGCCAGGGATGGTCTTACTACGTTAGCAATTAGAAATTATGCGATGTGCTTGGAAAGACGAGTTTGGAATAAATAGATTCTCAAAGAATGCTTAAAAATTCAGCTATATCTTGGACAAATATTCCCCAGGTTTTTCAGAGGTAAAAATTTCAAAAAGGATGAATTGAAAGAAATAGGCGAAAATGGGCTTTGTATATGTAATACTGAAAGAAACATTAATGAAAGGAAGATAATGTCCAGATTATTATTCGGTTTTTTTTCAAAGAAGAATGATGAGTGGAATTGAGCAGGAAGAATATTGAGGATTTCTAAAAGGTTCAATAAATCTTGATAATTTTGAAAATTTGGTGAACAACCTCATGAATTTCCGGATGAAGAAATTATTAAAAATCTTAAAAGAAGAAATACTCTCTTAATGTTCCTAAAAATTGTACATGAAACCAATCCTACAATCGATTCGGGTTATAAGCGTTACATATGGGATGCGATATATTTCAATCAAAATAGAGATGATCATAATTCAATTGATTTGGGTAAATTAGAGCCTGTAAAAAAATATTGGGAGCTTTTGCAACTCAATGTTTATTATATATACACTTTAAGAATGTATTTGGATTTAATTGATACGATAATAATCGATTACATAGGCATAAATAAAGACGATATACTAGATAATTTGGAAAGTGGATATTTCTATTCCTATTATAAAGAAGGTTAATAAAGAATCAATTTCCGACTATTCCCTCATTGATTTTATAAAAATGGTAAATGATTTAAATCAATCTGTTGAAACAAGTTTAGATTCTGTAATCAATGAATCAGATGTTTTTGATGATATTAGTTCAACGGATGGTGAAGAGAGACTAGCTAATATTTTACTGATGATATCTTTACTTTTTAACAGATATTCTTCTATTGATAAAAAAATTAAATGTTATGCTTTTCAAAACAATAAATCAGATTTTTATTCTTTATTTATTGAAGATATTTTTGAATATATAGAAAACGAAGGACATGATGTTACAATTTTCGAATTCCTAGAATTTTTAAGTAATTTAATTATTAAAAGACATTTGTATGAGTCCACACTGAGGCTATATGATTCTGGGACAAAAAACTGGCTTTTCTTGGAAGAAAATGGCTATGTATTCAGTGAAAATAAAAAGATAGATTATTATGCTCGAGATAACAGGTGGGGTAGTGTAAGAAGTTTACTTTCTGATTTAGGTCTGCTTAATATTTATAATGATAGATTAGAACTTAGTGAAAGAGGGATCCAATGGCTAAAAAGGATAGGATAAACTTAATAGATGAATTCAAAAGTCAAAAAAATAACGATTATATACTATTGACTACCTATACCTTTGATCCAATATTTTTTGACAATTTTCTTTTAAGAGAACTCATACATAACAACCCAAGCTCAGAAATAGTTGTATTAGTAGATTCAGAGCAATATGAAAGAAGTTATGATGAGTTTACTCCATTTACAGGGTTAAAATACCATCTTGTCCCAATATACACTAATAGGGTGTCTTCCATCCAAAAATCTTTCTATTCCTTTCTGATTCTAAAATCACATATTACCTGGGGAGCGGAAACTTATCACTCCAAGGTTTCACCAAAAATGCAGAATTAATATCTAAAACCCAATATGATATCGATAAGACGTTTTCAGATATTGAATCGATTATAGAGATATTAAAAGAGCTAAATGAAAAGTACATACATGGAAAAAGAATTAGTAAACTGATTAATGACGAAATAACCAGTTATTTCCCTGTAAATCATAATGATAACGTTAATTTTAAAATAATCCATAATTTAAAAGAGCCCATACTAAATCAAATATTTGATAATATGGAAACAAAAAAATTCGAGGAAATTACTTTATTAGCACCGTTTCTATAAAAAATTCATCTGTTATAGAAAATCTATTTAAAAATATATATTTTGAACAGATGAATATATTATTGCCTAAAAATCATAACCTCCAACATCCCGAAATTTACCGAGATTTTGCTAAGAAAAAAAATATAAAGCTCATTTTCAAAGATGCGAGTTTCAAGAGAAAGGCAGGACATTTCATTCTAAAATCATGTTTTTTAGCTTGTGAAACAAACTATCTGTTATTAGGATCGCCTAATCTCACAATTTCAGCGCTTTTAAAAAGTGCTAAAGAAGGAAATATTGAATTTTCAGTACTGTATAAGGATATTATTCCTCAAGAAATATTTCAAGAAATTAAATCAAAAGAAATTAAAGATTTAACAAAAATTAAACCAGTTGATTTTGATATCAGAAGATCAATTATTAATCCTATAAAGATATTTTCGGCAGATTTTGATGATATTATTAAAAAATTACATATTAAAACAGAAAAAATAGATGGAGAAGCCGTAATATTAATCTCGCTAGCGAATTCAAAAGAAATAGAACATAATTTTAATCTTAAGGAAGGCATAATAACTATTAAAATCATGGAAAGTTATCCTACTGAAGTTAAAATTACATTTCAAGACAAAGAATCGAGGAGAAGGATTTTTTATGATGTTAACTCAATTTTCAAGAAAATAAGGAAAATCGGAGGGGTTCCACCAAAAGATTTAGATACTAAATTATATAATGAACAATATCTCATATTACTGAGATTTTGTCGATTATTGATGGAATTAGTCGACCTGAAGCTTTGGATAGCCCAAAAAACCAACAATCAGAGAAAATAGTAAATTTTTCTAGTGAAAAAAGGTCTGTTTCCCCAAGTTCTGTAAGAGGGAAAATGCAACTAGCATTATTAGAGACTTAAACAGAATTCATCGTTTTATGGTCCACAAAAATAGAATCAAAACTGAAGAAAATAACCTTCATGAAAAAGAACTTAAATCACCAAGTTATTCAATTGGCCATTCTATGGATAGCAAAGAAATGCAGAAAACACTAATTAGAATTATTGAATTGGCAAATGGAATACTTCAGTACTATATAATGAAAAAAGAGGATGAAAATGAAGAAACAAGATTAGTTAGATCCCAATCTATTCTTATAAATTTATTTTTACCATTTTGCATTAGATATATGGACGAAGAAATTTCTGAATCAGATTTAAATAAATCTGCAGTTTCTGATAAATTCGAATCAATTTTAAATGATAATCTTAGCGATGTGAATAGGAATAATTGTTCTAAGATTCAATTATAATGTTTTTCAGCCGCTTACTTACATTCAGCTATTCTTTTAGAAATAGAGATTATTATGGGTTTGGCAGACAACCTATTTTCATATTCTGATTTAATTGATAAAAATAATTATATTGACATTAAACGTTATGTAATTAAGAGTTTTGAATCTTTAGATTTGACTTTTAGATATGATGAATTTGATGAATATTATTCTATATTGTTAGATAATTCATTAAACAGTTCTACATTTCAATCGGGTTTAAGAGATATATTAGATTTACTTTCTGAAGAAAAAAGTGATTTTAAAAACATGCTTTTGAAATCTACGGCTATTATTTGTGGTTTTGGTGATAATTACCGTCGATTTGCGATTAATGATGAATTATTAAAAGAAGCAAATTCCTTTTTTTAATAAATATTGTATTCGGATGATTAGATGATACTAAATTAATTAATAATCGATACTTAGAATTTTTGAGATCCAATTTTAATATAAAAATCTAATTTCCGCTTGAATGATGATTGGCATCAAAATGAATGAAAATATATTTCATTTAAATTAGTAAATCTAGTATTAAGAATCATCAATAGATAATAAAAAAGTTTTTTGTCTTTAAAAGGACTAATTTAAGGCTTATTTTTCTTAATTTTCTTGAATTGGGACTTTTTAGAAAAATTATACTCATCAATATTGTAAATTTCTCGTGATTGCGCTTCTTTAGACTCAATGGTTATTATTTTTTCCACGACACCATTATTTAGCTCAATCTGAACAATCTTGTGTTTGGGAGTAACATATTCAATTATTAAAGGTTCATTTAGCTCTTCCTCTGAACCATCTTCTTTTTTACGTTTTATACTGAATTTGCGCCCCAATCTGAAATAAGCGTCCATAATCTCAACTCATTATTTGTTTTCAATTTCAGAAAGAATTTTTGAAAATTCAGCATCATTAAGAACTGGTTTACCATTTAAAGGAACTTCTTCACTCACATTAGCATAAAGCAGGCCTTTAGTCCGATCAACCATAACTGGCTTTTCCAATTCATAAACTCTTAAAACCCAGACATAGGCCTTACCAGAACCTAAATATGATTTAACATGTTCATTAGTCCAGATGTGGAATTTATTTAAAGTTCCTATTCTGGAAGATGGTTTTTCAATGACTTTTTCCACAGTGGCAAAGTATTTGACTTCTTTTTTATCTCCATCTTCTTTAGGAAGAGCATTTTTTTCTGCGAATGATTGATCTTCTTTTTTAAAGCTTTTTAAAAAGTCATCTTTAGTTGGCATAGCTGGTAGTGGGATATAAAAGAAACTTTTCAACAGAAGTATTGTATTTCCTTATTAAAATAGTCTGTTTTCCTTGGCCTAGGGCCTCTAAAGTGGCATTCCATTCATTTAGACATTTAGTTATGGTTTCCATTGGAATCATCCCTTATTTTTCTCAATCATCTTAAATTCATCTTCATAGATGTATTTTCCAGCAATAGCAACGAATCGTTTAGGAATAACCTTTTTATTGAACATTTGGAAGTTTTCAAACTCAATAACATTCATATCATTTCTTCCTTTAGAATATTCCTTAAATTCTTCAGTAGTTACCATCAATTGATCTTCATATTCTTTTAAAATATCAGCAGGCTTCATTTTCACTACTTGAATAATATCAGCCCATCCAGTATAGGCCTTGGCCCCATGGGATTCATAGATTATGAATTTATCTCCTTTAGAGACTCTTCCTAGATGTGATTTTCCTACAAAAACAGTTTTTCCCTTTTTATATATTCTTTCTGCATATTCGGTTGGTATGGGATGTGTAACCCCTTTTATTTCTTTTTCCATTTTTTCACCCAGATTTATTTTATATTTAAACATTTAGCTATTTTCTTTCCTAAAATGATAAAAATCATTATTTTAGTAAACTTTTTACTATTAATTTTACAAATCTTTGATTTATTAGAATTGTCAGTTATTATGTTTATAATTAAGATTAAAACGTAAAAATTATAAATATACTGTGTTAATTTAATAATAATATCATAAACTCATATAATAAATAATTTCTATTTATTATCATTAAATGGGACGGGGCTTAAAATTGAAACCACCAAAAATGCTGGATAACAAAAAAAATGGAACGGTGCACGAAGAGTTACGTGAAAACCTTAAAAAAGGTTCTAAACTTTCTATAATCTCGGCTTATTTTACAATGTATGCTTATTTTGAGCTTAAGTAAAGAACTTAAGCAAAATAGATAACATGCGTTTTATTTTTACCAAACCTAGCTTTTTAAAAAAGGACAATGAGCAAGTAAGGGAATATTTCATTGATAAAAATAATGAAAAAGAAATATTTGGAAATGATTTTGAAATAAAGCTTCGAAATGAAATGAAACAGGGCCATATAGCTAAAGAATGTGCTGAATGGCTTAAAAATAAAGCAGAAATTAAATCATTTAAAAAAGCTAATACTGCTCAACCTAGAATGGTTTATATTGAAAATGGTGAAGATGAACATGTTTTAATTAATGGAAGTGTTGATTTTACTACTGATGGATTAGGAATTACTCCATCAGACCGTTCTGATTTTAACACTTGTATGTATGGCAAGAAGCACTCATTTCATTATTTAAAAAATTTTAATGAACTTATGGAATGACGAAGACTGCATTAGAAGATGTTAAAGATAAAGTACTAGAACAAATGCAAGTAATGTATAAGGAAAATCCTGGCTGAATTTATTTATTATGTGACTATGTATAATATTTTTTATGAATATCTGGATGAATTAACTGAAGAAAATATTGTTAAAACCCGTACTGGGTTTAAAGACACTGAAATATGGAATAAATTATATAAATTCCAAAAAGATGCGGTTATTGGGGCCATAGACAAAATAGAAAAACATAATGGTTGTATTGTTGCAGATAGTGTTGGTTTGGGAAAAACTTTTACTGCTCTGGCCATTATCAAATATTATGAGCTTAGAAATGATCGAGTACTGGTTTTAGTACCTAAAAAGCTCCGGGAAAACTGGACCATTTACACCCAAAATGATAAGAGGAATCTTTTCATTGATGATAGATTTAATTTTGATGTTTTAAATCACACTGATTTAAGCCGAGAAGGTGGATTTTCAGGGGAAATCAATCTTAAAACAATTAACTGGTCTAATTATGATTTAATTGTTATTGATGAGTCTCATAACTTCAGAAATAATCCTTCATTTAAAGATAGAGTCACTCGTTATGAGCGAATGATGAATGAAGTGATAAAAGCAGGGGTTAAAACTAAAATCTTAATGCTTTCAGCTACTCCAGTAAATAACCGTATGAATGATATAAAGAACCAAATAGCTTTTATAACTGAAAATAATGATCATGCTTTTGGTGATGTAGGATTAAATAGTATTGAAAATATATTAAGAAAAGCCCAGATGGTTTTTAATCAATGGTCAGAGCTTCCTGATGAGGATAGAACGGGAGAAGCTTTTGTTGATATGATGGATTTAGAATTATTTTAAGTTATTAGATACTATAACTATTGCCCGATCCCGAAAACATATAGAAAAATACTATAATCTGGATGAAATTGGAAAATTCCCTATTCGCAGACCTCCAGTTAATCAGTATTCTGATATTGATGTTTATGGTGTTTTCCCACCTTTAAGGGAAGTTAATCTTAATATTAAACGTCTTAATTTAGCTATTTATTCTCCTATACTTTATTTATTACCTGATAAACGAGAAGCCTATAGTGAAAAATATGATATGGCTGTAGGTGATGGTCACTACTGTATTTAAACAAAGTGATCGTGAACGTCAGGTTGTTAATTTAATGAGAATTAACATGTTAAAACGTATGGAAAGTTCTATTCATTCTTTTAAACTTACCATAAGTACTCTTCTGGAGAAAATCGACGATGTGTTATACAAAATCGATAATCATGATATAAACTATGATCCAAAAATTGATATTTCATTAATTGATCCAGAAGAAGATGAATACGATGACATGATGTTTGGTAAAAAGAAGAAAGTTCTTTTTAAAGATATGGATTTAATTAAATGGAAACAGGATTTAGAGGCAGATAAAGATAAATTAAAAGATATTCTATTTGAAGCTGAACAAATCACTCCTGATCGTGATTCTAAACTTCAGGATTTAAAAGAAATGATTGAATCAAAGATTAAAAACCCCATTAATCATAATAACAAAAAAATCGTAATATTCACTGCTTTTGCAGATACTGCACAATATTTATATGAAAATTTACATGAATGGGCCTTTGAAAATCATCAAATTCATTCAGCTTTAGTAACTGGTTCTGATGTTAATAAAACCACCTTAAAAGAAGTTAGATCTACGGATATTAATGATATTTTAACTAATTTTTCTCCAATATCTAAAGAACGAGCTAAAATAAATCCATATATTGAAGAAGAAATTGATATTCTTATTGGGACTGATTGTATCTCTGAGGGTCAAAACCTGCAGGATTGTGATTATTTAATAAACTATGATATTCACTGGAATCCTGTGCGTATTATCCAACGATTTGGTAGGATAGACCGTATAGGCTCAACTAATAATGAAATACAACTGGTTAATTTCTGGCCTAACTTGGAATTGGATGAATATATCAACCTTAAAGGGCGGGTAGAGAGTAAAATGGTTATGGTTGATGTATCGGCCACTGGTGAAGAGAATATCATTGAAGATGGCGATAGAAAGAAAATGAATGATCTGGAATACCGTAGAAAACAACTCAAACGTCTTCAAAGACGAAGTCATTGATTTAGAGGATGTTTCTGGTGGAATTTCCATCACGGATTTGACCTTTAATGACTTTAAAATTGATCTCATGGAATATATGAAAGAATAATCGAAAAGTACTGGAGGAAGCTCCCAATGGAATTTATTCCATTGTTAAAATTGAAGATGAACTTAGAGAAACTATTAAACCAGGTGTTATCTTTGTTTTAAAACAAGTTAAAGGATATGAAGAAACCAAAGATCAAAATGCATTATTCCCTCATTATATGGTTTATGTTGGAGAAGATGGTTCTGTAGAACTCAATTATAACCAGGTTAAGAAGATTATGGATTATTATAAAAAGCTGTGTTCTGGTAAAAAAGAGGTTTTCCTAGATTTAATCCAAGAGTTTAATAAAGAAACCCATGATGGCCGTGACATGAGCAAATATTCAGATCTACTAGAATCTGCTATTGAGAATATACTAGGTAAAAAAGAAGAAGCAGGAGTGGCCAGTCTCTTTTCTAAGGGTGGAACAACCCCGGTTAAAAATAGTCTTTCTGGTATGGAAGAATTTGAACTGGTTACCTTCTTGATTTTAAAGTGATATTTATGGCCCAAATAGAAGAATTCCTGAATATTCCAGCAAGCTGTGAAGTGGGTAATGTCATCTTCAAAAAATTATTCTATGAGAATATGGAGCTTAAAAAAAGCTGATCGGGATATTTTCATTAAATATGTGGATAAAATAAGATGGTGCTACTCCTTAAAAGAAAATAATATCAATATTAAAAAATTTCAAGATGAAAAACTGGAATATGATGAAATAGAGTTTATTAATGTTTATCTTAAAGCCCCGAATAAGCTAAAAAGATTGGCCGATATTATAATGCGTACTATTCCCTATCCTATGGTTCTTTCCTTTGAATATGGTAATGAAATAAGAATATTTACTGGCCATCAACGTATTAGCCTGGCAGATAGTACTAAGAATACTATTGAGGAGTATATTTACACTGACTGGATTGATTTAAATAATTTAGATGAAATTGATAAAGAGTTATTTGAGGGCCTTAAAATACAGAATTTAAGCTTTACTAACTTTTATACATTTTATAATGATATTATTGAGGCCATAATTAAGTATAATGCTTCTAAATTATCTGGTGGAAGTTCTATAGTTCTTCCTGTGGATGAGATGAAAAATATCTATGATGAAATTAAGGCCATTGATTATGAGATTGATGTTCTAAGGGGTCAAATGAAGAAAGAAACTCAATTTAATCGTACTGTTGAATTGAATATGGAAATTAAAAGATTGAAAGATAAAAGGGAAGAATTAAGGGGTAGGTTGAATTAAATGGAGCAGCTTTCAGTGAATTTGAAGAATTGTTATGGGATTAATAAGCTAAATTGTCATTTTAATTTTAAAAAGAAGAAGGGTTGTTTAATTTATGCTTCTAATGGAACAATGAAAACTTCTTTTGCCAAAACTTTTTTGGATATTTCAAAAAATAGGGATCCTGAAGAAATTGTTCACAAATTAGAACCCTCATGGAATATAAAAAAGAAAGAAACTGAAACAGGACCTCGGTAAATATTGAACCCGGAGAAATATTTGTAATTCAATGATATAGTGATGAAATTTACGAAGATTCGATTAAATTTGACAATATTTCTTTTCTTTTAGTAAAAGAGGAATTAAAGAGAGATTATGATGGAATTTACAAGGATATCGAAACTAATAAAAAAAATCTTTTCAATAAAATAAAATCTTATGGTTTAACTGCCAAAAAGATTGAAGCAATATTTTTAAATGATTTTGAGGACTCATGAAGGGAATTTTTTAGAATTATTGTTGTCATTAGAATCTCAAATAGATGGAAATTCTCTATTTACCAGTTGATGAAATCAAATATAAAGATTTATTTAATGATAAAGCCTAACTTTTTAGAAAGAGAAGATATTGTTGATTTGATTCAAAAATATGCAACTAAATATTCTGAATTAGTTGATAAATCCGAAATATTTGAAAAAAATGTTTTTACACATAATAATGCGATTTCTGTAGGTAAACAGCTGAATGATAATGGATTTTTTGATGCTGAACATAAAATCCTATACTAAAAAATAGAACTGATTTTATAACATCTCAAAAAGAACTTGATGATATTATTCAAGCTGAAAAAGAGAGTATATTATCTGAATCCGAATTAAATGAGTGGTTTGAGGATATTGATATGCAACTTAAATACAGAATAAAGAATTAAGGGAATTAAGAATACATTATTGGAGAGCGAAAAAAGGATTAATTGCGGAATTAAATAATATTCCTGAATTTAAACAAAGAATATTAATTTCAATTTTAAATAAAGAACATGAAGCTTATTTTGAACTATTAAATATTTATAAAACAGTAAAAGTAAGAATTGAAGAAATAATTGATACGGCAAAAACTGAAAAAGCAGATTGGGAAGAAGTTGTTGAATTATTTAATAAACGATTCATAGTTCCTTTTGAATTAGAAGTTTCTAATCAAGAAGATGTTATTTTAAAAGATGAAGTTCCTGTTGTTAAATTTATATATAAAGATGAATCTCATGACGATGTTTTATCTTAGAAAATGATGATTTAATCAATGTTTTAAGTAATGGTGAAAAAAGAGCGTTGTATTTACTTAATATTATTTATGAAATACAAATAAAAAGAAATAAATCAGCAACCTACTCTTATTATAGCTGATGATATTGTAGATTCTTTTGATTATCAAAACAAATATGCAATTGTAGAATATTTAAATGATATTCTTAATGATGATATTTTTAAAATAATAATTTTAACTCACAATTTTGATTTTTATAGGACAGTAGGATCACGTCTAGATATTAAAGGAAATAGTTTCATTGCTTTAAGGGATAATGATAAAATAAGTCTTCTTAAAGGCGGTGAATTATCATCAAAACATCTTTCGAAATTGGAAAAGTGAGCTTTAAGAATGATGATATTAATGAAAGAATTTTGATTGCTTCAATTCCATTTGTTCGAAATATGGTAGAGTACATTTATGGGAGTAATGAAGAATGCTTTAGATACACTTACTCAATTATTACATCTTAAAGATGATACTAAATCTTTGAGATTTTCTGACTTAGAAGAAATATATGATGATGTTTGGAATCTTGGAACTTGATTGTGAACCAGATTACTATATTTATGATCTTATTATGGATAGAAGCTGATAAAATTGCTTCGGAACGTGGAGAAAATCTGAAACTTCAAAATAAAATAGCTTTATCCATTGCTATTAGACTTTTAGCAGAAGAAGTAATGATTGACAAAATCACGGATAAAGACAAAAATTGCTGATATTGATAAGAAATCAAACGCGAGAACTTTTCAATGAATATAAAAACGAATTTGAAGGCGATCCATTAGTTAAAACGCTTAGAACAGGTTAATTTAATGACACCTGAAAACATCCATTTAAATTCATTCATGTATGAACCTATATTAGACATGTCAGATAATCACCTAAAAAAACTCTACACTGAAATTAAGGAGACAAATGATGCAAGAGACTCAACTTAATGGAGAAAGTTTGGATATAGTTTCTAGAAAATATTTCCAAACTTAAAGAACTATTTCCAGAAATTGTAACCGAAGATAAAATTGATTTTGACAAATTAAAGGAAGTTTTAGGAAATTATACTGAAGATGATAATGAACGGTATAATTTCACTTGGAAGGGTAAGTCTGCTGCTTTGCGTCTTGGCTCAGACTCCGTCTACTGGTACTTTGAGGCCTTGTAAAGAGGAAAGTAAGAATTGGGATACTACTGAGAATCTTTATATTGAAGGAGATAATCTTAGAAGTTCTTAAATTGCTTCAGAAGAGTTATTATGGTAAAATAAAGATGATTTATATTGATCCTCCTTATAATACTGGTAAAGAGTTTGTTTATCCTGATGATTATAAAGATAATTTACAAAATTATCTTGAAATGACAGGACAAGTTGATTCTGAAGGAATTAAAATTTCAACAAATACTGATACTAGTGGAAGATATCATACTAATTGGCTTAATATGATGTATCCTCGTTTAAGACTTAGCAAGGAATTTACTTACAGATGATGGTGTTATTTTTATTAGTATTGATGATAATGAAGTTGAAATCTTAAAAAAATATGTAATGAAATTTTTGGAGAAGAAAATTTTGTATGCAACTGTATATTTGGAGTCAAAAAGCAGGTAATGGCATCAAATGATAAAATAGTTTCTGTAAATCATGATTATATTTTATTTATGCTAAAAATAAAGATATTATGCAATAATAAGAATTTGATGATTAAGAAAACAGAAGATTAATATAGAAAGATTTAATAAATCCTGATAATGATCCAGGAAAAGTCCTTGGAAATCATTAGATCTATGCTAATGAAGCTGGATGGTGACTTAAAATATAATGTAAATCCATACTGGTAAGAATTATTAGGACTGAAAGGTATATTGGAGATTCTAATGAAGAAAATATGGCAATAATTGTATAATGAATGGTAAATTAGTATTGTCAAGAATAAATGATAAATGGACCTCTAAATAAAACAATATTTAAATGATTTAAAAGATAATGTGAAAAACCTAATACAGAACATTGATGGGATAATGTTGTACTACAAGTAATCAGGGACTACTAGAAATAAAGAACTTAATTCAGAATGGATATAAATATTTTTGATTATCCTAAACCTATTAGCATTAATTAAATTAATGTTAGAATATAGTATACTAATAAATAATGATATTATACTTGGATTTTTTTTCAGGTTCTGCTACAACTGCTCATGCAGTAATGCAACTAAATGCTGAAGATAATGGAAATCGTAAATTTATTATGGTTCAACTTCCTGAACCTACATGATGAAAAAGATGAAGCATATAAAGCAGGATATAAAAATATCTGTGAAATTGGTAAAGAACGTATCCGACGAGCTGGAGATAAAATAGTATCTGAAATGAATCAAAATGGCCAAACTTCACTTGATTCTAAATCAAATAATAGATTTAGATATTGGTTTTAAAGTTTTCAAGCTTGATTCTTCTAATCTTGTCCAAATGGGATCCTGAATATGATAATTTAGAACAAACCTTATTAGATAGTGTGGAAAATCTTAGTTCCAGGTCGAAATGAACTTGATTTAGTCTATGAAATCATGCTTAAATATGGAATTGATTTAACTCTACCAATTGAAGAATATCAAATTCAAGATAAAAAATTCTATTCTATTGGATTTGGGGCCTTAATCATCTGTTTAGATGATAATTTAACTTCTGATTTAGCCTCAGAAATTATTAAACTTAAAAGATGATCTTTCACCAGAAGTTATGCGAGTTGTTTTTAAAGATAATGGATTTGCCAGTGATAGTGACAAAACAAACATCAAAGAAACTCTTAAAACTAATGGAATCGAGGAATTTGTAACAATATAGGTGGATTTAAAATGAAACTTAAATTTAATCCTAATTTAGAATATCAGGATGAAGCTATATCAGCTGTAGTGGATTTATTTGAAGGCCAAAATTCCATGCAATCCTATTTTACAGTTCCTGGTGTTCAAGTAGGTCTTTATGATGCTGGTCAAGGTATAGGAAACAGATTAGAAATTAGTGAAGATGATATCTTAGAAAACCTTAAAACAGTCCAATTAAAGAATTATTTAGCTCCAACTGAATATTTTAAGTCCATAATGATTTTAATTTTGATATTGAAATGGAAACGGGAACTGGTAAAACCTATGTTTACTTGAAAACCGTATTTGAGCTTAATAAAAAATATGGATTTACCAAGTTTATTATTGTAGTTCCTAGTATTGCAATTAAAGAAGGGGTTTATAAGGCCATCCAAATGACCAGAGACCATTTTAAAGGCCTATATGATAATATAATTTATGATTACTTCATTTATGATAGTCAAAAACTGGAACAGGTTCGAAACTTCGCGGTTAACAGCAATATCCAGATAATGATTATTAATATTGACGCATTTCGTAGAAGCTTCACGGATCCAAGTAAAGAAACTAAAGCCAATATCATTCACCGAGAAAATGATAAATTAAGTGGTATGAAACCTATTGAACTTATCCAGGAAACTAATCCTATTGTTATTATTGATGAACCTCAATCTACCACTGGAACGGCCAAAGCTAAGGAAGCTATTAATTCTTTAAATCCTCTTTGTACTTTACAATACTCTGCTACCCATAAAGAAATTCACAACTTAGTATATAAGTTGGATGCTATTGATGCCTATGATATGGGTTTGGTTAAGCAAATTGAAGTGGCCTCTTTTGAATCAGCAGATTATCATAATAAAGCTTATTTAAAATTAGTCTCGGTGGACAATAAGAAATCTCCTATCACTGCTAAAATTGAGATAGATACTTTTAATAAAGGTAAAACTAAGCGGAAAACTGTTACAGTTCAACAGGGTGATGATCTATCCTCTAGAAAATTAGGAAATAGGGAAATATATGAAGGATACATAATCAGCGAAATTTACTGTGAAGAAGGCAATGAATATGTTGATTTTACCAATAGAGAAGATGTACTAAACATTGGAAAACCAGTAGGAGATATTGATGATTTAGTCATTAAACGTCAACAAATCCGGAAAACCATTGAAGAACATTTAAATAAGGAATTAAAACTTAATCCATTAGGTATTAAGGTTTTAAGTTTATTCTTTATTGATAAAGTGGCCAATTATCGTTACTATGATGAAGAAGGTAATCCTCAAAAGGGAATTTATGCTGAAATATTCGAAGAAGAATATAAAAAAGTAATCAGCAAACAGAAATACAGTACTCTTTTAAAGGAAATAGATTTAGAAACACCTGCTGAGGGAGTTCATAATGGTTATTTCTCCCAGGATAAAAAAGGAGTGCTTAAAGATACTCGGGGAAATACTTTAGCTGATGATGATACTTACAGCCTCATAATGAAGGATAAAGAGAAGCTTTTAAGCTTTGATAGTAAACTTAAATTTATATTTTCACATTCGGCTCTTCGTGAAGGTTGGGATAATCCTAATGTATTCCAGATTTGTACCTTAAATGAAACCAGATCTACCATAAAGAAACGTCAGGAAATTGGAAGAGGTCTAAGGCTTTGTGTAAATCAGGAAGGCGAAAGAATCAAGGATAATCATATTAACACTCTTACAGTAATGGCCAATGAGAGTTATGAAGACTTTGCCAAGACCCTACAAAAAGAGATTGAAGAGGATGAGGGCATTAAATTTGGGATTATTCAGAAACATACCTTTGCCAGTATCAGCTACAAAAATGATAAAGGAGAGTTAGAACATCTGGGAAGTCAGGCTTCTGAGGAAATATTCAATTACTTCAAGGATAAAGGTTATATTGATGCTAAAGGAAAGGTTCAGGATGAATTAAAGATTGCCATAAAGAATAAAACTGTTGAAGTTCCTGAAAAATATGAAGAATTTAAAGAGGATATCATAGCTGCGGCCAGAAAACTCACTAAGAAATTAGATATTAAAAACCTTAATGATAAAAGAGAAGTCAAACTCAATAAAGAAGTCTATTTAAGTGAGGATTTCAAGGCATTCTGGGATAAAATCAAGTATAAAACTACTTATTCAGTTGATTTTGACAGTCAAGAACTCATTGATAAATGTTCTAAAGCCATGAAAGATAATTTGGATGTTAAAACTCCTAAACTCATTTATACTAAAGCAGGATTGCTTATTAAAGGTAAGGGTATAGAATCATTTGAAAAACAACATGGAGTAGTCCATTCTGAAGAAGATGAAATATTATTACCGGATATAATCACCTTTTTACAAAATGAGACATATTTAACTCGTAGAACACTGGTGGATATTTTAATTAAAAGTGAAACATTAGGGCAATTTAAGAGAAATCCTCAGCAATACATGGAAGATACTCTTAAAAATCATTTCTTCTCAAATGAACCATATGATTGTAGATGGTATTAAATACACCAAGATTGGTGAATAGTGAATATTATGCTCAGGAACTCTTTGAAGAAACTGAATTATTTGGTTATTTATCCAAAAATATGCTAGAAAGTGAACGTTCAGTGTATGATCATGTTATTATATGATTCTGATGTTGAAAAAGGCTTTGCAGAACGGTTTGAAGAATGATGAAAATATCATATTATATGCTAAACTCCCGCCATGGTTTAAAATACCCACTCCTATCGGAAACTATAATCCAGATTGGGCGGTTTTAGTAAACAATAATGATGAACAGAAATTATACTTTGTTCTGGAAACTAAAGGAACTATTCAACTAGAATCACTAAGACAAACTGAAGCTGATAAAATTAAGTGTGGTAAAAAACACTTTGAAGCTTTAGGCCAGGATGTTGAATTTAAAGTTGCAAATAACTTCAATAACTTTATTGAAAACATCTAATCTTTTTCTTTTTTTTAAATTTTTTATATCTAATTTTAATTTCATTAGCCAAAATCAAACCTATAATCTTTTTATATCCTAATTTCTTATATTATGAAATATGTCTTCACCAACTAAGCAAGATTTACTAAAAACCATCACATTCCAAAGATATTAAAGAAATTTGTAAAAATAATGGTCTAAAAGGATATTCTTCAGTTCAATCGTGAGGCTCTGATTAAATTTGCTGCTGATAATCTAAGTTTATCCACTCCCCAAATCCAAGCACTAGTTAACCAGCTACAAGAAGCAAAATTAATAACTAAAGTTAAAGATTCAGAAGATTTCTTGCTGCGAAAGGTAGTTAATATAGAATCTTGTGATGATGAACTTGTGATGGCCACGGTGGATAGTTTAAAGGTGAAGATTTATAATTTGGGAAATGAAGATTTTTCTTATTTTTGTGATGGTAAATGTAAAGATTATATCTATCGAGTAAAACAGGGATACTCTCCTTACTGTAAACATTATCCGGCGGTTATTGGTGAATTGATTTATCAAGAAAAGATAGATTTAGATAATACTCAGCCTAATCATATTTCTGGTAAAAAGTTAGAGGCTTTAATGGAAATACTTGAAAAAAGGAAAAAAGAAGACGGATTACTTGTTTCTGATGATAGAAATATTGAAAACACACTTAGAAAATCTTAAAAAAGATCTTATGGAAATTTCATGTAAAAATACTGTTCTGGCCAGAGATAAGTATAATGAACCTCCAGAAAAGGTATTCAAAACTTTGGTGGATGATTCTTTTCAATTATTAGAATATGAAACTATTTTTAATAGACGTAATGAAGGATGGGATTTATTAGTATCTGGGAACCTATGCTCCGCAGCCCTATATTGCGGTAGTTAACTGTAGACCAGTTCAATTAGGAATTATTAGAGATCCTAAATTACTTAATTTAAAAAATTTATGCCTTGATATGTGTAAAGAACAATTAATGGGAGTCTATAAAGATTATGTGAAATATATGGTTGTGGTGGCCCCCGATTTCTCTGAAGATATTACTCAGTATGTGGCCCAATTCCAGCAAATGACTGGAGGAATCAAATTATCCTTTTTACCGGTATCTACTTTATTATATTTAGTGGAAAAATACCGAGAAAATCCTATTTTAACTCATTATAAATCAGAATCTCTTTTTAAAAAGGATATAATTACTAAAGAAGATGTGGATGAATTATTTAAAATATCAGAAGAATATTTGGCTGAATTATGTTCTAATGCACGTGGAGTTCTTAGAAATAGAATGACGGAACTTTGCAAGCGTAATACTGATGCTTGCCACATCAAATTGGATGAAATCTATCTGCAACACATCATCGAAGAAGTTATAGGTACTTTAAAACCTCATTTACTCAAACAGGGTGTAAATGATGCTACCGGAATTAAAACCTTCAGTTTAAATCATGATTATTTCTTATTATGGGAAAGAGTTCTCCATGAACTGGCTGATGAGTTTGCTGCTATTTTAAAAGAGCAATCATTATCTCAAGTGCAACGATCTGCCCTTAAAGAGGATTTAATTAAATATTTGGATATATAATCTTAATAAGTGATAAAATGGAAATTAAAGAAGCATTAGATCAATTCATAAATGGAAAAGGTAAAAATAAAGGAAGAAAACCAGACGAAAGGTATGCTTCCTTTGATTATTGTTATAATTATTTTTACACATTTTATAAAGAAGATAAAATTTCTGAATTGGCAAGCAAAGAAAATATGCAAATGAGTTGTTTACAGTTAGGATTTTATTTAGCCAGCTGGGGCATGATGAGGAATTCTTTTCTTTTAGAAAAAAGTTTTAAGAAATTTCGAAAATTAATAAAAACAATTTCAAAAATGGACTCATTTCTTTGGGAGATTGATGTTGATAATTACAACTCTGAAAATATTGAATTGATTTTGAATTGTAAAGAAACGATAAATCATTCATTAACAAACGAAAATAAAGCACTTACTGATACATTAATTACAAAAATTATGTTGGGTGTTTTTGCTAATGTTCCTGCATTCGATACTTACTTTATAAAAAGCAGTTTAGGTGTTAGAACGTTTAATGAAAATTCTCTTTTGAAAATTAAGAGAATTTTACGAGAAAAATCAACAGGATTTTGATTATAAAATTTACACATACGATTTTATATGCTCAATAGAAACTGAAATATTTTATACAAATGCTAAATTAATTGATATGTATGGATTTATTGATGGATTCAATAAATAAATTTAAGCAATATCCACATAATAATACCTACTCAGAAGGGGCCAATTCAATTTTACTTCCTTTTTTATCTACTTTAATTCGATTAATCTTGTACTGGTCTCCGGTCATATCTTCCATACCGGCCCGGGCCACTATGGACATAGGTATGATCTTTTTATCCAGTAACTCTTCAAAGGCACAGTCATCTGTGTTACGAGCCGTGGTTACATTGCAGGTGAATTTATCATCAGAGATGTCATAATCTATGTTTTTCAGGGATTCGCAATCCTGGTAATAGTCGAATACGTGTTGCATGGTGTGAATTTTAGAATCAGTTATCATTATTCAGGGAATTATTATCATTAAAGAAGTTCCACATCCGGGTTCCCATGAATCTGGTCATGGGGGTAACGCCCTGGTTAAAAAGGATCATCCCATTGGCTTTTATCCATAGCTCCATGGCTTCGGAAATGGCTTTACTGTACCATCCTTTTTGAAAATGAAACTTTTTAGAAGCTATTTTTTTAAATTCAAAATCAAGATCAGTATCAACAATAACCGAGGTTCTTTTGAATGTTTTCTTTTGTTTATTCATTGTTGATACTCCCTGGGAAAACTGGTTATGGTGTTAATTTCTTTATTCATGTTATTATTCACCTTGAAAACTCCACATATTCATTTTTATAAGTTTCGCGAAGGTACTATTTAACTATTTATACTTTTGCCTAATGTGCATCAACGTTCCATACTTTTAAAAGTATTGAAATAATCTTTTTAAGATTATATATCTTATTTTAATTATAATAAGACAATTTAAAATCTTAAATTTTTAATTTAAGTTCAGGCCATGGGTCGAGGTAAAATTTAAACTGAATTTTGGAGTTAGCATTAATTACTCCACACAAAATGTACAAAAACCCGGCCATTGACAAAAGATGAAATAATATTTTGGAGGATTCTAACATGGGACTAAGAGAAGATATTGGTAGTTTGTTAACTGAACTTCTGGAGCGTGCTCCAGGTGATGTTAGTGGTGTGGCTGTTTTAAGACCAGATGGATTAATGATTTCATCTGTACTTTCTAATAATGCCGATGAAAAGAGAGTAGCTGCTATGGCTGCCGCCATGATTGGTACCTCTCAGAGAACCTGTGATGAACTGGAAAGAGGAGATTTAAGCCAGGTTATTATTGATGGAAGTACTGGAAAAGCCATCCTCACCAATGCCGGATCCAAAGCTGTTTTAGCTGCACTTTCTCCTGCTGAAGTAAATCTTGGTTTAGCCCTCCTAGAGCTGGAACGAACTGCTGAAAAAGTAAAGGATGCTATGAACCAGTAAACCGGGAGTTAATAAGATGAGCGATAATTTAAACAATGAAGTAATAACCAAGTGGCTTAGTGAAGAAACTGATAATATACGCATACTGACCATGGCCACCCTCATGGGATTAACCAATGGTCTGTGGAAAGTATCTGGAGAAGGTTCTGGAGGAGTTACCCGGGCCTTTGGAGAGGACCTATGGCGCCTTTCCATAGTGGGATCCATGACCCTGGGAATAGAACCCAACACCAGCACCCCTGAGAATGCCATTGAATTTCTAAAAAACCACCTTCTGGCTAATTTCGAGCTGGCAGATCACATTAGAAACTGATTTAAATGGTGATACTTTGAATATCAAGGTAAATAATTGTAAATTCCACCATTACACTGATTATTTAGCTGCTAAGGATATCCCTCGTTCTATTGGTTGCCCGGTGGCACTGGTATTTGCCGCTATGATGGAGGAAGTAACTGGAAATCCTTTTATCATTGACAGTATTGACTCTGAAAATGGAAACAGTCAAATAACTCTTAAATCATTCTAAAATGATTTAATTTTCTTTTTTTAGGGGGAGTGCTGGTAGTGTTAGAGAATGCTATTTTTTTACAGGGGATAATAAGTAAATGTTAGAAAATACTCTCAAAATCGTGGTTTTTGGTGCTTTAAATGCTGGAAAAACCTCAATTGTAGAGAGACTTAGTGGGCAGGAACTGTTTCTAAAAGGTGATTATGAGAATATAACCACCAGTTTTGATTTTGTTCAAATTGAGCGTCAGGGCTTTTTAATACATTTATTTGCCAGCCCCGGGCATCGGAGGTTCTCTTTCATGTGGGATACTCTGGCCTATGGGATGGATGGTGCGGTTATGGTTATTGATTCTACTGTAGGAGTTTCACCGGTGGACAGTGAATTAATTAGATTCATTCAAAAATTTGATGTCCCCTTTGCCGTGGCAGCTAATAAAAATGATATCTCCAATCTTGAACCGGATACTATTCGTGAAGGACTAGAAATATCCGAAAATATTAATATCTGGAACACTTCGGCATTAAATAATCATAATCTGACCAGGTTAATGGATAGTTTAATCCAGGAAATATCTCATGGAAAATCAATTAAATAGTAGGGGCGTAGGAATATTATGAATTTTGAAAATGTAGTAATGGAGATTAATCGTATTAATGGGGTTAAAGATTCTATTGTGGCGGGCCTGGATGGCATACCTGTCGGAAAAGTTGATAGAGAAACCTCAATTTTAAGTGCCAGTACAGTGGCCGCTCTGGGTGCCATAAAAGAACTTACAAAAACTGTGAGTTATGGGTGCTTTGGAACAATTACTGGTGGAAACTGATTTTGGAAAAATAATAATTGAGGAATTCAATTCTAACTATGTTATTATTGTTCTAACTGAAAATAATGTTAATATTGGTATGATTCGTGTAATGTTAAAAAAGATTGTTAAAGGCTTTGCAAATTAGGCCTTGATATGAATAACTAATTTGAAGTTACTAATTAGTCCAATAGTCGATATTCAATAAAAAGAATTATATAGTCTAAAAAATTAATTATAAGTGACTGATCTATTATGTTACCAATCTCCGAACAAATTAAACGGGTTCTTGATGATTTACAGCACAAGAGTGATATTAAGGAGTCCTATGTCATCCGTAAAGACGGTTTGATTATGACTTCCAGTAATCCTCATGAAAAAAATCAGAGAATTGCGGCCATGGCCGCTTCACTAATGAACCTGGGTGAGAAGACCTTAAGTGATGTGGGTGAAGATAAATTAAAACGTCTTTTAATCACCGGTGAAGAATCTGCAGATAATTATTATGGGATCCTCAGATGTGGCCCTGGTGTGTGTGGTAGGGTCTGATGCCAACATAGGGATGGTATTTTTAAAGATGAAAAGATCTGTGGTGAGAATATTTGACATAATCAATAAGGCTTATGATGAATAGTTATTTGAGTTTGAATTTTCTTTAATTTCGTGGCAATATTCTTTTATAGCCTTTTGAAAAGCAAGGCCATAATTTTCCAGGAATTTTACACCCACTCCTTTAATTTTAATCATGGATTCATCATTTTTAGGCATTTTCATGGCAATTTCTTTTAAAGTTGCATTATTGCAAATAATGTATGGTGCAAAATTATTTTCAACTGCTAATTCATTTCTTAATTTTCTTAGTTTTTCATATAATTCTTCATCATAGAAAAATGACTCTTTTTTAGGTTTTTCTTGTTGTGGTGTTAATTTAGGAGATAATAATTCCCAACTCTTTTCATTTAATGCTAATAATTCTTTTCCAGAGTTATATTTGATTTGAAGATAATTTAATGATATCAATTCATTAATAAAATTTTTTAGCCATTCTTGCGAGCAATGAGATAAAACAGAATAAGTTGATAATTCATCAAGAGCCAAAGTAAGTATTTTCTTTGATTTTACACCTTTAAGAATGTCTAAGGCTTCTGATTTTTCTAAAAGTATTGTTGATTCGTTTATACTATAAATAATAATTTTACTTAGGGATAATTCATATTCTTTTATTAATTTATGGAATCTAGCATCTTTTGTGCTTAATATTTTGTCTGATTTTTCTATTTGGCTAAGTTCTGAATCAAAGGACTAAATGATTATTTTTAATATTCTCAGACTTGACTTCTATTTGGGATTTAATAGAAGACTCTTTTAATATTTGATTAGCATTATTTGCTGCAGGATTAACGTCCATTGGTTTATTAAGATCTCTTTCAGAAGACATTTGAATCACTGAAATAATATTTATTAATACTAAATATATAATTATTATGATTAATATAAAAAAATTAGAAGAATTTGATTGAGTTAATTGTATTAATCATATTAATTTAGATAATATGGTAGAACTACCATAATGTTATGGTGATATTACCATAATAAATCTCATAAGTTTTCAAATATTTTTTTGAAAATATATTTAAAAATGTGTTATAAAGATATTTAATTGTTTAAAATACTTATTTAATCCTTAAATCATTTATTATATTTATAAAGTTTAAATTTATTATCAAATACTAATTTTCAGAAAACTATATTAATTAAATTTACATAGATAATATGGTAGAACTACCATAATGTTATGGTGATATTACCATGAAAAAGAAAGATGTGGATATTTTAATTTCATTGTTAGATAAAGGTAATGAACAAATAACTATTAGTCAACTATCTAAAGAGACTAATACTGATTATAAAACAGTACATGATATTGTTAAAAGATTGGAAAAAGAAAATCTGATTTTTTTAGAGAAGTTGGGGAAAGCATATAATATTGTTTTAAATAAGAAAAATCATCATTGCCTTTTTGAAGCTGAATTTAAGCGAAGAGAAGTTTTAATCAAGAATCTGGATTTCAAAGTTCTATATAATAAACTAAACAGCCTTAACTTTCCATTTATTTCCCTTATTTTTGGATCTAATGCAAAAAAAGAAGCAATAAAAGGATCAGATATAGATCTTTTAATAATATGTGAAAAAAATCGTGAAAATGATTTTGAAAGCATTATTTCTTTATTGCCATTGGATATTCATCTTACAACTTTAAATTTTGAAGAATTTATGGATATGGCCATGAGCAAAGAATTTACCGTAGTTTCTGAGGCCATGAAAAATAATATCATATTAGTTGGTATTGAAGATTATTATCGGATGTTAAATAATGTTAGATGATGAAAAAATAATTCAGGCTGAAAAAAACGTTAAATCGTATTTTAAAGAGGGATTATTAAAAAATAAAACCCCTGATGAAAATATAATAAATATTTTAATAAAAAATTCAGAAGAGAGTATAAAGGTTGCCGATTTTTTAGATAAAAATAATATGTCATCATTATGGGTAATCGTATGCTCTTATTATGCTATGTATTATATGGCCAATGCAATACTCTACAAAATGGGTTATAAAGTAGGTGATCGTATTTCCCATAAAGTAACCAGTGATGCATTAATAGTTTATATTAGAAATAAATTAGAACAAAAATATTTAGAAGACTTTGAAGAAGCAAAAGAGGAGGCTTTAGATGTTACTAAATTGAAAGCCAATGATTTAGTGGAAAGCTTTGAATTTGAACGAATTAAAAGATCTAAATTTCAATATAATATGACTGAATCAGTGAAAACATCAAAGGCCAAGACATCGTTAGATAGATCTAAAAGATTCCTTTTTGAAATTGAGAAACTATTATTAGAATAGTCATTAAAGGAATAAGCCAAAATAAACAATTAACCATTATCTAAATATTTAAAATCAACTCTATTTTTATACAACTGCTTGAATGCATTTTAATTTCTTATTATTTTATGAAATTAATCATAAATTTATTTATATTTAGACATCTAGATTATAGATTACTTCTAAGGTGAAAAATATGAAAAAAAAATTTCTTATACTTGCTTTTTTATGTTGTGTTTTTGTAAGCATGACGGCCATTTCAGCCAGTTATTTACCCTCAGGATATTATAATAATGTTAACATTGGTAACTATCAACCAATAGGTGCTGGTCCTTTCAATACTGTAGGGTTTACCATAACCAGCCCATCATCATCAAGCTTAAAAACAGAATGGCGAAGTGAACTAGTTTATATCAGTTATCAGGTTGAAATAGACATAGCATATTATACAACTACTGGAACCCTAAAACGTGTTTCGGATGATTTTGATGTACCGATAATGGGGGATTATAGTGGTCATACATTAGAAACTCCGGATATTGACACATCGAGAAATGTCTATGTAAGTGTAACTTCGCGGAAAATTAATTTTGGAGGCACAACATACAATGACATAATTCCACCTAGAATAATTACAACTAAACCCCTCACTAACTCCAAACAGTTATCTCTAACCTCGCCAATAAAAATCACATTCAATGAAAAAATCAGCAAAGGAACAAACTTCTCAAAGATCTACATTAAAAACCTAAACACCAATAAAATCGTAAAATCAACAGTAACCAGCTTATCTGGGAACACCTTAACCATCAAAATGACCAAAAGCAGACTGAGTCTTAACACCTATCAGGTTTACATACCAGCTGGAGCAGTAAAAGACATGGCAGGAAACAAAAACACAGGATACGTGCTAAAATTCAAAACAACAAAATATTAATTCCTTTATTTTAAATACACTTTTTTAATCTAATAACCAATTAAATGAGAGTAAAACTGTTTTAATAGTCCTGAATAATGTATAAAAAAATGGGAAATAATAATTACAGTGATATATCAACAGGTGTAAATAAAAATCTATTTCATTCACCACCAACAATACATAAAATAGATAAACATGGTGGAACTACTATTCTTTCTCATAATGGTCTTCTTGGTGGCCCTCATATCTCGTAAAATTGACAAACTACCTATATCGGCCCAGATGATATTCATTTTTGCGGGAATTGCGGCCGGCTATTTTTTAACAGGTTTTGTGGATGTACGCGAACCTCCGGTATCCACCATCGTACTCATCATTGCCGAAGTGGCCCTGGTACTGGTATTATTTACCGATGCCTCCCGGGTCAAATTAGGGGCCCTCAAATCCAATCTACTAACTCTCAGAGTTATTAAGTATAGGACTAATATCCACCATAGTCCTGGGAATTCTGGCCGCAGTGGTAATATTCACTGATTTAACTTTCTGGGAAGCGGCCATCATTGGAGTGGTTCTGGCCCCTACTGATGCTGCCCTGGGCCAGATTGTGGTTAAAAATAAGAAAATCCCGGAAAGAATCCGCAAAGCCCTGGAAGTGGAAAGTGGTTTAAATGACGGGCTATGCGTACCTTTCTTACTGGTATTTATTGCCATTGGCCTGGCTGAAGAGACCTTTTCGCCTGTGGGATACTTCGTGGAAGTGGCCCTGGCCCAGATAGGATTAGGGGCCCTGGTGGGACTGGGAGTGGGAATCATTGGTGCAGGGATTGTTATAAAATCACGGGATAAGGGATGGATTACCCCGGAGTATCAGAGAATAGCTTTTCTTGTTCTGGCCGTCATTTCGTTTCTCCTGGCCGACGAGATAGGGGGCAGTGGGTTCATAGCCGCCTTTGTAGGTGGTCTGGCCACCGGATACATCACCCGGGATGCTGGAAAAGTCCTCATTGATTTTGCCGAGGCCGAAGGCCAGTTTCTAAATCTCACGGTTTTCTTCCTTCTGGGAATAATCATGGCTGGACTACTACCATTTATAACCTGGCAAATAGTTCTCTATGCCATTTTAAGCCTTACCATTATCCGCATGCTACCGGTGGCTCTATCCTTAATCGGGGCCAAAGTGGACATCAGTTCCACCTTATTCATGGGTTGGTTTGGTCCCCGGGGCCTGGCCTCAGTGGTACTGGCCTTGATTGCCCTGGAAGAGTTGGGATCTTTTCCTGGGGAGGAAACTTTTATTTTAGCGGTGTTTACCACGGTGCTCTTTAGTGTGGTGGCCCACGGGGTGACGGCCCTTGCCTTTATCCAGGCGTTATGCTAAAAAAATTAAATCAAATGATAATGAAATATATGATATGGACATAACAAGAAAGATAAATCAAAATCAACTTAACTAATATAAGGGGTATTTAAAATGTTAGACTTTGGGATAACTCTTCAGGAAAACATGGAAGATTATAAAACCAAATTTTTGAATGAATTAGTGCCAGGTGAAGAAATTTCTGGTGAAATTGTCATTGGAGAATTTAAATCATTACCCATGGGTGGAAGGGAAGTAGCTGAATTCTATGTGATAATTACTGACCATGGAAATCGTAAAAAATGGGTTTGTGAATTCATGGCCTCTTATTATCCAGAAACAGATAATATTTATGGGGAAAACGGGGGACTATTTTACACGTTTATAGACACTTTAAATCATGTGGTCAACCAAACTCCAAAAAACTGGCAGGAAAACTATTCGGTGAATTTCAACCAGTTTCGAAATACAGTTAATAATAATGTTTCTCTGGTCAGGGTTAAAACAGTTAAATCACCTAATGCAGATGCTAAAACTGTTAATCTGGAAGTTATTGATGCAACACTATATAAAAAATCAAAAACTCCTGATTCAGTATCTATCTATGATTTAGCAGATGAAAATCCTATTATTCTCACAGCTTACGCCCATCTTCGCAATAAAGGAGACCGCATCACGGTAGAAAACGTCCGATTTGAACTAAAAACACTGTTTGATGATAAAAATATAACGGAAGAGGCCTATCAATCGGCCTTGAAGGAATTGAAAAGAATTTAAGACAGTTAAATTCTTAAAAATTATTTTTAGAACTGAATTTTCTAATTAATATTTTAATAAAATGAAAAAAATAGAATATAATTTATTCTTTTAAGGCCCAGTAACACCTTTTAGGAGAAATAATGGTCTCGTCTTTTTTAAGTTCTTTCATGATTTTATCCACTTCTTTTTTCTCCACCCCAGAGATTTGACTGACTTTGGTGGCGTTTAAAGGTTCTTCAGAGTCTTTGAATGCTTTAATTACTTTTTCTGTGTTATTCATGTTTTTCACCAATTATAATTTACTAATAAATTTGAATGATTAATTTCTTAAAGAAATCCAATTAAAATCCTTAACTTAATCAACTTCCCGAAACTCCACCTTGTAGTCCTTCCAGGGGTTCCGGCCATTTTTAGAAGGCTGGGTACCATTGTAGGTAATGCGCGCTTCACTGCCAAAGGGAACCTTTTCCATGAGACTGTCCAGGACGGTGGATCCCCAGATTTTAATCTCTTCCTTATTTTCCTGTCTAATGGTGTACATGTTACTTTTATACTGGCCCACTTCCTCTTCTTTGTCAATGAAAATGCCCTGAATAGATTCTCCGGTGGCCGCCGGGTCCCATATATTTACTTTTTCCTTTTTCTCTTCGTCCTTTTTTACTTCAATCCATCCGCTCATGATAATCACTTTTTGATAAAAATTACTTTAATTATTATATATTAATTTCATGTTGTAGGTGTGTATTATATTTTATATTATTACTAATATAGTTTATTTTAATAATAAATACATAACATTATAAAATAATTTTATTTCTTAATCAACTCCTTTAATTCGGCAATTTCAGCCTGTAAAGAATCAATTTTATCATGCAGCACGTCAATTTTATCCATTTCTTCTATTTCTGTATCTTTAATAAATATGGAAGTAATGGTAGCCGTTAAGAAACTGATAAAGCCTATACCGGCAAACATGATTACCACACCCACCATTCTTCCGGCATTGGTCTGGGCCGAGATATCTCCATAGCCCACAGTGGTGATAGTTACTACCATGTACCACAAGGCGTCGTCCAGGCCTACCATTTGTGGATTCTGGCCGTGCTCCACAATGTAAAAGATAATGGTTCCTGAAAATAAGATTATTAAAATGGCAAATATGCCCTGGTCAATATGGGTTTTGTGCAGATAATCTAGAATGTGTCGGATTTCTTTTTTAAATAGGGCGGCAATTCTTATTAATCTAAAGTATCGCAGATAAGTACTGTAATGGCCCACCAGAAGCTCAGGGATCATTCCAATAATGTCGGTCCAGTTGTGTTTTAAAAAATCCATCCGGTCTGGAGCATGATACATCCGGTAAATAAACTCAGGGATTAATATTAAAACCACGGTTAAATCAAAAAACACGATCATGCCATAAATCTGGGGATTTACCGGTACAAAAGTGATTAGTGTAAGTAAAATAACATCGGCCAGTATCAAAAAAATGATCATGGATTCAAATAATCGAGATAAGTCCCGGTTAAGGGTTCTGTCTTTAAAGGGGATAAGATCAGCTATTTTTTTATTCATATTAACCTCAAAATTAAATATTAATATTTTTTTAATTTTATTTGTATCTAATTAAATATAAATTTTAATCTCTTAAAATAACCATGATGTTATATTATGTTTTCTAAGAATGTTTTTATCATATTTTAAGACTATCGATTGATTATGGGTAGGTATTTATTTTTGATTTGTAATCTAGAGAATTTCCAAAAGATTTATATGGACATGCAAATATATACAATTCGAGACATCCACGTTCAAGCGGATCTATGTGGATGTCTTATTCGTAATTTTTGGGGGTTTATATTCTCCGTAGGTACCAGTTTAAACCCCCAGAATCAATTTAACATTAATATAAATTAATTAATTTATTTATTCTAAAAAATAAAACTTAAATTGTATTGATATTCCTATAAATTTTTATCAACTAATTTTATTACCACCTTGATTATAATGATGAAATATGCCAACTCTTAGAATCCACACCTGGGCCACAGCAATCATTCCCTGGAAGATTTTATCAAAATATTAAAAGAAAATTATATTGACACTGTGGTGGATGTTAGATCTTCGCCCTACAGCAAACACGTGCCTCACTTCAATAAAAAGATATTACAGGAAGCTGTGGAAAATGCATCTCTGAAGTATATATTTCTCGGCTCAAAAATAGGGGGCAAACCTCGAAACCCGGAATTCTATAAGGACGGGAAAGTAAACTATCAGTTAGTGGCCCAAACCTCAAAATTCAAAGAGGGCCTTCGTGAAATAATACTGCGGGCCGCCGACCAGGAAATGGTTCTCATGTGCAGTGAAGAAAATCCCTTCCAATGCCACCGCCATCATTTGATTGGCCATAATTTACAAAAAAGAGGTTTTCAGGTTATTCACCTGCGAAAAAATGGTGTTCAAGAGAAGATTGACTTTCAACAGACCCTTTTTTAAAATTTCTAAAAATAACATTTTATTATGAATCAGGATGATTTTTTTTAAATATTCTACATTCCCATTTCTTACGGGAAAATTTTAAATTTAAAGAAATCAAGTATAAATTAGTAAAAAATTAGTAATAAACAGGGATGACTTTAAAAAATGGCCCAAATCAAAATAAATATCAAAAGTTCCACCATTAACTGCTCGGAATGTGGGGTTAAAAATCCTGAAGGCAGTGAATTTTGTGTAAAATGCGGGACTAAACTTAGTTCTAATGAATCTAATCAGTCTGGAAAATCCTGTCCAAAGTGTGGCCTCCAGAACAGGCCGGGTGCAGTTTTTTGTGCCAGCTGTGGTAAAAATTTATCCAAACCCACTAAAAAACGGCGCAAAAGAAAACTGGCCAAGAAAATATATAAAACCTCTAAAGTCATGGTTAAATCTTCCACTTCCCGTAGTTTTAGAGATAAAACCATTAAAAAGGTTTTAAATGAAGTTGACGATTTCAAAGAAAAAAATTACATTAAAATAGATAAAACTCTAAGGGAATTAAATAAAGAAAAAACCAGTGAGTACGGTTATCTTCTTTGTGATAGTTGTCCAGTTTATTATAAACTAGACGGGAAAATAAGCCCTGAAAATAACCGGAATTGTGCCTGTGGTGGTAAATTGATTTTCTCCACCAAGCCCCGTTATTCTGATTAAATATATTTAAATAAATAGGGCATTAATATAATTTAAAAATAGTAAGATATAAAAATTTTATTTTTTAGCGTCTACCAATCCGCTCTCCACATCCCGGACAGAAATTATCCTCTTCCAGTAATTCGAATCCACAGGATAAACATTGGAGCGGACTCTCTATTTCTTTTGCTGCATCCAGATAATGTTTTTCCAGTACATGGCTGTATTTTCCTGATTCAAACCACTTTAATATTTCAGCAGCCCGCATAACGCTCCAGGAATGTTTTTCTTCCAGGGACAGTAATATTTTATCCACCCGATCCAGAGAGTTATAATCATAGTCTTTAAAGCTCCGGGCTTGATTTATAAAGACTTCGGTGTTTATTTGTCCGACATATTTTTTAGGAAGTCCTGACATTTTCATTAAGGTACTCATCACCGCTTCTATATTCTGACAGGCCAGCATACCGGCCCGGTCAGCACTGAACTGGGACATCTTATTCCAGTGGATTAAGGGATATTTTAAACCTTTAGATAGTATTTTTCCCACACCCAGTGGAGTGGCCGAACCAGCAACCTCTCCAATATAGGGGATTATCATGGTCATTTCATGATAAAGCATGTGACCGCTTTTAATGTGCCCCACTTCATGACCCAGGACATATAGTAGTTCTTCGGTGGATAATGAATCCACTGCTCCGGAATTAAGAACTATTAATGGGTTTTCAGTTCCAGTGGTAAAGGCATTAACCTCAAAACCGTTTTGAAGATACAAATCAGGGATATTTTTAAGGTATAAGTTACGGCACACTTCTTCTAATAATTGGTAAATATCCGGAAAACTATGTTTGGTGACTTTTAAACAGCTTCCTGAAAAAATTAAACGACTGTCTCTCTCCATGGCATGTTTGTTGAATTTTTTGGCCATGCTTTTTATGCCCGGTGTTTTCTCCAGGGTTTCCAGGGCAATTCGATCAAATTTATGTTCGTATTCCCGGGGATGCAGTTGATATAATTGTTTCCTTTCCATATTATCGCCGTATAATTGACTATTTAAATTTTAATTTTAGATTCCAATTTCAAGATTCCTAATTTCAATATATAATACCAATTATTTGACTACTTTTTGACTAGATATTTGACTAGATATTTGACCACGAAAATAAATATCTACTATTTATAATTTAGAAACTATTCTTCAAAACATAATAAGTGGAACGACTGCCACCTTTCTTTTCTATAAGATTAAGATCCATTAACCTTCGAAGGTCCTTGTAGGCCCCCTGGCGAGAAATATTAAATAATTTTTTAACTTCCAGGTTGGTTATCTGACCATTTAAATGTATATACTCAATTATTTTCATCTGCTTTTTAGATAACTTAATCTGTTCTTTAGGGGAAACATCAGGTGAAAATAAGAGTATCTGGTCTTTAATATGAGAAATAGAAATTAAAAAGCCCTCTAAAAAATATTCTAACCATATAGTTAAATCCCGGGTCTTGGGATCCACTGAATTAAGGGCTTTATAATAAGCCGAACGGTCGCTGTCATAGTAATCCTCCAGGGTGAAGAAACCCTCAATATCAAATTCCTCCAGATGAAGCAAAAGTACTGCCAGGGCCCGGGCGGTCCGGCCATTACCATCCACAAAGGGATGTATCCTCACAAATTCATAATGGGTGATTCCGGCAGCTATCACTGGATTTAAATCCTCCAGATTATTTAGCCATTCCAGGAATTTATCCATCTCCCCCTCCACCAGATAGGCCGATGGTGGGGTAAAAATAACTTCCCCCATATTATTGGCCACAAATACTGGTATGGTACGGTAATGGCCTTCCATATAAGTATCTTCTAAGGTGTGATAAGTTATATCGTGATGGAGTTTTAAAATGGATTTTTTAGTTATTTTTCCCTTTTCCAGGTATTTTTCCAGGTTTTTAAGGACGTTTAAGTAATTTATTACTTCCTGCTGGACCTTTTTCTGGGCAGTTATTTTAAGGCCCCGGGCCAGTTTATCCACTTCATTTAAGCTCAAGGGATTGCCCTCAATGGCAGTGGAATAATGAGCCGACTTTAATAGGGCGTCTCTTTTTAGTGAAACTTCCATTTCCACCACCAGCGGTGCATTGATAATAAAATCCCGGGCTGAATTTATTTCCAGGAGATTGTTTACCATTTGCTGGGTGTAAATGAAGCGGGGCTTAAACATATTTATAAAACCTTAAAACACATTTTAAACTATTTTTTAATAATTTCTTTTAATTAATTTCCCAGGTTATGAAACCTAACTGAGTGGGAATAATGTGGGAATAAAATAATTTAGAAATTCTAAAATTTGACTATCTTTTTGACTACTTTTAGTATATGATTAATGGGATAAGTATTTGACTATTTTCTGACTACTTCCAATTTATTTAATAATTTCAAAAATTTTAGGAATTTTATTTGACTACTATTTTGCCTACAATATAATGGAGGGCCATATTTGTAGGGCAATTTGACTAATTTTTGCCTACTATTATTAACTATTATTTAAGATACCATTTTAAGATACCAAAAATTATTCAAAATCAATTCGCATCACTTTATAAATCAAAATAATACTCAAAAAAACATTTATTAACCAATAAGTACCATTAAACATATCTAATAAAGAAATTCACTTCTTATAATTACCTATAAAAACGAGATAATATGGTCAACAAGGTACTAACTAGACTTAAAAAAGATATCCGCTACCGGGATAAAATAGAGTATGTGGAAACTCTACCAGCCCGGGAAGCCCAGTATGGTGAGGTGGATAACCTTCCAGAGAACATAGTGCGTTATCTGGAGGAAAATAATTTTAAACTCTACCAGCACCAGGCCCAGGCCTTCCACCACGTGAGAGAGAGGGAAAATGTGCTAATTACTACTCCTACTGCCTCTGGTAAGACCATGGCCTTTAACCTACCTATCATGGAACAGTTAACCAATAATGACCAGGCTACAGCCCTTTACATTTACCCGGCCAAGGCCCTGGCCAATGACCAGCTGCAGATAATAAAATCCTTAGAAAAAGATCTAAAACTCAAATTAACTCCTAATATTTATGATGGGGACACACCTAAAAGTGAAAGGCCCTGGATAAAGAAAAATTCCCGTTTAATTTTAACCAACCCCTACGAACTTCATCTAATTTTGTACTGGCATCATCAGTGGGAAAGATTTTACCGGAACCTAAAATTCGTGGTTATTGACGAGGCCCACCAGTACCGGGGAGTTTTTGGTTCCAATGTGGCTTTTTTAATTCGGAGACTGCGGAGAATATGTAATTACTATGGTTCTAATCCCCAGTTTATCCTCTCTTCCGCCACCCTGGCTAACCCCCTGGAATTTAGTGAAAAATTAATTGGGAAACCCTTCCACCTAATCTCTAAGGACACCTCCCCCAGTGGAGAGAAACATTTTGTTTTATACAACCCTTATAAAAAGAAAAACGACCTCTCGGTTCACCAGGAAACCATGAATTTATTTTTATTCTTTGTTATTCAGGATTTACAAACTCTGTGTTTCACAGTTTCCCGAAAAATGGCAGAGCTCATTGCCATGTGGTCTAAAAACCAGATTGGTGATAAGAAACCGAAGATGGTGGAAAAGATCACCGCTTACCGGGCCGGGTATCTGGCTGAGGAGCGAAGAGGTATTGAAGAAAAACTAAGAAATGGAGAACTTATTGGGGTAATTACCACTAATGCCCTGGAGGTGGGAATAAATATAGGTTCCCTGGACGCCGTGATTATTTCTGGCTACCCCGGAACCATGATTTCCACCTGGCAACAGGCCGGCCGATCTGGGAGAAAACATAATGACTCTCTGGTGGTTTTAATGGCCTTCCAAAATCCTCTGGATCAGTACTTCATGAACAATCCCCAGTTCTTATTTGACAAGCCCCATGAAAATGCCATCATTGACCTGCAAAACCAGCACATAGCACGGGCTCATTTATTGTGTACTATTAATGAATTACCCCTCAATAGAAATGATTTAAAGGATTATTTTGAGGCAGATCCTTCTATTTTAAGGGAATTGGTTAATGAGGGAACCATCAGGGAAACTCCCCACCAGTGGATTTATAATTCCAATGATAATCCGGCTTTCCAACATGGTCTGGATCAGATATCATCGGACATCTTCCGAGTTATGCACAGCGGCCGTTTAATGGAAAAAATGGAACGTTCCCATGCCTATCGCGAGGCCCACGAAGGGGCAGTTTTGATTAACCAGGGCGAGACCTACACTGTGGAAACCTTTGATAGTAAAAAACGATTTATAAATGTGGCCAAACGAACGGTTGATTATCATACCCAGGTTCTAAAGGACGTGGATATTAAGATAACCGAAAAAATAGACCGCCGGGAAATAGGGGGATTGAAAGTTCACTTTGGAGAACTGGAAGTTTCGGAGGACTTTTATAAATATAAAATAATGAATTACCGTAAAGTTCTGGGCACCTATCCTCTGGATTTGCCCCCATTAAAATTCAGAACCAGGGGAGTGTGGTTTACTCTGCCCTCCTCACTTAAAGAAGAACTGGAAAAGAAATTCGAGGGAGACGAGATATTTGCTGGTGGATTACACGGTACCGAACACGCCCTTATTGCCCTTTTCCCCTTACATGTAATGTGCGACCGGTTTGATATTGGGGGATTATCCACTCCTTATCACCCTGATACCCAGGAACCAACCATTTTCATTTATGACGCCTATGAGGGAGGAATTGGTCTGGCTGAAAAGGCTCTGGAAGTATTTGAGGAACTGGTGGGCTCCACCCGGGCCCTGGTGGATAACTGCCAGTGCCAGGATGGCTGTCCTTCCTGTATATACTCTCCCAAATGTGGTAATGAGAACCGGCCCCTGCACAAGGACGCCACCAGTTATATATTAAAGAAAATGGCCCGTAATATGCAATCAGGTACCAAAGATGAGATAATTCCTGAAATAAATGTTATGGCTGATAACAAAATAAATAATAGGGCGGATAACAAGCTGACAGAACAACTTTCGGGAAAACTGACCTCATCATTATCAATTCCAACCCCTCCTCAGAAGGCCGCTGTAGGTTCAGAAGGTTACGTAGAATTTGAGGCACTGGATAAACTAACCCAAAGAGGAAAAGAATTGTTTAAAAGCGGTGAATCACAAGAAGCACTATCCTTTTTTGACCGGGCCCTGGAAATCAGACCAGAGGACGCAGAGCTATTGCAGTACAAGGCTATGTCCCTGGAACAAAATGGAAATCATAAAATGGCACTGGAATACTACCAACAGGCCTTTGCCCTTAATTCCAAAAGTGAGGAACTGACCTTTCATCTGGCCCTTTCTCTATATAACAATAAAGACTATTTAGAGGCCAAACTTCTTTTGAGTGACATAATAAAATCCAATCCAGGCAGTGATCAGGCCTGGTATTTGCTGGGTGTTATTTTACAGGCCCAGGATGATGTGCAAGGCGCTATACAGTTTTTCAGTAAGACTCTGAGTCTGAATCCGGATCATGAAGAGGCCTCAGAAAGGCTTAGAAAATTACTTTAATTAATTGATAGAAATAATGGATAAAATTAGAATACACAAAATTCAAAAATTATTAAAAATTATTATCTTACTATACAATTAATACTAAATAATTATTATAATTTATAAATCAACATTAACTTATTGATTCCAATTTTATTAGATTCTATATTAATTACCATTAATCAGATACTTTAAAAAACCAATTCAAGGATTAATATGCCGTCCCCTAAATACCAAAAACATGAAGAAGAATTGATTAATTCCCTTTCCATTTGTAATGACCCGGTAGAAAGATTAAAGGCCCGGCTTATGGAGGAATATCAGGATAAATCCCTGGAAGATTTAGGTGGGGAAGAAATTGAAACTCCCCATGGGACCACTCTCCAGATTACCAATCGGGAAAAAATAAAATTTAACCTCAAATCGCAAAAAAAAGTTGAAAAATCAATTAAATGTGATTTTAAGCTTTTACCAGGTATCGGTGATTCTACAGCCACTCGATTAAAAGGGGAAGGTTATAAAACCCTGGAAGATTTAACAGAACATCCCCGGTTTGGTAAAAACGCCCAAATATTTTTGGACAGGATGGGTGAGGGAAAATCCTGTGATATTATTGATCTGGTTAAAAATCGTTATCCGGCCTCCCATAAACGGGTGCTGGAATGTGCTGGATTTAAAGACCCAGAACACTTCATTTTTCTGGATATAGAAACCATGGGATTATCTAATGTACCGGTGATACTCATGGGAGAGGCCACACTCACCAGAGATGAAATTGAAGTGAAACAGTATTTATTACGTGATTATGGTGAAGAACCAGCAGTCTTATCAGCTTTTACTTCTCATGTTGATGAAGACACGGCTTTTGTCTCATTTAATGGGGTAACTTTTGATTTACCATTTATTAAAAATCGTTTAAGACAATTTTCTATAAAACAGGACTTGAACCGGCCTCACTTTGATTTATTACATTTTTCCCGGAGATTCTGGAAGGATGATTTACCTAACTGCCAGCTAACCACCATTGAAGAGCATTTATTTGATATTGAAAGGATAGATGATGTTCCTGGAAGTCGAATACCCAATTATTACAAAACATATCATAATACTGGTAATATCGGGCCTCTGGTGCCTATTATTGAGCACAACCGTATGGATATTGTCACCCTGGCCCTGATTATGTCTCGGATGCATGATGAAATATAATTTTTTAATTTTTATTCTTAATTTTAATTTCAAAAAATTCATTTTTCTTTTAAATTTGTTTAATTAGAATTTTTAATTAATTTTATGGTCGGTTGCTTTATTATGATTCAAATTTTTTAAATTTTTAAAATTCCATCTTTTATTTATCCATGAATCATTTTCATTGTAGTGAAATCATCTAAAAAAAAGATTTATGTTATAGTAATCCTTAAAATATTTATTAGATGAATATTATAATTTAAAAATAGAATAAAGATAATATATAATAATGAATATGTTTTAAGAATTCAGAATTATTAGTAAATCAAGTTTTACTTATAATCTTTTAATGAATATGTTTTATGAATTCTACATTTTTAGTATTCATAATTTGAGTCCAGATTAATTCCTTAAAATAATATTGAAATTAAGGGTTTAATCTGATTAAAAATAATGGTTATTATTGACCTTAACTAAAAAAATCATTAGGGATAACAGAATATAAGAGGGAAACTATGGGGTCCAAAGCAAATAAATCAATTCAAAAAGAGTTTAAAAGTCTCAGGCGTAAATTACTGGATTTAAGTATGCGAAATCAGCTTTTAAATTTCCGGCCCCGCTCCCGAACCATAGAAGTGGTAAATGATTCCCCCTCTCACATTTACGATTACCTGGTTTTAAATGAGAAAAAAATGCAGTTTCTCCCTCAAAGGGATCCTAGGGATGTTGAAAAAGATGCCCGCAGTGCTTTACCTGAAAATCTGTCTGATGAGGATAATGCTATTTTAGAATCCATGGTGGAAAATCTAAAAATTGCCCACATCGAATCAGAAACCCCTGAAGAAGAGGAAAAAGGATCTGAATTATGGGAATTCCCTCCGGTTGACCAGGAAACAGTGGCAGAAGAGAAAAGTCGATTTTTAGAAACAGAACTGACCCCCTCTGAGCTGCAAAGAAGATTATTTTACATTAATCAACGGGCCCGGACCATGCTTCAGGAACAGGGATACAACATTCTCTACCTGGGACTGGGCTTTTTAGAATGGGATGAACCTCACGTACCGGACATAAGAAAGGCCCCTTTAGTTCTTATTCCTGTAATTTTAGAGCGAAGAAAAGTGGGAATGTCCTTTTCCATCCACTGGGACGGCAACGACATCCTCACCAATATATCTCTCCAGGCCAAATTAAAGGAACAGGATATTGAACTTCCAGAATTTAACATGCCGGCCAATGCTGAGGGTATTAAAAAATATTTAAAGAAAGTAAAAAAGGCCACCAAATCCATGAAAGGATGGAAGGTTCACGATGAGATACAGCTGGGATTCTTTTCCTTTACCAAATTTGTCATGTACCGGGACCTGGACCCGGCCACCTACAAGGAAACCATTGATATCACAGAAAAACCATTAATAGAGGCTATATTCAATCCTGATCTGGAAAAAGAGCGTTCTAACTTCATG
>CAVZGI010000008.1:0-89010 GCA_963774795.1 uncultured Methanobacteriaceae archaeon
TATTTATCATTAGAATTCGGAATAAAACTTTTGATTAGATTTCATTATTGAATAAAGGTCATAAATTTCTAAAGCTAAGTAAAGAAATGATGTATTTAATTTAGATAGGTTAGTAGATGGGTTTATTGTAATTAATATAGGATATCCAACTATTTTAGATAAGAATATATTTTAAACACAAACCTTTTTAAGTACTCTTAACTAATATTTATCACCGCCAATTTTGGCGAGAAAAGACTCTTTTTGGGACAATGTCCCATGGATGTGGCGCAAGCTGAACAAGAGGTGTTTATTAATGTATAAATATGTACGAGATGCATGGAAAAATCCAGACAATTCCTATGTAAGGGAACTTATGTGGGAAAGAGCTCCTCAATGGAGGAGAGAAAGCGTAATTCAAAGAATTGACCGGCCAACCCGTATCGACAGAGCTCGATCTTTAGGTTACAAGGCCAAAAGAGGTTACGTTGTCGTCCGAACTCGCGTTAGGCGTGGTGGACGAAGAAAAAGCCGATTCAAAGCAGGTCGTAAGCCTAAAAGAATGGGTATTAAAAAGATTACTCCTAAAAAGTCCATACAAAGGATTGCTGAAGAGAGAGTCGCCAGAAAATTCCCAAATATGGAAGTGTTAAATTCTTACTGGGTATGGGCAGATGGTAAATATAAATACTATGAAGTTATTTTAGTTGACCCTAACCACCCTGTTATTAAAACGGATCCTAAAATCAATTGGATCTGTGAAAAACAACACACCGGACGGGCTTTCCGTGGCTTAACCAGTCAAGGTAAAAAGTCCAGAGGTCTCCGTAATAAAGGAAAAGGTGCTGAAAAATTAAGATAATCTTTTAGATTTCTTATTTTTTCCTCTTTTTTTATCTTAATTATTCATTTCTACTATTTTCACAGATATTCAGTTTAATACGATATTTAATCAACATTTATCACATATTTAATCATCCTAACACTCAATTATTAAATTAAATCAGACTTTCAATAATTTCAGTATTTTTCAATATATTCACCATAAAAATAATTCGAGAATTAATAATTATAAACAATATTAATTTCAAGATAATCATGTTGATAAAATGATCCACAATATTTCATATAGAGTTTTTATCCAAGGTACTGAAATGGAGAAAAGGTTGAAGAGTCATTAAAAACCATATTTCCTATGGCTAAACCTGAAATAGAACATACAGAAGGTTATTATCTTAATCCAGTTACAATTTTAAGTCAAAAAATAACTAAAAAACGGGAAATCAAAGAATTTATTCAAAAACTTCGAGAAATGGATAAAGAAGATATTATAAAAATTTCCCATGATTTTGAAAGAAAAATGGATGATAATGGAAATTTCTTTCTTAGATTTGATAAGCAGGAAGCTTTAAAAGGAAATTGGAAAGTGGTAGAACATGGTGATTCTATACATGTTCGAATAAAAATTGCAGCATATCCTGCTAAAAAAGATGTGGCCATTAAAATAGCTCACCAAATATTTGAAACGGCTAATTTTAATTCCAATTATATTTTATTATATTATTACTATTGTTCTATCCAATTATATCTCGATTGAATTATAATTTAATTTAATCAATCTATTTATTATTAACTCATTATTAGTTTATTTACCAAACGGATAATATATTTAAAAAATAAATATCAGTTCATTAAAATAATATTTAAATTAAAGCATATTGTATTACATTACTTAAATTTCTAAAAATGGACAATTGTCCGGGAATTATCTGATTAAATTGAAATTTTACGATTTTCACATTCAGGGAAGAAATTATAACTCTGATAAGAAATTAATTTACGAAGCAAAAAGATTGGGATATTCTGGTGTTTCTCTGTTCTATTCTAAAGATGATTATTATCAATCAAAGGAATACCTGACTGAAATTGAAAATGAAATTAATTTAATATCAAATCCAGATTTTGATTTAAATCAAGTTTCTTCTGAAACGGATTCAAGCTCAAACCTAAACTCAAACTTAGACTTAAATTCAAATTCATAATTCAAATTCAAATGGAAATGGAAATTTTAATATTTTTCCAGGAATTAAGATTTTTCCCAAAAATTCCGAGGATCTTAAAAAACAGATTAGAAGTTCTAGAAAAAAAACCAATATATTAATGGCTGTTGGTGGTGATTTAAAAATAAATCGTGCTGCATGTGAAAATATACAACTTGATATTCTATCAAGACCATATTATAAACGTAGAGATTGCGGAATTAATCACGTTCTTGCTAAAGAGGCTGCCCATAATGATGTGGCCATCGAGTTAAATGTTTGTGATATTTTAAGAGCCAGATCACCTATTAGATCTAAAATAATGGCTCATTTTCAGGAAATTATTAAATTACAAAAGAAATTTAAATTTCCTTTGATTATGGGTAGTGGTGCGGTTTCTATTTATGATATGAGAAACCCCCGTGATTTAATTGCATTTAGTCAATGCTTTGGATTAAATAAAAAGGAGGCAAATTTAGCCCTTTCTAATAACCCCCACAATATAGTTGATTTTAACAAAAAAAGGAATGATATTATTGTTATTGGGGCTAAAAAAGTTCACCATGATACCAATTATGACTCCAACAATATGGGGCCCCAAACTAATTGATTAAATTAATTTATTACTAAAATTGAAGATTTATAAATATCCAAAATAGACTGGTTGATCAAATGAAACTTAAAATACTTCCTCCTACACTTAGAGGTTCAAAAAGGTACATTGCCTTTGAATTGATGTCCCAAAAGCCTGTTAGCCGGGATGAATTAGTTAATTTAATTTGGAAATCATGTCTTAAACTTTATGGTGAATCTGAAACAAGTAGATTTCGGCTCTGGCTAATGAGAAAATGGGATTGTGGTCAGAATGGCAATGATTTTATTGTAAAAGGAATATTGCATTGTAATCGGGGAGATGAAGAAAAAGTAAGGGCTTCTCTTGTGTTCTGTAAAAAATTTTCATGGAAATAAAGTTGTTTTTCACACTCTTGGTTTATCTGGAACCATTCATTCTGCAACACAAAAGTTTATTAAATCCAGACCATAACATAAATACACAGAATTAACAAATTATTAAATTGATTTAAATAAGTGTTGATTAAAGAAATTGAGCATTTTAAAATCAATTAAAATACTAAAAACTAAAAATCACATTCATAAGATACATAAAAAAGAGAGGTATACATATGCAACCACTTCAAAGTGCAGGTTATGATAGGGCCATTACTGTATTTAGTCCAGATGGAAGACTATTTCAGGTTGAGTATGCAAGAGAGGCCGTAAAAAGAGGCACAACTTCATTAGGTGTCAAATCAAGCGAAGGAATAGTGCTTGTTGTGGATAAAAGACCCACAAGCAAACTGGTCGAACCTAAATCAATTGAAAAGATATTCCAAATCGACCAACACATAGGTGCTGCTACATCTGGATTAGTGGCAGATGCCAGAGCTATAATTGAAAAAGCTCGAATAGAGGCTCAGGTTAACAGAATAACCTATAATGAACCTATTCGTGTAGAAACTTTGTCTAAAAAGATTTGTGACATGAAACAAATGTACACTCAGCATGGTGGGGTGCGTCCTTTTGGATCTGCTTTAATAATCGGTGGAGTAAATGGTAAAGGATGCAGATTATTTGAAACTGACCCTAGCGGTGCATTAATTGAGTACAAAGCAACAGCCATAGGTGCTGGAAGACAAGTGGCCATGGAAGAGTTTGAAAAGAAATATGAGGAAGATATGACTCTTACTGATGCTATTGAACTTGCTCTAGATGCTGTTTACGAAGCCACTGAAGGAAAAACTACTCCTGAAAGTGTTGAAATAGCAGTAATTGATGCTAAAGATAAAAAATACAGGAAATTATCTGAAGAAGAAATTAAAGATCATGTAGAAGAACTTCTCATTAGAAAGGAGAAGGAGGAAGAGGAGTAAAAACATGGTTAATCTTGAAGATGCAGTTATTGCCCGTTTGGAATCCCATGGGGAACGATTCGAGATTTTTGTGGATCCTGATCTTTCTGCAGAATATAGAAAAGGATCTAATGAATCTGGGATAGAAATAGAAACAGTTCTCGTAGTGGAAGAAATTTTTAAAGATGCTAAAAAGGGTGATAAAGCGTCTGAGGAAGGTATGCTTAAAGTATTTCAGAGCACGGATCCCTTGGAAGTTGCTGAGTTAATTATTCAAAAAGGGACAAATCCAGCTTACTGCACAACAGCGCAGGGAAATGCAAGAGGATAAGCACAAACAAATTGTTGCTAAAATAGCTAGGGAGGCTATTAATCCTCAAACAGGCTTTCCTCATCCACCAAAGAGAATTGAAAAGGCCATGGAAGAGGCAAAAGTTCATATTGATCCATTTAAAACTGTTGATGAACAGATAAATATTGTTCTAAAAGCTATTCGGATTAAAATTCCAATTAGATTTGAAAAGGTTAAAATGGCCGTTCGCATGCCTGGTGAATTTGCAGGTGGTGCCTACACAGCCATATCTAAATTTGGGAAAATATACAAAGAGGAATGGCAGCAAGATGGATCATGGATAGCTGTGGTTGAAATACCTGGAGGCCTGCAAGATAGTTTTCATCAAAAAATGAGTGAACTTACAGGCGGGAATGTGGATACCAAAGTTATTAAATAAACTTCTTCTTTTTCCGATTTCTATGTGGCCTTCATATAAGAAAGGAGGCATAATGTGATATTAGTAAAGGATAAGGACCTTGTTGTTCCTGGTGAAGTGCTGGCAGAAGACGATTTTCACGCTGGTAGAGGAACATTCAGGGAAGAAAATAAAATATGCTCTTCTGTTGTAGGTTTAGTTTCCGTAAGAAATAAGAAAATCAGCGTCATCCCTTTACAAAGTAAGTACATCCCTAAACGAGGGGATGTGGTTATTGGTGAAATAAATGATATTAGATTTTCTATGTGGGGATTGGACATAAATTCACCTTACTCTGGTCTTTTACCAGCATCAGAAGTGTTTGGAAAAGAAAAAAGAGAACTTGAAAAAGTTTTTGATGTAGGGGATGTCCTTTTCTTAAGAGTCATTGATGTTGACGAAGTCAAAAAAGTTAAACTTGGATTAAAAGGCCGGGGCCTGGGTAAATTTAAGGGAGGAATCTTAGTTTATATTACTCCTACCAAGGTACCTAGACTCATAGGCAAAAAAGGATCCATGATTAACATGATCAAGGACAAAACTCACTGTGACATCGTAGTAGGTCAAAATGGTGTAGTATGGGTCAAAGGACAGCCAGAGATGGAAAGAATTGCTGAAAAAGTTATAAAGATGATTGAAGAGCAAGCTCATACCTCTGGATTAACTGATAGAGTCCGGGATTTACTGGCGGAATTAACTGGTGAAAAAGTAGAAGATTCTGATAAAGACATTGATGAAATTATTGAATAGTGAAGATAAACCGAAGAACGAGATGGAACCAATAGCTCTGAGGATCTACGATTTCAAAAGAGCCAGAAACTGAATCAGAAAACTTAAATGAAGAAGAAGGTCAAGAAGACCAGAAAGAAGATCAATTAGAATCTGATCAAGAAGATCAGACTCAGCAGGATGCTGCTGGAGAGGGAGACCGGGCAGAAGAAGAATGAAGTTCCGGATGAAAAAGGGGAAAATTAGATGAAGAAGCTGAAGACAATTTTAAAACTGATAATGCTTCCACTGAGCCTTCAACTGAGGAAGAACCCAAAGAAGAAGATAAAAAAACTCTCCCTCGTAAAATAATTGAATCTAAATTAAATTTTAATCAGTTTAAGAGGTGATTATTATCATCACAGAAGATACAAATTTAGGGGCAAAGTCAAGGGAAGATGGAAGAGCTTTTGATGAGCTACGTCCCTTGAAAATTGAAGCAGGCGTTTTAGAAAGAGCTGATGGATCAGCATATTTAGAATTTGGTGGAAATAAAGTACTGGTTGCGGTTTACGGTCCAAAAGAATCCCATATTCGGAGATTCCAACGTCCGGATAGGGCTTATATCCGATGTAGATATAATATGGCTCCTTTTTCAGTAGATGATAGGAAAAGACCAGGGCCTGATAGAAGATCTGTGGAAATTTCTAAAGTAACTGCAGAGGCTCTCCAACCGTCAATACTTCTTGAAAAATATCCGAGATCTTTAATTGATATTTTTATTGAAGTTTTAGAAGCAGAAGGCGGAACCCGATGTGCAGGAATTACTGCAGCATCTGTGGCACTGGCCGATGCAGGAATTCCTATGAAGGACATGGTAGTGGCATGTGCTTCTGGTAAAGTCAATGACGAAATTGTTCTTGATCTTTCAGAAGTTGAAGATAAAGAAGGTCAAGCTGATGTACCGGTAGCTATCATGCCGCGTAGTGGGGAAATTACTCTCTTGCAAAGTGACGGTAGTTTAAATGCTGAAGAATTTGAAAAAGCAATTGATCTTGCAGTAGAAGGATGCCAAAGCCATTAGTAAAGTTCAAAAAGAAGCCTTAAAGAAAAGGTATGGTGAGTAAAATGAATGTTGTTCCTGAAATCACTCGCAAAAGTATAACTGATCTTATCAACAATATAGAACGAGCTGATGGCCGTGCTTTGGATGAATATCGTGAAATTTCACTGGAAACTGGTGTGATTTCTAAAGCTGAAGGTTCTGCAAGGGTTAAAATTGGAAATTCTCAGATTATTGTAGGTACAAAATCTCAACTCGGTTCTCCATTCCCTGATACTCCTAAAGTTGGAGTTATAATGACTAATTCTGAATTATTACCTATGGCAGCACCAGAATTTGAACCAGGACCTCCAGATGAAAAATCTGTAGAGTTAGCCCGGGTTACTGACCGTTGTATTAGAGAAAGTCAGATGGTGGACCTGGAAAAACTTTGCATTGTTGAAGGAAAGAATGTCTGGATGATATTCATTGATTTGCATATTCTGGATTACGATGGAAATTTAATGGATGCTGCTGTTTTAGGTGCAGTGGCTGCTTTATTAAATACTAAAATTCCAAAGGCCACAGTTGTTGATGATGAAATAGTCATTGACTGCGAAAACTATGGAACCTCTTCCAATTAGAGATAAGGCATTAATGTGCACTTTTGCTAAAATTGGTGAGCAAATGGTTTTAGATCCATCTCTGGATGAAGAAGAAATTCTTATCTGCTAGAATTTCCATTGGTATGACTGCTTCTGGAAATATTTGTGCCCTTCAAAAAGGTGGAGCAACTCCATTAACAAAAGAAGAAATAATGAATGCAGTAAAAGTTACCGAGGAAAAAACTAAAGAATTGATGGAATATTTACCATAATACCATCAATTATCAAATCCTCAACCCCTACATTTAAATATTTCTTTAATTATATTTTAAATTACTAATATTATTTTGTCGATTATATTGATATTGACATAATAGACTAATCTAAGATAGTAAAATAATTTTTACTAATTTAAGTTTTCAATTGACTAATTGGAATTTTTATAAAGTAGATTATTTTATATCATACTTTGACTGACAATTAAACCAGTAATTGACAGTTTTTCAGTGTTAATCACTAATTCAGTGATTCATTCCTTATGAAATTCCATAGGGAATAGATTAATGGTGAGTCTGAACTTATCATGAATATAAAATTTACTCGGAGTGATTCAAATGGCAAGAACCAAAAAAGTTGGTATTACAGGAAGATTTGGTGCTCGATACGGTCGTAAAGCCAAAAGGACTGTAAAACAAATCGAAGAAAACATGAAAAAGAAGCATGTCTGTCCTCAATGTGATCGACCTGCTGTTAAAAGAGTTAGCAGCGGTATATGGAACTGCAGAAAGTGTGGCGCTACCTTCACTGGTGGAGCTTACGTACCTGTTACCCCTATGGGTAAAACTGCTACCCGAAACATAAAACGGATTGTTGGAGGTTCATGATTTGTATAAATGTGCTGAGTGTGGAGCTGTAATTGACCCTAAGGGTTATATGGAAAATAAATGTCCTAGATGCAGATACAGGATTCTGTTTAAAGAAGTACCTACTGTTAAAAGGACTATTAAAGGAAGATAAGGAAAATATTATTTTTAATATTTATTACACCTTATCATTACTTAACTTATTCTAACAATTTTTACTAGAGAAATTTTAATGTTAATTACAACCTCTCGAAAACCTTCTAAACGTACCAGATCTTTTTGTCAGTATTTAAATCGCGTTTTAAATTCTGAATATGTTAATCGCGGAAAAATGAGCATGAGAGATGTTCTTTTGAAGTCCGCTAATTTAGGATATTCTTACGTAGCTGTTGTTTTTGAATATAATGGAAATCCAAGCAAGATCGTATTTTTTAATAAAGAAGGCATGGAGATTTTTTCCATGACTATCAGTGTGGCCTTGCCTGAAAATAGAATTAATATTCAAAAGGATGAGCTATCTTTTAAATGTGACCTTAAAGAAATGTCCATATTAGAAGATGTATTTTTAGAATCTGATGATAAACCACTAGACGTTTCTAAAATGAATAAATTAGATTTTGATGATTTTTTATCAGATGAATCGAATTATATCTGGATTAAAGACTCTGAAAATGAGGATAAAAATCATAAAGCTGTTTTAGAGGTTTTTGATAAAAAAGGCGATTGTACTGGATTCAAAATTTTTATTAAAAATTTTAAATCAGGCAGTTAATGATTATCTGGAGAAGTGTGTTAATTGAGTGATAATACTCCTTTAAAGTCTGTAGAAAGTGAAATTGAAATAATTTTTGACAGTAACTCTCAGGCCCAGGTAGTGTTTGATTCAGTAAACCCTGAAATTATCAGTTCTCCTTCTAAAAGATCTTCCATGGAAATGATTGTTCGAGAGAACTCTATATTCCTAAAAATTATTTCCAAAGACTCTGCTTCTTTTAGAGCATCTTTGAACTCTTCTATTAAATGGCTTATGCTTTCCACGGAGGTTTTTGACCTTAATCAAGAAAACCTGGAATAATTCTAAATAATCAATAATTTTATTATAATAATTCATTGTTATAAACAATATGAATCATATGATTCATAATTATAAATTTTAAATACATTGTTATAAATCAATATTGATATAAAATTGTATACATTAAAAAATTTTAAATTTAATTAAAAATTTAATTTAAGATTATGAGGTGAATAAAATGGAAGTCCCACAAAATATTCAACACCAACTATCCCAATTCCAACAGCTTCAACAACAGGCCCAGGCCATATCAATGCAGAAGCAAACTGTCGAAATGCAAATTCAGGAAACTCAAAAAGCTCTTGATGAACTCAAAAAAGCTGATGATGAAGCAGTTGTTTACAAATCTGCTGGAAATCTTTTGGTTAAAGTTAATAAAGTAGATATTAACACGGAACTCGAAGATAAAGTGGAAACTCTTCAACTTAGAGAAAAAACCATTAAAAGACAGGAAGAGCGGATCATGGGCAAACTCCAGGAAATGCAAGCATCTTTACAGGACGCCATGCAGGGTGCTGGACTGACCCCGGGGATGGGTAATTAATTGAAAAATAAACTTAAAAATTTGAGCCAGGAAGATTTGAATCAAATTTCTGATTTCTTATCATCTTCTGCTCAAAACTTCATTTTACAACGGGTTTCTCGAAAAGAAATCAATGATCTGGATATTAATGTTAAACTATCTTATAAAGATGAACTAGACGTTGATATCACTATAGATCTTTCATTAGATGATTTATCCACTTCTGATTCTGATATTGCTGATGAGGCCATTGAATATTCTTTAGATATTCTAGAAACCTACCTTGATGAAAATTTCAGGATATCCAATTAAATTTATTTTTATATTTACTTAGGATTTTATCACGATTTATTATTATTACTTTTTATCTTGTTTTAAGCCCTTAATTATGATTTAATACGTTTTGCAGTGTTTTTATAATTTTTGTAATACTAATTTTCCAAAAAGTATTTATATGATTTTGACTTTCTATTAATTGAGCATTGTTTCCTCCTGCTCAGCCATTAGTTATGAAATAAAAATAGTGGCATCTAATAACAATCCTTTCGCTCAAGTCTTTTTATTGGATGTCCTATTTTATATTAAACCATTTAAGAGATTCATGTTATTACATTTTAGTAATTTATGCTTTTTATTGTAATAATAAGAATAAAATGGAAAGTGTTAAATAATTCACAAAGTAACTAAGAATTGTCACAATAAATTAAGCGTTTGTATGATATTTAAATATTTTACATATTCGCTAATTTATTCCCTTCTACCAGTAGGGGATTAAATCCCTATTGGACTCCTTTTTCATAATATATTTTTCAAAGGGATAAGAGGGTGTTTTTTCCTTAAAATGCAATTTATTTCAAAGTAGGTGAGTTTATCTGAACATTTTATCAATACTTTCGATTTAAAACACAAAATTTTATATACTTTAATTAATCTAATAATATTAGGGTTTTAAACCCGGTATTCCAATTGAATTTAAGGATCTAAGATATTCCCCCCTTAATTGTCAATTTAATTGACTTCTTATTTTAGATCCTTTAAATTCTTAAAAATCATAAAGTTTTTTCATATTCTGTTTTATTGTTAATAACTGAAAATATCAAGTTAAGAATCATTTAAATTATTTACTTGTTGAATGATTTAATCAATTATTTTAATTATTATAAAAAACTAATTCTTAGAACATGATTCAAATTATACCAGTTCTGGATTTAATGTCGGGAATGGCAGTATCTGGAAAATCTGGTCATAGGGAAACATATAAACCTTTAAAAACTGTTTATTCTTCTTCTCCAGACCCGGTTGAAATTGTCAGTGCATTAAAAAGAAATGGGGCCCAGCAAATTTACATTGCCGATCTGGATGCTATTGAGAAAAAAGGATCTAATCTGGAATTGGTGCAAAAAATTAATTATATACTGCCGGTTATGCTGGATTGGGGTGTGAAAGACCTTTTAAGCTTTGATTTTGCCCTAGAATTTGCCAGTAAAATAATTGTGGCCACTGAAACATTAAAAAGTTTGGAAGAGCTTCAAGCAATATTTGATAAATTTCCCAAAGATAGGATTGTGGTTAGTGTGGATATTAAAGATGGGAAACTCCTCTCCCCAGAAATGGACTTATCTCTGGAATTATTTAAAGAAAAGTTAAGGGAACTTAAACCTTCGCAAATTATACTTCTGGATATTTCTAAAGTAGGGACCCATGAAGGCTTTGACCAGCATTTAATAGAGGAATTCGCAGATTTTAAGGATGTATTGACGTTGGGGGGAGGTATAGTACCTTCAGAAATTAAATTTTTGGATGAAAAAGGTATTAACAATGTTTTAGTAGGTTCTGCTCTGCATAAAGGTGAAATTCCATTAATTTTATAATTTTAATAATTTAATAGCCTATAAAAATAAATAAATCTTTATAACAACATACATTATTCAATTAGAATTTTGGTTTTAAATATTTAACATATTTACTTTATTAAACACTATTTAACAAGATTATTCATAAAATAAGTGATAAAATGGGAGAACTTCTACTTTTAGGGCCAGTAAGTAAGGATACTATCATAAAAGGTGACCAGAAAACTCACTCTGTCGGGGGAGCAGTATATTACCAATCTCGAGTGTTGGCTGGGCTTGGATTAAAATACAAGGCCGCGGTTACTTTATCAGTCGAAGATAAGGAAATCCTAAATTCTTTTCCAGATAAAAAAAGTATTCTACCTATTTTTAAAGAAGAAACCGTTAAATTTGAAAACAATTATTATGATGATAATCCCAATCACCGATTTCAGAGATCCAATGCCCCGAAAATACCATTTACTTCGGAAGATATTTTAAAAATTTTCTCTAAAATGAAGGGGTCATGCAGTGGAGTTTTACTGGGTCCTCTTTTGCCTACGGACATTCCACTGGGTACTGTTTTTGAATTAAGTAAAAAGGATATTCCGATTTATCTGGGTCTTCAGGGTTATTTAAGACAATTTGATGGGTGTGATATTACTCTGCAACCTTTAAATGATCTTGAAGAATTATTAAAACTGGTGAATACTCTATTTTTAGATGAAAAAGAGGCCCGGGCTGTGGGAAATCCTGAAGATTCTCTGGAAGAAATTGCCTGTTGCTTATCCACTAAAGGCCCGGAAGAGGTAATCATTACCTGTGGAAGTAGAGGATCTATCATTTATTCTAGAAAAAAAGAAAGAGCCTTTAAAATAATGCCGTATGCTCCTATTATATTAAATGATCCCACTGGGCTAGGCGATACATACATGGCTGCTTACATCTCCCGAAAGCTGGTGAGTAATGAACCGCAAGATTGTGGAAAGTTTGCTTCCATGGTGGCCACCATAAAACTGGAAAGTCTAAATGGCTTTGACAAAGACTGGGATTATGTGGAAAAAAGGCTTGAAAAATAGTAAATAGAAGACGAAAAAGGAAAATACTATGGATATAATAAAAAAGGAATGTATTTGAAATCATCTAATACATAGGTTTCATTTTATAATACCATGGGCAATATGAGGAATGGTATTAGTCCTGCAGCAAAAAATAGAGCTATTCCAATCAATGTATAATTATTTTTTCGGTCCATTATTCCATTGCAAATGAATATAATACTAAAAAATCCTAGAACTGCAGGAAGAATGTGTGAAAATATTAAAGTTCCGGCCATTGTATCACTTTATAAGGTTTAATATAAGGTTTAAAGATTAATATGAGGTTTAAAATTTAATTAGGTATTCTTTGTAGAGATATTATTAATTTTTTTTCAATTTTTTTTTGATTTCAAGATAAATTAAATTATTTGATAATATTTGTAAACAAAAATTTGTTTTAGAACTCGTTTAAATATTTACTTACTTTATTTAATCCAACCATATAAAAAGTATTTATTATCTTAAATTCAAACTGTCTATGTTGATTACTAATCTTAACTATCAATTATATAAATTTTTGTGTAATCAATGCAAAATATAACGGATATGAATCACGCTAAACTTATAATAACGGAGGAAAATTTATGTTACATGGTACAGAAGTTTTAAAAAAGGGCTTCGCCAAAATGACCAAGGGCGGAGTTATAATGGATGTTGTAAATGCAGAACAAGCAGCTATTGCTGAAGAAGCAGGTGCTGTTTCAGTAATGGCCTTAGAAAAGGTTCCTTCAGACATTAGAGCTGATGGTGGAGTGGCTCGAATGGCCGATCCAACAAAAGTCCAGGAAATCATTGATGCTGTTTCTATTCCAGTAATGGCCAAGGTCAGAATCGGTCACTTTGCAGAGGCTCAGATTTTGCAGACTCTGGGTGTGGATATGATTGATGAGAGTGAAGTTTTAACTCCTGCTGATGAATTATTCCACATTGACAAAAAAAATTCACCATTCCATTTGTATGCGGTGCAAGAAATCTTGGTGAAGCTTTAAGAAGAATAGACGAAGGTGCTGCCATGATTCGTACCAAAGGGGAACCTGGAACAGGTAATATTGTGGAAGCTGTTCGTCACATGAGAATTATCATGGGCCAAATTAGAGAAATTCAAAACAAGGAAGAAGAGGAACTATGGACATTCGCCAGTGAAATTGAATCTCCACTATCTTTGGTTAAAGAAACTGCTAAATTAGGCCAACTTCCAGTGGTTAACTTTGCTGCTGGTGGAGTTGCTACTCCTGCTGATGCTGCTTTAATGATGCAACTTGGTGCTGACGGTGTATTTGTAGGATCTGGAATATTTAAATCAGATGATCCTGAACAATTTGCCCGGGCCATTGTAGAAGCAACTGCTCATTACGATGAACCTGAAGTTTTAGCTGAAGTTTCAAGAGGACTTGGAAAAGCTATGCATGGTCTGGAAATCAGTGAAATAGCTGATGCTGACCGTATGCAAGATAGGGGAATTTAATTAATTCTATTTAATTTTAAATTCTTTTTTATTTCTTTCTTATTTTTTTTATTTTTAAATTAAATAAAGTCTTTATTATTAATTTAATAATAATTTAATTATAAATTTTGATTTTTTTAAAATAAGTATAATTAGAAAAATAAGAATAATTACTAAAGAATTTATAATAATATATAACTAAAAATAATTTATTATAAAAATACTTAAATGAAAGTTGTAGAACCTAAAAAATTAAAATTATTAATTAAAATATTAATCTAAAGCTTCTGGATCCTCTTTCTTTACTACTAATGCGTATTGCATCATCAGAGGATGATATTATCACTTCATTACCAATATCATCATTTTTTAGCTTTTTAAGCATATTTATTATGAAATCTACCTCGTTTTTTCTCACTACAATCATTATTTCATGCCATTTTTTGGCTTTCATTTCATAGTTACTGCCTCGATAAGTTTCATGGGTGTGTTTTTCGGAATCATAGTGTTTGATATCGGTTATAGTAATATTAGAGAATCCTAATTTTTTTAATGATGATTTAACTGAATCTAGCATAATAGGATGCAGGGTGAATCTGACCTTTTTTAAGGATTCTTCATTTTGCATTTCCATTTCTTTATTAAAAGTTCTTATTTCAAACTTTCGTTTCTCAAAATGAGGAAGGATTTTATTTTTCTATTTAAATCATAGGGAACTTTTTTATCAGATTCTGTATTGGATATTTATTTTCTTCATTAAATTCTTTTTCTATTCTATTTCTTCTATTTCTACATCTGGTACTTTCATTTATTAATGAAGATATTCTATTCAAGGCCTTAATAATTGTTTGAAAATATTGGCCTTCTATTAAGATGAAATAGATTTTTAGAATTTAGGATTTTCATAATTCATTTTCTGATAATATCACATAGGGTATTTTTTCTTCAATCAATGTTTTTTCAAGGTTTATTATGCATGGATATTGGGATTTTTCTGGCAAAAATCATTAGTCCATCAATTTGAGCTATTTTTTCATTAATCGAATAAAAATTGTCATCAGATGGCTCTTTTAGAAGACAAGTCTTTTTTCCATCAATACTAATTTGATTATAATTTAAAATTTCCATATCCAGCCACTCGTGGCTGTCAATTTCAAGACTTCCTTCATTTTTTAATACAAGAATTTTTTTAGGTATCATTTTACAACCTACTGCAAATTTCTTAATATTTTCTTTAATATTTCTAAAATCAAAAATAATCCATTAAAATACTTTAATTCAGATTTAGAGAATAAATATAAATTTTTATTATTTTTAGAATAAATGAATGAAATTAATATCTAAAATTACTATTTTAAAACAGATTTATATTATAAATTTAAAAAAATAGATTCCCCAATCTTTTTAATTTACTTTAAGTTTTTTATAAATAATTTTAAAAAAATAAAATGAATAAGGTCATTAGACCTTATTTCCAATTAAACAGCTTTTTCGCCGCTTTCTCCGGTACGAATCCGAATAACATCTTCTACAGGAGATATGAATATTTTACCATCTCCAATGTCTCCAGTTTGAGCAGTTTTAACAATGGCATCTGTAATTTTTTCTACATCTTCATCGTTAACTATAATCTCTAATCTGGTTTTTGGTAAAAGATCAATTCGGTAGTCGCTTCCCCGATAGCTTTCGGTTATACCTAACTGTCTGCCTCGTCCTTTGACTTCGACCACAGTCACACCATTGCAACCGATTTCTTCCAGGGCTTTTTTAACATCTTCCAGTTTGTCTGGACGAATAATTGCTACTATCTCTTTCATTTTCATTTCCCATTCTTATTAGATTCTGTAACCTGACTCCTCGTGGAGATTAGTGTCCAGACCTTCGATTTCTTCTCTTTCTTCTACTCGTAGTCCCATGGTGTATTTAATGACTAATCCGATGATTAAAGTTACTACAAATGAGTAAACACCATAACTACTGCTACAGCTACAATTTGGATCCATAGTTGTCCTGGGTTTCCATAGAATAATCCAGTTCCCAGGGAGTTTATAAATGGTGCTGCAAATAGACCTACGGCGATTGATCCCCATAGACCAGACATTCCGTGTATTCCAAATACATCCAGAGCATCATCGTATCCTAATTTAGGTTTGAGGTAGGCAATGGCGGTGTAAGAAATTACTGAAGTAATCAAACCTATTATGATTGCTGCAGGAACAGTTACAAAACCGGCTGCAGGAGTAATTGCTACTAAACCAGCAATTGCACCGGATATGGCACCCAGTACGGTTGGTTTACCTGTTTTTAAGTAGTCTATAATTACCCAGGAAATCATACCAGCAGCAGCGGCAATGTTGGTTACCAGGAAGGCAGATCCAGCTAGTCCACCAGCAGTTAAGTGCAGATCCGGCGTTAAATCCAAACCAACCGAACCATAGGAGAGCTGCTCCAACTACGGAGTATCCTAAGTGGTGAGGTAGTAATCTGGTGTCTTTTCTTTTACCTAGTAGTAAAACCAGTGCTAAGGCAGCTATACCAGAGTTAATGTGTACAACGGTACCACCAGCAAAGTCGAGTGCACCCATGTTGAATAATAATCCTCCACCCCATACCATGTGGGCAATAGGGACATATACCAGGGAGACCCAGGCCACGATAAATACCATCCATGAAGAGAATTTCATTCTCTCTACTACTGCACCAGAAATCAAAGCCACGGTAATGGCAGCAAAGGTCATCTGGAAGGCAATGTAAACAAATTCAGGTATGGTTGGTGCTAAGTGTTGCCAGTTGGTCTACACCAATTCCATTCATCAATAAATTAGTCGGATTTCCAATTAGTCCCATCAATGTATCTGAACCAAATGCAAACTGGTACCCGTATAGTACCCAGATTATGCTTGTTATGGCAAATGCGATGAGAGATAAAAACATTGTATTTAATACATTTTCTTTTTTTGTTAGCCCACCATAGAATAATGCTACACCAGGAATGGTCATGAGCATTACCAGGGCTGTGGATATAAGCATCCACGCTGTATCACCAGAGTTAAGAACAGGATCCATAACATTTCCTCCATTTTTGTAAAAAATTTGCATCTAAAATTCAAAAATGCAATTTTTGATAATATATTTTAAATTTGTTGACGTTTTTAATTAGAAATTTTTAAATATCTCATTTTTAAATGGGTTTATTCATATTTTCCAATTATTTAACTTATTTGAGGGTTTTTAGTACCTCCAAATTATTTTCCGATGATCAATCTCCATACCTAGGAGGTATTTCATTAGACACAAGTGATCATTAATCGGAAATCGGAAGCCATCTTCCGACATACTAAATGTAGTAAATATTGGTATATAAATGTTTCGGATATGGCATATTTTTGTTCAGAAAAAAAGTAAAATTTTGATTTATGTTGTACTAAAAGTTGCAGTAAATGAAAAATTTAGTATTTAAAATTATAAAACATGATTAAATATTCAATTAAATATTTTAAAACAAATTTTTTTAAAAAATCATATTAAATAATTAAATAATTAAAAAGAAGAATAAAAAAGAAAGAAATGAGTAACTATAATATTTATATAGCTTCTTCGCCTCTTTCGCCGGTTCTAATTCTTATTACTTCCTCAATAGGGGAAATAAATATTTTTCCGTCACCAATATCGCCAGTTTTGGCATTTTCTACAATGGAATTAACTACTTTGTCCACATCTGCTGCTTTGACAATAATTTCCAGTCTGACTTTAGGTAAAAGATCAACGTTGTAGTCTTTGCCCCGGTAACTTTCGGTAATCCCTAACTGCCGACCCCTTCCTTTAACATCTTCTACAGTCATCCCGTGAATACCTAATGATTCTAATGAGTTTTTTACAGACTCGAATTTATCTGGACGGATTATTGTGATTATCCTTTTCATTTTATCACCTATGTTCAATAATAGACCAATTAAGAACATTTTATTGGTTATATTTTGATATATTCTAGTTATTTAATTAGCAAGTTAATTTATTAGCTTGTAATTATTTAAATTAACTTTTGAGCATTTATAAATATCTAGGATAATCGGTATCCGGATTCCTCGTGTAGATTAACATCAAGTCCTTGAACTTCATCGTCATCTTTGACCCTTAAACCAAGTGTTTTGTCCAGGACTTTACCAATGATCCATGTCATGGCAAAGGCATAGGCCCCAACAACTACTATGGCGATGAATTGTGATACTAAAAGCCATACATTTCCAGTAATGAGTCCTCCAGAAGTCAAAACACTGTTTATTGCTGGAAGGGCGAATATACCCACAGCCAGAGAACCGACTATTCCACATACTCCGTGTATTCCAAATACATCCAGTGCATCGTCGTATCCCAGGCGCGGTTTTATGTGGGAAACAGCATAATATGATATTATTGAGGCTACAAAACCAATGCATATAGCTGCCGTGATATTTACATAACCTGCGGCAGGGGTGATTGAGGCTAAACCAGCAACTGCACCCGATAATGCTCCTAAAAGAGTTGGTTTTCCAGTGTTTATTTTATCCATTAACATCCATGTTAATAATCCCACGGCAGCGGATATATTGGTTACTATCATAGCAGAAACAGCCAAATTGTTGGCACCTAATGCAGATCCTGCATTGAATCCAAACCATCCAAACCATAATAAACCTGCACCAATAACGGTGTATCCCAGGTGGTGGGGTAATAGTCGCATGTCTTTTCTGACTCCTAAAAGTAATACCAGTGCCAGAGCAGCAACACCACTGCTTAAGTGAACTACTATGCCTCCTGCAAAGTCAAGTGCGCCCATTTGAGCCAAAAATCCTCCACCCCACATCCAGTGTGCTATAGGAACATAAACCAGAATCAACCAGATGGGTACAAAGGCCAACCATGCAGAAAATTTCATTCTCTCGACGATTGCACCAGAAATCAGAGCCACAGTTATGGCGGCAAATGTCATCTGGAAAATAGCAAATAGTCCTGTGGGTATGGTTGGTGCTAGACTAGCCAGTGTTTGAGACTCTAAAACCCCATTAAAGAATGGGTTTTGGATAGCTCCTATCAATCCCGATACATCATTACCAAATACGAGATCATAACCAAATATGAACCATAATATGCTTACTATGGCAAAAGTTACAAATGATAGAAGCATGGTGTTTAAAACGTTTTGCCTTCGTATTAATCCAGAGTAGAACATTGCCAGCCCTGGTATTGTCATCAATATAACAAGGGCTGTGGCAATAAGCATCCACGCTGTGTCCCCTGAGCTAAATACAGCTGTCATTTTTTTCCTCCTAAATATATTTAATTTTGAACCAAAAAACTTTAAACAGGTCCATAATCTTGTTATCTAAATAAAATCTCAATATATTTCTTTTATTTTCAAATTTTATTAAATAATACTATTATTCAATACAATTATTCACACGGTAAACGGAAGCATAGTTCCGATAAAGTATTTCTATCCCTATTTTTATTATTGGTAGGATATAGGAAACCTATTTCCGATAAAAATTTCATTTAGCTACTATATAATACTTACGGCATCATGGAACAGATGTTAAATTAATCAAAAATAATCAAAAAACTAATTTTCAACATATTAATATTATAATTCATAAAAAAAATTCGAGATTTTACTGCAATAAGGAAAATGAAATATTATATCTTTTTTTAAGAAAAAATAGAACATTAAATTTAAATTTCATGAATAATAATTATAATAATATAACTTATAATAATATACAATAAACCAAATATAAACAAAAATATTTATATCAATATACAAAATTTAATAATATTTCCATATATTTTTCCGTATATTATTTATAATGCATTAAGAGGGATAATTTGAATTCAAAAAAACGAGGTAAGCTATTTGCAGTATTAATGGTTGCTTTGATTGCTTATGGCTTAGGCTCATCAGTAAGTTTTCTCACATCTGACAGTATTTCCCTGGAAATCCCTTCAGTTTTGGCCTCAGAGCAGCAGCAAATAAGTACTATTGGGGACCCTGATTTTGAACCAGTTTGGTTAAAAAGGCAGGTACTTAATATAACACAACAACACGACTAAACCTTCTAATTATACTAATAACACTTCTTTTACAAGACGGAATAATAGTACTAATTAGTTGGCTAATTATAGACCAAGTGAATAATTAATCTAATAATCAGATTATTATAACAAATTAACTTTTAATTCATTTTTTTAATATTTAATGATTTATTTTATGATTTAAATGTCAATTTATTGGAATTTTTAATAAGATATTTTAATAATTTAAATTTTCTTAAACTATAATTTCTGAATATCCAAAAAAAGATATAAGCAATAATTTAATTATATAAGGCACCATGTACAAACAAGATATGGTTATAATGATAATGAATGTATTTTATTATAGAAATAATTTAAGGTGATTATGTGTCGGATAAGAACTTAATTGGGGCAAAAATTCGCCAACTAAGAGAAAGCAGGGAAATGACCCAGGAACAACTGGCCAATGCTAGTGAAAACAGTGTAGAACTATTAGAACATATCGAAAATGGTGATGTAGTACCTTCACTCACACCTTTAATAAAGATTGCCAAGGCCCTGGATGTTCGATTAGGTACATTTATGGATGATGTTCATCAAAGAGGCCCGGTTGTTGTAGAACAAGGTAAAACGGAACAGGTAATATATTTTTCAGGCCAAAAAGATCAGACTAAAGAAAGTGCGCTGGAGTTCTATTCACTGGCTGCGGGAAAATGTGACCGGCATATGGAACCATTTTTAATTGATGTGGATATCCACGACGATGATAAATTTAATTTAGACTCCCATGAAGGGGAAGAATTCATATATGTTATTGATGGTGATATTGAAATTGTTTATGGTAGTGAAAAATACGTGCTATCTCAGGGCGATACTATTTATTACGATTCAGTTGTACCCCATCACCTTCATGCCTATGGAGAAAAACCAGCTAAGATAATGGCTGTGTTTTATGCTCCATTTTAATCTATTTTTAGTGATGGAATAATTTTGTATAAAAATATTTGATAAAATATTGATAAATATAAATTTGATAATTCAATTTTATAATGATTAATGAGGAATTTTGAATGTTTAAAATAAATGTTATACCTAGATTTGGGGATATAGATGGATTAAAACACGTTAATAATACAGTTTTAGCAATATGGTTTGAAAAAGGAAGAAATCCAATATTCCGAATGTTTACTCCGGATTTAGATTTAAGCTATGAAAAATGGAAATTAATTTTAGTAAGAACTGAATTTGACTTTATAGGACAAATGTACTATGGAAAAGATGTAGAAATTAGAAGTTATATTACTCATATCGGAAATTCATCATTTACCATTGGACATGAGGCCTGGCAGGATGATGAACTTAAAGCCAAGGGTAAAGCAGTTCTGGTACATTATGATTTTATAAATCAGGTTCCTTTAGCTATTCCTGATGAAATAAGGTCGGAATTAGAAGCTAATTTTGTCAGAGAAGAAGATATTGGCAAAATAGGTTCATTAAACAAATAGGTTTATAAGTATTAATTAAGATTATAAATTTTAATAAATTTTTAACTGGTGATTTTATGGTCTTTACAGAAGACACCATAGGGGAATTTTTTGAAAAACAGGTGAATAAATATCCTGATAATGAGTTTATGGTTTATCCAGACCGTGATCTCAGATTCACGTATAAAGAATTTAATGATCGGGTTGATATGCTGGCCAAGGGCCTTTTGTCAATTGGACTTACTAAAGGAGATCATGTAGGAATATGGGCTAATAACGTACCTGACTGGCTTACTTTCATGTTTGCCACGGCCAAAATAGGTGTGGTTTTGGTAACTGTTAATACGGCCTACAAAAGCCATGAACTGGATTATGTATTGAAACAATCTGACATGAAAGCCTTAGCAATCATTGATGGATTTAGGGATGTTGATTATGTAAAAACAGTTTATGAATTGGTACCTGAATTAAAAACTCATGCTAGAAGTAATCTGGATAGCGAAGAATTCCCTCATCTTAAGAGTGTTATTTATATTGGTCCGGAAAAACACAGGGGAATGTATAATACCAATGAAATAATGCTTTTAGGAAAACATACAGAAGATAGTGTTCTGGAAGATGCTAAAGAAGGTCTCTCCTGTGATGATGTCATTAACATGCAGTACACCTCAGGAACTACTGGTTTTCCTAAAGGGGTTATGTTAACTCATAAAAATATTTTAAATAATGGTTATTATATTGGGGAAAGACAAAAATTCACAGAAAAAGATAGATTATGTTTAACCGTACCTCTTTTTCACTGCTTTGGTATTGTGCTAGGAGTTATGGCTATCTTAACCCATGCTGGAACATTTGTAATTGTGGAATTGTTCGACCCATTACTGGTGCTGGCAGCGGTTCAAAAAGAGCGTTGCACAGCTCTATATGGAGTTCCAACCATGTTCATTGCCGAGTACAGCCATCCCATGTTTGAAATGTTTGATCTTTCTAGTCTGCGTACTGGAATTATGGCAGGTTCTACACCACCAATAGAGGTCATGAAAAAAGTGGTTAAAGACATGAACATGAGTGAGATAACCAGTGTATATGGACTAACTGAAGGATCGCCTGGATTCACCCAGACCAGTGTTAATGATCCGCTGGAAAAAAGAGTGGAAACAGTTGGTAAGACACTACCGGCATGTGAGGTTAAGATTGTAGACCCAGAAACCGGTGAAACCCTGGGACCCGGAGAGCCAGGGGAGATATGTTGTAAAGGTTACAATGTAATGAAAGGCTATTACAAAATGCCTGAAAAGACCAGAGAAGTAATTGACGAGGATGGTTGGCTGCACAGTGGGGATCTGGCCACAGTGGATGAAGAAGGTTACTACACTATAGTGGGTCGTATCAAAGATATGATTATTCGGGGTGGCGAGAACATTTATCCACGTGAGATCGAAGAATTCCTTTATACCATGCCTGGAATAAAGGACGTGCAGGTGGTAGGAATTCCTGATAAAAAATACGGTGAAATAGTTGGAGCATTTATTATTAAGGATGAAGATGCTGACATCAAAGAAGAAGATGTTCGAGATTATTCTATTGCTCAAATTGCTCGCTATAAAGTCCCTAAACACGTATTCTTTATTGATGAACTACCTTTAACGGCCAGTGGGAAGGTGCAAAAATTTATACTGCGAGATATGGCAGTTGAGTTTTTAAATAAAAAAATAGCTGAAGAAGAAAATCTGGATTAACTAATGGAATATTAAATGAGAAGTTTAATAAAGTTAGTCCCTAAAAATTTCTTTTTTTTATTTGTTATATCTTTTTTAATGATATTAGGCCATTAAATTAATTAATAATTACATAAAAATCCTATAAATAGATAAAGATTTGATTTACTTTTGAAAAATGGCTTTTTAATCAATGATTTATTCATATAGTAATTAACTAAAATAAATTAATTATAAATTAAATTTCATTTAGTCACGATTTAAATGATTATTTTAAAAAGAAAAAAGAAAATTCTGGAAGTTTTCCCTATTGGAAGCCCTAAAGGGGCTTTAAATTCTAGAAGAAAACCAGAGTTTCAAGGGTATATTAAATTCAAGAAAACTCCTTCTGGACCGAAAATACATAAATTCGTTGTTAAAAAGGAAAAAGAAGAGCTATTGCCTCCTGCAGAAGCAGTGAAACTTTTTAGAAAGCAGGCTGTTTTTTTAATTGGTAAAGACCCGGAAACTGAAGAATTTCTGGATTCTTTGAATATTAAGTACCGCAGGACCATTATCTGCCATCACTGTACCATGGAAGGATACATTACCATTATTAATTCAAAATCATCGTTTAATTATCATTCCCAGAAAATTTGCCGCCTTTGTGCAGAGGAAGTAATTAAAAGGGAACTAAATTACAGGGGAATGGACAAAAAAACATTTAAAAACTTTAAAAGAATCCTGGATAAAACAGGGGATCTTGATCAGGTGCTGAAAGTTCTGGATCCTAATTTTGACCCGCTTAAAAACTCCAGCCTAACTCTTTTTGATACTATAACTTCTTCCAAAGATAAGGACATTCCTAAAATAAGTGTTGACCAGCTGGATATTCCACTACAATTTAAAACTATTCTTAAAGCCCATGGAAGTAAAAATCTCCTTCCAGTACAGTATATGGCTCTGGAAAATGGGGTTTTAGATGGAACTAGCCTTATGGTGGTATCGGCCACAGCCAGTGGAAAAACACTTATTGGGGAGTTGGCTGGAATACCAAGAGCCATGCAGGGAAAGAAATTCATATTTTTAACACCTCTGGTGGCACTGGCCAATCAAAAATATCGTGATTTTAAAAAAAGATACTCTAAATTAGGCCTTAAAACTTCTATTAAAGTGGGAATGAGTAGAATTAAAGCCCGTGAAGAAATAAGACTTCCTGATGACGATATTAGGGAAGCGGATATTATAGTGGCCACCTATGAAGGTATTGATTTTATGCTGCGTTCTGGCAAATCAAACCTTTTGAAAAATTTAGGAACGGTGGTTATTGATGAAATCCACACTCTAGACGACGAGGAAAGAGGCCCCAGATTAAATGGCCTCATTAAACGACTGAAAAATATTTTTCCTGAGCTTCAGCTTATTGGACTATCGGCCACAGTTCAAAATCCCCAGGAAATTGCTGGAGAATTCGGGTTGAAACTGGTGGAATACGATCGCCGGCCAGTTCCCTTAGAACGCCACCTGGTTTTTACCAGGAGTGAAGAAGAAAAAAAGATTCTCATTTCCCGATTTTCCCGTCAAGAATTTAAAAGAAAATCAAAAAAAGGTTTTCACGGGCAGACCATAGTTTTTACCAATTCTCGTCGAAAAACCCATCTTATCTCGGATTATTTAACCCGGCATAAGGTTAAATCATCGGCATATCACGCTGGACTCTCTTATGCTCAGAAAGAAAAAGTAGAAAAGGCTTTTGCCAAGCAAGAGCTTTCGGCGGTTGTTACCACGGCAGCTTTGGCTGCGGGTGTTGATTTTCCAGCTTCTCAAGTTATCTTTGAAACCCTGACTATGGGAAATAAATGGATTAACCCCAATGAATTTTCCCAGATGCTGGGCCGGGCTGGCAGGCCTTCATATCACGATAGAGGAGTGGTTTACTTATTACCAGAAATTGGTTTGAGTTTCGACGATGAGAGTGAGGAATTAATGGCTTTGGAGCTATTAGAAAGTGATGTGGATCCGGTGCATGTTAACTATTCTGAGGAAGATACTTTAGAACAAATTCTGGCGGATATTTGTTCCGGATCGATTTTATCCGCATCTGAACTCTCTAAAATGTATAAAGGAATGAATATTCCTATAGATGCTTTAAATGGTCTCAGTACCATTGAATCATATGGATTTGTTTTAGAAGATCACGGTGATATTCGTTCTACGGATTATGGAAAAGCCGTTTCCATGTCTTTTTTGCAATCTGAAGAAGCAGAATACATAAAACGGCATTTGAAAAAGAAATCTAAAAAAGGGCCTCTAGAAATTGCCCTTTCCCTGGAACCCTTTGATAGTGCTTATTTGTCTAGCAGGCTACACAAGCAGTTGAGCCGGGCACTTAAAGCTAATTTCTCTACCAGATTATTTGCTGATTCTACACTGGACATAATATCCACCGGTGAAAATTTGGTTAAACTGGACCCAAATTTTCAGGAAGCAGTTTTAAACATTCAGGTGGACTTTTTATCTTGTAAATGCAAGGATAGGCCATTTTGTGACTGTTTACAAAAGGAATTATCTTTATTTATTGTAAAACAGCGACTTAAAAAACAGGACCCGGTAGATATCACTAAAAGGCTCCTAAAAAGGTACCAGATACATGCCTATCCGGGTGATATCTTTTCCTGGCTGGATGCCTTAGTCCGGATGTTAGAGGCTACTAAAAGGATTGCCCATGCATTGCATTATCATAAAAAGGCCAAAGAATGTGCCAGGATTATTAAGGCCATTGAACGGGGATAATACTTAATTTAATTATACTTAATTCTTTATAATCAAATTTCAAGCTTTTTAAATTAAACTTTTTTAATTTTTTAATAATTTTTCTTTTTCTTTCGTAATTTTTAAGGCCTTAAAACTTAAGAGAATTATTAAAAAGTAAATATTTTTTTCTAATTTTGTATTCTGTTTTCAATTTTTTAAATAATATTTATATGGTTATTAATTCAATTATAATTGGGATTTATTTCCCACTCAAGATTAGTAAAGGTATAAAGGTGTCCAATTTTATCACCTCTACTCTTCTTGGGCTTAATTTTAAAATTTAAAAAATAATTGGAACTAATATTAAATATTAATTAAAAATAACATATAAAATAGTAAAATTTTAAAAAATAAATAATCAATTTAATATTAAAATAATAAAAAAGGATTATTATAATTAAAATAAAACCGGAACAGAATTAAATTAATAATAATCCTCTTCATCCTCTTTTATTAATTCTCTTACATCTTTTTCAATGCTGGTCAAGGCTTTATCAATTAAACTCTGGCCCAGAACAGGATCAACACATATTCCTTCTTTTTCTAATAACTGAGCTCCCTTTTCAATGCCTTCGTCTTTTTTTCTAGCCTCAGTAAATCCCACCATACCCACTTCGCCGTATTCATTGATATTGCAGTGTTCTTTAAGTTTTCTATCATCAACTATGCCTAATATCATGCCCATGGAAAGTTCCCCAGAGCCGGCATGGGGCCCTTCTATTTCCACAATTTTATTATTAAAAACTATTTTAAGATCCAATTCTTGCTCTAAATCTTTTAAATAATCTTTAACCGGAACATTTCCACCGTGGCCATTAACTATTACCACTTTATCCAGTTGTAGATATTTTTTAGCAGATTTAAGGGTAGGTTTTAATCTTTTTTCCACCAGTTCCTCTACTGAAATGTGGATACCATGTTTTATATAAGGATACTCGGTGGCGGCATATAAAACACCTAGAAACTTGGCTCCAGTTTGAAAAGAGGCTTCTAGGGCCAGGTAAGATGCAATTTTGGCATCAGTATCAATGGGAAGGGCTGCGCCGTGATTTTCCAGGTGGGAACCCAGAGCCAGTATTCCAATTTGATGCACGTCTGGTGAAATTACATTTCCTGATTCATAACGAAGTTGTACCATTTAAAACACCCATTTATAATATTCTAGAATAAATTATTGATTTAATTAATGTTCAAATTAGGATTAATGAATAATTAAGGTTCTAAATCCCATATAGGATCTCCAATAAAATGGATAGTTTTTACAGCTTTTCCTTTATCATTTTCTACCATTTCTGGGCCACTAATTAGAGATATGCCCACGGCCAGAGGTTTACGATGGGTTTCATCCACTACTACCACCACATCCCCCTCCACTAGATTAGGATCGGCATCCACAATACCGGGACTCATAACATCGGCCCCATTGGCCATAAATCTCACAGCACCCATATCCACCACTACGTACTTGGATTTCATTTCCATGCTGAGTGCAGCTTTTAATGTGGGAAATGGCCTATCCTCCACCAGCATAATCTGGGGCTGTCCATCAACCAGGACAATGGGATAGGGTTCTGCTTCTAACATTTCTATTTTAGCCTTAGATGGTATCAGAACAGAGTAATCACCCAGTTCTTCTGTTATCTTTTTTAATTTCTTTTTCTGAAGATGGTATCTTTTTCTAATCTTCAATTAAAACACCTGATAATAAATTAATAATTAACTTTTTAACTTCATTAGAGTTCTTTTGCTTTTAAAATGAATAAAAACTCTAATTAATTATTATTTTGTTTTATTGTCTATTAATCATTTCTAAATTGACATTTGCGTTTCTGATGGCATATTCTCCGGCTCTTTGGGATGGTTTTGAATTGTCAGTAGGTAATAATATTTTTTCGTACATTTTTTAACCCCTTAACTATTTTTTTATTTAATTTATAATTTAATCTTTTAGCAATTGCTTTTTATAGGATTATTTTAAAAAATTAAAAAAATAAAGAAAATTTGGTTAAATGACCAAATTTATTTTTTATGCTCCTAGAGGAAACGTGGTGCCCAGGTGATCATCACTATGATGGTCAGGATAATTCCAATTACTACCATGGGTATTCCTGCTTTCAATATCTCTTTGATGTTCACGTATCTGGTTCCGTAGGCCATGGCTACGGTTGGATCGGCCATAGGGAACATGAATGATAGTGAACAGGCGATAGCCACTGGTACAGCATAGGTTCCCATAGGTAATCCCTGTGCTCCGGCTAATGTCACGGAAAGTGGTATCAATATGGCTGATAGAGCTATATTGGACATCACCTGAGTGATAAGGGTGGCAATAACCATTAACAGTAACATTATAACCATGTGTGGAAGGGTCACTACCCAGTAATCCTAACATTTGCTGTATGATCCAGTTGGCTGCTCCAGTGGTCAACAGGGCGGCTCCTAGTGATAGTGCTCCTCCAAAGAATACGATGAGTCCCCAGTCCACGTTTCTCTGGGCATCTTCCCATTTTATTATTCCAAAAGCAAAGAACAAGAATGCTCCCATTAAGGCAATAGCATAACTACTCAAACCAGTTATACTGGTGGTTACCCATAATGCAATGGTGAATAGAAGAATAACGGCTGCTAATTTTTCATTTCGAGTTATATTGTCCCATTTCTGCTATTTTAGATTGCATGGTGTTTTTTCCACCCTTGATTCCTTTAGCTTCAGAGGGGAATATTTTTTTCAGCACAAACCATATTATTCCTAACAAGTGCAAGGGCTAGTGGGAATCCAAAGGCCATCCAGCTGGCAAATGGTATGCTCAAATAAGCATAGGCCATCAAATTAGGGGCGGTTCCGATTGGTGTTCCGAATCCACCGGCCAATGAACCATAAGATGCTCCTAATACCATGGCTTTGGCAAAGTTACTTTTTCCTTTTTCAGGATCTTCAGCCCCCATCATAGGGATGATTTCCTTGATTATTGGAAGTAACATGGCAAAAGCCACCACGTTTTCAATCCAGGCAGATAATAATCCGGTGGCAAATACACTTACAAATAGTCCACGATCAGGTGTGGTTCCTACTTTTCCCAGCATCCAGAAGGTCATTCTTTGTGCTAGTCCACTTTTTCGGATAGCTTCAGCTATAATAAATCCACCAATCATTAAGAAGATGATGGGGCTGGCAAAACCAAGAACGGCTTTTTCAAATGGCGCAACTCCAATTATAGGTTGTAAAAACAAGATAACTATAGAAGTAACAGCTAAATGATAAGCCTCAGTGGCCCATAAAATTACAGCAAAAACTAATAAAGCAATAGCAGCATGACCTGGATAACTAAGGCCTTGCATAGGGACTAACATCACTAAAATGAACGCAACAATGCCAATAGGTAATCCTAAAGTCTTTAATGATAATTTCGTTTATAATCCCTCCTTAATTAAACAAATAAGGTACTGCTAATTTTATCATATAAACGATATTTTATAATGATTAATCATCTTCAAAAACTTTAATATACCATAATAAGTTTTGAAATTACTTTTTGAAAATTATTGGTAACCATAACTTCAAAATAATTAAAAATTAATAAAAATAAAGATAGAATTAATTAATTAAATCAATCGATTAAAAAAATTGATATTTTTTCATAGATCATGATATTATAATTTTTCAATTAGAATTAGTAGGTGTGTATAAATGGAAAGTTACATTCAAAACTTATTTGCAGAAAGAATCGGTGGAAAGGACTTTGGTAAAGATAATGTCATTTACAAATTTGAAAAAATAAAAAGGGCAAAAAAAGCAGCTAAAATGAAATTTCCGGACATGGAACTAATAGACATGGGTGTAGGAGAGCCAGATGAAATGGCTGATGATTTTGTATTGGAAGTGCTTTCAAAAGAGGCGTATAAACATGAAAATAGAGGATACTCTGATAATGGTATTCAAGAGCTCAAAGATGAGATTCCAAAGTACATGGATAAGGTATTTGGAGTGAAAAGTCTGGACCCGTTAACTGAAGTAATACATTCTATAGGATCCAAACCTGCACTGGCCTATATTACGTCAGTATTTATCAATCCTGGTGATGTTACTCTAATGACTACTCCGGGTTATCCGGTTACGGCAACCCATACGCAATGGTATGGAGGTAATGTAGAAAACCTCCCTTTATTAGAAGAAAATAATTTCTTACCTGATTTAAGCAAAATACCTATGGAAATAGCAAATAAAGCCAAACTTCTTTATTTAAATTATCCTAACAATCCTACAGGTGCCCAGGCCACTAAAAAATTCTATCAAGAAGTTGTTGATTTCGCTTTTGATAATGAGATAGTTGTGGTTCAAGATGCGGCCTATGCTGCATTAACTTATGGAGATAAACCGTTATCTTTCCTTAGTATTAAAGGTTCCAAGGAAGTAGGCATTGAAATTCATAGTTTCTCCAAAGCATTTAATATGACTGGTTGGAGGCTGGCTTTTGTAGCAGGTAATGAGTTAATAGTAAGTGGATTTGCAGCAGTGAAGGATAATTTTGATAGTGGGCAGTTTATTCCTATCCAGAAAGCAGGAATTCACTGTTTAAAAAATCCAGAAATCACAGAAAAAATAAGGATTAAATATGAGCGAAGGCTTTCTAAAATGGTTGATATCTTAAATAACATTGGTTTTAATGCCAGAATGCCGGGCGGGACTTTTTATCTTTACCTAAAAATACCAAAAGGCATAAAAGATGGAATTAAGTTCTCCAGTGCTGAGGAATTCTCACAATACTTGATAAAAGAAAAATTAATCTCTACTGTTCCCTGGGAAGATGCTGGTAATTATATTCGAATGGCTGCATGCTTCGAAGCATTCAAAGACGGTGAAATTTCTCTTGAAGAGGAGAATAGGATTCTTAATGAGCTTAAAAATAGGCTTGAAGATGTGGAATTTGTATTTGAATAAATCTCCATTTTTAATCTTCTATTTACATTTCTATTTTTCATAATTCTTCATATTATATAAAAATAATCCTTAAAAACATGGATCAATGTTAAAAAGGGTCAATATTAAATATTATTTCAAAATAATTTACAATCATCTAACATAATTAAATAATTTAAATACATAGAAATGATTTCATGTATATAAATGATGAAAATTAAAGTATAATATGAAACTAAATATTAAAATATAGTTTCTTAAAATAAAGATTTAAATACTCTATTTTACATAGAACATAATAACAAGTCTGTATATAGAACTTGATCATGATTGTCGATTGAATTAATGGTTTATAAGTTATTGTGACATTCTTTTCTAATGATAGATTATTATTTGAGTTCCAATAGTATTATTGAAATTCATTTATAGCTTTTATCTTTGAGAGCGTTACATTTAAATATAAATCCAGCCAACATTGAAGGTATAGGATAGGTGATATTATGAATGCACAAAAAGTGAATGTACAAAGACCACTTGATGCATTAGGTAAATCTTTAAATTCTCCTGTGTTAATCAAGCTAAAAGGTGAGAGAGAATTCAGAGGAATTTTAAAGAGTTTTGACTTACATATGAACTTAGTGTTAAATGATGCTGAAGAATTAGAACAGGGCGAAGTGACCCGAAGATTGGGCACCGTGCTCATTCGTGGAGATAACATAGTATACATATCTCCTTAAATCCCTTTTGGATATATTCATTAAAATAAAATCATAATATTGCATTAAATTGGTGTTTTTTACCGATTATTAAATATTACTTAAATATATGATGCTTTTTGATTGATATGATTGATATGATGTCTTTTATACTCTAATTGACTCTTATCTGATCTCATTTTATTAAGTTTATATTCCATCAGGATATCACGTCTTATTTTAGGAGGACTAATAAATGAAAGGTACACCATCATTTGGTAAAAGGAATAAGAAGACTCACATCCGATGTAGAAGATGTGGACGAAATGCTTATCATGCTCGCCAAAAAGTATGTGCTTCCTGCGGCTTTGGTAAAACCAAACGTATTAGGAGATACAGCTGGCAGAATAAGAAAGTAACTACTGGTATAAGGTTGAAATAGATGGATAATAATAGTCCTATTGATGTTCGAATAATCGTCGAAGGTGCTTCTGATGTGGAAAGCGTTTCCAGGGCCATGCAAGGTGTGGCTTTAGGGGCCGAATACCACATCACCATTTCTTCCATAATTCCCACCACCAGCCTGGAAATTGCTGAAAGGGCAGTTAAAGGGGCAGATGTGGTTTTAATAGCCACAGATGTGGATGCTCCTGGAAGAGAACTGGCTGAAAAATATCAGGAAGCATTAAAAGACCAGGTAGGACACTTGGAACGCATGAAATTCCCTTATGGCCACGATGTAGAATACATTGACCCGATATTAATTAGGGATGAAATTAAAAATGCAATCATTAGGGCTGGACTGTCATCTATAAGTTACATTAAATATTTTAGAGAACTGGAAACAGAACTGGATGCTTCAACTGACAAATTAAGAGAAATTTCAGTGGAAAATCATGAATTGCGCAGTGAAAATCATCAAAAACAAGAAAAACTGGATGAAATTGTTCAGATTAATCAACAACTTCAAGAAAAACTGGAAACACTTCAAGATGATTCACATAGAATTAAAAAGGAATATGTGCAGTTGAAGAGTAGATGTTCACGTCTCCAGGAAAAAAATCTATTAGAAGTTTTTTCTATTAAAAAGCTTTGGAATGAAGCTTTTGATCAAATTTTAAAAGAAGAAGATCAAATTATTTTTGCTACTAATCAATTTAAACCAGATAATATTGTGGTGGGTCAGGGCTGGATTAGTGCCCGATCACGCGATGAAGCCATTGAATGGCTGAAAGTTATTAAAACTGCTTTAATTTTTATAGATCCTACTGTTAATTCTGAAGAGATTCAAGAAGAAATTCGGAAGAATTTACAGGAAGAAGATAATAAACTGGATAAAAGATTTAAAAACATATTTGATTAATCTTTTTATCATTTTCACACCATTATAACATTTGGGAAACGGAGAATCCAAATTGCGAGATAAATGTGGTATTGTAGGTATATATTCCTCTGATCAATCCAGAGACGTCGCAACCCCTATTTACTATGGTCTTTTTGCCCTGCAACACCGTGGTCAAGAGGCCGCAGGCATATCGGCCCATAATGGTAAAGAAATTAGTACCTACAAGGGAATGGGTTTGGTTTGTGATGTATTTAATAATGGAGAGATTGAGGGATTGGAAGGAAACGTAGGCATTGGCCACGTTAGATATTCGACTACTGGAAAATCAAAATTAAAAAATACACAACCATTTACCAGTGAATTCCAAGATGGTCGTATTGCCATTGCTCATAATGGAGATATAATCAATTCCATGGAACTTCGCCAAGACTTGGTAAAAAAGGGCCATCACTTCAAATCGACAACTGATTCTGAGGTTATCAGCCACATGCTGAGCAGTGAGTATGCTAAGAACAATGGACATGGTAAAATCCATTGAAAATGTGGCTGAAAAACTTATAGGTTCTTATTCACTGGTGGTTCTTTTAAATCATGATTTATATGTTGTTAGAGATCCAGTAGGAATAAAACCACTGGCTCTTGGTGAAAAAAATGGCTTAAAGATGGTGGCATCAGAATCAGTTGCTTTTGATGTGGTTGGTGCAGATTATATTCGGGATGTGGAACCTGGAGAAATATTACTTTTAAATGATAAAATTCACTCTCACAAAATGAAAATTGCAAAAAACACACCCCGTGCACATTGCATGTTTGAGTACGTTTATTTTGCTCGGCCTGACAGCATTCTCGATGGAAAAAATGTTTACAATGTCCGTTTAAATATTGGACGCGAATTACATAGAGAATTTCCGGTAGATGCTGATGTAGTAATGCCCGTTCCAGATTCTGCTATCACAGCAGCTATTGGTTATTCCAGGGAATCAGGACTGCCTTATGGTGAAGGTTTAATTAAAAACCGTTATGTGGGTCGTACATTTATCATGCCAACTCAAGAAGAGCGTGAAATGTCTGTAAAACTCAAAATGAACCCTATAAAATCAGAACTGGAAGGTAAAAGTATTGTTCTGGTTGATGATAGTATCGTTCGGGGAACTACTTCCAAGGCCCTTATTGATGTTTTAAAAGAAGCTGGAGTAAAAGAAGTTCATCTAAGAGTGGGATGTCCACCTATTATTTCTCCATGTTATTATGGAATTGCTATGGCCTCAAAAAAGGAACTTGTTGCTGCTAATAAGTCTGTTGAGGAAATAAGAAAGTCCCTGGGTGTTGCTTCATTGGGTTACCTCTCCATTGATTCACTTAAAAAGTGTATTGGTCTTGATGAGGAAAAACTTTGTATGGGATGTTTGAATGGAAAGTATCCAACAGAACTACCTAAAAACCTGAAAGAATATGAATCATGTCGTTGTTAAGCGATATAATTCATAAATTCTTATTTTAACTTAAATTCTATTTCTAATTTAAAATTTAAATTCTAAAATTTAATTATATTCTAATTCTATTTTTCTTTTAAAAATTTAATCACGAAAACTAAAAGACTAAAATGATTAAGATTAATAAATTAATATAATATAATTGGATTATTCTTATTAACTGTTCTAAGGTGTTAAAATGGTTGAATTATTATCTCCTGCACGTGATTTACAATCTCTGAGCGCCGCATTAAATAATGGGGCTAATTCTGTTTACATAGGAATGCAGGGATGTAATATGAGGGCCAATGTGTCTAATTTTTCCCTGGATGAAATTAAAAATGCCGTCAAAAAGTCCCATGATTTTGATTCCCGATTGTATGTTTGCACCAATACCATTTTAAAGGATAATGATTTTGATTTACTGGAAAAAAATTTCCCAATTCTACATGAATTTGGGGTGGATGCGGTTATTGTGGCAGATATAGGGGCGGTTGAACTGGCCCGGGAAAATGATCTGGAAGTGCATCTCTCGGTGCAGGCCAATATTTCAAATTCAAGGTCATTAAAAGCCTTGAAAAAATTAGGAGTATCTCGAACTATTCTTTCCAGGGAATTATCCCTTTCTGAAATAAGTAAATTGGCTGAAAACTCGCCAATTGAACTGGAAGTATTTGTTCACGGGGCCCTGTGTATGGCAGTATCTGGAAGGTGCTTTTTAAGTTCTCATCTTTATGATAAAAGTGCTAACTGTGGTGAATGTCTCCAACCCTGCCGAAAAAACTGGAAAATTGTTTCAGAAGATGATGAGGAATTTATTTTAGATAGGAAGCCAGGATTCGCTGCTGATTCTGCAATTTTGGAAAGCTTTACCGATTCTGAAATCTCTGGAAATGAAATGACCCACTTTTTGAGTCCCAGGGACCTCTGCATGATTGAATACGTTCCTCAACTAATTGAATCTGGAGTACATGCCTTTAAAATTGAGGGTAGGGCTCGGCCTGCAGATTACGTGGCCACGGTAACCCGGGTTTATAGGGAAGCCATTGACTGCTGTGAAAAAGGAGACTGGGAATTCCAGGAAAAATGGATGGACGATCTTAAAAAGGTCTTTAATAGAGGCTTTGACCAGGGATTGTATTTTAATAATTACCATCAAAATAGTCCTTATAACCAGTCCACCTACATTAAAAAAGATATTGGTCAAATAGTAAACTATTTTGGCCAGGTAGGGGCCGCTGAAATACGTTTATGGGATGATTTGAACCAGGGTGATGAAATTATTATCCAGGGGCCTACTACCGGTTCTATAACTCATAAGGTTGAATCCATGGAAATAGAAGGAAAAACAGTGGATAAAGCTTTAAAAAATCAACATGTAGGTCTTTTAATTGGCCAGAAAGTTCGTCCTAATGATTTAATTTATAAAAGAGTCAAAAGGTGAATAATTCAATTATTACTCAAAATCATATTCAATTTTTTAATTTTAATTCAACATAAAAAAATAATTACTCAAGAAAAAATAATTACTTCAAGACTTTTACTTAAAATATTATATAAAATATTTACTACTAGATAATTAATCAAAAAAAGAGATTTAAATTGATAATTTTTAATTAAATACTAAAAATAGAATAAAAAGGAAAATAAATAAGGAAAATAAATTATTTCCCCACTTCTATTTCATCCATCCTGGCACTGATTATTTCTTCTACATCGTCTTTTTGTTTTAGGGTGTTTTCTCTTAAGAATAATGATATTATTAATCCCATAACTGCAATTAAACATCCAAAGAGAAGTACATTATGAATTGAGCTGTTTATAATGGCCGGTGTGATATCTCCCAGATTTAATGTACTTGATTGGATAGTATAATTAGCAATCAGTCCAAATATTGGAAGGGCCACGGTAGCACCCATATTCCCGAAAAATTGTAGTGATGATGTTCCAATGGCCAGATCCCGGTGTTCCAGAGCGTTTTGAACTGCTACATTAAACACGGGATACATCATTCCGGACCCAACTCCTAATAAGGTGGAATAAACCACAATTTGCCCGGTGCTGGTGCTTATATCTATGGTGGAAAGCAAGAACATACTCACAGCCATAATTAAAAAGGACATTATTCCCAATTTTTTATAGGTTCCGGTCTTAGTAACAATTTGCCCGGTGATAATGGCCCCCAGTGTTATACTAATCAACATAGGAGTCACAATAACTCCGGAACTGGATGCACTTCCTCCTTGAACTTCTTGAATAAACAAAGGGATGTAAATAATTGCACAAAACATTACAGCATTGGCTAAGAACATACAAATGGTGGAAACTTTGTAAATTACTTCTTTAAATAAATATAGTGGAAGAATTGGTTCTTTTGCTCTCTTTTCCACATATAAGAACATTAACATCATTACCACAGATAATATGAAAAGACCAGCAATTATAATTGGTGAAACACTGCCACTACTTCGAAGGAAAGTCAAAGCTAAAAACAGGGAGCTTAATCCAACACTTAAGGTTATAATCCCTTTATAATCAATGAACTTGTCCTTGATTACTCTTTCCAGATTCGGGAATGAAGTTAGTATGAGGGTGGTGGCTATTACTCCAATGGGAAGATTTACCAGGAAAATCCATCTCCAACCCCAGAAATCGGTTATAAAACCTCCGATTACCGGACCCATTACATTAGCCAGACCAAACATGGAAGACAATAATTCCGGCGTATTTGGCCCTTTCCCAGGGCTCTACCACTTCGGCCATAACAATGAATGGTAAAGAAAGCAGTATTCCTCCACCTAAACCCTGAATTCCTCTAAATATTATTAATTGAAAAATGTCCTGGGACATGGCACATAGCAGAGAGCTTATACTGAATATGGCAATCCCCATAAGTAAAATATTTTTTCTACCGTAAAAATCGGACATTTTACCAAAGAGGATGATGGCCAGGGTTGAAGCCAGCATGTAGGAAGTAAATGGCCATACGTAGTAGGGAATTCCTCCCAGGTTGGATATTATTTGTGGCATAGCCGTACCAATGACCGAATTATCCAGGGCAGCTACCAGAAGCCCTACCATCAATCCGGCCATTATTCCAACCAGATTTTTATTTTTTGGTTTTTTATTTGTTGATGATTGTTTATTCATGATTTCACTCGCAATTAATTTTAAAAACCAGGCTTTTGATAGTTTCTAATGAATCATTTAAGGCCTGATACTCGGTACGGTTGAGATGAGAAATATTATTTCTAATTACGTTTTCCACTAATTTTCGAGATTCTGTTAAAAAATTGATACCCTGAGGGGTTATATCAATATTGGTTATTCTCCTATCTGTTTTGTGAGGAGATCGAATAACATGTCTATTTTTTACCAGATTATCAATGAAAATAGTCATGTTAGGTTTAGATATACATAAAACTCTTCCAATTTCAGATATGGACATGGTACCATGTACTTTTAAAGTTCCCAGTATTTGATAATATCCCGCTGATTTGGATTGGTGGGTTTCATGATCCACTGACATTTTTATCTTTCTATAGAATAGAGGATAATAAATTAAGAGATTATCAACCATCATCTCAAATTCTGTCTTTTCTAAATCCTTTTCTTCCTCCATTATTTCACCATTTTTTAATTAATTTAATTAAATTCCAATTACTCCAATAAATTAATTGATTACTTACTTTAATAGTTACTAACTTTAACTATTTATATTTAATATTTTCATTTAATATTTTCCATAATTAGAAAAATAAATAGATAATAAAAAATAAAATACACCAAAAGAATTACTATAAAAAGGAATATAACATTATTATTCTGTATTAAAATTATAAATACAATTCAAATAGCTAAAATTCAAATATAGTCAACAAGTTACCTGGGAGTTGAAATAATGATTAGTGTTCAAGATGCCATGCAAAAAGACGTTATTACCTTAAGAAGAGTAGATAAAATTGAGGAAGCTGCTAAGATTTTACGAGAAAAAAAAATCAGCGGAGCACCTGTTGTGGATGAAGATAATAAAATGATTGGAATTGTCAGTGAAGGAGATATCATGAGGCTCCTGGAATTCCACTCACCTAACTTAAATCTAATTTTACCTTCTCCCCTTGATTTAATTGAATTACCTATACGCATGAAGGCGGAATACGATGAAATTTCAGCAGGCCTTAAAAAAGCTTCTCTGGTGCTTACACAGGAGATAATGACCAAAAAAGTAGTAACTATCAGTCCTGAAAAATCCATATCCGATGCTGCGGAATTAATGGACTCTCATAATGTAAAAAGATTACCTGTGGTAGATGAAAAAGGCGATCTGGTGGGGATAATTACCAGAGGAGATATTATTGGTGCCCTGGTGAAATCCAATGAGTAGAACCAAGCGAATAGCCATCTATGGAAAAGGTGGCATTGGCAAATCAACCATTGTTTCTAATATAGCCGCAGCCTATTCTGAAAACCATAATGTGCTGGTTATCGGCTGTGACCCTAAAGCGGACACCACCCGTACTTTATATGGTAATCGACTACCTACTGTACTGGATGTCCTCAAAGAAAAGCGCCAGGCCCAGGTAGAAGACGTTATATTTGAGGGATTTAACCAGGTAATGTGTGTGGAAAGCGGAGGGCCAGAACCAGGAGTGGGGTGTGCCGGCAGAGGAGTTATTGTGGCCATGAACCTCCTGGAAAAGCTTCAGGTATTCAGTGAAGACCTGGATGTAGTCATTTATGATGTTCTGGGTGATGTGGTCTGTGGCGGTTTTGCAGTTCCCCTTAGAGAAGACTTTGCTGATGAGGTATATATAGTCACTTCTGGTGAATACATGGCTCTTTATGCAGCCAATAACATTTCCAAGGGAATAAAAAAGCTAAAAGGAAATCTGGGTGGGATTATCTGCAACTGCAAAGGTATTGAAAATGAGGAAAAAATTGTAGGCCAATTTGCCCAGAAAATCGGATCCCGGGTTATTGGTGTTATTGCTCGCAGTGAACTGGTCCAAAAAAGTGAAATTGAGGCCAAAACAGTTCTGGAAAAATATCCTGAATCAGAACAGGCAGATTTATACCGTAAATTATCTGAGGATATTTATAAGAATCAGGAATTTAACGTACCTGAGCCCATGGAAATTGAAGAGTTTGAAGAGTTCTTCAGGAGATTTCATTGATTTCTTATTTATTTAGGATTTTTTCTTAAGTTTTCTAATTATTTCTTTTTTTCAATTGTTTTTACTATTTTTTCTATTAGAAATTTGATTAAAATCATCTAAATTTTTAGCAGATAGTCCTAACTCTTCAAATGAATTCAAAACCACATTTTGGGCCTTATTATACTCTTCAAAGTAAAAAAGATGGGATTTGCATCGACAATCAGAACTGCCAAATCTGGCCACGGTTGACGATTTATCCAAAATCAAAGAGGCCACTGAACACTCTATTTTTTCTTCTCCAACAGAATAAATAACCTCTTTAATTTTAGAGCTGGAATTAACCAACAAATAATCAATATGCCAGTGAATTTTCTTTTTGGAAGATAAATGTCTATTTATCCGACTTTCCAGTGAATTGAGGGCTGATCCCACGTAAATGTAAAAACCAGGTTTAAATTCCACTTGACCAAGTCTACCTACCTTCAAAGTGGACTTCTTTTTAACTTCAATAATTAAACAATAAGTTCCTTTCATATATTGTACACCTTTAATCCATCCTACATGTTTACACTAAGGAAATTTTATTTAAAATCAATATTTTAAGAACCACTAATAACTTAATCCATAATGGATTATTCATTAAGTATATTCTACTTTCATTCTACTTTTAATCTTGTGATCATATTAAATAAACAATATTAATCCTATTTAAAGCAAAATTTATATTATATTAAGTCCTTAAATATGTATAAGTTTCTGCAGGGCCTCATTATTGCCGTGGGGGTGATAATTATGGCAGTTGCAAATAGTTGCTTTATATTATCGTTATATTATGATCTTAAGGGGATTCTGGGTTATTTAGGAGTGCCCTATCCCGACTTCAAGATCTGTCTGGCACACGGCCTTGAAAATCATCTTGGGCTTTGAGCAATCTGGGGAGGTATGACAGAGCGTAAATAACGGAACTATATGCAATCTGAAAAAATTGTTATTTTTAGGTTCCTGCAGGAACAAAGATTATAAAAACAAGATTATAACTATTAAATTACTTTTTTAAAATTAAATTAAATTAAAATTAAAAAATTATTATTATTATTATTATTTATATGCTCTAATTAATTATCTATTAAAAATCAATATAATACTAAACAACAACTTAATCGAAGTGATTTTAATGAAATTTACCCTTAAAACCCAGGGACACATTAATGTAACCTCCAGACACAAAACAACTTTTGAAGTAACTACAGACCCTGAAATAGGCATAAAGGCCGACTGTATTGTAGGGGTGGCTTCAGAAAAATCCATGGAAGACTTGTCTGATGAATTTAAAAAGGCCATTAGAAAAAAAGATGCAGAAATAAAAATAATTTTAAAGACCAGAAATGCCAGTGATGAAATTATCGGTTATGGCCACCCAGATTTACCTCTAAATCATCCTACTGATATTGTTTGTCGAAAAAGCGATTATATTTGTGGTCGTACTTTAATGATAAAGGCCGATAAGGCGGCATGTGATTTAGATCGTGTTTTAATAAATGATTTAAAAAATGGGGAAGAAATGCAGGTTGAAATTATAGTAAATGATACTCACGAGTAGATAAACATTAATACTATCTTAAATCAACTGATTAAAACTATAAAAAGCAAAATAATTCCTAATTTAATATTAAAATCTTTAAAAGTTTTATTTTAATTTAAAAACGATATTTTAATTATAATAATGGTGCAGGGGACGGGATTCGAACCCGCGAAGGGACTCACCCACTAGGCCCTCAACCTAGCGCCTTTGACCGCTCGACCACCCCTGCATTTCTTAAAAAACAGTTATAAATGGAAGTACATCATCATCTCTCTTTTTGAGTATTTATACTTTGCCCTTCACAGACCTTTCTTTGAATCCATTGAAAAATTACCATTATTTCTCCAAATTTTTTCAAATATGAATTATTATCGAGTAAATTTATTTAATGGACTTTAAATTGTATAAATCTGATGAATAAATACTAAATTCATCTAAATAAATTCAATCTAATTTGTTAACATTATTATTATATTAAAATAATAATTAATTTTAAGTTATTTATTTCGTTACAATAAGTCGGGTAATAATAATTTACTAGAATAATATTGATTTAAATAAAGGGAGTTAAATGAAAGCTATTAAAGAAATTGAGGATGGAATCCTGGTGGATATTGAAGTTTCTCCTAATGCTTCTAAATTTGAAATTTCAGGGTACAATACCTGGCGAGAAAGAATAGAAATACGCATTAAGGCCATCCCTCAAAAGGGGAAGGCCAATAAGGAAATCATAAAAGAATTTTCTAAATTGACAAAAAGTAAGGTGGAGATCATATCTGGCTTAAAAAGCCACCAGAAAACTTTAAAAATATCAAAAATGTCACGAGATGAATTTTTAAATATAATGGAAATATGAAAAATGAGGGATAATCATTAAAAAAGATAATAATAATAATAATAATAATAATATCATAAAAAATTAACTATAATTAAACTAAAAGTATTATATTGAGTTTTTATTATTTAAGTAAGGCTTATTTATTCTATATTTTAGACTTTTTTTTCTTAATATATGATAAAAACATTTAAATAAACTATTCTCTATAAATACTGTTGGCATTAAGAAAACAACGTTATATGGTTTAAAACCACATAAAAAAATTTATATATAATGCTCAAGTTATAAATAACTGAGGAAAAATAATGATTTCGACTGTAACTACTACGACTACCACTACAACCATGGGTCAGGTAATGGCTTATAGTGTAATGGCAGTAATTGCTTTGATTGTATTTCTGGCTTTAAAAGAGATTTTAAGTTCAGAAGCTAATAGCAGTAATAAAATAAGCTCGTTTATTAAGGGGTCTAATGTAGCAATTGTTCCACTTTTACTGGTTTTTGCTGCTGTTGTTACTTACAAGATAGTAACCATTTTGTAAGTCCTTTAAAAGGTGTATAATAATGAACAAAAATATTATTTTTTTAGTTTTAATTGTAATTTTAATTGGTATTATTGGTGTTGCGGCTTTTTTGATGATAAATCCTAATGTTCCAACGTCTCAAGTCACGGCAACTGGAACAAAGATAGCTTTTGAGAATAATGGCTCTACCTGGGTTCACACGGCGGCTGTTTTTGAGAATGTTACCTTGAAAAATGGTACAACCACCAATGTCTATGCAGATGCCTGGACCATGCCTGAAAAGGGTAAAGTTATTATAGATTTATCCAACGAAATGGGTTATGGAAATGAACCTCTCCCTCCAAACACTGTAATTAATGCGAAACTCTGGTTAGATCCAGTTTCACAAAGTCCTAATGGATCCGCAGTGGTTGTAAAAACTTTGAAGGGTTGGTCTAATACTCTGGAACCTAAGGACAATGAAAATAGTACTACGGTAACTTTTCCAAGCCATGAAATTTTACAATTACCAGCTAGCATAACTCAGAGTAATGTTACTCTTACCACAGATTCTATGAAAGGTGCAGCTTATATTTCAAGCATGCAAACTTTATATGTTGAATGTCAGATTACTGTTAACTCTGATCAATCGGTCACTATAACTATTTTACAACAGCCTGAGCTTTGTAATTTGGTTGCTGGTGGATAAAATAATTCATTTTATTTTCTTTTTTATTTAGCGTCAAATTTGTTTTTTATCAGATTTATAACCTTTTGAGAGATATTATGGACCAAAAATCTAAAATCGTTTTTTTAACATTTAGTATAATTGCAATTTTTGGTATCTCTGTTTTAGGAATTGCGTATGGGGGATTAGATGAAATCATATTTGATCAGATACCATACAATTACTCCTCTTATGTTTCTTTACCTGCTAATTCTCCTCAAGGTGGTTCTTTAGGAGGGTATTATAATATAACTGGTCAGGGAAAAGATTTCCAATTTTTTATTAAGCTCCCCAATGCTGAAGAATCGGAATCTCCTCTGGACTATACTCCTGATGGTTTAAAGGGTACGGGACATCTTGATAATCTTCAAATTAACTATGAAACTTTAATTTCTCTTTTAAAAGGAAATTTAAAGGCAGCTATGTTCAAAACTGTTTTTAATGGCACTTACAATATGAGCTGCGCCGCATGGGTGGGTAACGGCACTTTTTCCAATAATGGGAAACTTTTAAATGGTTCATTTGAGATAAATGGCCAATTAACTTACTGGGAAGGTACATTCAACTTAACCAATGATAATAATCGCATAATAATGAATTCTGATTATATATTACACCCAGTTAACAATTCAGAGAATATAAAAAGAGTTAATAAAACATTTTATCTCTGATATACTTTTTAAAGAAATTATTTATTACTATTTTTTAATCAAAAAAAGAGCCAATTGGTGCAAATGTCAGTATAATATTGCATATTATAGTAACTTTTATAATAATCAACTGGCTAATAGTAGTTATAAATATTTAATTTGATACTAAAATTAGTTTAGATAATTAAAAAAAGTGATGTTAATTTTATTAATGATTTATTTGGTGTTTATATGAAGGCAGTTATACCCGCAGCAGGCTTAGGTACCAGATTTTTACCAGCTACCAAAGCTCAGCCCAAAGAAATGTTACCAGTATTTGACAAACCAACTATTCAATACGTGGTGGAAGAGGCTGTGGCCTCAGGAATAGACGATATTTTAATTGTTACAGGAAAAGGAAAAAGATCAATTGAGGATCACTTTGACCGGTCATTTGAACTGGAATATTTTTTAAGAGAAAATGATAAAAATGATTACCTTGAGGAAGTAGAAGCCATCTCTGAACTGGCAGATATTTACTATGTTCGCCAAAAAGAACAGAAAGGTTTAGGAGATGCAATTTACTGTGCCCGCAAGCACATTGATGGCGAGCCTTTTGCAGTTTTATTAGGGGATACTATAACTCGATCTAATGTTCCCTGTACAAAACAACTTATTGATGTCTATGAAAAATATGGTTCTTCAGCCATTGCGGTGGAAGAAGTTCCCTTAGATAAAGTGGAAAGATATGGGATCATAAATGGACAGGAAAAGGGTGAAAATCTTTACTTAATTGAGGATATGGTTGAAAAACCACCTGTTGATAAAGCACCATCAAATCTGGCCATAATGGGAAGATACGTTCTCGATAGCAAGATATTTGACCATATTGATGAAGTACCTCCAGGTTTTGGTGGAGAAATTCAATTAACTGATGCTATGAGACTTCTGGATGAAATTTATGGTTATGTTTTCCAGGGTAAAACTTATGACATTGGTAATAAAGTTGAATGGCTAAAAACATCTTTAGAATTTGCTTTTGAACAACCAGAAGCAAAAAAAGAACTAATTGAATATTTAAATGACTTATTGGGTTGTAATTAATCCATAAATCAAATATCTTATTTGAAATATTTTATTTTCAATTATTTATTAGATATTTTTTATTTAGAATAAAATAATTTAGAATCTTTAAAATTCATTATAATTATTTCCTATTTCTTAAATATTTATTTTATTTATTTTAATGAACTATTTTAGAATATTACAAAGGGCATTACTAAAAATAAGACGGAATTAGATATTCCGTGAGAAATTGTAATTCCCAGAAGGCTTCTCGTTTTTTGGAAAGCATAACCATAGAATATAGCCACACAAAACACAAATACAAGATCCAAAATGGAATTCCAGCCTATGTGAAGACTGGTAAATAGTAGTGCGGTGTATAAAAGACCCATAACCATTCCTAGTACGTCTTCTGCATTTTTCTGTATTATTCCTCTGAATAACAGTTCCTCTGCCAGCCCAGTTGCTATTAAGAGGATTATTCCGCCAAATAACAGGTTAAAAGCATCAAAAGTGTGGATTAGAGGTAAGGGATGAAGAATGTTAAATTCAATAAATCCTAAAAATGGTCCGGTAAGAGCAATAATTAATTGGACTTTTAAATTTCCTTTTACAAGGCCTACTCTCTTCCGGTTTATACCTTGAGCTCTCATTAAAGCAAATGAAGCTGCAAATAATGGTATAGCTATAATAAGAAACTGGTATAGTATAGGTATATTCATCAGAGGCATGGTAAGTCCAATAATCCGAATTATGGGAAGTACCATCATGGATCTCAAAAGAGTGGCATAGGTATAAGACTTACTCAGAGAAGATTGTACTAATAAAGCAAGCAGCACTAAAAAATGAATAGCAAGACCAATTTCTATATTTGAATAAGTGGTTAATAATTCCCCAATCACCAGAAGGCTCAAATAACCAATTAATATTAAAAACTCTGTAATTGAAGGTCGATTGGATTTAATTTTATTTTCCAGCTTTAAAATACGACCATAGTTATACAATTCACCAGCCAGATTATTTTCGTTTTGGCTGATTTCAATGGAACGCTCGTGCTCATATATGGCGTCGTGATATGCTCCCTGAGATTCAAGAGCGCTGGCCAGGTGTGAAACTACTTTAGATTCTTTTTCACGATCCCCAGCTTTTTTAAATTTTTTTATGGCCTTTTGATATAGTTTACGGGCTTCATCGTGTCTTTTTAGCTTTTCTTGTAATTCTGCCATACCTACATATGCATAGCCTTCTCCAATAACATCTTCGGTGTCTTTATAAAGTTCTAAAGCATTATAATAACTTTCACGGGCAAAATCGTTTTCATTCATTTGGCAATAGGTTTTACCCATTTCCAGGAGAGTGTCCGCAGTTTTCTCCGAGTTTCCGGCATCGGAAAATAATTCCAGCGCATTTTGCATGTGTTGAAGAGCATTGAAAAATTCACCTTTTTTGCCAAGGTCGATTCCTTTTTCCAGTTCTCTCTGAGCTTCTCTCCGTGCCACGTTTATCCACCGATTTTTATATTAATTTTACTAAAACAAATCTAATTTCTTAAAAATAAAATCCATGTTCATATTTAAATTTCATATTTAAAATTCAAATAGCAATTTTATTGGAAAATTAATGTTTGGTAGTTTCACCATATAACTTTTTTTGCCAGTTCCATGCTGTCGAAATTATGTCTTTTATATTTGTCCATTTAGGATTCCATCCTAACATTTTTCTGGCTTTTTGAGAACTACCTACTAAAATTGGAGGATCTCCTGGCCGGGGAGCGTCTTCGATAACCTTAATTTTCCGCCCGGTTACTTCCTGACAGGTTTCAATAATTTCTTTAACTGAAAAACCGTTCCCATTACCTAAATTAAATACCTGACTATTATTATTTTCATTTAAGTACTCTAATGCTTTATAATGGGCTTGAGCCAGATCCAGAACATGAATGTAATCTCTAATACAAGTACCGTCGGGTGTGGGATAATCTGTCCCGTAAATACTCACGGATTCTCTTCTTCCTGAGGCAGCATCCAGTACTAGAGGTATAAGATGCGTTTCGGGATTGTGCCATTCTCCAATTTCCATATCTGGATCAGCCCCTGCTGCATTGAAATATCTTAAAGATACATAATTAAAATTATAGGCCTGGGAATAATCTTCGAGTATTTTTTCAACCATTAATTTGGTATTTCCATAGGGATTGACGGGATTTAAGGGATGGTCTTCACTTAATGGAAGTTTTTCTGGTTCACCATAAACCGCGCAGGTTGATGAAAATATGAATTTATTAACGTGATAATCCTTCATTACATTTAAAAGGTTTAGTGTGTTTTCTAAGTTATTTTTATAATATTTCTGGGGGTTTTCTACTGATTCGCCCACATAGGTGAATGCCGCAAAATGCATTACAGCATCAATGGGATATTTTTCAAATATCTGTGATAACAGCTTTTCATCAGATAAATCGCCCTCAATGAATTCTCCCCATTTAACAAATTCGGAGTGGCCATAGCTGAGGTTATCTAGTACCAGTGTTTTTTTCCCCTGAGAATGAAGAAATTTATTGATGTGGGAACCAATGTAACCGGCTCCTCCGACAATCAGTATCATATACTACCCATTTGTTTTTTGTAATATAGTATTTTTGGATTTAGAATACTAAGATGGATGTGAATTTAATTATTTTAACAATTATTATTATTATTATTATTATTATTTATTTTATCTTCACTTTAATTACCAAAAGTATCTAAAAGCGAAAAGTATATAAGCATATACTTATATACTTATGATTCATGTTGAGGATTAATTCTGAATATACTTGTGATATTTCAGAAGAGTTGGAGGAATTATTTAAAGCATTGGCTAATGTCAATCGGCTTTTATTAATTTACTCCTTAGCTTCCGGTGAAATAGAAGCTGTTAATGTGACACAAATGGCTCAGATGATGGGTTTAACCCAACCAGCAGCATCACAACACCTTAAAGTTCTTAAAACTGCGAAAATCCTTAACGCTGAAAAGCAAGGCAATCATATTTACTACACATTTAATCAAAGCGCTCTGGTTAAACACAAAAAAAAGATTGATTTCTTATTTGGTTGTGTTTTAACCAAGTGTGAAAGTTTAGAAAAAAAAGAGTAGTAAAAACTATTTTCCGCCCGATTTGAAGGGTGGGATTATTCACTTAACTTATGACAATTATTTTTTAGGGTCATAAAAGAAAATTGATCACTAAAACCGTTAAAAAACGGTCATAACAAATTACCTTATTACTTGAGGGATACTATGGAAGAAATGGACCTAAATAAAGAATTATCCGTATTGGTTATACCTGACATGGTTTTATTACATGAAACTGATATGAATTTAAAAATTGGAAAAAAAACTGGAAGTGAAATATATAATCGGGTAGCAAAAGATGATTTTTATGGAATTGTATTAGCAGCTAAAGATGGAAATGATCGGGGAATATACACAGAATCTGATCTTTACAAAGTGGGTACACTGGTTAAAGTTATCAATGCTAAAGAAATGAGAGACTTCTATCACTTGAAAGTAGACATTATAGAAAGGGTGGAAGTTCAGGAATTGACTTCTGAGGGCCGTAATTACCGGGCAACCTACAAGCTAATTCCAGATATAATGGATCTTGATGAAGATAATATGAATGAAACTCTTAAACACATCAGATACTTGGTTTCTGAGATAAGTGAGAATTTTAAGGGCTCAAAATCTTATGTAGAGAAAATATATCAACTAGATGACCTTAATCAGGTTATCGCTTATGTATTCCCTTACCTTAGGTTATCTCTGGAACAAAAACAGGAATTACTGGAAATGCGCTCTCTGAAAGAAAAAAGCTTAAAATTCCTGGATATCTTAATTGAACAAAAAGAATCATTAAAATATCAGATGGAAATGGCATCTCGTGTAAATGAAGAAATGAACAAAAAACACAGGGAAGCCATGCTAAAAGAGCAGCTTAAGGCCATACAAGATGAATTAAGCGATGTTGAAGGTACTGGTGCTAAAAAAGATTACCGGGAGTTAATTGAAGAAGCTAATATGCCAGAAGAGGTCAAGGAAGTTGCCCTGGAAGAAGTGGCTAAATTGGAAAGACAGGGACCTCATAGTTCTGAAGAAAACGTCATCCGAAATTATCTGGACTTGCTTACCAGTCTTCCCTGGGGAGAAACTGAGATAAAAGAAATTGACATTGAAGCAGCCCGAAAAATACTTGCTGAGCAGCACTATGGATTGGATAAAGTTAAAGACCGTATTATCCAGCATCTAACAGTAATGAAACTTAAACAGAACAAGCAAGGTTCAATACTGCTCTTAGTAGGCCCACCAGGAACTGGTAAAACCAGCTTAGGTAAAAGTATTGCTGAAGCACTGGAGAGGAAATATGTTAGAATCAGTCTGGGTGGTGTAAAAGATGAATCCGAAATCAGAGGCCACCGAAGAACCTATCTTGGAGCATTACCTGGTAGAATTGTTCAGGGAATGAAACGAGCTGGTGAAAGGAATCCAGTATTCATTCTGGATGAGGTGGATAAATTAATGGCTTCCTACAGTGGAGACCCGGCCAGTGCCCTATTAGAAGTACTGGATCCTGAACAGAATAATACGTTCTCTGATCACTACTTAGAAGTGCCTTATGATTTATCTGATGTTTTCTTCATTGCCACGGCCAACTCCTTAAGGGATATTCCAGGGCCACTACGGGACCGTATGGAAATAATTGAAATTGGTAGTTACACCAGCCATGAAAAGTTCCATATAGGAAAAAACCATGTAATAGCTGAAGTCTTAGAAGAACACGGTCTGGATGATACTCAATTACAGGTGGATGATGAGGCCTTAAAAACCATTATTGAGAAATACACCCGGGAAGCAGGTGTAAGAGGACTTAAACGTCAGCTTTCTGCAGTGGCCAGGGTTGCCTCTGAAAAAGTCGTTCTGGGAAATGTTGAATTGCCTTATGTGGTTAAAGAAGACATGCTTTATGATATCCTGGGTCATGAATTAACCCAGTATCATCAGGCTGGGAAAAATAACCCTCCAGGTGTGGTAACTGGACTGGCCTGGACTCCGGTTGGTGGTGACATTCTATTCATTGAAGGTGCATTCATGCCTGGAACTGGTAAATTAACTCTTACTGGACAATTAGGGGATGTAATGAAAGAATCAGCCAAGATATCCCAGAGTCTAATCCGGTCCAGACTGGCTCTGAACTTAAAGACTGTGGAATTCGATAAGAAAGATCTACACATACACGTTCCATCTGGAGCCATACCTAAAGACGGACCTTCTGCAGGAGTAGCCTTACTGACCACCATTGCCTCACTGGTTACTGGTCATGAGGTTGACCCTAAACTGGCCATGACCGGGGAGATATCTTTAAGAGGAGCAGTCTTACCGGTGGGTGGAATTAAAGAAAAGGTTCTGGCTGCCCACCGTGCTGGAATCAAACGGATAATCTTACCAGTGGACAATGAAAAAGACCTGGATGATGTTCCAGAAGACGTTAAAGCAGAAATAGAGTTCATACTCGTGGAAACGGTAGAAGATGTCATAAAAGAAACCATCGACATTGAACTACCCAAACCTTTAATGCTGGACATGGCCACTGGTTCCATTACCGGTGGGGCCGGTGCCTAATCCTTTAAATTAGTTAAAACATTCCAATTCTTTTTTTATTGGAATTAAATATTTTTTTATTTTCTTTAGAAAAATTCTATTTATTTAATTTGTTTTCTCTTTTTTATTTTCTTTTATTTTCTTTTTTATTTTTCATAATTTTTTTGAATTGAAATATTTTTCCATATTTATAATAAAAAATAACATTAATAAAAATAAAAAATGGGAAACTAACTTCCCCATAATGATTTCAAGCCCGTTGATATGGCAAATTCTGTAACCAGACTTTCAGGCACTGCCCTGATATTTCCTTCATTGCACTGTTCAATGGCTACTTTTACCAGATTAACATATGTAAATGGGTTATTTTGGGTGGCATTAATGATAGGACCCATAATGGATTCTACTGATTCGCCTCGGGTAGCGGTACTGTTTTGTTCTTCAGTCATATTCCTGATATATCCCATGGAGTCAGTAATGGTCACCTGGTTACCATCCACTTCAATAGTACCCATAGCAGCTAAAAGTGCATCAACAGCGTCTGGATTTATCATTACTACCGCATCTGTTTTTATACCGGTGTTATACTCAACTATTTCCTGGGCCCGTGCAGCACCTTCAGTGGTATTTACTCCATACAATGAGTCATGCAGCAGCAACATTCCAGAACCTAATTGCGAGGGTTCGGTGTAGATTTGACTTCTTTTTCCTCCAGGATAAACTGGCGTCATATTAACCAGCTTACCGTCTGTAATATTAATTGCATAGGCCATATCACAAGCACCCATACCGTCAGTTCCGTTATTTTCAGTAGGATCAACACATATTAAAAGAATATTATAGCTTCCATTAAACTTACTTGATGATTGGAATTCATAAATAAATGCGGCTGCCCCACCAATCAGCACGAGTAAGACCACCAAAAAAATTTTAAAAATTTTTCTCATTTTATCAATCCTTAATTTTCTAAATTCTCCTCTTTCAATTACTTATAATCTAAGTGGAGAGCAATTTTTTTTCAAATTCACTAACTAAAATTAATGAAACATATTAAAAGTAATTATTCCAGATTTACACCCTAATCTGGCCTTATTTTAGCACAAATTCAAAAATAAAATGGATTATAGAAAAATTATGGAGTAGATTTAAAACAAATATTTAAATCAGTTTAATATACATAAAATTTAAAATTAAATTCATACATATTAATAGTAGTGAAAACATGAATGAAAATCAATTAAGGATGCTAAAAATTATTTTGATTATAGCAGTTGTATTTGCTCTGATTGCTGCGATTATGTATGGAATTTATGCTTTCAGTTTATTCTGGCAAACATTTGCTGCAGGAATCACCATTAGCTTCTTATTAATTATTTTAGTCTTAATAGCTTTACTGGCCATTTATTTATGGATAAGAAACTTATTAATAAAAAGGGAATTAAATAATTGTAAAAAAGAACTGGAAAAGGTCAATTTAGAGCTTAAAAGATGTGAATCTAAATTAAATCAGAATGAGGAATAAATTTTATTTATTTTTAGTTTATTATATGTTGCAAAAAATCTTTCAGTTCATAATTGAACCATTAATAATTCTTTGAATAATATTCTAAAATGATATTCTTGAATTATTTTTTTTATTTGAAGTCCAAAATTTTTGCATTGAAATTATGAAAAAAGATTTGTAAAATCGATATATTTTGGGAAATTTTTAAAAATTTGAGAAATTGTATTATTTGCACTGATTAGTATACATGTACTGACTGATATTAAACAGCTTTAATCTATTTTAAATGGGTGTTTTAACCTGAATTTGCGGCCCAAATATTTAACTTCGTAATAGTATCGTTTAACGAAGATAAAGTGGAACAATTTTTATCAAATTCATTATACCTTTATTCCTTTTTTTATTTCATATTCTGAGAAAAATTTTTCATGGGACTTTTAGATATATTGAAATTTAATTTGAAAGTTAGTTTTTCAAATCAAAAAGGGCATAAATACAAACAGCAAGATATTGGTTAAACCGTGGGAAATGCTGATTCCCATTATACTTCTGGTGCGCTGGAAGACAAAACCATAGAAAACAGCCACTAGAAATACGAAAATAAGATCTAAAAATGACATCCAGCCCGTGTGAAGAATACTGAAAATAACTGATGCAAAAAGAATGGCCATATATTTCCCCATTACATTTTCCGCATTTTTCTGCAGAATTCCCCGGAATAATAATTCTTCAGCAAAACCGGTGGATATGGTAAGGATTATCACGGCAATAACCACGTTAAATACTGTGAAACTGCTTATTAGAGGTTCAGGCCTTAAAATTAGGTATTCTGTGACTCCAAAAAGTACCCCTGTGAAAATGACGGGTATCTGGATTTTTAAATCACCTCTCACCAGACCCACACTTTGTCGGGTCATGCTCTGACCACGTATTAAGATATAGGCCGCTGCAAAAATGGGGATAGATATGATAGGGAACCAGTATAAAGTATCCATCTGCATTATTGGCATAGAAAGGCCAATAATACGAATTAAAGGGAAAACTATAATTGATCGGAGCAAATTGGAAAAATTAGGACTATCTGATACTACAGACCCTACTATTAAACCAATTAAAATTAACCCATTAATCAACAGGCCCCATTGCATGTTATAATAAGTAGTAACAACTTCTGCTAGAATGAGGGCCAGTACCAGTCCTAATAGAATAATACTCTGGTTTTTACTGGGTTTAAGGTTTGATATTTTTTCTTGAAGATTTTTCAGGGAATTACGAGTTTCGGTACCTGCTCCCGAGGATATTGATTTTTTATAAAACCTCTCGGCGTCATCATAGGACCCCTCAGTGTTATAAATATCAGCTATCTTACTATTGAGGCTAATCAATTTTTTTTGATTGTTTAATGCCTGATATTTCTTTAAAGCTAAATTATAATAATGGATGGCTCCATTAGGGTCATTATAATCTATGGATAAATCACCAATAGTTTCTAAACATCTGGCTTCACCTTCAACATCTTTTTCTTCTTCATATAATTTTTGGGAAACCACATAGCTTTTTTTGGCTTTTTTGAATTTATTTTGCTTGCGGTATGCATCCCCTAAACAAAAAAGCATCTTACAGGTCATTTCCACATTTTCTAATTTGCTATAATATCTAACCTCATTTTTATAATACTTAATTCCATGATTAAGTCCTGATGAAGAATCATCTGATTGAGGCGGATTACAATTATCATCCATTACCATTAAAACACCTATTTTTAAATTTCAGGAAATGCCAAATTTAATATTATTTTTATTATAACTATTAAATTAATTTTTGTAAATTGATTTTTTAAAATTAATCCTAAGATCTGTATTTTTAATATCAACAAAATAATTGTTAATACAAGTAAATCTAGATAAATTTTAGGTGATGTTAGGTAATTATAATTAGTAAATTTTTATCAAAAAATTTAAATTTAGCCTTAACCAATATTAAATAGGGGGAATAGTCTTGCTTTTCAGTGATTTTGATTAGGGTTAAAGTATTTCATGATTATTTTTCCTTTTAATTAATTTCTAAGACATGAGACTAAAAGAATGAACAAACTTCAACGTATTGCTAAAAATACCGCTTTATTATTTTTAGCTCAAATTATCAGTTATTTATTGGCTTTTTTTTATACTATTTATTCTGCTAGATACTTAGGGGTGGCAGGATTTGGAATCTTATCTTTTGCCCTGGCTTTTGTTTCAATTTTTGGGGTCCTGGGTGATATGGGATTAGGTACCCTGGCTGTTAGAGAAGTTGCTCGAGAAAAATCAGTGGCCTCTAAATATCTGGTAAATATGCTTTCCTTAAAGATCTTACTGGCTTTATTAACTGCACTGATTATTATCATAGCTATAAACCTTTTAAATTATCCTTCTGAAACTATTTATGCTGTTTACTGGGCCGCTTTATTCATAATATTCACCACGATTTCTCAGATATTTTATTCTATTTTCCAGGCTCATGAAAAAATGGAATACCAGTCCATAGGAACAATTTTGAATAGTATAATCCTTTTTGCAGGTGTTTTTTACGCAATAAAAATGGGATTTAATGCTGCGGGTTTTGCGGCCATATATGCCGTGGCCAGTGCTGCTGTTCTGGTTTTCTGCTTTTTAATCTGTTACTGGAAATTTTTTGTTCCCCGGATGGAATTCGATTGGAGTTTTTTAAAACCAGTTATTAGGGAGGCCTGGCCTTTTGCTGTTTCTGGATTATTTATCACAATTTATTTCTGGATTGATTCGGTCATACTTTCACTTATCCATGGAAATGAAGCTGTAGGCTATTATAATGTGGCTTATCGGCTACTTCTGGTGCTTCTGGTTATACCTACCATATTAAATATTGCGGTTTTCCCGGTAATGTCCCAGTACTATGTATCTGCCAAGGATTCTCTCAAAATTGCTTATGAAAAATATTTTATATACATGTTCATGGTGGGGGTTCCTATTGGAGTGGGAGTCACTTTATTGGCTAATGATTTAATACTGACGTTTTTTGGAGCTCAATACACCAATTCAATTCTAGCATTACAAATACTGGTTTGGGCTTCGGTATTAATATTCATGGGTAGTTCCATAGCTCGTTTACTTGAATCATCTAATAAACAACTAATAATAACCAAAATGACTGCTATTTGTGCGGTTTTAAATATAATTCTCTGTCTGACTTTGATTCCCACTTACAGTTATATTGGGGCCAGTATAGCTACAGTTTTAACTGAATTTGCTGGTTTAATCTTGGGTTTTATGGTGCTTTCCCGGGTGGGATATGGATTCTCCCGAAAAAATATTATCAGTGCAATTAAAATTGTTATTGCAGGATTAATAATGGGTATATTCATTGTAAGTTTTCATTATTTGAATATTTTTATATTAGTCCTTGGTGGAGTGGTGGTCTATGCCCTGGGACTATATTTACTCCGAACCTTTGATGAAATTGATATTCAAATCATTAAAAGAATAATTGGAAACCGAATAAATTGGGCAAAGGATGAGGAAATAAAGTGATCTAATATTTAAAATTGAATCTATATTCTAAAAAAATAAAAAAATTTATTACCATAATAATTTCCTTATAAATAATTCGAATGGAGAAATTATATAAAAATTTATATTCTACTAAAAAGATATAATTATACCCAAGATATCTAATAATCTTGAATACATATGTTTTAGGACTCCAAAAATAATTTTGATTATAAAATAATTATTTTTGCCAATTATAATACTGATTACAAGCTGATAATAAACTAGCTGATAATAATATATACTAATATTTGGAGTCTTTTAGAGCTAATTTCAGTTAAGTAATCCATTTAATTAAGAATCCATTTAAATATTTAAATAATTACACCTGTTTATCATAGCCGGTTAACAATGGTACCCTTAATCGGTGTTTACTTTGAAATGGTAAGACTCTTTTAAAATTGGGGGGATATTAATAGGGTCTTACCTTTCATTTTTATTTTTATTAAAAATTAAAATCCAAATAAAGAGTAAAATCTAAAAATAAAAAATATACCAGCTTTTTTAAAAAATAAGAATAAAATCTAAAAATATACCAACTGTTTTAAAGAAAGAAGCAATTTAATGGGGGGATTATATTGCAAGACTTTCCTAGAGTCTCTATTGTAGTTTTGAATTGGAATAGATGGAAGGATACCATTGAATGTTTAGAATCGTTATGGGAAATTAATTATCCATTTTTTGATATAATCGTGGTGGATAATCATTCAGATGATGAATCTTTAAGGAAAATAAGGGAATATATTATTTCTAAATTAGGCAGCGGCTTAAATTATGGACAAGATCATTATTTTAAAATGAGAGAATATTCAGAACCAGAGCTTTTAATGAAAAATTCACAGGAAAAATCCGATAAAACTAGCAATTTTCCAGATAGAGAAGTTGTAATCCTGAAAAGTTTGAAAAACTCAGGATTTGCCGGTGGAAATAATTTTGGCATCGGGTATGCCTTAAAATTTTTAGATCCTGATTATTTGTTGCTTTTAAACAACGACACTCTGGTGGAAAAAGACTTTTTAGTAAAAATGGTTGAGATGGGAGAATCTTATGATGATATTGGTATAATTGGCCCTAAAACCTGTTATTATCCTCAAAAGAACCTTATTAATTCTGCTGGGGCAGATATGGTCTGGCATCTGGGGCAACCCCTTAACCGGGGAATAGGTGATTTTGATCAGGGACAATATGACGTTCCCATGGAGGTGGATTCTCTTTTAGGAGCTTGTTTATTAATAAAAACCCCTCTAATCGAAGATATAGGATTGCTGGATTCAAGATTCTTTTTAATACTCGAAGAAACCGATTTTTGTTTAAGAGCTCAAAAAGCCGGTTATAAAGTGGTATATGATCCAGAATCAAAAATTTATCATAAAGAAATATTTTCAGAGAATTTGAGTTCTTTAAGTCTTTATTATTTATATCGTAACCGTCTTATAATTATGAAAAAACACTTAAAGTCTCCTGAAAGTAATATTTATCCCTATTATATATTTTTAAGAGCAATTTTTGAGTTTTTAATGTATAGATTCCAGGGAGAACGTGATTTATCTCAGGCAGTTATCAATGGTTACAATGCTGGTCGGAAATACTAAAAAACAGATTCATGCAGAGAGCTGGGGGATATAGAAAATTATTTTAATATTTTTATTTTTTTTATATTAGATTGTATTCGAGGATAATTAAAGAATCACTAAAAGAGGGGAAACATAAATGGTAAATCAACAATTTTCAATAGTAATTAAGGCACCAAAAGAAAAGGTCTGGAGCACCATGCTTGATCTGGATACTTATAAAATATGGACCGAGCCATTTATGCCCGGTTCGTTCTATGAAGGGGACTGGAATCAAGGCAGTAAAATACTTTTCCTGGCACCAGACGAGAACGGCAAGATGTCGGGAATGTTGAGCCAGATAAAAGAAAACAGGCCTTACGAGTTTGTTTCTATCGAGACTAAAGGTGTTGTAGAGGATGGAAAAGAAAATACCACCAGTGAAGAAGCCAAGCAATGGGCGGGAGCACTTGAAAATTATACATTTAAAGAAATTGATGGCAAAACTGAGTTAATAGTGGATTTAACCGGGCCTGGAGAACTAGATGAAGAATTAAAGCAGTTTTTTTCTGAGTCATGGCAAAAAGCCCTGCAAATACTAAAAGAACTGGCAGAGAAATAGAGATTGAATGATGAGTAAAAAAGCAAAAAAGATATTTATTTTAAATATTTGTTTCATAGGCCTCCTGATAAATTTCCAGGGTTTGTTTAGCCGCATTTTCCCAGCTAAACATTTGGGCCTGTTTTTTTCCTTTTTTTATCATCTTTTTTTGCAGAGAATCATCATCCAGTACATGAACAATGGCATTGGCAATATCATAGACCTGGTAGGGATCTATTAGAATCCCGGCATCACCAACTACTTCTGGAATAGAACTATTATTGGATGATATCACTGGGGTACCACAGGCCATGGCCTCTAAAGGAGGTAAACCAAAGCCAGCATATAAACAGGGATAAACAAATGCCGCTGCTGCAGAGTAAAGAAGCGATAAATCATTATCATTTATATGCCCGGTAAATATCACATTTTTTTCCAGATTTAACTGGTTGATGGTCTGGAAGATAGGATCCCATTTATCAACTTTTGACCCCACAATTACCAGTGGCTGATTATATCCACTTTCCAATACTTTTTTATAAGCTTTTAAAAGTCGAGGAATGTTCTTTATAGGGTGCAAACCACCTACACAAAGAATAAATTCAGAAGGAAGATTATATCTTTTTTTAATTTCTTCCAACTTATTTTCACTATGGGGATGGAATATATCGCTTTTACCATTATATACCACCTCGATTTTATCTTCCGGGGCATTAATATGCTTCATAATATCTTCTTTAGAATATTCAGAAACGGTAATTATTTTATCTACATTTTTAATAGTTTTGGAAAATAATAAACGGTGTAACCATACATCAGATGATTTAAAATGCTTAGGGAATAGAAGGGGAGTTAAATCATGAATGGTAATTATTTTGGTGGCTGGATTGGAAAAAGAAAGAGGCCCTAATTCATAAGGGTCATGTATAACATCCAATTTATATTTTTTAATCTCTTTAGGAAGGGTATAATACCTCCAAAAACTGTAAGAACCAGGTACGTTATCTAAAAGTTTATTACGGGGAATTATTATCTCACTATTTTGCAGGTAAATATCATGCAGAGATTTCTGGTAATGTATTAGAAAATAATTATTTTGATGATCAATCTCATTAATATTTTTGACTAAATTCTCTGTATAAACTCCAATACCGCCGCTTTTTTCATCTACAAAATTACTCACAATTCCTATATTCATTTTTTAGCCCCTATATCATTCTAAATTTAAAATGAATCACTTTATGTTGTATTATTTATTATTTTATCATTTTTTATTCTGCAATTCCATAAATGAATGATCCACCATTATCATAAATTTTGGCCCGGTTATCAATCAATTTAGAAGGATTTACATACCCTATTTCTTGAATTATATTGGCTCCACTCATTTTATAGATATAAAGCCCGTTTTTTTGAATATTAGTGGTTCCAAAATACAGGTAATAATCTTTTTCAACCAGATCCGAATAGGGAGGAACTTCCTCAGTATAGGGATAAATACTCCTTAATACGGCGGAGCGATGTTTATCTGCATAAATCCCCTTTTCATTATACTTATTTTTCAACCATTTAGCTGATTGTAACTCCCGATCATTAAAACGGGGAAAATCATAGGTGGTACTTAAAGAAATGGATATGCTTTCTTCATGGGGTACGAATTCATAGGCCAGTCCAAAATCCATTAATAAAAATATAACCAGATATATACTAACAAATTTCAGTGAAAAGGATGGTTTGATGAATTTAACATATTTTCTTACAAATTTTAGTCCAAAAAATATACCTATCACTAAAAATGGTGCCAGGAAAATTAAAGATATATGGAGCAAACGGGAAGTATTCAACTGGCTGGCTAAAAACGGAACCACCACTCCAGCCACTAATAGCACAAATGCTGCCAGGGCCAGTGATTTGAATTCTTTTTGAAATTTTAAATGGGTTTGATTTAAAATAAGGGCCAGTAACCCCAGAGCTACAAAAAATTGACTGCTTAAATATATATACTTGTGAATACTCCTTAAAAATGATTTTTGCTGAGCTAAAACCAGATTAAGACCCTGTGAAGCATTAGGGTCCATTAAATTTATGATATTTTTAAATATATCATTACCTACATTCAGCAAGGATATCATGGCCGAAGAACTGGAAGTGTAAATGTACCAGGTGAAGAGGAATGTAATAAAAAGCAATAACAATGTCCCGTTGAATAAAAGGTGACTGTTATCCCTTTTATGTTTATTTATTCTGGAAGTAAGGCTATTATGACCGCCTAATTTAGTTTTAGTTCGATTTATAGTGGGTACTATTTCAGGCCGATTTAAAGATGGTTTTTCTATTTTTGGAAGTTTTTTTACGGGATTTTCTATTTTAGGCCTTGGAATTTGTGGCTTATTAAAATGGGGCATATCCATACATGGTCGCTTGATTTCTGGAATCGGGTTTTGGGAATTTCTCAGAGAGTAGGATAATCCTCCTGTTTTTATGGACTGGATTTTTCTTCTAATTCTACTTAACCGTGAGGTGCCTGGTGAAGATTGGTTTGTTTCACCATTCTGATGCCTTAAAGTACTTGGATCTGAATTGTGGCTTTTCCCGGCCATTAAATAAGTAATGATTACTAAAATTTTTCCGGCAAAGAATATTTTCTTATCAATCCCGTATGCTTTTATTTGAGAAATAAACTCTCTAGGGAACATATAAATAGGCTGAATTCTTTTTAACAGTTTATATTTAAATTTAGAATTATCCTGAAGTTTTTGTTTATTACTTGTAACCTTTTTATGGTTTAAACCTGTTAAATTCCCTATTTTACTATTTTCATGGATTTTACTATTATTAACACGGGGTATTATGGAAAATATTTTTTGAGGAATCAGTTCTAGAACTAAAAAACGTATATATTTCAACTGATCTTCAAGAATGATAATTAGCATGCTGCATATTATTAAAAATAGTAAAATATAGGACAGGCTGTAATGGGAAAATATCAATGATATGGAAAATAAAATGGCTAAAAGAGACCTCTTGGCCATATTCATACCCTTACTAACCATTAATAAAATTATTAGTACTAGAAATAGCTCAGCAATCATTTGTCTAGCCACGGCGAGCATTTCAGTGTAAAAAGTAAATAAGCTAATAAAGAAAAACACGGAAAGAAAGGCTATAGGTGGGTTGGTTTGTTTTTTAAAAATAAAATACAAGCCCACTGGTAGAAAAGCAAAAATAAAGGGGTATACTATTTTAAATATCCAGACCAGATTAATTCCGGTGTAAAAATATAGGGATGGTGCCAGCATAATCACACTTAACATGGAATTATAAGTATCTGGAAAATCCATAAACCAGTACCCGTTTTGAATCACGTTCTGGGCCAAATAATATTCAAGATTAAGGTCCCATCCCCAGATATAAGTGCTTATTAAAGATCTATGAAAAAGCAGGGCCAGAGAGATGCATAATATGGCCAGAGGATACATTTTTGGTGATAAAACTTTTTGAAACCCGACCATTAAGGCCACCAGACAGATTAAAAATATTAACACCATGAAAAAGAGATTAATCTGATAATAATTCATAAGGTAAGCACCAATAATACTTATAAAAGGTAATAAAATTAGAAAAATCCCTGAATTAGATATTAAAGATTTTAATTCAATTAAGGGAGTTTTATAGGAGTCATTATCCTTTAAATAAATAATATAACTCATTAAAATAATTAATGAACTTAAAGAAGTGATCAATATACTCTGGTTAATTGGTTGCTCCATACCGACAAAAGGTAACAGGGTATTAATGGCAAAACCTAAGCTCATAATGAGTACCAGACTAACTCCCAGAGTGTAAAGCATTAATTCCAGGCTGTTTTTCATCACATCAAATTTAATTATTCTTAAAAAAAGGGTCCCCGGTATAAATAAAATAATTACTACTCCCACCAGGTTGGAAATAATAGGTAAATCAAAACCAGCACTTTCACTGAATATGCAGAAGAAATAAATGGTTAATAGAAATACAACTGCTCCAAGAAGGTCTGTTGTTTCCCATTGTGTCAGTCTGAAGAAATTTTTAATATACATTGAATTCCTCAAGTTTTAAATATATTTACGCCCCATGGAGGCCTTGCAACGTTTGATAAATAGTTCAGGGGATTTATTTTCCCGGGTAGCTGCCATAAATATTTAACAGTCGTTTTTCCATTAAATTCCAGTTATATTTCTTTTTATAGGCCTGGGCACCGTTGTAGCCAAGATCCTGGTGAAGACTTTTTTCATTTTTTAATTTATTAATGCATTTCATCAGTGATTCCTGGTCTTTATAAGGAATAACCATTCCACATTTCTCTTCTGCGACTATGTGGGCCATGGATGTATCTTCATTTACAATAATGGGTATGCCGGCAGCCATGGCTTCAAATAATTTATTAGGGCTAGCATAACGGTTATTGGGTATTTTTGGATCATAGAGGGCTATGGTTAAATCTGCTTCCATGGTGTAGCTGGCTATTTCCTGGTAAGGTACTCCTTCCAGGTATAAATCAACATTATCCAGATTTTGGCCTTGTTCCAGGAGCTTCTTTTTATATTCTTCATCTCCACAATAACCTCTAATTATTAACTGTATATCTTCCTGGCCCTCCATGGCGTTTATTATACTGTCAATACATCTTTCTTTGATTATTTTGCCACCTATAAAAATTTTAAATTTACTGGAATTATTGGGACCTTTTTTCTTAAAGAACTCTTCATTGGGAGCGTTATTTATGGTTATAATGTTATCATTTACCTTATTCCCAATCTGTTCCATACGAGAGTCATCGGCAATAATTACCGTATCCGCATATTTAATCAGGAATCTATCCATGGCCGATATCACCTTCCCAATACGTGGGGGCATCATATCTCCATAAAAATCAAAAATATCATAGACCACGGATTTTCTTTTTAATTTTGCTATAAATGTTCCAAAAATGAAAGTATCGAAGTTAACTGCATGTAAAACATCCCAATCAGTAACTAAAAGCCAGAATATTAAATAGCTCCACCATATTGGGAAATATATTATGGAACGGTATTCTCCAGTGGGCGCATTTAAATTTAGGCCTTTAACCTTAACCTTATCAGATATTTTCAAAGGCCAGCCCCTCTGCCATATAATAAGGTTTACTGGATAGCCATTATTATGCAGGGTTTCCAGTTCCTTTTGTAATCTTCCATCAGGATAGGAAATAGTCATTAAAATTTTAATATCATTTTTTAAATCGCCATTCATCCTTTTCCCACCTTATAATCATTAACCATAACATTAATAATTAAATATTAACTATTAACAAATATATTCTGAAATTTTAATTGAGTATGGGTTTTGATAAAAATCAGGGGATTGGAATCAACATTGCTTTACTTCGGAGGCTGTATGTCTCGAAATGATCAGGGTTTTTTGCAACATTAATCCCGTTTCCCCATTTTTACTGGCGTGAATCCAGTAATCGTCAAATATTGTTTAAAAGTCATTAATCATAATTATCCCTTAATCATCCCTTAATTAACCAAATATGAACCCGGTATTCCATATTAAATTTCCACATCCATTCAAATGGTTAATAAGGGAATAATTTTAGGGATTTATTTATTAAAATTCATTTACCCAATTTTTTCTCATACCCTTTGGAATCTACCGTCTTCTGGTAATCTGAAGAGATCTTATCATGGGAATCTATTACCTTGTAGTAATCTGAGGCGATTTTATCCCAGGAATACTCCCGGTGAACATGTTCAAATGCATTTTTGGAAAGATCAAGTTCATTACTACTTAAATCCATTCTTTCCAGATGCTGGCTCAATTCTGTGGCGTCCTGGAAATAAAGGGCACAATCCTGACAAACCTCTTTATTAAAGGGATTATCATGGGCAATAATGGTATCACTACACACGGCTGCTTCTAAAAGGGAAGGATTGGTTCCTCCCACGGTATGGCCATGTATATAGGCCTTACAATTTTGTCGTAACATGTCCAGGAGTTTCTTATTGTATACGGAACCTAAAAATTCTATATTTTCTCCAGAATATTCTTTGATAATCTTATTAATCTCTTCCTCGTATTTTTGACTGGTATAATCACCTATAACCACTAATGGAGAATCTGTTTTTGCCTGGGAATAGGCCTCGACAATAGTATGTATATTATTTTCAGGTTCCAGGCGGGCGATGACTAAAAAGTAGTCATGGGCATTTATAGCTTCGTCCTTATAATTTTTCAAGGTTTTAAGGTATTTATCATTCCAGGCAACTGTGGGCGGTATATCCACCCCATAAGAAAGGTAAATAGTTTTGTTGTGGTATCTGGGATGGACAAAACTCTTCATTTCCTCAGCATCAGCCACAATGGTGTCGGCAAATACCGTGGCCAGGTCGTGATTAATTTTTAAGAGCGATTTTTCCATCCAGTTAAATTTGGAACGCTGCCACATGACCCCGTCAATATTTACCATGAGCTGCAGGTTTCTTTTAATTAATTTGGGAATAAATAAGAACATTCCCACCTCAATACCTAAGAAATAAATGAGATCATAGTGGCGGCTTAGCTTGATTAAAAAATAAATATCTGATAAATTTTCATAGAATTTTCGCAGGAAATAACTATCTGGTGGTTTTACCGGGAAGTATTCTAGATTTACCCCTTCATAGTCTTCCAATCGAGATTCTGGAGGCTCAAACTCGCAGCTAACTGTGACTTCATGGCCCTGTTTTACCAGCCTTTTACTGAGTCCATCGGCAAAGGTTTCAAAGCCTCCGTATTTGGCCGGTATCCCCCGGCTTCCCAGGATGGCGATTTTCATTTATAAACCCCGGGGTTCCTTTTTACTTTTTCTTAACCAGTAGAGTAGCATTCTTTTAAATATTTTGGTACCATCGGTCACGGAATTTAGTTTGGTATCATCAGATCTGTTTTTGTATCTGATAGGAACTTCCTGAACCCGGAAACCGGCCCGTGAAATTTTGGAAAACATTTCCACTTCCAGATCAAAGCCGTCAGATTCAATACCCTCTTTTAACAGGTGTTTTATTACATTACTTTTAAAGGCCCAGTAACCGGTACAGACGTCATTGACATCAGAAAAAAATACGCTGGCAAAATAACTTAAAATACGGTTTCCTACCATGTTAAAATTAGATATGGCCCCGTCTTCCATTTTTTTATTAAGACGACAGCCCATAACCACGTCGGCCTCATTTTTCATTAGAGGTTCTAAAAGAATTTTAGCTTCTTCCGGGTCGTAGGTATTGTCCGCATCCAGCATTATGACAAAAAGAGATTTAATATTCTGGAAACCAGTTTTTATGGCGTTTCCCTTTCCCTGTTTTTTTTCTTCCAGGACATGGGCCCCGGATTCCTCTGCAATTTCTGCAGTACGATCCTGGGAATTGTTGTTTACCACTACAACTTTAGATTTTCGATATTTTTTTATCTGATCCAGCAAGCGTCCAATAGACTTTTCCTCATTATAGGCAGGTACCAGAAAAGTGACGTGTTTCATAGAATAAGGAAATTTTTCGTCTAATACCCTTCCTACAGACAATCTATCTTTATGCTTCTTGGAATATATTTCTACATCTTTAAAATAATTCACTTCGTCTAGGTCCGGCCAACTACCCGAACTCCCGACATACTCCTTCACATATATCCCCCTACATGTTTATGTTATTATTATTATATATGATTTGTTTAAGACAATCAAATAGGAAACTATTTATTGTACCATATTTAGGAAAAAAAAGTAATAATATAACATAAAATTAATATTTGACTTTTTACATGACTTATTTAAACAATTCAACCTTATATGTTTAGGGGATGCTGTGAAATTATTAGAAGATGGAAAATAACTTCACCACTAAGTTATTACCATTAGGGAGTAGGTCATTATAATCAGATAGATTGGCAATAACTAAACCACTAATAAAATAGTATTCATGTCAAATTAAATTTCATTTAATCCTCAAGGTTAGTACTAAAACTCAAATATAAATTAAATGAAAAATATTTATTTATCAAGTTTTATCTTCATTTTTACAAAATATTAAGTGGGAGATAAACTATTTTTAGATAAATCTCTATTTTATAAAAGGTTATTTAGGATATTGGGGCATGATTATCTATTTTTGTAAACAATGAGACTCTCTGGCCACTTTCCCCGGACACGGTCCAGGACTTTAAGTTCTTCCAGATCTTTAATAACCTCTTCTTGGAATTTTAGATCATTACGGGCCTCATCAAGCAGCTTCTTGGTGATGTGGATCCGGTGCTGAATGCGATTATTTTCATCCTGGACTTTTTGCGTATTTAAGAGTTTTAAATCCAGTTTCATAAGTTCCAATTCTTTCAAGCTCTCATTAAGAGCTATTTTTTCTTCCCTAATTTCCTGGAGCCGGCCCTGACACATATGTAAATCTTTGAGGGTTTTATCCAGATCGAGATTTGTTTTTTGAAAGTTCAGATTCCAGTTTTTTTACTTTAAGTTCTAAATCCTCTGTTTTCCTGGATTTATCCTCAGAATTTTTATTATTATTCAGATCCCATAGTCTTTCTCCTATTTAATTAACTAAGCAAATAGTTTTTAATTAATTTACCATTCTGGTGTTTGATTTTAAGTAAACCAATATAAATGGTTACTTGCTGCTCTCATTACCTGATATATGGTTTGATTTTAAGTTAAACCAATCAACAACAGGGCCACTCCTAAATAAATGGCCAGGGTGGTTATATCACTTACAATAGTGGCCAAGGGCCCGGTAGCTACTGCTGGATCATAATTTAGTTTTTTAAATAGTAGGGGGGCCGTGGTGGCTATAAGTACCGAGGCTATTATACTGAAAAACATGGAAAGGAATATTATGGCTCCGAGTAAGGGATTGGAACGGGTAATAAATGCCATTAATCCTGCTAAAAGTCCTGATACCAGGGCAATAACTGCCGCCACCTTTATTTCCCGAATTATATAAAACCTCATACTCAGATTGGTATCCAGGGCCATGCTTCTAATAATCAGGGCCTCGGACTGGGTACCAGCGGCGTCACTCATATAAACCATCACTGGGATGAAAGAGGCCAGGGCAATAAAGCTGGATAAAAGACTTTCAAACTGAGCAATAAGGGAAGCTGCTGCAATACCACCCATAACTCCAATTAAGAGCCAGGGAAGTCTGGAACGGATCATGTGCCCTGTGCTGGATTGTATGGAGGTGTATTCGTCCCCTACCTTGTGAAAAATACCTCCAAATTTGAAGATATCTTCCTGCACTTCGCTATTAAAAATGCGCAGAATGTCATCATGGGCAATTATTCCTAAAAAATCTTTTCCATTTTCAATTACGGGAATGGACTTTAATCCATGGGAAAGGGCCAGATAAACCACTTCTTCTGGTTCAGTATTTTTGGTAATGTAAATAGGATTTTGATGCATAATTTCACGGGCCTTTAAGAGGATGGGCCGAGCTTAAAACTTCTTTAACAGATAAAACTCCTTGAAGTGAATTAGAATCATCCAGAACGTAGATATAATCAATATTATCAAATTCAATGCTATTAATTTCCAGGTACTCTTGCACTTCCCCTATGGTTTGTTCCAGAAGACAGGTGGGAACTTTAGATGTGATTAAATTTTCTATGCTTTTATTTATGTTTTCAGCGTCCATGATTCACCATACTTTATTTTCTAGTTTAAATGAAATAATTATAAATACTGGGGGATATCTTTTATTTTCTATTTTAATAAATGAAATAATTTATTATAACTACCTGAGGATACTAATCACTTTTTTAATCCTTTTATAAGTTCCTGGATGTCCCCTACAAACTCCAGACCGGCATTTTTCCCGTCACCCGCAAAGATCAATTTATTTTTTTCATATAATTTAAGGCTTATTTTAGAGTTTAAGGATTCATTTACCTTGGAAACCATTTCGCCCTGTGAAGGTGCAGGTAAATCCACGCCTTTAGTTCTTTTAGCTTCTATTTCCAGGCTGTGATTTCTATTGGTCACCACAATTTTTATCCAGTTATCATCCACTTTTAATTCTTTTATATGGGAACGGTTATAGGTGGTAAATTGATAAAGATGGCCCTGGAAGAGAAACCCAAATATAAAACCAGTAAAGTACTTTTTTAGCCAGGGTATTTTAGCAATGGATCCAAATAAGGAGGCTTCTTCCTCTTTAAAATGATTGGTTTGCATCCATATCCAGGAAGAAGGCATGGAACTTCCCCAGTCTTTTTCCAGGTAACCCTTGCCCTGACTGAAATCTTTTTTCTCATCATTTACCTTGATGTATCCGGTTATTTGATGGTTAAAACTCAAAACACCGTGGTAACATTCCATAAATGGTACAAAGGAGTACCATCCCATAACTCCTGGTGATAATAATTTAACTGGCCAGGGGACAATATTTTTAAATTCTAAATCGGCCTTTATTCTCAGGGAATCTTTCTCCAGGTTTAAAATCAGCTGGTGGTGTGAGAAATAATTATCCCCAATTTTTAGCTCAAATTCATCTTTAGAAGCATTAAATTCATTTATATCAAATTTAAAGTAGTTCATTTCATGATTTCTAGCATCAAAAACCATTATAAATGCATGGGAACTTTCAGCATCACGGGTAAGGGAAATACCGGGTATTATGGCAAAGGCCATTTCTTCTAACGGATCTACCAGTTTGAAGTACCACCCTTCAAAGTATCCTTTCTTATTTTTACTTCCCTGAAATAAGGCGGGATTGTATTTTTTAAACATTTAATAATTAATATAATCATTACTTTTTAAAGGTTTTTTGGATTTTATAATTATAGAGTACCTGACTATATAATCTCTTTACTATTCTAAGAAATTTCCTCAGGTAAAATAGTGAATTAATTAATTTTTTTCTATTTTTTTATCTATCACTGGTGATGAGTGATTATGAATCTTATAATTGGCTAAAATACTGGTTATTTATTATTAATTACTGGTTTTAATGTTTAGTATTTAGAATTAGTGGATTAAAAAGGATTAAATTCTATTTTTTATGGTTAGTTCTATGCCAGGCCTTACCAATAAAACACCCATATTTATTAATTACTAGAGACAAACATTGCATTTGTATGAGTTTAGCAAGGATTTTGATTGTGGAAGACGAGGCTATAACCGCCCTGGAACTCACCCGCATACTACAACGGTGGGGATTTGAAGTGGTGGGAGATGTGGCCAGTGGGAAAAATGCTCTGAAAATGGCCCAGGAACTTAAGCCCGATCTCATAATCATGGACATCAATCTTAAAGGTCAAATGGACGGTGTGGACACGGCCATGGCCATATCCAAGATTTATGACGTTCCCATTATATTTTTAACAGCCCATGGTAATCAGGCCACCATTCGCAAGGCCCAGGCAGTTAAACCGGTGCACTATATTATTAAACCTTACCGGGAAAATGAGCTTCGCTTTGCAGTGGAGAGCGGTATTGAAAACCATAAAATATTCCAGGAATTAAAAAATAACGAGCTATCTTATCGAGCTATGGCCAAGAACATTCCCGGGATTGTTTACCGAATTTACCTGGATGAAGAAGGCCATATTGAATTCTTAAATGACTTCTTACAGGAGATAACTGGTTATTCTCCCGAGGAAATTGATAAAATTGATTTGGCGGTCATGGGATCTTTAATTGTGGAGGAAGACATTGAAAGAGTTTTAAATGTCATTAAAGACTCGATTCTGACGGGGTTACCTTATGAGGTTTCTTACAAAATTAAGGATCAAAAGGGTAATTTTAAATTAATGGAAGAAAAAGGAAGGCCCACTTTCAATACCCGGGACGAGGTAACCTCTATTGAGGGAGTAATTTTCTATTCACCTTAACTTATTCACCGATTAAATCATGTTCTAAATTATTTTTATGATTTAGTCTTTAAAAAATATAATCTAATTTTAAAATAAGCTTTTTTTCCAAACTGAACTTACAAACTGCACTAAAACCGTTATGTTTTATACCGCTTGTTACTGCTGGCATTTATAATTTTTTTTCCAGATAAACCATGTCAATAAGTTGTACTCCCTCTTCAAACATGGGGTGGTCATAGTTATCAGTGAAAAAATTCTTGATAAAATGTGATTTCTCAAATCCGCAACTTTCATAAAATGACAATATTGACGGGACATCACCTGTTCCGACTAACATTGTTTTATAGTTGTTTTTATAAAAATCAGAGACGAATTTTATCATTGCCTTAGCATATCCTTTACCTTGATATTTTTTATATGTTGCTATGTTTTTCAATTCACAGGTTTCTCTGTCTACTGCTACAACAACACAAACAGTCTTCAAGTCATCATCATATAGTGCAAACATATCGCCATTTGCCAAATACCTGTCAATCATATTCTCTTGCTCGTCTGCTAATAATAACAAGTCAAGGTATTGTTTCTTGTTATCGGTAATCTTTTCTACTCTCATTTATTTTTCTCCTTTTCTTTAGTAAAACTCGTTACATAAAACATTAGAAGTAGAACGCTTTCATCTCTTAACTGTGCTGTCGTTCGCTGGCAGGTAACGGTCTCGGGCTTTGTGTTCGGGCGGGTTGGCGGATGCAGTCCGGTCAATTCGAAACGAACGCTTGGGTGGGCTTAGAATTTCAGGTTGGAAAAAATATTAAAATATTGGTTTTAAAAATTATAATGGATTCAAAAGCGTTAAAAATAAATTGATTCTAGAATATAATTATAATAATAATAATAATTCTAAATCTGAAGTAATCAACCTTAATATAAATCTTAAAAAGTTTATTTGCCTATTTCTTGTCGGAAAATTCCAGAAGTATTTTGCAGTTCTGGCCTTCGTAATCCTTTAATGGTTTTAATAGTTCGATGTATCCGTCGAAAGAGGGATTTTCAAAATCTTTTTGTTTGAAAAAGAACATGGGATCGTCTAATGAAGGTGTAGTAAGGACTTGCAGGCGCACAAGAGGGCCATAAATATCAATTTCATCTTTAACTGTTTCTAAGACTGGTTTAGGATAGTGATCAATGAATACTGCTTTTTTTTGTTTTTGGTAGGGAGCTTTATTTACTATTCCTTCATAATGCTTAATCATACGTAACACCATTAAGGTTCATAATATTATTATCTTAGTTTTTAATATATACGCCTTTCCATGGAATAATTTATACAAAATTAAATCCAACTTAAATTAATGACCACGGAACACCTTCCTGATGAGATGGAAATTTGCTATTTTAAAATGGATTCTGGCTTCACCTGCTTGAAAGTAGATGGAAGTAAATTAGTAGTTACTGGTCCAGAGGATTATATAGTGGAACCTTCCATCCAGGAATGGATGGCCTTCTGGGAAAAGTTAGAAGAAATTGGCGTTGGAACATGGGAAGAGGATTATGATCGCTGCTGCATGGTTGATGGCTACAGCTGGGAAATACGAATTTCTTATAACGGCCTTGAAATTGATTCCACGGGAATAAATCACGGCCCTACCCGGGTGGTGGGTGGAGAACTTGTTTCCTCTCTGGAAGAGTTTTTAGAGGCCCTGGAGGAATTGAGTGGAGTGGATTTGGTAAGTATATGATTTTTATTATTTTAAGAAAATAGAAATTTGATTTTAATTTTTAATTATTTGATGTTTAATGCAATTGATTGTAAATAAAAATAAAAAATTAATTTTAAATAAAAAAAGTATGAGATAATTATTTTTTCTCAATTTTAATGCTAATAGGCGGTTTAATATCCTTTTTCCGGATGTACCAGATGGCCACCACCAGAACAATTAAAATTATGAGCCACACCGGAAAGACGAAAATGGTATCCTTGGTGGTTATGGTCTGGGTTGGGGAATATCTCCCGTAATTAATAGTGGTGGTTGCCTCATAAAGGCCCATATCAAAGATTCCCGGGCTCCAGGAGGTTTTAAGGTAGTACTGATCATCAGGGAAAACTCCCCCGGTGGTGGTGATGTTGTGTGAATTAAACCACCCTTTAAGTTCCACATTACCAGTCATATTAGCATAAACCGTACCATTATTTTTAACATGGTAGACGAAGGTTCCATTCATGAAATTAAGTAAAAATGAGGGGGTGCTGTGATCTAAAAGTTGCAGTGATTCTACTATTTTACCGGGATAACCCACTGAGATAGGAACTATAATTTCTGGCACCTGCTGCACCTGCATATTGGGCATATTCTGGTTGGATGAAGTGGTATTTTTTAGGGGATATCCTTGTACCACCAGGGCCCCCATGGCATCGTAATAATCCACATCACCAGGTACATTCACCGTAAAGGTAATGGACTTCTTTTGACGGGGTTCCAGGAGAAAATTGGTTTGATCAATAGATATCCAGGTGGCAATGCCCTTATCAGACATTATCATGTTCAGGTTATCCATCTGCAGCCTTTTCTTGTCAATAGTCACATTGATAGTATTTTGACCAATATTTTCAACTATCAACGACCCCTGATATTCCTGAGGGGTGGCCATTTTTAAATCAAAACTACCGGGAGATACCAGAAGCCCGGTAGCAGCTACTGATCCAATACTGCCCATTAAAAATAATATTAGAATGATTATACTGCATTTTTTAATATTCTTCTTCATTAACTTCCTCCAGAAGAAATAATTTAGATTATATTGTATCTGTTTATATTTAAGGATTATTTAAAAGTCAATGACAAAATTAAATTATTGTTTATATGTCCTAAAAAAAGTAAAAAAACTTTAAAAATATAAAATAAAAAATAAAATAAGGTTTAAAACCTTATACTGGTTGTCCTTGGTTCCATTTAACTGCTGTAAAGTAAACAGTGGTACTGTAGTTACCAGGATCGGTTCCAAAAGGAACTTTTAAGGAAAAATTCACATTTTTGGTGTCGTAACCAGGGTTTTTTGGAGCTTTGTTCCAGTTATCGAATAATTGCTGGTAAGTGTCGGTATAAGCAGTATCAGCAGTGGTATTACCGAACTTAAAGTTACTCATTTCTAGGGTATTGGTACCATTCATAAAGTTCCCGGCTAATCTGGTCCAAACATCAATATCCACATTGGAATAAGTCCTTATTGTTTCACCAGTAAATGGTGTTGTTGCATCATCAGCGGCTAAGGTACCTAAGTTTATAATACCGTTTTCGGCTCCATTCCAGTAAACTTTAATAGCAACCGTGTCTCCCACAGTAACCTGTACTTGTTGGGTTTTGGTATCAGTATCTGCGGCAAAGGCAGGCATGGCACCGACCATTAAAATCAGGGCCAGACTAATTACCCCTAATATTTTTTTATTCATCATTTTCATTATCTCCTAAATAATTGTTAACATCATTGCAGCCAAAACAAAAATTAAATAAATAATTTTTGTGAATTAGTTGATTAAGATAGGCTTTTTTATAATATATACTTTATGTTATACCTCTTCAAAGCAATTTTTAATCCAGTGAATTTGCAAGGGATGATTGTGGAAAGAAGTATTAAGAATTGTTTTTTTATGCTTGTTCTATTTTAAAAAGTTCCATTTTTAATTTTTAATATCATGGTGAATATTTTCACAATAAAAAAATAATTCAAAAAAATAATGGAAAATAGGCGTTTATAACTAGTTTAATAGCTAAAAAGGAGCTAAAATCTTTCACCATAGTTATAGTATTATTATATTAATTCAAAATCTGTTTCTTATTAAGGTAATACTAAAAAACTCAAAATCCTGGATTGATTATAATTAAAACCTGAATCGGGATAAATTAAATATTTTTTTATTACCGAGATCTATAAAAAAAATGTTTATAATTTTCTAATTTACACCAATATAGCGGTGTAATAAATAGTAGTGTTATAAGTACCCTGGTTTGTTCCCATGGGAACCGTAAGATAATAGTTGCCATACACCGACTTGCTGAGAGAATACCATATTAAAACTCGTTCTAATGGCCAGGACTGAATTCTGGTATTAGTGGTGGTAAAAGAAGTTTTAGGCAAACTGGAGTTGGAAAAACCATTGTATTTAAAATTATTTAAAGCTATTTTATTGTTTCCACTGGATAAATCTCCACTGGCTCGCACATATAGATTTAAAGTCTCAGTCGCGAAAAGATTAGTGTCACTCGCTTCAACATTTACTTGTGTAATGGATGGATAAGGTGATTCCAGGCCATCTGGAAGTTGACTACCTAAATTAATGGAAGATGTTACAGAAATAGAAACTTGAGGATCCCACCCTACGGCCATAGGGCCTATAGAAACAGAATCATTGGTCTTATTGGAAGAATTATTAGTGATATTAGTATCATTGGCCGAGCTAGAAGTGGCCACTGAACCAAAAAAAGCGCCCAGGCTAACTAATAGCACGATGAATACAATCAAAATTGTATTTTTTAATTCTTCCAAAAAATATCCCCTCCAATATAATTAAAACATCATTGTATGGAACTAATTATTATCTTTTGTGGTTATAAGCTAAAAATGAATTAAATTGTTAGTAAATATGAATAACTCCCCCCTTAGATTAAAATATTATTTTTGTCTTGTTTTTTTTGGTTTGCATATCTTAATATAAAATAAAATTTTTTGATAATCATAAAAAATGATAGTTTTTTATAATGGAACTTAGTTAATAATTTCTTTCTAAAAAAGAATGGGGGTGATATGGAAATGGAAGTTAAAAGAATTATCATGTTACTTATAATGGTAGTTGGTTTTTTAACCTGTTTAAGTGGAGTTAATGCTGCTGATGTTAGTATTGATAACAGCACGTGGTCCATCAGTGAAATTGCCAACTATTTTAATGGGTTAAGTGTTCATAATTTAACCATATCTGATGGGGATAATGTGATTTTCCAGGAAGGTAACTACCTTAACCTGGCTTTATCTGTTAAAAATAGTGTTAATATCATTGCTAACGGTGCAGTGAACTTCCTTGGAAAAGGAGAATCCATGGCCATTAGGGTTAATAATGCAAATAATGTGAATATAACTGGATTTAATATAAGCAACTATACCTTTGGTATTTATGCAAGTAGGTCTAATAACACAGGTGTTTTTAATAACAATATTGTTAATAACTCTAAAAATGGAATAACGCTTGATGCGTCATTTAATACTACCATGGTTAATAATACGTTGATTAAAAACAAAGAACGTGGAATATACTTATCCTCTTCCAATAATTCTAAGGTGATTAATAACACCATAAGTGATAGTTCGAGTAATGGTGGAATTGTGGCTGCCTCAGCTGTTAATTCATACCTATCCGGCAATATCATAAATCACAACATAGATGGAATATATGTATATTTAAACTCAAATAACACGACCATACTCAATAACATAATAGCCAACAACACCAATAACGGAATAGTCCTTGGATCATTTACGGCTTTAACAACTAACAGCACTGTAGCTAATAACACCATAAACAACAACACTTATCAGGGAATTCGAGTAATCAATACAGTCAATACAATCATAACCGCCAATAACATATCTAACAGTTCATCCACAGCAATGACCTTATCTAATGCAGTTAATTCAACCGTCACTGATAATAATGTATCTAATAACAGAGCAACTGGAATTAGTTTATCTTCGTCGGGGAACTCTACTCTAAAAAATAACACAGTCACTAACAACAGAGGATCGGGAATCACTTTATCAAGTTCAGGTGGTTCTAATGTATCGGATAATGTTGTTTCTAACAACACTCAAAACGGGATAACTATATCTGGTTCGGGAAAATCCACAGTAACAAACAACACTGTCAATAACAACACCTTATCTGGAATTAGATTGGATAATTCTGGTAATTCTGTTACTAAAAACTCTGCCCGTGGTAATGGTGTTGGTGTTTCCATTTACGCTATTAATAACACAGTTGATGATAATGAACTCCAATTCAATGTAGCTGGCGTTTTAGTTGGTTATAATAATGCAGTTATTGTTCTGGGAAGGAATAACATATCCAATAACCTGTATGGACTCACTATCACTGGTAGAAATGACACCTTAACTAATTTTGCCATGGAGAACAATACCAATGGTATCATTGTTAATGGTGTGAATAATATCTTAAACAAGGTGAATAGTAGCAACAATCTAAATGCCGGTTTGATATTTAATTCAACATCTTCTGGTAGTCTATTTGTTAATGGTTCCCTGGTAAATAATTCTATAGGGGCGGTTATGAATGGTAAAAATGACTCGGTATTAAGCTCCAATATCCTGAAAAACACATTTGGTTTGGTGGTGAATGGATCCAACAATACACTAAACTACAACAGGATATACCAGAATAACCTGGGTTTAAACAATACTGGTATCAATACCAATGCTAATGTGAACTGGTGGGGAATTAACAATGCACCCACACAGGTTACTAATTCCGGTACAAACCTGAATATGAGCTACTGGTACGTTCTACAGTTATCGGCCAATAATTTCAACACCACAGTCAATGCCACACAGATATTCAATGCCGGTGACCTGGTAACTTTAGGATATTCACTGGAAACCAATGTTCCGGTGAGTAATAATAAAGATCGGTTACCTTACTTTGAAGTTACCGTAACCCAACCAGATGGTAGTGTTGTTAGTGGAGATATAAGAAATACTACAGTTAGTTACAATTTCACGGTTCTTAAGGGTAGTTCCTATATGGGAGCATTAGCTGATGATGAGAATCTTAAACTGTTTATTAACACACCATCTTCGGATTTAGCCATTAACAAAACAGTAAGCAACAGTAAACCTAATCTCAATGACAAAATTGTGTACACCATTACCGTGACAAATAATGGCCCGGATAATGCAACAGGCGTCTATGTTATGGATTTACTCCCTGAGGGACTTAAATTCGTGTCTGCTAATGGAAACTATAATTCCACCACTGGAATATGGACCATTGGAGATTTAGAAAACGGTGAAACTGCAGTGTTGCATATAATTGCTCAGGTGATTAGTTCTAGTGTGAACATAACAAACACGGCCACCGTTAATCACACCAACTACGATCCCAATGATACCAATGACCAATCTAGCACCATCATAACCGTTGGAAAAGATCCTAATAAAGATAACAGCGGTACCGGTGATGGTAAAGACCAAGGAAATACCGTTAATGCTAAAACAGTTACCATGCATGATACAGGTGTGCCAATTGTGTTGTTATTAATGGCCCTTTTAGCAGTATTTGGTGGAATAGTTCTAGGAAGGAAATAGATTTTCCTTCTTTTTTTATTTTTTTTAATTAATCAATTTGTAAAAATAATTCCTTTAAGATATTCAGGGATTAAAGCAATTTAATAAATTCTCTAAATTATTGAATTAGTTTATGATATGAAGAGTTTAATGTCTTGGAATATATCAATAATTATTACCTTCTCAATTTATTAATGAAAATTAAGCCTCTGTTAAGCACTAAAAAAATGGATTTTCTTGGCATTTTACTACAAAAATTTAACAAATTTGCACTTTCATTAAACTTTGCAATTGTTTTCCGGCCTGTATTCTAAAGCTAATATAATTTCGATAAAATGATTTCTAGTCATTTAATTTCACTATTTTCTAGTTAGGTCAGTTTAGCAACTATTCGCCATTATTTAAAGCTTTTTTACAATTTCAAATTTATTTTTAACTGTTCTTTAATGACTTAATTCCAATATATCCGGACGCACATTGGCTTAGTTATTACTATTATACTAAATTATTCACTTGAAGTAATATTTTTTTAAATAATTCTAAAGACTACTGGTATTTGCTTCAATTTAAGATTTTATTTAAAATACAAAGATCCAAGTTTATAAGGGAGGGAATTAATAGTTTAGTTGGATATTTGTGTTTTATTATTAGATATAAAATCAAAATACACCTTTCCAAAGCTTAAATTCAATTATAATGGAGGTTTTAATATTTATTGTAGTAATTGTGAATTAGAATATCCTGGAGAGCCCTCGTTTTGCACCAAATGTGGTACTGAGTTAGAAAATCTTCTTCTATTATCTGCTCTCATTGTTCTAATGAAACCACACCAGACTTAGTTTTTTGTGAAAGATGTAGTAATAATCTAATTAAATTAAATAAGGGGCTTAGTGAAGATGATTGTCCATTTTGTTGCACCCTAAAGTTGTTACTAAAATTATTAAAGGAGTGTCTGGAGAACCTGATAAGACTGTTTTCCATTGTGAAAATTGTAAAAACCAATTTAAAATAGTTAAATTTTCTGAGGCACGTTCTGATTGTCCTTTTTGTTGTAACCCTATTAAGTAACTAAAGTTATACGGGGGGTGCCGGGTGAACATGGTAGGACAGTATACTACTGTATTAATTGTGAAAATCATTTCGTCATTTCATATGAATAATTATTATATTTATATTAAAAATTTAGATTTTTTCTCTTTTTCTATAGCTCGATTTTTTTCAAGTGGTCTTAATTTCTTGTCATTGTTTTAACTTTCATTTAACTATTTTATCCACTATTAGATGGTTATATGTCTTTTATATTAATATATTAGAACTAATAAAGCATATTTTTTAAAAAAAAGCCTTATTAAGCCTATAAGTATATAAAGGATGAATTACATAGTTTAGTTTGCACACCCGTAATGTATTAGGTGGTTTGATGGATAAAAACCCATAAAATCATTTTAAGATGGTTTTTACAACCATCTCTGCATTTTATATAAAAAATAGGAAAGGTGAAAACAATGTATGGTGAAGAACTAATGTATGAGGATGAACTAAAAAAATTTGAAGAATATCTAAAGTCAAATATGGTTTCAAATGCCAATGAATTACTAAAAACAGTATTTAACGATTCAGATTTTGTAATGGCATCTTTTTATGAGCTCAGGAATAAACCCCACAATTATTCCCCGGAACAAGAAATAAAAAAGATAGTCCTGGATAAATTTAACCATATAGCCCAGAAATACAATTTCCAATTTAAATTACAAAACTATTCTAATGGGTCAGTTTCGTAGTGTTAGATGGTCTCATGATAATGTAAGTATATTCGCCATAAACGGAAAAATAAAACCTTTATCACCGGGCCATTCAACTAATAAAAGAAACCCAATCCCACCTGCCTTCAAGCACGAAGTTTTTAAAAGGGATGGTTACCGATGTCTTGAATGTGGAGCCACCAATAAAAATAGTAAGCTGGAAATAGATCACATCCTACCTGTTGCTCAAGGAGGAACAGACGAACTCAGTAACCTGCAAACACTGTGCGAAGACTGTAACAGGGCCAAAAGCAATCGGGCCTGGAAAGCGGGAGTTTAAACTCAGAACTATTTATTCTTTTTATAATTTTATTAGCAAATTATATTTATTCTACCATCAAACAACTATAAAATCACAATTACAGGAGATGAAATAATCAAAAATAAAAAAGTAGCAGTCACTGGAGGCCTGGGATTTATTGGGTCTCATATTGTGGAGGAACTATGCCAGGAAAATATGGTAATAGTAATCGACAATGAATCCACAGGAAATGTGGATAATATAGAGATTTCATTTATTTAACGTTATTTAAGAAATTTAGAATTACATATCATTAAAAATTAATTAGAATAATTATAACCTTTTAAAGGATAATTACGATAAAATGAAGCTATTTAAAACTATAAAAAAAGATATAAATACTAATGACCCGGAAAACCTCAGAGGTAAGCTTATTTATGGTATTTTCTGGAACTTTATAAGTGCTTTTGCTTCTCAAGGGATTTCCAATGATTGCAGCCATAATTGCTGCTAGGTTATTGGGTAAATTTGGTTACGGTCAATTAGGAATGATAAACAGCACAGTGATCCTTTTTTCAACATTTGCAGGATTAGGTTTGGGAATAACAGCCACAAAATATATAGCACAGCTATATCATAAGTGATCCAGAACGAACTGGACGAATCATGGGGCTCACAAATCTCTTTGGAATAATATCTGGAGTTGTGATGTGTATCATACTTCTTTACAATAGCACCATGGCTTGCTGCAAATACATTAGCTGCACCGGATTTAGCACCTGTATTACGTATAGCATCTCTACTTTTAATTTTCAATACCATTGTGGGCATACAATCTGGATCTATTGCAGGTTTTGGAGCTTTTAAAGATCTTGCAAGAATTGCAATATTTCAGGGAATAATATCTGCATCTTTAACAGTCACTGGAGTTTATTTCTTCGGTTTAATTGGTGCAGTAACCGCAATGGTCATAAACAGCATTATAAACTTAATTTTATATAAAATTACCATCAATAATCTTGTTAAAAGATTTAAAATCAAAATTGACTATTTAAAATCATGGAAAGAAAAGGATGTATCTGGAAATTATCATTTCCCACTATGCTTTCCGGTGTTATGGTAGGACCTATTATATGGATTGCAAATATTATAATTATTAATACTCCTGATGGATATGGTCAGTTAGGTCTTTTTAATGCTGCAGACCAATGGAGAATGGCCTTTCATTTTTACCAGTGGTAATAGGAGGAGTACTACTCCCAATGGTTTCAGCAAATATAAATAAAGAAAATAAAGCTTTAGAAACTGTTAATGTGCTTGCAAGTTGGATTATTGTAATAATTATTGCATTACCATTAATTTCATTTCCAGAAATTATTGCCATTTTTTATGGTCAAGATTATTCTTCAACAGTTTTTTTACAATCTAGCTCATTATGATGCTTGTAAGCTGTATATTATCATATAAAGAAGGTATTGGACGTAAATTATTGCAAAAAATCTTATGTGGTGGGGTTTCTTGAGTAATATGGTATGGGGAATTTTGTTCATTTTTGTTCTATATTGATATTTAAAAATCTAGGGTCTTTAGGTTTGGCCTATATCTTATCTTATTTCTTATATTCAATAAACACTATAATTTTTGTGCCATTTTATCTTTCAAGAATAGTGTGTTCCTAAAAATTATAATATCTCCAGAAGTTTTTAATTTGGATAGTTTTAATCATACAAACCATTATAACTTTTAAATGTTTCTATATGGATAAGATTCATTATCTTATTATTTCAATTGGAATTTTATATTCTCGTTTTATAGAATTTGGAGTAATGGTGTTAAAAATGAATGTAATCAGAATTATTGTAAAAAATGATTATTGCATTGGCTGTGGTGTATGTGCGGGAATATGTCCATCAAATAATCTTCATATGGACTGGTCAGAAAAGGAGAACTAATTCCATATCTCAGGATTCATGTAGTATAATTGTTCTATATGCCTTGATATTTGTCCATTTTATAATCATGAAATAAATCAGGACGATATTGCTAAAACTTATTCTCAAAAAATTCCAAGGTATAAATTATAATGAATATGCAGGTTATTATTTTAATTGTTACGTTGGTCACTTTCAAAAGATGAAGAAAAAAGATTAAAAAGTGCCTCAGGAGGATTAGCAACTTCATTTTTATCTTCATTACTTGAAGAATAATATAGTAGATAAAGTTGTTGCAGTCGGATCTTTGAAGAACAAGTCAGAATGTTTGATTTTAAAATTTTAACGACTCTGATGAAGTTTATTCCTGTGCAGGATCTGCTTATTATCCAGTTGAAATTTCAAGAGTTTTAAAGAAAATTTTAAAGGAAAAAGAAGAAATAACTTATGCAATTATAGCACTTCCATGTGTTAGTTTATTCTTTAAGATTGGCCATGAAAAAAATCCCCAAACTCAATAAGAAAATTAAAATAATTGCTTCTTTAACATGCGGACAACTTCAAAACCGTTTTTGCACCGAATTATTAGCTTTAGAATCAGGAATAAAGTTGAATGATCTTTCAAAAATGGATTTCCGTCGAAAATCAGAAAATAATCCTGCTTATAATTTTATGCAAGTTGCTATAGATAAAGAAGGAAATGAAGGTATATCCTCAGCTAAATCAAGAATTACCATTCCATTTATGGCATTATCAATATTTTAAACATAATGCTTGTAATTTTTGTGATGATGTATTTGGTGAAGTCGCTGATGTAACATTTATGGATGCATGGCTTCCTGAATTATTAAAGACTATAGTGGGACTTCTTTGATTATTGCTCGAACATCTTAGGTTCAAGAATCTATTAGAAAGTTCACCAATAATATTTTAAAAACTAATGCTTGATGATGTAATTAAAAGCCAGATGGGAGTGATTTATAAAAAAAGGGTACTACTAACGGGTAGAATCTATAAAAATGAAAACTTAATCATTGTTATCCTAAAAAAAGGTTAGCTCCGACAAGAGGTATTATAAAAATCAAAGAATTTATAGATTTAACAAGAGATCCAGAGTTTAAGCAAAGAATTATGGCTTCAAAACGCTTCAGAGTCATCAACCGCAAGATTTCTGGAAGGAAATAGACGATATGAATCTCAAAGATTAGAAAATATAAACTAAAAATCCAGATTTACTATTTATCGCCAATGCTTAGTGAAAAGAGTATTAGGTGACTTAAATGATAAATGATGATTTCACATTAGGCCTCTATGGAATAGGAGGAGTTTATAATTATGGTTGTGAAGCAATTATTCGGGGCACAGGAATTAATATTAGAGAGATGGCCAGATATTAACCATTAAATATGCTTCATTACGTCCTGAAGACGATAAAAAAAGACTTAAGGGGTGTAATGTGGATATTGTTCCAAGAAAAATTAAACATATGGGCTCTTGGACGATTTAATGGTATTAGCCCATCTAATAGGTTTATATACAAAAAATCTATATAGAGAAGATTTGACATGGTCAAAGATTGTGATGCAATATTTTCCATTGGGGGTGACCTTTATACATTCCATCGTACTATAGAGAGTCTATAAAGCCATTTTATCTTCCCCTTATTCATTTTGGAGAAATTGTAAAAGTAAATGAGAAAATTGTTATTGGGTGCTTCTATAGGACCGTTTGATAATAAATCAATGAATTATTTACTCGCATCTAAAAAAGGTAGATTTAATTACTTCAAGAGAACCTGATACTACAGATACTTGAAAAGATGTGGGAATTCAAAAATGTTATAGAATGTGCTGACTCTGCTTTTGCTTTGTCATCATCATCATCATCATCTCTCTTGACCATGAGCTTAACTAGAAAAAGGTTAAAAATTGGAATTAATTTTAGTCCTTTATCTTCATATTCTTTATTAAAAGAAGAGTTTGATGAAATGATTAATATTCAGTCAAAGTTAATTGAAGAAATTATTATTAAATTTGATGCTGAAATAGTACTTATACCTCATGTTATATGTGATTTTAAAATTATAGATGATGATTTACGTTTACCTTAAAAACATCTTTGAAAAATTGCCCGAAAATATTTTGGAAAATGTTTATTTTATAAACAAAGATTTGGGTTTCATTAAACAAAAGATATTCTATCTACTTGTGATATTGTAATTGCTACTAGGATATGTGCAATAAATTCGATTGAAGTAGGAATACCAACAATATTTTTATCATCAGCCAGAAAGCTAAAGGAATGGCAAAATATGTATATAACAAGGAAAAGTGGACAATCCCTATCAATACTGATACAAATGAATTATTAAAGTTAATTAAATCAATTATTCTACAAAAAGAGGATTTAAAATCATATATTTCTCAAAGAAGAAAAAAAATTAAATTAGAAGTTTATAGTCCACTAGAAAATCTCGAAAAGTTGTTATATGGGTGATATTGGAGTTGAATAATCTGCTGAAAACTAAAGATTTTTATAAACATTTAAATTTTTTTCTGCAACTTTTTCCCAGGTAAAGTTTTTTTCAATATGTTTACTCAATTTATTTGTTTTTGGATTATTATAGGCTGAAATTATAGATTCAATAAGTTCATTTTCATTCAATGGGTTTACATACCAAGCATATTGGTCAAAATATTCTTTAGTGCCACCTATTTCTGTTATTATTACATTTGAACCTGCTAGTCCTCCTTCTAAGGCAGCTAAGCCTGGAGTTTCAAAATAACTAGGCAGGGCTAAAACTTTAGAAGCTTTATAAGCTGATTTAAGTAATTCAGAATCATGTAATAATGGTGGGATAAATATGACATTCTCATTAGATTCTTTTCTACATAATTTGTAATATTCCATATCGTAGATTCTGCCTATTATGACCAATTTGGTATCTATCTCACTTTTTACAAAGGCTTTAATGAGATTTAAAACATTTTTTCGTTTATAAATTCCACCCACATATAAAACAAAATCTTCTAATCCATATTTGTCCATAAATAGCTCATGATTACCTTCTTTAAATTTAGAATCCACACCATTAGGTATTAAAGAAAATCTATCATGTTTAATATCATAATATTCTCTAATTAGTGATAATTCTGCTTTTGTATTCGGTAATATAATGTTTGAATAATCAAATAGGGTTTTTTTGTATTGATAGGTTCCTAATGAAGATGTAAAATTTTTTAGAAGAGGAGTTTTAATTGATTTTAAGTATAAACTCCAAAAAAATGATTTAATATTTTTATTGGATTCATAAGGAGAATTCCAAAATATTGGCGAAACTGCCACTTTAATATCCTTTTCATGACACTTAGACATTATTTCAGATGCCTCAACTGGAAAACGATTTGGATTGAAAATATGTATAATATCATAATTGTTAATATTGTCATCCCACATATCAAAAAGTTTAACTTCACAGCTCATTTGATTTAAATATTCTTTGCTTTTTAGTATTTGAGTTTCTGCTCCACCTAAAAAATTAATAGCAAGTTGATGTGATAAATAAGCAATATTTAACTTAGCCATATTTTATTTTCTCCATTTGAATATATCTGATTTGTTGTATTAGTAGGTATTATTTTATCAATTGAAGTCCATTCTTGGGAACCATTTGGTATTAATCTAAAGTGATTATTAAGATAACTAAGATATAAATAAGAATTATGATTAGTCTGATTTTTTATTACCGGTGAAAATTCGATCATACCATAAGATCGTAGAACATGAATGCTACTTATGAAATCTGCATATAATCTATAATCCGGATTTCTATTTTTGGATATCCATTTAGCCCCGAATACATCACTTTCAGGAATATAAGAAATTGATCCATAAAGGGTTTTCAGAGCTGAATTATTATTGTTACGATTATTACTTAAATTATTAAAATTATTTATTGAATTTAGAGATATAGATGAGGGATCATCATTTGCTACCTGATAAATAAAACCTACATTAAATAAGAAGTATATAATTAAAATCATACCAATTATATTTGTTTTATTAATTGAAAATGATATATTTGTTAATTTTTTCAATGATTTTTCTAAAACGCTTAAAATAGTTTTTCCTCCAATTATCACAAACGGCGCTAAGAAAAACAAAGTAATTTGGTACAATCGACTTGTATTAAACGAACTGGCAAAAAATGGCACAGTAATAGCTAAAATAAGAATTAATATGCTTATATAAACTAATAATTTAAATTCAAATTTAAATTTCAAATTTTTTCCTTTAAAAAAGAGATTTATAACTCCCACTAAAATTAAGAATTGAGTTGCTAAGTATAAATATTTAGCTAAAGTGTGTAAGTAAGATGTAGACTGTTTTTGTATCAGATTTAACCCTTGTAATTTATCTGGATTGAAAAAATCAGTAAATATATTACTCGTAATATTATTTCCAATAGTTAAAATAGCCATTAATGTGTTGGAGTTACCAATATATATGTACCACCCTAAAATAAGCGTTAAAAATAAAGTTACAAAAGTCAATGTAATAGTTGATTTATTGAAATCAAATGTTGAATTATTTTTTTTATTTTTTAATAATAGAATAACTAAAAATACGATTAGATAAATGCTGAAAATATATGATAATCCGTAATGTGATACTACCATTGAAAAACCGAATATAACTAGTAGTATGGATGAATAAATATTTTTAAGCTCTTCATCGAGTATTATGAGCATGATTAAAACTAAAAAAAGTTCTGCAATTTCTTGTCTGGCTAAATTTATCATTTCGGTATAAAATACAAAAAATGAAATAAAGAAAAAACAAGCTAAAAAAGCAATTTTTGGAGCAGTATACTTTTTGTATATGGAATATAAACCAACTGGAACCAGAGAAAAGATTATTGGATAAATGGTTTTTAGAACCCATGTAAGGTCTAACTTTAGAATTATGGAATATATTGGTGCAAGTATAGTAATACTTAACATTGAATTAACACTATTAGAAATATTTGAGTCCCATATTGAATTATTTATTACTAATTGTGCATAATAGAACTCTGTATTTATATCCCAGCCCCATATATAATTAGAAATTAAGGAAGAATGGTATAATAATGAAATAGCTACTACAAAAATTGCATATGGATAATATTCTTCTGAAATTTTGTTTAAAATGACTAAAAATATTATTACTGCAATTAAAATAATTAAAACTATAAAAATGACATTATTTTGATAAAAATTAACTAAATACGAACCAAATATTGATAAAAATGGAATAATCGATAAAAACCAGAATTCTGGTTTGAAAAATAACTTATTATTAATTTTATATTCCTGGTCAACATAATTTTTATCCCTTATATAACTTAAAATTGTTAAAATGGAAGTAACGATAACTAATGTTGAAATTAAGTAGTAGATTGAAATTGGTTTGAAAATATTTATCATTGGATAAATTAAATTCATGAAAAACCCTAGAATCATCAAAAGAGAAATACTTATTCCAGAGGCATATAATATTGTCTTAATATTGCCCAAATGATGTAGTCTAAAAATTCTTAAAATTACCATACCTGGTATAAATGTAAGATAAACAAACCCTACTAATTGTCTTAAAACTGGAATGCTTATTCCAATATAATCCATTATAATTAATCCAATCAGCGAAATCTGAATACTAAATATGAGGATTAGAAAATTCTTAATTTTCCAATCATTCATTTGAAGGGGATTATTTATCATCAAGAACCTCATTATATACCTTATTTAAAGTTTTTTCATATATTTTCCAGTCATATTTAGATTTGATGAGATTTCTAGCATTTTTACCAATTTTATTTCTTTTTTCCTCATTTTCTAATAAATTGGAAATAGTCCCCTGCATAATTTTCTATATTATCTTCTATTATGATATTTTCATCATTAGTATAATCTATACCCTCAGCTCCTTTAGCAGTTGAAACTACAGGTTTACCCATTGCCATATATTCTAGTATTTTAAATCTTGTTCCACTACCAAACATAAGTGGGGCTATACATATATTAGATTTAAATATGCAATTTTTTAAATCGTCTACATAACCTAAAAATTTCACATTTTTTGGCTTATTTTAATTTTTGGTGGATTATTGCCTGCTATAATGAATTCCACAGCATCATCAAAATCAGGAGCAATAATATTGCATATATTTCTTACAGCATCTGCGTTTGGGGGATAAGAGAGTAATCCCATGAAAAGTATTTTAAATTTGTTACTCGCATTATTTTCTTTGTAAAAATTTTCATATTCATTAAAATTAACACAATTAGGAATAACTGTAATTTTTTCCTTAACTTCTGGAACTTCTTTAATTATCACATCTTTATCTCTTTGTGAGCAAGTAAGTATGTGTGAAGCATTTTTTATTGCTTTAATTTCGAGTTTTTTATCTCTCTCAGATGCTAGTTGCCTATAAATTCTATCTTTAAGATTAAATGTTGGAAATTCTGAAAATTCCCAGTAAACATTATGTTCATTTAGAACATAATCATTAATTGCATGATTTTTTAGTAAGTTATATGCTAAGGGTCCTTCCATCTGAAAAACAGTCCTTTCAATATCAACATTAATAAAAGCCTTTTTAGACTTAATTAAACTATAATTTTCTGAAAGTAATGCTTTAGAGAAATGTTTAATTTTATCTGATAAATTATTATATTTTTTTTCTTGTATTAGATGGATTTGATTAATTTTAGCTTCATAATCTTCATTGTTAGAAATACCATATATATAAGTTTCAAATTCTTTTGAAGCTAATTTAGATATATTAAATGTCCTTAAATATCCACCTGTAATGTTTTTTTGATTAAGTTGGTCCGGAAAAAGTATACGTACTTGTTTTGACATAATAATCCCCTTATGAGTAAGCATCTAACAATCTTTTTTCCATAATTTTCCAGCTATATTTGTTTTCATAAGCTTTTCTTCCGTTGAACCCTAATTTAGTACGTAAACTAGGATTTTTAAGTTCCTTTATGATGTTTTTTAGGGATTTAATATCTCCATATGGCATAATGTAACCAAATTTTTCATTTTCTATGATTTCACTGATTCCCATTTCGGAATTCATAATAATTGGTTTTCCACACATCATTGCCTCAAATAATTTGTTAGGACTAGCTGTTTTTGTCCTAGGATTAGAAGGATCACTAAAACGGAAAAGTATGTCTGCTTCTAAAGATTTTGTGATTAGATCTTTATAAGAAAGCCAGCCCAGATATTCAGATTTTTCATTTTTAATTATTTTCTGAATAATTGTTTCATCACCGGTTCCAGCAATAACTAATTTTATATCATCTAAATCTTTAATAGCTTCTAAAATCAATTCTATACCTCTATCTTTAGTTATGGAGCCCCCATAAAAGATTTTAGTATAATTTCGAGCTTTTTGTTTTTCATGTTTGAAATAATCTGGTGGAGAATTATAAATATAAATTAAATTATTTATTTTTGCTGATTTGACTTCATCAAATCGTGATTTATCAACTAAAAATAGATTTTCAGCAAATTGGATCCCACTGATTTCTAAATATTTTATAAATGCCTTCAGCACATTTCTAAAAATTTGCAAAAATCCATTTGGTATAGTATGTGCATAAAAATCATAGATGGTATAAAAAAGTCTATTTCTATTTATTGATTTAGCAATTATTGCTGGCCATAATGTATCTAAATCACAGGCATGTACAATATCAAAATTATTTTTTAATAGAAAATATAACTCATAAGCCCACCAAAATGGTAAATAAAATAGTGCTGAAAACTTGTCATAAGGTGCTTTAAGTTTAAATTCGTGAATTTTAAATGGATAATCATCAATATTCAAATTATTTTGTCGATCCCAAGCTAATAAATGCACTTCGTATCCATTTTGATGCAATGTTTCTGCTACTTTGAACACAGCAGAATCAGTAGTTTTTGATCGGATTAGTAGTGTTTTCATTGTTATGCCTGTTCTATTGGTTTAGAGTTGATCTATGAATATTTATCATTTGGATAATAGAATGAAAATCTTTAAATTGTTTACTTTCCTTTTTGAATATTGAATTGATAT
>CAVZGI010000009.1:0-47500 GCA_963774795.1 uncultured Methanobacteriaceae archaeon
TATAAAATTCTCATAGTTCTCATAATAAATTTTTTATATTAATAACAATTAATTAGCTATTAATAGCAATAATTAAATAGAAAATTATTGAAAAAAATGATATCTACAGGGTTAAATTTTATATTAAAATAAATTTAAAATTTTTACAAATTTTGTTACATTAGGTGATTTTATGATCAAACAAAACCAGCAAATATTCAACATCCTCCTTGGGGTTTTGGATGTAATGGTAATCACCTTTGCCTTAGTTTTAGCCTGGTTTATTCGTTTTGAAACCCAAATTTTTGGTTTTAATGATAGCATATGGACCTTCACCTATTATTTAATGCCGCTAATAATAATTTTACCCACGTATATCTTGCTTTACTATGCTGTTGGTTTATATGATCCCCAAAGAACTAAAAGTATCACTTCTGAGGCCATGAACATAATAAAAGTGAACTTTATTGGTTTACTAATACTGATAACCGTCTTATTTGTAGTGAATATATCGGATTATTCCCGTTATATGCTGGCCATGTTCGCCATTTTCTCTACCTCATTTTCCATCATAGAACGGTTTATTTTGAGAAAATCACTGCGATACATAAGAAGCAAAGGATACAATATCAAGTACATACTGGTTATTGGGGCTGGAGAGCTTGGAGAAAAGTTTGCCATTAAAATTAAAGCTAATGAATATGTAGGATATAGTTTAATAGGATTCTTAGACGATAATATTGAAAAAAATAGCGTTGTAGCTGGTTCTCCAGTTTTAGGAGAAATAGACAACCTGGAAAATATAATCCTTAACAATCAAATTGACCGGATAGTTATAACCATATCTCCCAGGCATTCACTTTTACTGGAACATATCATTGACACTTGTGAAAAATACGGTGTTAAAGCCGAAATCGTTCCAGATTACTACCGATACTTCCCGGCCAAGCCATACATAGACATGATAGATAATATACCCCTAATAAACATCCGCTATGTACCTCTGGATAATTCATTTAATAAGGCTATAAAAAGACTTTCTGACATTATTCTGGCCATTATTGGTATCCTATTGCTTTCCCCATTAATGATTTTCACCGCAGTTATGGTGAAAAAAAGCTCACCAGGACCTATTATTTTCAAACAGGAAAGAGTAGGATTACATAGAAACACTTTTAAAATGTATAAATTCCGCAGTATGAAAGTACAATCCGACGAAGATGAAGTAACCAAATGGACCACCGAAGACGACCCTAGAAAAACTAAATTCGGTTCTTTCATTCGTAAAACAAGTATTGATGAATTACCTCAGTTATTTAATATTTTAAAAGGAGATATGAGTTTGATTGGTCCTCGCCCAGAGAGACCACTTTTTGTAGAAAAATTCCGGGATGAAGTGCCCCATTACATGATTAAACACCACGTTAGGCCTGGAATGACTGGATGGGCCCAGGTACACGGGTGGAGAGGAGATACCTCAATAAAAAAAAGAATTGAATATGACTTGTATTATGTAGAAAACTGGACCATTGGTCTGGATGTTAAAATATTTTTACGTACCTTTGCCACTGGATTTACCAGCAGCAATGCCTACTAATCCCACCGACTATTAACTTATTCTCAGTTCTAGGATGGTCTTATTCCTTTTTTGATTCCTGATACTGAACTAGTGACAATTTTTCCACTTTATTCATAATACTAAATAGAGACTTTACCTCTCCATCATCCAGAACACTGAATAAATTGGTTATAGATTTAATATCCGCTTCATCTCTTTTTTCCCAGTATTTATAACATTGTTCGGTGAATTTCAGGCGCAAAATTCTTTTATTATTAGAATCACGTTCTATTTTTAAAAATCCACTGTCCTGCAAGCGGGTGGCCAGTTGCTTAACATTCTGGTGAGTGGTACTCATGGCCTCAGCCACTTCCTGCATAGATGGATCGTGATCAAAGGCATTACCCAGTATTACCAGCATTAACCATTGCTTAGTGGTTATGTTATCTTTGGCAAATTCTTTGTTTATGATATATCCCCATCGCTGCTGGATTAGAAATAAAATTACTAGTATGTATTTTTCCATCTCCAGTCTTTCACCAAATGGTTGATCATCCATAACATCATCAATTTCTTTCATCGAACTACCTTTTTAATTAAAGATTAATTTATTAGCAATTATACAAATCCATTATAAAAAATATTATTAAAATATTTTTGTTAGATTAAGTAATTATTAATCTACCAGAGCTCGTGTCCAGGCCCTTATTTCATCCCAATCACGGTAATCAATGGGTTTAGTGACATCAATTCCCTGTTTTTCCAGATCTTTTTTAAGAGACTTCATTACCCGGTTATACAAGAAACCTTGCTTAGAATCAGGGTCAAAAGTACTTCCAAATAGTCCCGTGGCTACTGGCTCTTTAATCAAGTGTTTCTGGGCCACATTATCCAGATATTTCTCCTGTCCTTCTGCCCGAGATTCTTCCTTATTGGCCGCCCCACAAGATACAAAAAGAGCCACTTTCCTATCGGCTAAAGCAGTTTTATTCTTATCCAGGAATTTTAGAGCTCCTTTAGTCCATTTACCAATTTTTATTCCACTTCCCACAACCACCAGATCATAAGGAGTAACATCCCACTCTTTTAATCCTCGTGAATCCAATAAATCAGTTTCAACACCCTCATCTTTTAATATACGGGTTATTTCTTCAGCAATTCCAGTGGCGGTGCCATATCTTGTTCCATAAACTACCAGTGCTTTCATTTTATTTCCTCTTTAATTCTTTTGATTTCTTTTAAATTAAATATTACAAATTATAATCTTTCAAATTAAGCAATTTGAATCAAATTAAATCAACAAATACCATTTATTAATTTTAGATTATTTATACCGTTTATATAAATTTTTAGATAAGTATTCCAATTTAATCATAATTTCAAACAGTATTTTTACTTCTTCTGCATTAAGTCCATTAAATAAATCTTTGATGGATTTAATATCGGTGGTTTTTCTTTTTTTCCAGAATTCTTGACATTCTTCAGTTATTTTAAGACGTGATATTCGCCTGTTTTGAGGATCTCTTGCTATTTTCAATAAACCTCTATTCTCCAATCGAATAGCCAGTTGTTTAACATTTTGATGGGTGGTACTCATGGCCTCGGCCACTTCCTGCATGGAAGGAGGACTGGAAAATACATTTCCCAGTATTATTAGCATTAGCCATTGTTTAGTGGTTATATGATCTTTTTGGAACTTTTTATTGATTATATAACCCCACCTTTGTTGAATAAGGAACAGAAGTACAATAATATGCCCCTCCATTTCAACTAATTCCTCAAAATCATTATCTTTTTCCATTTCTGAATTATTCATCATATAGCCTGTTTTTTAGCTAAAAAGATATTAAGAGATTATTTTACCATTTATTTTACTGTAAAATACTGCCGAGATTAAAATTCCAGAAATTGTGACCAGCACAAAGAATAATATCTGTCCCAGGGCCACATCCAACCCATTTTGGGCCATGAATAATATCATGGAGACTATGGCAGTTCCTAAAAGCGAGACCTTAATTAAAAACACAGCGGCCAGGGCATAACCCCAAGCTCTCTCTTTTATTAACAGATACCCGGTCAGTAACGCTGCTGGAACCACTACACCCAAATCCAGGGCCTGTATTACCAGAGTAGTGTAACTTTCCAGGGAAACCGGCGCATTACCAGTGAATACAGATTCTAAAATCATTTTTAGCCACATCAAAGCCAGTATCAAGCCCATGATTACCAGATAGGCAGCAGTGATTTTGTTGATTTTTCCCGGGTTGAAACTTTCTTTGATATTCTTAATGTCCAGTGAAACCAGTTCCCCCAAAAAGGTGTATAATGATAGTCCAAATAATACCACATAAACCAGGAAGAGCGAATTGTAAGAAGCCAAAAATGACATGGAGGCGTAGGTATACAGGAAGTAAAATATGGTTCCCATCCAGATTAAGCGTCCCCTGAGGGAATTTTGAGATATTAAGTAAAGGGATCCCAGTAAAATTGGAACACCTATAATCAGTGTTATCAAATCCTGACCCATCATCTGGGCCACTACCGAAACTGTGTCATTAATATAGGTTCCTTTACCCATTAATCCAGATAAAGTGACAATTATAGCCAATAGGGCAATGAATATGGAATTTATGTATATAATTTTTTTATTCATTTTTAAAACACCAATATTGTTGAAATATTTTGTTTGAATTTGATATGTAATATATTACCTATTTTAGTAATATATTACCTAATAATCTATTTTAATATATAAATTTTTCTGTAGAATTAAAATTTTATCAAAAGGATCTAAAATAAAAAAATAAAAATATTGATTACGATTTTCAAATGAAATGTAAATAGAATAATAAAAATAGAATTTAATAATAATAATAATAATAATAAAATAATAATAAAAAAATAGAAATAGAAATAGAATGGAATAAACTACTTAAAAAGTACTTTTCTGGCTTCTTGAAGGTTTAAAACAATGAATGGTCTGGCTTTAGGATCAGCCAGGATTTTTAACTGCTTTTTGCCGGTTCGAGCATAGGCCTTTTTTAAAATTTCCTGAAGTTCCTCTACCGGCATTTCCATTACTTTCTCTACCCGGGCCATATCCCTTGATGATAACCGGTCTTTGTAAGATTCCATCTGACTTTGAAATGATTTGACCAGATTAGAGTTTTTAGAGACCCATCTACGGAGTAAAATAGATGGGACTTTGGTAAATAAGTCCAGAGTTTCCATAACATCTTTTTCAGTGATTACAATTTCTGGATCTGACATATTATCACATTTAAATATCTAGTTAGAATTATTTATTAAATTAGAGCATAATTATAATTAAAAATATAACTTATTCTTTAACTTATTTCTTAAAATATTTTAACCCATCTGAAAACCCATTTCCTATCTTTTTGCCCAGTTTATAATAACCCCTCAACGACAAATCGTAAATTAAAGGCCTTAACTTTTCCAAATCAACTTTAAGAAGTTTCCTATCAGATTTAACCGTAATGGTTGTGGTTACATCCTCATCAGCCTTTAGATCAACAATCTCGCCGATAAACATGGTGTGGGAACCTAAATTAATAGTTTCCTTTAACTGACATTCCATGACCACAGGGAACTCCTTAACATAGGGGGCATGTACCAGTTCGCTTTTTACCGGAGTAAAACCAACTTTTTTAAACTTGTCCGTTTCTTTCCCTGAGGCAATTCCAAAATAATCAGCTTCCACCAACTGTTTTTCCGTGGGTATGCTGACGGTGAAGGCCTTATTTCGCATTATATTATGATAGGTATAGGTGGCCTCCCTTAAAGATACGTAAATACATGGAGGTCGTAAACAACAAGTCCCTGCTGCTGCAGCATTCATTACATTAGCTTTACCCATCTCATCATAGGAACCTACCATAAAAACAGGGGCAGGAAACCCAAATACCTTGGGGCCAATACTTTTTTTCATTATTATCCTCTAGTTATGATTTTTTATTTAAAGAAAAATCTGAAAGATGTAAATTTTAAGATTAAAAAATACTCTATCAACTAATTCCATTTAAATCAGTATTATTCAATTATATTATTAATTATGGTTTTAAAAATATAATTACTTGCTTATATCCCATAATTAATTTCATTTACATTTAATATATTATAATTTAAAAATTCTGTTGAATTTAGGCCCTAAAACACAATATTTATTTATTTTGAATGATAATAATATGTTATAGAACTAATACTTGGGGGGCGGCCATGGGATATTTATTGTGCAAATTATGTGGTGGCTACTACGAGCTAGAAGATGGGGAAAGTCCAGAAGATTTTGAAAATTGCCAATGCCGAGGGGAACTGGAATATTATCCATCTAAATAAGATTTCTTAAGTAGGTATTTAATGGTTTATCTTGCTTTTCCATTTAAACAGTAGTAGTTAGTGTTTTCTTTTTCATCCAGTTTATTTTCCAGCCATATGGGGCATTCCTGGCAGCGACAAATCTCATGTGTTTTTATGTCTTTACAAAGAGCCTTTCCTGTGGAACAATAAAGGCCCGGTACTCTTTCCTCGTCCATTCGCATGGGACTGTCCAGATCTTGCTGGGTAATTAAAAGCATTATTTTCTGTTTATCTTTAACACACTGGCTTCCTATCTGGACCGGGCATTTCATACAAAGACATTTTTTAATATTCTCCATGCTAAAATCAATTGACATTTAAATACCTTTTTTTAGTTTTTATCACTAATCATGAAATTTCTGATGCAATTTCAGCATTAACCTTTTTTACTGAATCATCACCATCATTGAAATAAATAGTTATATGGGTCCCATCGCAAAAAGGATGATTTTGTGATTTCCCGCAGCGACATAAGGCCACCCTGTTGCGTATTTCATAAGTGAATCCATCAGCAGATTCTATAGGAATGCCTCCCCTAACCCACAAAGGCCCGCTGACATCTTTATCGGGTTCCTCCAGAACAGCGATAGATGGTTCAAATTCTGGTTCAATTTCATAGCCATTTTCTTTATTATAAACTACAAAACGGCCAGAATCACAGTTAGCCGCCTCCTGAATTGCTATTTTTCGGTACTCAGGATTATCAGAATTTCTTACCAGAAAGCCTATGGTGCCTGCCCTGGTGCAAAAACCGACATGTGTACATAGTTTATGATTATCAGACAGTATAAGATCCGGCCCTTCAGTTATTTTAGCCTTGACCTCGTATTTTTCATGGCTGGCCGTTTCTGTTCCCTGGAAATCTATTTTATCGTGAGTTCCATCACAAAATGGCATATTTTTAGATTGACCACATCGACAAAGGGAATAATTTTCCTGGAGAGGATATCTATGTTTTTCTATCCATTCCAATGGGTAACCATCTTCATCTGTTTTTAAAATTAGTTTAATAAGAGGTATTCCACCAGATATAAGAAATGGACCGTTTTTAACTACTTTAATTTTTTTAATGCTCATAATTCTCAATAGATAATATGAGTTTTCAAGTGTAAAATTTTAATGATTTTAAAATAAATTTTAAAAAAAAAGAAAATGATAATTAATGAATAAAAAATAAAAATTATTTAGCCGCAACCACAGGCCGGAGGCTCGTCAGATTGATTCATTTTGGCCTGATCTTGTAGAGTAACGGATAGGGAAAAATAAGGGAAACCAGTTTCATCCTTGTGCTCCAGTATGGGTGAGATTCCTTTAAAAGAACAGTCAATATCACCAGTACCACCTATATCAATTTTAACTAATTCATCGTTCTGGAATAATTTGAAAAATTCTTTTAAAGTTATCATTTCTTCTTCAGGAGTTCGGAAATTAACAGTTAATAATCCACCGGCCCGGGATTGTAGTCTTACGTATTTTTCCAGCAAAGAAACCATTTCTCCACTTTCTTTTTTAAATATGACTTCTGGAGTTATTTCTGACATGATAATCACTTTTAGTTATTGTGTAAGTTTTAGGAATTTATATATTAATCAGTTTCATTCTTTTTTTGTGAAAATAATGATATTCGTAATATGGGACTATAACGAACAAATAAATAACCTAATCCAAAATTTCTATTTTATCATATTTTAAAGTAGGTACCTTAGTTCTTTTAGGGCCTGATTTAAGTTCTATTAATTCATATTTTTCTAATTGAATGATCTTAGGATAAATCGTCTTTAAATCCCATTTGATCATCATTGCCAGGTCATGGATAGACACAGGTTTTTCATTTCTGATTAAATCAATTAATTCCATTTCATCTTTACCTAAAACGGATTCATCAGTGACTATGGTTTTACCATCTTCTATAATCTCATCTGGATTTTCTAAAAAGTATTTCCAATCCTCCAGATCAGTGTATAATTTTAAATTATCCATATTTTGATCATATAGCTTTTCCAGTTCGTTAATGGAACCATATATTTTTTTAAAATCTTGAATAAGTCCTTTACCTGTCACTTGTCGAGTAAGAGTGATTCTCATATTAAAGCTCCTTTTTCAAATTATCCAGATTAATTCCATTATTCTCTTCAATATGACCGATAATTAGTTGATAAATACCATCAAAACTATCATCTTTTATCTTCTGATAGTTTTTCTTGTATTTCAGGTGAATATGACAGTACCCATGATTATTGTCTATTCTTATGCTTTCAGGCATCACGATGAGTGACCATCCCTTTTTACTCTGTCTCCAGTATATCTGGTTATTCTGTAATGATTTTTGATTTTTCATTGATTAAATATAGTATTTAACTTAATAATTCAATTTTGTTAATTTAAAAGTAAGTTTAAAAATTTATTTTAATTGCCCATAATGCTTCTTTTTCCTTTTTAATAAAATTTCTTGATTTAATTTTATGAACGAGATAAAAAAATATTATTAACAAATTACATAATTATTAAAAAGGGGGGATTTAATGGAAAATATTATTATTGGTACAAACGCGCAGGGAATAAATATTTTTCAAATTTTGATTGTAATAGGAATTATAATCATTATAATGTATGCAATAAAGACTTTTTTAGGTACCAAAGTAAATATGGACGACCACCACAAAATTCAGGCCATATCCATTATTGGATTATCATTAATTGCCATAATAGCTTTAATTTTAGTTGCAGTAGGAAAAAATAGTGATAATTTAATTACTTTAGCTGGTGTGGCCATTGGTGGAATTGCCGGATTTATTGCCCATAAAGCAGGAGGAACAGGCAAAACCGCTTTATTATCACCTAATGATCTAGAAGTAACTGTTGGTGAGTCATTAGAGTTTGTTTTAGAGGGAATTAGTACTGAAGGAAATAATTTGAATTACAATGTTTTGAGTGAACCACCATTACCTGACACTGTCGATTTTAATGTAATAACCGGAAAATTTAGCTGGGCTCCCACAGAAAATGATCTGGACAAAGTTGAAGATGGATTTAAAGAAAAAGAATATATGGTAACTTTTAAAGTTTCAGATGGAATGGGTGGAAGTGATTCTAAGACTATAAAAATTACAGTTAAACCTAAAGAATAGTTTTTAGAAATTTGCCAGAAAAGAATAATAAAAAAGAAAAAAATTAAAAAAATAGGGATTCATCCCTCTTTACCAATCGGCCTCAAAAACATGGTCAATATCAACCCCAGAAGCATTAAAAGAGAAACTGCATCCATGGCCCACTGCATAGCCGTGCTTATAGTAGTATTCACTATAGTAGAAGCAGTAGATGTTTGGCCCCGTAGTTCTTCCACGTTAGTGGTTTTTAATTTATCAAAATAAGTGTTTAAGTTTTCTTTGTACTGTTGCTTGGTAATCTCATTAGGATAGGCTGTATCTATGGCAGTATACATTCCACTAATTGCTCCTAATATCAGAATAACACCAATAACCGCAGTTCCCATGGATGAACCTAAATTAGCCGCAGTGGACATGAATCCTGAAGCATCGGCCTGTTTTTCATCCCCGGCACTGGTTAGTATGACATCAGCGGTGAGTGGTATGGACAATCCCAGTCCCACACCCAGACAGAACATCCCCGGAACCAGATCAATCAACTGAGCATTCAAAGTAAACTGAGATCTGAGTAGTATGGCTCCTAATAACGCCACCAAAAACCCCATGGCAATTATGGTACGGTGGGAAAGTCTTCCTGAAACTTTGGAAGCTACTAGGGAAAAAATGAGTAACCCCACCGTAAGAGGCATCAAAATCAACCCGGTAGTGAATGCATCAGCACCAATTACTGCTTGAAGGAAAATCGGCATTACAAACACAGTTCCTGCTAGGGCCAGGTTCATTAACAAACGAGTACTGGTACCCAGCGTAAAATCCCTGTTTTTTAGTAAATTAATATCGAAGAGCGGTATCTTATCCTGAGAAATTCTCCTTTTTTCAAAGAAATAAAAGACAGTTAAAATTACAATACCAGCAATCATCAAATAAGGGGCATAAATCCAGGTTTTAAATGAATTCAATAATAAAACACCTGAAACCAGCACTATAATTCCGGAAGATGATAAAATAGCTCCCATTACATCAATGTCAGAACGTTCCATGATTGGTTTAAAGTATTTAATGTGGCCAGAATATGCCAGTATGGCCAAAATAATAATGAGTTCCAGACCAAAACCTAATCTCCAGCTAAAAAATGTGGTTAAAAAACCTCCAAATAATGGTCCGATAGCCGCAGCCACTCCGGCCATAGCCGACCATATAGCCAGGGCAAAGGTCCTATCCTTTCCATGATAGGTTCCTGTAATTATGGATGCCGTGGCCGGGGTCATTAAAGCGGCCCCTATACCTTCCAAAATTGACCATCCAATAAGTAACATCAATGAATTAATACTTAAAGCTGCGATAGTAGTTCCAATACCATAGATACCCGCACCTATCAGAAAAGTTCGCTTTTTACCAATTACATCCTGTAATTTTCCACCTATAAGCATTAATGATGCCATGGTAAGAGCGTAAACAGCAATTATAATCTGAATCGTCCCTACAGTTGTATTTAAATCTTTTACCAGTGTAGTTATGGCCACATTCATAAAAGTAGTATCTAAAGCAATGACAAAAGCCGAAAGAGAAACAACAATCAATGTAATCCAGCCAATTTCTTTATTTTCCAGATTTTTTCCTCCTATGAGTTATTATTTAACAAATTATACAGATAACTCTAATTTAAAAACTTTAAAAAGTTATTTGTGAAATTAAGATAATGAAATTAAGATAATAAGATACTAAAATAAACCAGATTCCAAATATGCAATTTATATTCTGTTTTTATATATTAATTCTTTAAATTGGATATTAAATTCAGTGCCATTGGCCCGGTTAATTTTTATTGAACCATCTAATTGATTTACCAGTGAATTAACAAGTTGCATACCTAATGAATTGCTGGAATCTATATTAAAGCCATCTGGGAGTCCAGAACCATTATCTGCTACAATCAATTGAATTTGATTATCCTCCATTAAATGCAATGATAAACACATTTTACCTCGTTTTTTATCTGAAAAAGCATGTTTAAGGACGTTAGAAACCAATTCATTAATTATCAATCCACAGGGAACTGCAGTTTCAATGTTTAGTTTTATCTCTTCTATATTAATTATGGGAATTATATCATCCCTGGAAACTCCATACGAAAAGAAAAGGTCTAAAACAAGGTTGTTGATATAATTATAAATATTAATGTGCGTTAAATCTTCAGATCTGTATAATTTTTCGTGTACCAGTGCCATAGACTTTACCCGGTTCTGGCTTTCTTTTAGAACATCCAGCGACACTTCATCATCCACATATTTGGTTTGAAGACTCATCAAACTGGAAATTATTTGCATATTATTTTTTACCCTGTGATGTATTTCTTGTAGAAGAACTTCTTTTTCTCTTAAAGAGTCTTTAATTTCTTTAGAAATTTTTTTCTCCAGAGTTATATCCCGGGCAATTATTAATATATACGAAATAGAATCTTCTTTTTTAATAGTAGAAGTGAATATATTTAACCAGAGGACATCATCATTTAAATCGGTTATTTCTGTTTCAAATGGATCAATGTGCTTTCCTTGTAAAGCACTTCCAATTTTATCCATGTATGGTCCTACATCCCAATTTAACTTTATTCCTAAATCGGAAAAGGTAATCCCCAGTATTTCTTCCTTAGATAAACCAATTATTTTAGTTGTAGCTTTATTTAAGTCCTTTATTTTTCCATCTGGACCCATTAAAAAGGTATAGTCGGGATTGGCATTAAAAAGAGTTCTATACTTCTCTTCACTTTCAGTTAATGCTTTCTCCATGTTGATTCTATCATTAATATCTTTATGAGTGCCCACCATACGCAGTGGAGCCCTATTTTGATCCCGCTCAACTACTTTTCCTTCAGTAAATATCCATCTCCATTGCCCAGATTTAGTTTTCATCCTCATTTCAATAGAATAATTTCCATTGCTATCCATTCTTTTCTGAATCTCTTGCTCCACGAAACCTATATCTTCAGGATGCACTAGATTTCTCCAGGAATCATAGTTTTGAGGAAATTCATAAGGTTCGTAACCCAGCATGGTATAGTATTTAGGGCTAAATACTGCACTTCCTGAAGGTATATCCCAGTCCCATATCCCCACATTAACTGCATTAAGAGTGAGATTTAGCCGCTCTTCACTGGATTTAAGTGCTTCTTCAGCCATCTTTTGAGGAGTTACATCCTCATATATAGCCACTATTTCCCCATTAGGAATCTTAAAAACGTGGTTTTCATACCAGTTATAATAATTATCATCAACATATACTTTGGCCGGATAATAAGCAGTTTCCCCAGTTTCCCACACCTTTTTAAAAATATCAATAAGGCCATACTGATCAATATTAGGCCTTAAATCCTGCAAACTTTTACCAATGACATCCTCTATTTTCTTTCCCTCAATTTTCAAAGCGGTTTTATTAAATTCCTTTATTATGTAGTCCTTTCCTTTAGAACCATCATTTTTTACATCATAAACCGCGATTCCACTGGGAGAATTGTCAAAAAGGCCACGTAATATACTTTCGCTTTCAATTAAATTGCTTTCCACTTTTTTACGGTCAGTGATATCATTTATAAAGGCAAAATAGCTTTCTATATTCCCCTCTACATCCGAATAAGGAGTTACTACCAGTTCCACCGGGACCCGTGATCCATCTTTCTTAAGGTATTCTTTTTCATAGCTAACTGGTTTTTTTGTTTTTTGGATCTCCTGAAGATAGTTTTGTTCCTTTTCGCGCCATTCTTCAGGAGTTAATGTTTCATTCCAATCAATCAGTTTTAATTCTTCTTCAGAGTAACCAGTGAGTTTTAAAAAAGCATTATTAAAAATACCTATTGAACCATCAGCATAACCCACACTTACAGCCATAGATGCGTTTCGAATTAATTCCGCCAGAAAATGTTCCCTTTCAAAACTGGTTTTCAAAGCCTTTTCCATTTCATACTTTTCTGTTATATCATGAAATATACAGTGAGTCTGTTTAAAATTACCCATTTCGTCGTATCCAATTTTCCCATCGTATTCCACAAAGATTACAGAACCATCTTTGCGTAACATCTTAAAACGCACATCATGAATTTCTCCAGCCTCTTTAAACCGGGGGAAATTATTTTCAAAATGAGATGCAAAATCCGGGGTGAGAAATTCAGCGAAATTTTTTCCAATTACTTCCTCTCGGGAATAGCCCATAGTATCCATCCAGGCCTGATTAACATCCAAAAAATATCCTTTTTTGTCTAAAGACTGATAAGGCACTGGAGTTCTGTCAAAAAGTAGCTGAAATTTTTTTTCACTTTCTTTTAGTTTTCTTTCCATTTTATTGCGATAAAGGGCAATTTCAATGGCGTGTTTCAACTCAATACCATCAAATGGTTTAATAAGATACCCTTGTGGTTGGGCGATTTTAGCTTTTTCAACAGTTCCTTCATCAGAATGGGCTGTGAGAAAAATCAAAGGGATGTTTAAATTTTTCCGGAGCTTGTAAGCAGTTTCTATACCATCAATATCTCCTTTCAGGGAAATATCCATCACAATTAGATCTGGTTGAAATTCAGACACTATTTCCAGGGTTTCTTTTCCAGAAGAAACCGGACCTTGTACTTCATAGCCAAAAGAGGATAATGTTCGGCTAATATCCATTGCTTCTATGGCATCGTCTTCAACCACTAAAATAACCGCTTTTAAAATAATCACCTCTTTTTTGAATAATATATTCCATATAATTAATATAATTTTCAGTTTTTTAATAATATTTTAATAAATATATAAAACATGATTAATGATTCCAGTCCACTTTAGATAAAAAAAATCTATTTAAATGCTCTTTCCAGTTTAAAGGTTTAAAATAAAAGAATATATTCAATGCTACTACATTCAATATTTACAAAAATATTATTACAAAAAGAAATAAAATATATACAATTCAAAGGAGGGGATCATCTGAGGTCAATATGGTCGGGATATCTGTCATTTGGAACTATTCTTATTCCCATAAGAACTTACGCCGCCAGCGAAAACCTGCATATAGGATTTCATCAAGTGCATAAAACCGATTGCGGTAGAGTAAGATATAAAAAAGTTTGTGAAAAAGATGGTGAAGAACTTAAAGCAGAAGACATCATGAAAGCATATTTTATTGCTGGAGAATGTATTAGATTCACTGATGAAGAACTAGAATCCCTTAAACCTTTTAGAAACAAAATGATGGAGGTCCAGGGATTTTGCCGATTAGAAGAAATACCCATGGTGGCCCTATCTAAACCATATTATATCGGGACGGAATCTCCTAAAAAAGGAGGTGTGGGAAAGAGTTTTCTCCTTTTAAAAAAGGCCATGGAAAATAGTGGGAAGGTAGCCATTGTTAAATGGGTTTCCCGAACCAATGAATACATTGGAATGCTAGAATCACAAGGTAAAGGTTTCCTTTTAAAACAAATGCTCTATCACGAACAGATACGGCCTTCAGAAGAAATAGAAATTATTGAAACAGAAGTTACTGCCGATCTGGTGGATAAAGGAGTTAAAGTTGTTGAAAAGATGACCTTTGATTTTAATTGGGCCGATTACAAGGAAGAATACACCCAAGAAGTTAAAAAACTCATTGAAAAGAAGGCCCTTGGAGAAGAAATAGAATTAGAAGAAATTAAGCCTCCCGAAACGCGTTCCATTGAATCAGAGCTGGAAAAAATGCTGGACAGTGTTTAAATGATAGAACCTATGCTGGCTCAGTTAAAAAGTCCGGATATTAAACTGTCAGAATCCTGGTTAATAGAACCTAAATACGACGGCGAAAGATTGATTGCTCAGCGTGAAGGCGATAAAATAACATTATGGACCCGAAGAGATATTCAGGTTTCTTACAAATTTCCGGAAATAGTTGCCGCACTAAAGAGAAATATTAAAGGTGAAAACTGGATATTAGATGGAGAATTGACAGTTTTTGGCGGTTTTAGGGAACTATTAAAACGCAACGTAGAGGATAAGTTTAAAATTAGTATTTTATCCCGGAAAATACCGGCTAAGTACCATATTTTTGACATTCTAAAATGGGATGGAAAAGAAGTAATGAAAATGCCATTAATAGAAAGGAAATCCCTTTTATTAAAGGCAGTTAACTTAGACGAATTCATAGATCTGGTGAATTTTCAGGAAGTTAATGATGTAAAAAAACAGCTAAATACTTATTTAAATCAAGGATTTGAAGGTGCTGTTCTAAAGGAAACTTATTCACATTATGAACCGGGTAAAAGATCAGGAAAATGGATAAAAATTAAAAAACAGGACACTATTGACGTTTATGTGGTGGGGGCCACCAAAAGCACTGGTAGTATCGCCTTTGGGGCCTTGATTCTTAAAAAGGACGGAAAATTTTTTGGAAAAGTGGGGACCGGATTTAGTGATGATGATCGTAAATTTATACTGAAAATTTTAGAGAAAAATAAGGGTCCACTAAATATAGATATTCCCCCCAGTGTTGAATCAGAACTTTTAATTAGTAATAATCCTCTTTTAGCTGAAATAAGAGTTCAAGAGATTATTAATGAATCGCCACGGGCCCCGGTCTGGGTGCGTTTTCGCTGGGATGATTAATTATTTTTATTTAAAAACGAGATTAAAGAGATTTAAAAAGAGATTTATTATTCGTAGGATTTCTGATATTTAATTATTTTAATTTTTTTAATATTAATTATGGCACATAATTCTATGGCACTCCTCTAAATATTACTGTATAAAAACTCGTAATAAAAATTATTAAACAACTGATTTTAAATACTAAGATTTTAATAGAAAAATAATCAGATTAGTTTTTTCAATTCATAAATTTTAGATAAGAATAAATTAAATGATTAATTAATAAACAGTAGTTTAAAATTTTTGTAATTAGTAAAAAATTCTTATTAACCAAATTAAGATATTATTAAGTACTAAGAGGATTGTAATGTCAAAATTTTTACTTGCGGCCATGGTTGTCATCCTGATTTTCGGATCTTACTTTTATATATCCACTCAAACTGGTCTGGTAGAACCAGTGGGTCGTTTAGCCCTGGTTAAGCTGGCCAACCCAGATATGTTCCCTAATCACCCTCACGCCGAATTACTGGCCAAATATGCGGAAAAAAGGAATTCAAAATGTGCACTGGTGGTTCATTTTGCTGGGGATTCCAATTACCGCCAATTCAGACAAGGCAATGTGACTATAATCGAACTGGCCATGGTGGATCCTGAAGGCCTCCGAACCGATATTGACTGGGGCGAAGTAATCAGTACATTCATACTTGGCCCAGATTACAGCAAATATCATTACAGGGCCGATGGTATCGAATTTGATAATTTAGACGATGCACTGGCTTATGTGGATAAAGTAGCTAAAAAACATGGGCAAGAAGGGCCTATTCCTATGGTAAACCATGGAAATGTGAGAACCGGAGACATATTCCTGAATCCCGGCTGTGGATTCCCATTATATGTGCAAATTGTTTGGAAAGAATACGGACGCTTCGCAGCATATTATTACATTGCTAAAGGCCTTATTGAACCATATTTCAATAACCCATATGCCCTTTACGAAATAAGTCATGCTTCAAGCCTGCAAAAGTTATATAATCAGGGCTATCTGGATTACCAGTAATAGTCAGTTTTCTTTCTTTTTTATCCTATTTTTTTATTTTTTATATGTTTTTTTTAAAATCAAGATTTGCAGACAACCCAAATAATAAAATGCTAAGTTTCCTTATCTTTTTATAGCTTTGTAATGTTAGAATCTTTGTAATGAAATATTAGAAATGATTTTTTTGTCATGAGAAAATTAATAAACTCCTAAACACATAATAATAATTATTAATATCAAAATTTAAATAATTTAAAAAATAGTGGTTAAGGAGGTTTTCTATGGTTAAATGGGGTGCAGTAATTGTTGGATTTATCCTTTCTCTGGTTTTTCCATCAATAATTGGTATTGTCTTTCCCATTTTGGGGAAGCATTATAGGTTTGTTTTTGGCCGGATTTGTAGTGGGAATAATGGTTGGTGATGGAGCATTCAATGGTTTCTGGAATGCATCAGTGGCCGGAGCATTTGGAGGAATTGTAGCGGCGATTTTAATTACCATATTTGGTACGGCACTGGCCGGATTAGCGGGATTGGCAATCGGGGCTTTCACGGGAATAATTCTAGTAATAGTGGCTCTTTTAGTATCCATGATTTTCATGGGTTTTGGTGGGGCTATTGGAGGAGCACTGGCCGGAGATTAATTGATTTTAATTAAATTATTTATTTTTTATTCTTTCAATGAAAAATATCCTTAAAGGAATAATCGAGTCATATTAAAATTTTTATTGGTTTTTTTTACTTTATTTTGTACTAAAGGATATTTAATTTTTAATATTAAAATGAAGATTAATATTAAATTAATATTAAATTAATCAGTTTTTAGTTATTAAAAACTTTTTAAAGATTTTAATTAGTATAATTTAAATAATTATAAAAGGGATATTTGCTAATTTAATAAAATAACATTAATTCAACAAATAATTAATCATAGAATACCTATAAAAATTTTTTTAAAATTTAATTAAAAATTGTCCAAATCTAGGAGATAAAAATGTTAATTGGAGTTATATCAGATACTCATATACCTGATAGGGCTTATGAAATTCCAGAAGCTGTGTTTCAAGCTTTTAAAGGTGTTAAAATGATTTTTCACCTGGGAGATTTGACTTCTTACCATGTGAAAGAATGAATTGGAAAAAATTGCACCTACCTACTGTGTTCAGGGAAACATGGATCGATATAATGGCATTAATATTCCAAAAAGTAAAGTAATTGAGATTGAAGGTATTAAAATAGGCCTTAACCACGGAGAGGTTTATCCAAGAGGAGATACCCAGCAATTAAAATATATAGCCATGGAACTGGGAGTTAAAGTTTTAATCACCGGCCATACCCACCAGGCATTTGTAAAAGAAATTGGGGATTTATTACTTTTAAATCCAGGCAGCCCTACCGTTCCACGACTTACAGACCCCACAGTAATGATTTTAGATGTGGAAAATGGACAAATAGATTCTAAAATTATTAAAATAGGCGATCCATTGTGCAAAGCCTTGAATTTTGAAGGGAAAGATAAATGTGAATAAGAATAATGTGGATAATAATCTAAAAAATAATAAGCATTATATTATGAAAGAATAATGAGTATCACACATTTACAATAGTATTTCCGTCCTATTATAAGAATAAAAGATCTAAAAAAGAAAAAAAATAAAAATTGGAGGTTAATTATCATGGGAAAACGCTGGCAAGTTGAAAAGAAAAAAGAACATTATTATAAAACAGCTAAAAAAGAAAATTATCGCTCCAGAGCATCTTATAAACTAACTCAATTGGATAAAAAATTCAAAATTATTAGAGAGGGTTACAAAATAGTTGATTTAGGGGCTGCACCCGGTGGATGGTCACAAGTAGCCCTGGAAAAGGTAGGAGAAGACGGTGTGGTTCTTGGGGTGGATTTACAAAAAATAAAACCATTTAATGAAGAAAATTTTGTTTTCATTAGGGGCGATTTTACTTCCTCGGAAATTCAAAAAGAGATATATTCTGCCATAAATGGAAAAGCAGAAGTAATTATTTCTGATGCTGCCCCCTCACTTTCAGGAATTAAAGACATTGACCAGCTACGAGCAATGGATCTAGCTGAAAATGTTATTGAAATAGCAGCATAATCTCCTTCAACCTAAAGGAACTCTCTTAATGAAGACTTTCCAGGGGCCCGGCTATCCTGAACTTCTAAAAAAACTAAAAAAAGAGTTTAAACTGGTTAAAACAACTAAACCTGCTTCTTCACGAAAACTCAGTTCAGAGATGTATATCATTGGAATAGGATTTAAGGGTATTAAATGGTTAAATGAAGACTTCGATGAAGACAAATAACCATTTTAAATCTTATTAATTATATATTTAATTTTTAGGTATTAGGATCTTCTTTAAACCCTAAAATTAATGTAGAAATTATCTGAAGTAGAATTAATCAGAAAATTAAAAACCGATTTATCGATAATTAACTAAGTAAAGCCAAAATTTAATTAAAAATAGAATAAATTAAAGAAAAAATAGAGGAAAAATTATTACATTTTTTCCCTTAAATCGCTTAGGCTCTGCTTGGCTGTCTGAAGCTGTTCTTTAGCCGTGGTAATTCTTTCATTAACCACGGAAGCGGGTTGATCAGTTGATAATGCACTTTCAACATCATCAATAGCCGACTTTGCTTTTACAAGTTCTAGTTCAGCATTGATGTATTCCTTTTTTAAGTCTGTACTTCCTCCATTATTTATATCTGTTTTCACCGATTCATATTGGACTTTAAGAGCTGAGTAATCAGAATTAAGGGCCGCTAGTTCATCATAAGCAGATCCACTGTCCACACCAGATGAAATTCCAGAAGAAATTTTATCCACACCGATATAAGCAAATACAATAATTGTGGCCACAATCATGAGAACTCCTAAAATGGATATGGTCATGGAAGTAACCCTAAATAAATTTAATCTTGATTTTTTCATTGAATCACCATTTACCCAAAGGTGTAATATTAAAATGTAACAATAAATTATCGAATATTATTGAAATAGGCATATTACATATTATTCCAGCTAAATAAGTTTAATTACAGTTTAATTTAAAATTTGGGACACTATTAATAATATAAATTATAATTTATTATATTATTTTAACTATTAATTTTTATTTAATAAGAATTTTTCTAAGAAAATAGTTCTTTTAAAAAATTTTCAGAAATTTGTATCTGATGATTCATTTTATCTTTATTTTTAATATGCCTTTTTAACAGAGCCAAACGAGGATTTTTTCCTATTTTGCTCCAGTTTTTTTGCATGAATCTCCAGAAAAGAGCATTCCAAACATCGCACCACTCTCCCCGGGGAAAATCACTCATTTTAAGTAAATAATTAGATGAAGAAAAATAGGGTTTTGATGTAATGATACCTCCATCGGCATATTGACTCATACCATAGACATTGGGCACCATCACCCAGTCATAAGCATCAATAAACATTTCCATAAACCAACGATAGATATCCTGGGGATCCAAATCGACAAGCAGCATGAAATTTCCCAAAACCATTAACCGTTCTATGTGATGAGCAAAAGAATATTTAATAACACGTGAAACAACTTTATCATATGGTAAAACCCCTGTTTTACCCCAATAAATCTTTTGATTTATTTTTTTATGGTTTTGGAAAAAATTACTTGTTCTCTGCATGGTGCCTTCTCTGATGTAAATAGCCCTCATAAATTCCCTCCAACCAATAATTTGTCTTATAAATCCTTCTTTAGAGTTTAATGGAGCCTCTGCATTTAGAATATCTTCAATTACTTGTTGAGGAGTTATTAAACCTATATTTAAAGATGATGAAAGAATAGAATGGAATAAAAAAGGTTCATCCATTTGTATAGAATCTTCATAATCACCAAAATACATTAAACGTTTAGATATAAAATCAGAAAGCCATTTTTTTGCATCATGGTGAGTTACCGGGTAAAAAAAATCTTTTACCTCACCGGGATTTTCTGAAAAAGATTTATCCACATAATCCCTGGCCTCTTCTATATAATTATTGGTATTGAGTTTTAATAAGGTAGGAATCTGCATTTTTTTAGGTATTTTTTTACGGTTCTGAGTATCATAGCTCCATTTGCCACCTTCAGGCTTTTCATCACTTAAAAGAATATTTAACCGTTTCCTCTGAGTTATATAAAATGAAGTTAGAAAATAAGTTTTCTTTTTTTCAAAATAATCATCTATCCATTTCAGGGAAGTTAAAAATCCAGGCCCCTCCAATTCCACCAATTTAATCTGTTGATCTGAACAACCATTTATTAACCTGCTTTTTAACATATGATCAATTAATTCGGCACAATATATGCAATTAATATCATATTTTTTGAGCTCATTGAAAATATAGCTCATTTTAGAGTCTTTTTGGTATTCTACATATTTAACATCGTAGCCTTGTTTTTTAAGAAAATCATGATAATATTTCATAGAGGCGCGGTGCAAAACCAGTTTCTTTTTATGAAAATAGAGAGTATACTTAAAATCTCCGAAAAATAACTGCTCTTCAATCAGAAATACTTTGCGGCCCTTAAAAAGAGCCGGGTTATTTTCAAAAAGTTGATGGGGAAATATAAGGGTGGCCGATTCATTCTCAGAACTTGACATTGATTAATTATATGTTTAATTTAATATGTTTATTTTATGAAAAAAATCAGGGATATTACCATAAATATCATATTTTAGAAGTTATTTCCATTTAAAAATAATAAAAATAGAGAAAATATAATTTTATTACTTAACTAATTAATTTTATTTAAAAAATTTTTAGAAAAAACTATTTATTCTAATGCGAATTTTTTACTTTTCACACTCTCTCTAAGTAAAGGATTTATAATCTAAAAGTAATATATTCTGTCACAATGACAACTTCAGATAAGACCAAAACATCACTGGCCAAATTCGAGGAATTTTTCTCAACCAAATACAAAGACAATGTTTTTGAGGCATTAGAAAAATATCCGGACCAGAGATCCGTTATAGTTGACTACCTGGATTTAGAAATGTTTGATCCGGATTTAGCTGATCTTTTAATCGAAAAACCAGAGGAAGTGATTCGTGCTTCCCAAAAAGCTATAAAGAATATTGATCCCTTGCGAAAAAACGCAGATTTAAACATTAGATTAGAAAATGTAACCAATAACATACCATTAAGATTTCTTCGTAGTAAATTCATAGGCAAATTTATTTCAGTAGACGGTATAGTGCGTAAAACTGATGAAATAAGACCTAGAATTGTTACTGCCACCTTTGAATGCAGAGGATGCCTGCGGCAGCATGAAGTGGCTCAGAGCAGTAATATGATCACCGAACCATCCCTTTGTTCAGATTGTGGTGGTCGTTCTTTCCGTTTACTGCAAGAAGAGTCTGAATTTTTAGATACTCAGACTGTTAAGATTCAAGAACCATTGGAAAATCTTTCAGGTGGTGACCAGCCGCGACAAATACTTATTGTTCTGGAAGACGATCTGGTGGACACACTGACACCGGGAGACATCGTTAGAGTAACTGGAACTCTTAGAACCGTTCGAGATGAGAAAACCAGACGATTTAACAATTTTATTTATGGTAATTATACTGAACACGTAGAACAAGAGTTTGAAGAGCTCCAAATATCGCCAGAAGATGAAGAAAAGATTAAAGAACTGGCTGCAGACCCCCATGTATATGATAAAATTATAAAATCCACCGCACCATCTATCCACGGGTATAGGGATGTTAAAGAAGCCATTGCCCTGCAACTATTTGGTGGTGCTGGAAAAGAATTGGATGATAAAACCAGATTAAGAGGAGATATTCACGTTCTTATTGTGGGAGATCCAGGTATTGGTAAATCCCAGATGTTAAAATACGTTTCTAAACTGGCACCCCGTGGTATTTACACCAGTGGTAAAGGTACCAGTGGAGTGGGACTTACGGCAGCAGCTGTCAGAGACGAATTTGGTGGTTGGTCATTAGAAGCGGGTGCTCTGGTTCTGGGAGATAAAGGTAACGTTTGTGTGGACGAACTGGATAAAATGAGAGATGAAGATCGTTCCGCAATTCACGAGGCCCTGGAACAGCAGACCATAAGTATTGCTAAGGCCGGAATTATGGCTACCTTAAACTCTCGTTGTTCTGTGCTGGCAGCGGCTAACCCGAAATTTGGGCGTTTTGACAGTTATAAATCTCTCGCTGAACAGATAGATTTACCATCCACGATTTTATCTCGTTTTGATTTGACTTTTGTGGTAGAGGATAAACCAGAAGAAGAAAAAGATAGAAGCTTAGCCCGGCACATTTTAAACACTCACAAAGAAGACAATATGCATTTTGAGATTGATCCCGAACTTTTAAGGAAATATATTGCTTATGCACGACGTAATGTTCATCCCATCCTTACCGACCAGGCCATGGATGTATTAGAAGAGTTCTATGTTTCCATGAGAAACAACTCCATTGATGACGATTCACCCGTCCCTATTACCGCCCGGCAGTTAGAAGCGATTATTCGTCTATCAGAAGCCAGTGCTAAAATAAAACTAAAAACACACGTGGAGACAGAGGATGCCCACCAGGCCATTAAATTAACCCAGGCCTGTCTAAAACAAGTGGGTCTCGATCCTGAAACCGGAAAAATTGATATTGATAAAGTAGAAGGAAGACCTCCTAAATCAGAAAGAGACAAATTCCGTATCCTCATCGAAGTTGTTAGGGAATTAGAAGAAGAATATGGTGGACGTGCTCCTACCAATATTCTTATATCTGAGATGGCAGATAGATATAATGTAAGCGAAGAAAAGGTGGAAGAGGTTGTACGAATCCTCAAACACAAAGGAGTAATATTTGAACCCTCCAGAGGTTACCTCAAGGTTGTATAATCCTTTTTGACTTTTTGAAATTTAATTTAACTTAAATTTTATTTTTCCACCCCATTTTCTATTTAAATTTTATTTACCCTATTGGAGGTATAATTATGAGTGATTATGATAAATTATTAGACCGGGCCATTGAACAACTGCCCCCAGAAGTATTTGAAACCAAGCGTTTCAGTGTTCCTAAAGCTTATTCTGTAATTCAAGGAAACAGAACTTTCATCCAGAATTTCAGAGAAATCGCAGATGCCATGAACCGAGACCCTCAGCACTTATTAAAGTTCTTACTAAGAGAATTAGGAACTGCTGGAAACCTGGAAGGTGGACGGGCCATCATGCAGGGAAAATTCACCCATTTTTTAATAAATGAGCGATTAGACGACTATGTTCAGAAATTTGTTATGTGCCATGAGTGCAACAGACCCGATACCAAAATTATCAGGGAAGACCGTATATTCTTACTTAAATGTGCGGCCTGCGGTGCTAAAGCTCCCCTGAAAACTCTTTAATTTAAATTTAAGGTAAAAGGTAGTTTTTAAATTAAATTTTTATTAATTATTTTATATTCTAAAATAATGAAAAATTATCTAAATTAGGATTTAAAGATTATAATAAAGGATTTAGATTAATGAATGATGAAATAGATATGAGTCATTTCTTTAAGAAAGGATCCTTCATTTTTTTTCTTGGTTCTTGATATCTTTTTAATTTTTCTAGAATTTTAAAATAATTATAATAAATTAAAATATCCGATTAAATACGAATTTTAAGGTAATTATTTATGTTTTGTCCCCAATGCGGTAGTACCGATAAAATAATGATGGAAGGACTTTGTAAAGACTGTTTTTTAAAGGATTTTCAATTAATTTCCATTTCTGATACCACAGAAGTAACTCTATGTGCTCACTGCCATTCCAATTTAAAGGAAGGTAAATGGAAAGAATTGGGATTACCCGAAGAAGAAATCATTTACCGGGCCCTGGAAGAGGCTATTGAAATAGATGAACTGGTAGAAAATCCAGAAGTGGACCTGGAAATATTACAGATGAGAGGTTCCATTGCTGAATGTTTAATTCAAGTCAAAGGATCTGTTCTGGGAGACGAAATAACCCAGGAATACCGGGCCAATGTAAGATTGAACAAGTCAGTCTGCCCAGATTGTAGTAAGTTCAATGCCGGTTATTATGAGTCTGTTATTCAGTTAAGAGCAGATAAAAGATCTTTAACTAAATTAGATATAGAATCTGCCGACCAAGTGGTTAATAATACTCTGGAGCGTATGTGGGAAAAGAACCGCATGGCATATCTGGCCCAAAGGGCAGAGATGAAAGAAGGGATCGATTATTATATTGGATCTCAAAAATCAGCTCGGAAAGTCCTATCTGCTTTAAGAGAAGTTTTAGGTGGAGTAGCCCAGGAATCTCCCCGACTGATAAGTCAGGACAAATCCACTGGAAAGGGACTTTACCGGACATGGATCTCACTTAGACTCCCTGAATTTCAAATTGGAGATTTTATTGAATATGAAAATCAAATTGGTCAGGTTAAATCTCTTGATTCCAGGAAAGTTGTTGCCCAGAGTTTGAGCACTTCTCATAGTTTTAGTGTTCTCTGGAAGGAATATGATAAGATACTATCTCCCGCAAAAGACAGCGCAGTCCAAATAACAACAGTCACCTCAAAATCGCCCTCAGAAATTCAAATTTTACATCCGGAGACATTCCAGCCTATTGATTTAGACATCAACGAAAATTTAGCTAGACTGGGAATTGGCGAGGAAGTCTCAGTAGTCCAGATTAATGGAAAGATATACATACTTCCCCAGTAACGAATTTAATGATTAATTATAATAATTAATTAATGGAACAATTATAATTTATATGCATAAATAATCAAATTTAAATTTAATACAATTCGATATTCGATAAATATTGAATTAATTACAAAAATTACAACGTTTACATTGCAAATAATAATTAATGGTGATAAAATGGACTTAAAATCGAAAATGGAGCTAATTACACAGGGAACACTGGAAGTAATTACTGAAAATGAGTTGGAAGAAAAACTCCAGAAAGAACAGCCAGTGGCATATATAGGATATGAACCATCTGGAAAAGTCCATTTAGGCCATGCCATAACTGTTTTGAAAATGATAGATTTGCAAAAAGCTGGATTTAAAATAAAAATACTCTTAGCAGATTATCACGCATTTTTAAATGGCAAAGGAAGTCTTGAAGAAATAAAAGAAGTGGCAGAATACAACAAAAAGTGTTTTTTAGCTCTGGGACTTTCTCCAGAAACTGAATTCATATTAGGATCCAGTTTTCAAACCAAAGAAGAATACACCACCCAGGTGTATCAGTTAGCTCTACTTACCACACTTGTTAGGGCCAAGAGGAGTATGGCTCAGATTACACGTGATGCAGAAGACCATAAAGTGGCCGAAGTAATCTATCCCCTCATGCAAGTAGTGGACATGGTATTTTTAGAAACAGATCTGGCCATGGGTGGAATGGAACAGCGCAAAATACATATGCTGGCCCGGGAAAACCTCCCACGTGTTGGAAAAGTGGCCCCAGTATGTTTACATACTCCTTTACTCCATGGAACCGACGGATCTGAAAAAATGTCTTCCAGCAAGGGTAATTTCATTGCTATTGATGATTCTCCAGAAGATATAAAGAAAAAGATGAAAAAAGGGTATTGTCCAGCAGGGGAAGTCGAAGGGAACCCGATTATTGAAATGACCCAGCATTTTGTATTCCCATTCACAGAGAAACTGATTATTAAAAGGCCCGAAAAATTTGGGGGAAATCTGGAATTAGATTATTCTGAATTGATTGAAATGTATTCCCAGGAAAAATTACATCCACTGGATCTTAAAAATGCCGTTACAGATTATTTAATAGAATTTTTAAACCCAGTAAGGGATTACATGGCTGAAAATTAATACAAAAATAATATATTTTAAAGATTAATAAATAAATTTTAATTGTGCAAATGCCCGGAAATTTATACTTAAAATTATTTAGCCAATTAAGATTGAAATTAAGTCACCAGGTGATAATAATGCTGTACGAAATGAGAATTCCTCCAGGAGTAACTGAAAGAAACATGGCTGAGATAATTAACAATTATGAAGTTGAATTATCCCATACTGACAACGGACCGGTTCTGAAAGGAGAAATGGAAGAGTTAGAAAAAATTAGGGACTACATGGTTAAATCATTAAATGAAAGAATTAAAGAATTTGAAGGTAAAAAACCCGCTCCAAAAGAATAGTTTAAATAGGTTTAATTTGAAAAGGTTTAATTTGAAAGTCTAAATAATGCTGTTTTATGGCCGTATTATAATAATTAATGAACTAATAAATGACTAATCAATAATTCCCTCGACACAAATCCCTAAATGAGAAGCTAAAACTCTTTTTATGTCATGATGGACAAGTTTGGGTCCATTATTGGCATTAATTACAAAAAAATCTTCTTTTTCAGCCAATTTTAAATAATTCTCTTTTACCTTCTTTAAAAAAGATTCATTTTCGAATTTGTCAGTCCCATCACAACGGGAAACGGCCGTTTTAACATCTATATCCAGCAAAATTACCAAATCTGGTCTTTTTGCATATTTATTTATCTCACTTATCCATTCAAAAGGGCTTTGGTAGGCTAGACTTGAATAAAAACATCGGTCGCTGAGCATTATTTTGTTATGATTAATCGGATTATTTTCATTTTCCATGATTTTATCCTTCAAAATCATCCTATCAGCCGCAAAAAGAAGACCTAGTGTTTTTTGAAAGTCTGGTTCTGTGGCCCGTGGATTTTGAAGCATTTCACGGATTAGTACTCCCACCTGGGAAGATGTGGGCTCTACTATCATTTCCACGTCAAGGCCGTTATCTTTAAGCCATTTTTCCAGGAGTTTTATCTGGGTGGACTTCCCTGCCCCATCAATACCTTCTAAACAAATGTACATGAAGTTCATTATAGAATTTATAGCATATATCTTTTCTAAATAAAATAAAAAAATATAATTATTAAAGAAATTAATAAATGTTTATAATAGTTAATCTGCAATATTTATTAGTTATATTAATTTTTCTTAAGTTAAGAGGTGAAACATGTCTAAAACAAAGGTCATGGTGGTGGAAGATGAAAGCATTGTGGCCATAGACATTACCCAGCGCCTGGAGAGTCTGGGATATGAAGTTACGGCAACAGTTTCTACCGGGGAAAAAGCTATAGAAATGGCTGAAAAAACCAGGCCCCACATAATCCTTATGGATATAGTCCTAAAAGGAAAAATTGATGGTATTCAGGCTGCAGAAGAGATTGGGAAAAGTTTCAAAATCCCCATAGTATATCTTACTGCATATTCAGACGAAAAAACTCTGGAAAGGGCCAAATTCACCCGACCTTTTGGTTATATAATTAAACCATTTGAAGACCGAGAGATTCATAGTATAATTGAAGTAGCGCTTTACAAACATGAAATGGACTCTAAACTCAAAGAGAGTGAAGAAAAATACCGGACCATTTTTAATTCAATTCAAGACGTTTTATTCACTTTGGATTTGAACGAAAGATGCACCATGGCTTCTGAAGATCAGTTGAAAAGTTATGGTTATACTCAGCAGCAGTTCCTGGGTAAAAGTACTGCAGAAATATTTGGTAAGAACTATTTAATACATCACGAAGCAAATAAAAGAGTTTTGAATGGTGAAAGTCTGGTTTATAACTGGAAAACAAAAATTGCAGGTAATCCCACTTATTTCCAAACATCCATTTCTCCTCTAAAAAATGCCAGCGGCCAGATTATTGGAATTACTGGAATTTTAAGAAATATAGGCCAAATGGAAAAGTAAAATAGAAAGTGATTAATTTTTTGAATTAAAACAATTAAACTCAACCTATAACTTATCATAACTATTAAATATTATTCTTTCTTGGAGGAAAATTTTTGAAAAGAATTCCTGAACTTTTAGCCCCTGCAGGATCTCCCGACTCATTAAAAGCAGCGATAGATGCAGGAGCAGATGCTGTTTATTTATCCGGAAAACATTTTGGGGCCAGACAATTTGCCGAAAACTTTTCATTAAAAGAAATGTCAAAATCCATAAATTACGCCCATTTAAGAGGTTTAAAAGTTTATGTGACATTTAATACTTTAATTAATGATTCTGAGATGTTATCAGCCACCAAATACCTCTTAAAATTGTATCAACTTGGAGTAGATGCCATTCTGGTACAGGATTTAGGATTGATAAAATTGGCCCGGGAAATAGTTCCTGAACTGGATCTTCACGCTTCCACACAAATGACTACACATAATGTCGAGAATTTGAAATGGCTGGAAAAAAACGGTTTTAAACGGGCTGTTCTATCGCGGGAACTTTCTCTGGATGAAATCGGATTGTTAAATAAATCCACAGATTTAGAGCTGGAAGTATTTTTACATGGTGCATTATGCTACTGTTATTCGGGACAATGCCTTTTATCTTCTTTTATAGGTGGAAGAAGTGGAAATAGAGGAATGTGCGCTCAGCCGTGTCGAAAATCTTATTCTCTAGTCTGGGGAATGAAAGATGATTATGGTAGACCGGGGGATGTTAATCAAATTCAACTAAAAGAGGATTATCTTTTATCTACCAGGGATCTGGCCCATTACACTCATTTAGATTTATTAGTAAAATCTGGAATTAAAAGCTTGAAAATTGAAGGTCGTATGAGGTCTCCAGAATATGTGAGTGTTGTTGTGGGAATATATAGAAAAGCACTTGATAAAATAGCAGGAGGAAATTGGAATAAATCTTCTAAAGATCTGGAAAATCTTAAATTAGCCTTTAACCGTGGTTTTACCTCAGGATATCTAATGCCCAAATCCAAAAATAAAATTGTGGATAGAAAAAAACCCGGCCACCGAGGTCTTTACTTGGGCGAAGTTAAAAAATACAATTCCCATCAAAAAAAGGCCATAATTACCTTAAAAACTGTTACCGTCCCTGAAAAAGGAGATGGCTTATTTTTTGAATCTGCAAACGAAAAGGACAGTGCAGGATTTGATCTGGATGTTCACCCAGTACAAAAAGGTAATGATTTAATCATTTCTACCCGAAAACCCGTTAAATCAGATTCCAAAGTGTATCTAACCCGTAGAAATGATTTAAAAAAGTCATTGAAATCAACTAAACCGGTAAGAAAAACTTTTAATTTGGAATTAACCTTTAAAGTTCTGGAAAATAAACTTCCAGAATTATATGGGAAACTAGAAGGACCAAAGGGCCCCATAAATGTGAAAATCCAAGGAAAGCAAGCTATGGAAAAAGCAAAAACCAGACCTACAAATGTTGAACAAATAAAAAAACAAATCCTTAAAATGGGAGATAAACCATTCCATGTTAGTTTTAACAATTTAAATTATTCTGGAGACTTATTTTTACCATTAAAAGAAATTAATCAGCTTAGAAGAGATTTAATAGATGAAATTGAAACTGAATTAATTCAAAGTCACTTGCCCTCACCAGATAACTTTAAATCTTCTTTAAAATCTTATGACCTATTTAAAGAAAAGATTAAATCATCAGAATATTCTGAAATTGAAATTCCAACATCAAATTTTTCGCTTTCAGCCTATGCCAATGATATTAAAAGTTTAAAAGGCGCCCTTAATTCTGATTTTAATCGAATTTACTTCGAACCAAATCTTTTTTCACCAGCGGAAATATATGAAATGTCTTTTGATTCCCAAAAATTCCTCGACAAATATTTTAAACATGAATTCGACTCGGAAGGATTTATAAACATTTTAAATGAATCATATGAATTATGCAAAAATAAAAATGTGGAATTGGTTTGGAAATGGCCAGAAATAACTAGAAATCATGTTTTAGATATTTTGAAGAGAGTATTTTTGGAAATTTCACATTTAGATACAGGAATAATGGTGGCCCACCCTGGAATTGCACAATACATAAAATAATAAATAAAAATAATAAATGCAAAATTTATGGATCTTCTGCCTTAAATATCTGGAATAAACAGAGCATCTCCAATCTATCACCCTTATTTTCAGTTTTGACCCTATCCCCTGAATTATCCCTCCGGGATATAGAATCAGTATTCAAGAATTTTGATGATAAAACAACTGAAAACAGTTCCCTAACACAATTAGAAATAATCGTGCAGGGCAATCTAGAATCCATGGTTAGTCAGCAATGTATTTTATCAGAAAATTTGTTATCCTCCTCTCAGATGGAGATAATTAAAGAAAAAAATCAACAAGGAAATCTTTTTTTAGGACTTAAAGATTCTAAAAACCAGATTTTCCCTTTAAAAATATCTTCCGATGGGCAAACCATACTTAAAAACTCTACAGAGGTTTCTTTAATTGACCACTTACCATTACTTATCCGCGCCGGGGCCAGTAACTTCGCCATAGATGGACGGGACAAAGGACCCCATTATCTGGAAAAAATGAGTAAATATTATATGAAAGCCATTGATGAGTCCCTAGAATGTTCGGGAGATTTTAAAGTTGAAAAACTAAAAAACAAAATAAAAAAAATTTCTTTAGGAGGCATAACTGCTGGAAATTTCCTGAGAGGAGTTAAATAGAAGTGATTATACCTTTTAATTGGCATAAATCCATAAATTCATTTCTAATTCAAGATTCAAAATATTTGTATTTATTTCTTTTCACACGCTCACCATTCTTATAAATATGTTATTTAAACAATCTTTATTAAGAGATCATATTAGAATTCACAATTACTAAAATAGAAGAATAATTAGAGTAATTGAATTAATTTAAATTGTTATTAAATGAATAAATCCAAAAAATTAATTACATTAAAATATTTTTCAATTTTAATGATATATGCACATTGAATAAAATAAAAAGGGAAAAAAATGGGGAAAAAAATGGATCTTACTCAAGTAAAGGGCGTGGGAGAACGTATGGCCCAGAAAATCGTCCAGCAGTTGGGTGGTGAACAGAAACTTATAATTGCGGTTGAAAACTTTGAAGTGGATCGTATTTCCAGTATAGAAGGGGTAAGTCAGAGAAAGGCCGTTGAAATTATAAATGAGCTCTCTGGAAATTGTACAGAAGAATTTTTAAAAACAGAACGGGCCATGCAGCTTTACGAGGAAATTTTAGAGAAAATTTTAAGTTATGCACACACTTCACATGCTAAAAATAAAATTCTGCTTCTTTCACCACTACAAAACCTTGAAAAAATAGAATCTTCCATTGATTTTGTAATGGAGGCCAAAAAAAGTGTTTCCAACCTACCTATAGATCATGTGCGCCAATTACTAAATAATTTAAGTCTTCCTCAGGAAATTAAACCAAACTATGATCCATCTATAGCTATTTTAGTTGAAAATAGTGAAGATTATGGTTATCTGGTTGATCTAGGACTTAACCGGCATTATCCCATTATAACAGCCCAAGAGTCTGGTGAGATACAGGAGTATGAGTTTGTTATTTATGTATATTCCAGCGGAGAACTGGCTTTAGATGACGAAGGCAACATAATAATGGTTAGCAAGGATTCAGAAGTACTTGAAATTATCCCAGAACATGTCTTAAACTACTTTACACACAATAAAACCATTTTAAATCAGGTTTTAGAACTTAGAAACCTTTTGCAAAAGGAAACTGTTTTAGGGGAAACCATAGAAATTTTAAATGAATTGGAAGAACTGAAATACAAAGAAGTGGATTTTGATAAGGCAGTGAATTCTGCAAAGAAGAGTGCAGATGAGGAAATAAAATCTTCAGTCAAGAATGTGGACCTTAAAGGAGATGAGGTGCTGGCTCTTTTAAATCAAGGCATGACTGCTAAAATAGATAAAATATTTGATGCAGTTATAAGTAAAGCACGTGCAGATATTAAGTTAGATACTGGTACTGAATTTGATCCTTTCCTCCGAACATATCCCCTGGAAATTGACTATGCAGAACTAGAAAGAGTCAAAAAGCAAGAATTATCTAAAAAACAGATTGAAATTTTTGACAAAAAAGTAAAAGCAGCTAAAAGACTATCACAAATAAGAAATGAAGTTGATAATGAAATCAAGGAAGCATTAGAATTTGATTATCAATTTGCCTTGGGCTGTTTTGCTCATTATTATCAGTTGAAAGCCCCTGAAATTGGAGAAAATTTCCATTTAGAAGGAGCACTTCATCTGAATCTAGCCAATACCAGCGATAGTTCAAATCAGAACATCCCTGAAGATATTCAAAAAATTAATTACTCCCTTTTTTACCCAGAAAATGTAGCATTGCTCACGGGAGCAAATAGTGGTGGAAAAACCACCCTTCTGGAAACCCTGGCCCAAATTTCAATCATGACCCACATGGGTTTGCCTGTTTGTTGTGAAAAGGCAGAAGTAAAACTAATTGACGAAGTATATTTCTTCTCTAAACAAAGATCACTGGATGCCGGAGCATTTGAATCATTTTTAAGGACATTCATGCCTATTGTAACCACCAATAAACAAAAACTTATTCTACTAGACGAATTAGAGGCCATTACAGAGTTAGAAGCTGCAGTAAAAATCATATCCAGTTTCATAGAGCTCATTAATGATTCTGATTCCTTTGCAGTTATTGTGACCCACATGGCCCGAGAAATCATTAAATACGCCCCAGTAAGAGTAGATGGAATCGAAGCCAAAGGATTGGATGAAGATTATAATCTTCTGGTTGATAGAACACCAAGAATGAATTATTTGGCCAGAAGTACACCGGAATTAATCCTGAAAATGATTCACAGCCGGTCAGAAGGAAAATTAAAAGAAGTATATGGTAAAATACTTGAGAAATTCTAGGAATATCAAGTAAACTAATAATTAATTAATAAATATGAAGTTATGATATTCCCTTTCAGCAATTTATCAAGCTAATTTTGTTTGATACTGTCCTTCAATGTAGCCCTGGTCAATTAATGGTTTCATGGCCTCCAACATACTATTCATTATCTGCCGGAAGTTCTCATCTTTATCCATCAGTGCCTGCATCATGGATTTTTCCAGACCCTTACGGGCACTTATATCAGTCATTATAGAAACAGAACCCAGATATTCACCAAAATAGTCATAAATAGGACCTGTAGTAGTAATGGCCCAAATATAAGATCCGTCTTTGTGAATGAACTTTATTTCAGATAAATGATTTAAATTTTTTTCCGATTTTTTTATTCTTTTTTTGAATTTCTTTAAACTATCAGGATCCATAAATTGATTCACATACTTACCAATCATTTCTTTGGGTTCATAACCCAGCATGTCAGCTATCTGTTTATTTACATAGTTTAATTTATTATTTGGATCAATTAAAAACAATCCCGATTTTGTTTTTTCTACCATGATCCTATATTTTTCTTCACTGTCTTTTAATTGACATTCCATCCTTTTTCGTTCGATAGCATACTTTATGGACCTTACCAGAAGATTACTGTCCACAGATCCTTTAACTAAATAATCCTGGGCACCTTTAGCAACAGCATCAAGAGCTAGTTGCTCATCAGAAAGACCACTTAAAATAATAATAGGCAATCGGGGCTTTTTTTGATAAAACTCTACAAATGTTTCAATCCCATAACTATCAGGAAGGCTTAAATCCAATAATAAAATATCAAATTTACTATTTTCAAGTTCTTTTAATCCTGTTGCAAGACTATCCGCAGTTTTTAAATCAAATTGTGTGGTTTTAATTTCTTTAAGCATTTCTTTTATAATATAAGCATCACCAGGATTGTCTTCTATTAAAAAAACATTTATAGGCATGTTATCACCTCGGTAATTTTACCACATTGAACCAAAAATCCTGAATTCCTCTTAAAACATTTGAAAATTGTTTCAAATCAGCCGGTTTGGTTATATATGCATTTACATGATTGCAATAAGTGTTAATAATATCTTCTTCAGAATTAGAAGTAGTTAATACAATCACTGGGATTGATTTTAACTCATCATGAGACTTAATTTCATTTAAAACTTCCCGACCATCTTTTTTAGGAAGATTAAGATCTAAAAGTATGAGTTTTGGGAGTGGTGCATTGCGGTACTCTCCTTCCCTACATAAAATTTTCATAGCCTCTTCCCCATCACGAGCAATTAGCATGTTATTGTGTAACCCCAAATCTCTGAAAACCTCTTTAATAAGCCTTATATCCCCAGTATTATCTTCTACAATAAGGATTTCGTAGTTGTAGTTTAATTTCTCGCTCAAATTCATCTCCCCTAATTTAATCTCCTCTAATTGGAATTTTAAAATAAAAAGTTGCACCATTTCCTAATTCAGAATCAACCCAAATATCTCCCCCATGACGTTCAACAATCCGCTTACATATGGCTAATCCAATTCCAGTGCCATCATAATCACCCATACGATGTAATCGCTGGAAAATTCTGAATATTCTATCATGATGTTTTGGATCTATACCCATACCATTGTCATTAACATGGAAAATCCAGTATTGTTCTTTTTTTTCGGCAGAAATGTGGATCACCGGATCATTAATGGAGTATTTTATGGAGTTAGCAATAAAATTTTGAAATAACTGGACAAACTGATTGTAGTCCCCATAAACTACAGGCAATTTATCATAAGTAATATTAGCATTTTTTTCTTCTAAATAAACCTTTAAATTAAATATAGCTTGAATTAAAGCAGATTCCGTGTTAATGTTTTCAAATTTTTTGGCCTTTCGACTAACTCTAGAATATATAAGAAGGTCATTTATTAATTCCTGCATACGTGATGCACCATCAACGGCAAAACCTATAAATTCGTCAGCATCTGAATCTAATTTACCCTCATAACGCTGAGAAAGCAATTGTAAAAAACTAGTAATCATTCGAAGAGGCTCTTGCAAGTCGTGGGACGCAACATAAGCAAATTGTTCTAATTCAGCATTAGATTTTCTTAGTTCTTCTAAAGTTTCCTTAAGATTCTCTTCAGCAAGTTTCCTCTCAGTAATATCATTATTAACCTCCAATGTAGCAATATTCTCCCCATAATCATTAAATTGACTAACCCAGTGACTGGCCACTGTTAAATATCTTCCATCCCTACATTTATGAAGCAGCTCTCCTTCCCAATACCCCTGGAGATCTAATTCTCGCTTTATATCTTCTAATGGTTTTGGAAATTCTGTTTTCAGAAGTTCATGAGATTGTTTACTTAAAACCTCTTCCTTAGACCATCCATATAATTTTTCGGCCCCCTTATTCCAGAAAATAATCCTATCATCATTATCCACTGCAAAAACATGAGCTAATTCTAAAAGCTTATTCTGTTTAATAATCTCATCTTGAGCTTTTTTCCATGAAGTGATGTTCTGAATATGGGTTATAAAATGCAATGGATTATTATCATCGTCTCGAATTAAAAATAAAGTCAAGTATGCCCATATTATACTCCCATCACGATGCAAATATCTCTTTTGTAAATTATAAAATGATTTTTTCCCATTCAAGAGATTATTGACATATTCCTTACTAATTTCTTCATCCTCTGAAAAAGTAATTGATAAGTAGTTAAATGAAGGAGATAATAGTTCTTCACGGGAATAACCTAACATATGACAGAATGCATCATTTACGTCGATGAAACGGCCTTCCACATCATTAATAGTCATCCCCATAGCTGAATTTTCAAAAGCAGTTCTAAATTTCTTTTCACTTAATTTCAGGGCTTTTTCTGATTTAATTCTTGAAGTTATGTCTTCAAAAATTGTCACAAATTCCCCTATTTTAGGACTGAAGACAGATATAGAAAAATACTGGCCCATTGGCTCAAAATAAGTTTCAAATTGTTCCGAACTTCTTGTTTCCACTACCAAAGAATAAATATCAATATAAGGTGATTTTTTTGTTCCATAAACTTCTGAAGCCTTTCTACCAATAACATCTTCTTTTTTTAGGCCCAATAGCTTTTCGTAGGCAGGATTTACTTCAGTTATAAAATAATCAATAGCTTGTCCATGGACATCATATATAATTTTATGGACAGCAAGGCCCTCGTTCATAGATTTGTAGAGGTCTCTGTACTTTTCTTCACTTTTAATCAACTCGTCTTCAAAAAGCTTACGCAATGTAATATCTTGAGATATTACTTGTACACCCACTACATTACCTTTAGAATCTTTTATACTCATAAAATTTGATAAAAACCATTTTTCCCCGGACGGAGCATTGAAAAAATCTTCAAATTCCAATTTTTTATCTAATGTAACAGTATTTTCTATTCTTTCCATGATTAAAGAAGCCATATTAGGTGTAAATATTTCATGAACATATTTTCCCACAAAATCTTCTGGAAATCCATTTAGATGTTCTGCGGCTAATTTATTAAACATTAAGACTTTTCCATCAAGATTATAATATCCAATACCCACTCCTGCGTTTTCCAGTAATATCTGGTTCCATTGCTCGCTTTCAGCCCGGTATTGTTCAGCTAATTTGCGTCGGGTGATGGTATTTAAAAATACAGCAATATCAGATCCATGAGGATAAATCCTTATTTCGTACCAATTTTTAAAGGGTTCTTTATCATAAAAAGTTTCAAAAGTTACTTCTTTTCTATTTTCTAAAACCCACTTAAATTTTTCTTCAAAAATAGATCCTCTGGCATCTTCAAAAACATCAAAAAAGTATTTATTTAAAATTAAACTGCTTTTGAGACCAGTGGCCTTTTTAGCAGTCATATTGAAGTGCTTGATTGTTAAATTCTCATCTAAAATCAAAAAACTCTCTTTAATATTATCCAAAATATGAAAAAGAAATTCAAATGATTTTTCTTCATTAGATCCCATTTTGGAACAATTAACATTTTTCAACCAAACATCCCCATTTATATTTTATTGAATAAAGTACTTAAATTTGTACTTCCTGCACTAAACAACCATTAACAGATTAATAAACCCCATTTAGTCCCATAATTGAATCACGTTATTTTATTAGCTCCAGGATAAAAAATCATGCTTTTTCAAACAATTCACTAATCAGAACTTAAAAATCACACTATGAATATAGAAGGAAAAGTATATAAGTTATGCTGTATTAAGATGTAAGTAGGTGAAAGAGAATGAAAGATGAAATGAAAAATAAATTTTTCAGTTCCATAGATGTTAAAGACAGTCGTGGTAATATCTTTGGAGCAGTCTTTGTGTCTCCGGCAAAGGAATTTGGAAAAAGAGACATCATTTTAATTGATGAAACTAAAGGCACATATTCAGCACGTAGTATAACTGAATTAATTAACATGCTTTCCAAAAGAGATGTTCCCTTTGCGGAAAAGAAAAGAGTATTGGACTTTTTATCTGAAAGATTACGAGTTTTGGAACGTGACTTAGAATTTAACACATTACAACTAATTAAAGAGTTTAATGACAAAAAATAGTCCATCTGAAATGATTAAGAATGAATTAAAGAATATTTTTACATGATTTATTATTAGGGAAAGGCGTAATCTGACTTCAGTTAGAATTATTGGATAAAAAATAAATCCTCTAATTTCTAATAAAGATGCTTACCGGGGGGATAGGTTATCTTTAATGCATTCAGATAAAGGATGCCATTCCCTAATAAAAAATTAACTCAAGAATATAATTAATATATTATAGTAGATAATTAAGAATTTTAATTCTTTATATTCTATAAAAGATCATAGCCGTAAAAATACCGCCTCCAACGGAAACGGTGTTGATAACGTTCCTGAAGTAAAAAAAACTTCAGGAACAATTTACAATAAAATTTACTAATAAATTAAAATACTAAATAATAAAATAATTACCTCTAAATAAAATTTAACTAATAAAGATCATAGCCGTAAAAATACCGCCTCCAACGGAAACGGTGTTGATAACGTTCCTGAAGTAAAAAAAACTTCAGGAATTTACTCATTTTACTTTTATTTTAAACTAAATTTCTTTTGATTAACTTTGAATTAAAAAATTATTTATAAATTATTATTTTTATTTTTATTATTATTATTATTATTATTATTATAGGTGATGATTCTTAATTAGGATTTATAATTAATTAAATGCTTCAAATTATTCACATTTTTCTTTTTTTCGATTATTCTAGGCGGTATACTTCTCTGAATAGAACCTTTAATGTCTAATAACCGCTCCATCTGGCCAGATACCGCGTGATAATTGCGACCAATTTTATTCAAACGTCGCTCACTTATTAATATAGCCTTGTCAATTAAGCGGCTTTTACTATTTCCAATTACAATGACCAGATTTTCAAGATCCCTGGTTTTTATATGGGCGTTATTAGGATATTTAGAAGCCAATTCATCTTTTTCAATAGAATTTAACCCATTAAAGTCTATTACATCTTCTACGGTGAAATAACCAATAATATAAAGGGCTTCCTCAAATTTATCGTTTTTATAAGGAGTTAATCCTGCATAAAAAACCAAAAGGTCATTTTTTTCAAGTTTTAAAAGATACTTATTTTTTGCAGGAGATACATCCCCATAGGTAAAAGTTTCAAATTCGGGATCAAAATGAATTTTTAAATTTCTGATCTTTTCAGGCAGATATTCGGCCATGAATCGGTTTTTTGTTCCAGAAGTAGTTAAAAAAGTTTTTTTACTATTTGAATTTGGCTTAAATTCAGGAATAGGAATATATTCAAATGAACCATCTTTAAATATCGGTGCAAGTGCACCCCCGCATCCCTTATCAATACCAACCCTGAGCAACAGTGCTTTCATAATATCACTTTTTGATATGGTTTTTAATTGAATAATCTAATTATATAATCCCTTGATAAAACAGACTAAATTTTGTAAATTTTGAATTTAATTATATTTTATATTTATAAATATTCTGAAGTTCAATATTTATTAGGGGTGTGATTATGGATTCCATTATTCAATTGGAGGACAAGATAAATCACTTGAAGCAGTTCCATGAAGAATCATATGAAATTTTTAAACGAATTTACCATGTTTATTTTGGAATAGGATCCATGAAAATCCCTTCCCAGTTAAAAAATAAAATATATGAAAATTTCAGACAGGTAGATGAACAGGGAAAAATTGAAACCCCTGAAGAAACATTTTTAAGAATTGAAAATCAGAAAATTGTGAAAACTTACAATAAATGGACTGGTGAAGGAGCTCTTTTTAATTATTTAAGGACAAATAGGCCAGGAATAGGAAAAAATAATATTGGTGAGCAAAAAATCGAGCTTTCAAATATAATTAAGGACTCTAAAAAAAATTGTGATTTTTGCCATCCTCAAAAATTAACTCCTGAAGATGATTTTGGCAGAATTTATGGAAAATATTCTCTTACGGCAGCCAATCTAGCTAAATATGATGTTTGGAGTAGTTTAGTAATTTTTAATAAACATAACCCTTTGGAATTTAGTATGGAAGAACTTTCAGATTATATTGAAACTGCTTTCAAATGGTTCTTCAAAGTATTCCAGAAGGATAACTCCTATAAATTCCCTTTTTTTGTGTGGAACTGCTTGTACAAGGCTGGCGCCTCTCAGATACACGGTCATGCCCAAATTTTAATGACAAATAGTCTTGCTTATGCAAAAATGGAGTCTCTCCACAAGATTCAGACAGAATATCAGAAGGAATATCAAACTAATTATTTCCATGATTTATATAAACTCCATGATTCTCTGGGTCTCGCCTTTAAGGTGGAAGATGTTAAATTATATGCCAGTATAACCCCTACCAAAGAAAAAGAAATCATTATCATACCTTCTCAAGCACCTCATGAGAGCAAAAGCGCTAAAAAGATTATTTTTAATACGCTGAGGTGTTTTATAGATATTTTAGGAGTTCATAGCTACAATTTATCCATATATTGTCCACCTCTGGACCAGGAATACGAATTTCCCTATTTAATCAAAATAGTGGATAGGGGAAGTATTTTCAGACCTACTGCCGATATGGGAGGAATGGAACTCTTTGGAAGTACCGTAGTGGCTGATGACCCCTATAAAATTATTCTAAAACTCCGAGAATATTATAACCACATGCATACCCGTCCAAATGATTAGAATATAATCCTCATCTTTGATTTTATTAAAAAATTTAAGAATAAATCAAGTTTCTTCAATTTAAGGAGACTATAAATGGCCAAATATCTATTTGAGAATTTAGAATTAATTAGTGAATTTAAAAATGATAAAAACACCGCTATAATCACTGATATTGATGGCACCATTAGTGAAATAGTCCCTACCCCTGGTGAAGCCGTGGTTAACGCAGATATGAAACAGGCCATTGTCAAACTTAAAGAAAAATTCAAACTAGTGGGTGTAATTAGTGGACGGTCGGTTTATAAAGCTCAGGAAATGGTAGGAGTTGATGGAATACTGTATGTAGGGAATCACGGGATGGAATACATTTTTGACGGAGAGTATTTCCTAGTCCCGGAAGTGAAAGAATATTTATCTCAAATAAAACAATGCGGCGGTCAATTAAATGAAGAGTTATGCCACATACCAGGCATATTATTTGAGGATAAAGGAATTTGTCATTCCATCCACTATCGCCAGTGCAATAATCCAGAAATGGTCCGTTCCAAAATAATAAAGTCCATACAAAATAGCCCACATTCAAAAAACCTCCAAATATCTGAAGGTAGGAAATTAGTGGAATTAAAACCACCATCAAGTTATGATAAAGGAACAATAATCAATAAAATCATAGAAGAGTATGATTTAAAAAAAATTATTTACTTAGGTGACGATATAACTGATGTAGATGCTTTTAAGAGACTTAATGAGTTAGAAAAAGACCAAATAATAAGAAGTGTCAGCGTACTGGTAATTTCCAAAGAGATACCAACCCATATTAAGAACAGCGCATCATTTTTCCTACTCAATATCAAGGAAGTTCTTAGACTTTTCAGATGGTTGTTAGATTAATTAAAGCATTCTTAAAGACCAAATGAGCAAATAAAGGACAAATAATTATTTTTTTGGTTAAACTTTATGTATAGTGAATCCCATATTATAATATATGGTACAGGCTATAATTATGGCCGGAGGGAAAGGAAGTAGGATACGTCCTTTAACCCTATCAAGGCCTAAACCTCTTATCCCTGTGGCTAACCGACCCATGATAGACTATATCATTGAAAAGCTTAAAATAAACGGTTATGATGATATAGTGGTAACTTTAAATTATTTAAAGTCTCAATTAAGAGCTCAACTCCAAAAAAAACACTCCCAATTAAATATTAAATATTGTGTAGAAAAAGAGCCTATGGGCACTGCAGGAGGCGTTAGAAACGCCCAAAAACATTTGAATGATACTTTTTTTGTTTTAAGTGGAGATGTGATGGTAGATATAAATCTTAAAAAACTATTAGAGTTCCATCAGCAGAAAAATGCGCTTGCCACTATTTTACTTACTCCTGTAAAGGATCCTACCCATTTTGGCATAGCAGTACTGGATCAAGAAAACCAGATTACCAAATTTTTGGAAAAACCCGAACCAGAAGAAGTTTTTAGTAAAATTGCCAATACTGGAACCTACGTTTTAGAGCCCGAAATATTTGATTACATGGATAAGAATGAATCTGAAATTGATTTTTCCAAAGATGTTTTTCCCAGATTAATCAGAGAAAAAGCTGGTATTTACGGTTTCATCTCCCAGGGCTACTGGAACGACGTTGGAAGACCAGAAACATTTTTAAAAGCCAACCGCGACGTACTTAATAAAAAAATATTACCTATGCCTGCCGGAAGATATTTAAAGGAAAGTGTGGGGAAATTCGGAGACATATGGGTAGGTAAAAATGTCCAAATCCATGATAAAGCAAGAATTATAGGCCCTGTGGTTATTGGAGATAATTCAAAAATCGAAAAAAATTGCATTCTAGGTAAAAACACTGTTATTGGGAAAAATGTACTTGTTGAGAAAAATACAACAGTAAAAGGTTCTGTTATATTGTCCGACACGAAGATAAGAGCCAATTCACATCTAAAAGATTGTATTGTTGATTCTGAATGTACTCTTGATGAGGGTTGCATTATTGAAAAAGGAGTAATTTTAGGAAATTCCGTGGAAATGGGACCATACAGTTTAGTAAGATCAAATAGTTCCATCACCAATAAAATAAAAATTTTACCAGAATCTATAGTAGATTCAGATTATCTGCTGGAAGCTAAGTAGCTGGAGCTTAAGTAATATTCTATTCATCATAAACTAATCTTAAAATTATTTTGTATATTGATAATAAGGGGGGGATATCATTGTCAAAATACGTTCAAGACATAAGAGGCGTCGTAAATACTGAAATAACTAATAAATTTGCTTCTCATTTAGGAACTTTAATTGGCAATTATCTCGGACCTGGTCAAAATGTTTTAGTGGGCCGTGATTCACATACACCCTCCCAGATGATCAAAAGAAGTCTTACTACTGGCCTTATGTCCGCCGGAATTAATGTTATTGACTTTGGCATTGTTCCCATACCCGTTATTCACTATTCCTTGGACTCTTACGATGCTAATATTATGATTACTATATCCCGGTCTCATTTACGTCCTGAAGATATCGATATCAAAATATTTAGTGATCATGAGATTCCTTTAGAACAAAGACACACTGAAAAAGTATTCTGGGATCAAATAGGGAGATTTAAAATATGTTCACAATTATTATGAAAAGTATTTAAAAGGAATTCTTAAACAGACCCCGGTGAAACCAATAAAAGATAAGGGATTTCTCTTTAGTTTTAGACTGTGCAGAGGGGTTAAAAACACCTTTTGCATCCCAAATACTGAATGAATTAAGTAATACCATCCTTATTGGTTGCAAAAATGACCAATCCGATCTTGTGCATCCCGAACCAAATCCACGAAGAATATCATTAGTATCAGAACTTACCACCGCTATAGGTGGGGATCTGGGCATAATATTAGATAATGACAGGGATATGGTAGTTTTCATTGATGAAAAAGGTAATATTGTTAGAGATCAAACAATTTTGGGCATATTCAGCAAATACGCTCTTGAAGAAAATCCAGGAAGTACCATTGTGTCTTCAGTGGTTGTTTCAAAATCTTTAGAAAAAATTGTGACCCAGGGAAATGGTAAATTAATCAAAACCTCTGTAAATCAAGTTTTAAATGGAGTTGTGGAACATACTGCTGTTTTTGGTGGTGATGAACCAGGAATGTATGTATTCCCTGAATTTCAGACATGTTTTGATGCTATTTTTGCCGTGGTTAAAATGTTAGAAATTCTGGCCAAAAAAGATACCACCCTCTCCAATCTAGCAGCTGAAATAACCGAATACAACAGGACAGTTTTTACCATAGACTGTGAAAATGAAAAAAAACCACAGATAATAGAAATTTTCCAGAATAATTTTGAATCTCAATACAAAATTAACACCATAGATGGCATAAGGGTTGATTTAAACGATTCTCTAATTTTAATAAGACCTTCTCGATTTGAACCACTTATTCGAGTTTATATTGAGTCTAAATCGCCTGAAAACTTACAAAAATTAACTAAATCTGTGAAATCAATGATTGAAGCTGTATAATTTGTGGTTTTGTTTGTAAGTTTTGTGAATTTGGAAAGTTGTACGTTAAATTTGAGTTGATTTATTGTATAAATTATTGCATAAATTAAGGCCTAACTAAGCCGTATTAAGTAGTAATTAATGATTAAAGGTGCAATCATGAATTATCCAAACCAGGATAAAATTTTGGAGTTTTTAAAGGATAAGAACCTAATAGTGGCCTCAAACAGAGGTCCTGTGGAATTCTATAAGAATGGAAATCAAAGGGATAAAATTGAGATGAAAAGAGGTTCAGGAGGTCTGGTTTCAACTATCTTACCATTGATGGAATCATTAAATGGAACATGGATAGCCAGTGCCATGACCTTAGGAGATGCAGAAGTCGCCCGCCAATTTCCAGACAATAGAGTACCTATCCCTGTAGAAAAGCCTGACTTCTGGGTTCCCTTTGTAGTGGTCGATAGAAAACAATATGAAGATTATTATAGTGTTATAAGTAATCCTCTTCTATGGTTTGTCCAGCATTACATGTGGAACAATCCTTACACCCCCAACATTGATGAAAAAACTTATGAAGCCTGGGATAAAGGTTACGTGTATTTAAACAAGGAATTTGCTAAAAAAGTGGTGGAAGAAGTTGAAAGAAATAATAAAGAACCTTTAATCATGCTCCAGGATTATCACCTCTATCTTTGTCCTTCTTTTATTCGAAAAAAGTTGGGAGATATATTTTTGAGTCAGTTTATTCACATCCCTTGGCCCCAATCAGAATACTTTAAAATAATACCAGAAAACATGCGAAAATCTATAATTGAGGGTTTGTTGTCCAATAACATTCTGGGATTTCATATCCCACGTTATGTAACTAATTTCATTCAAACTTGTGAAGAATTTGCCCAAAAAGTTGATTATGATAGGGGTATTGTCTGGTACAATGGGATAGAAACTCATATTAAAAGTTACCCTATTTCTATAGATTATGATGGTATTAAAGAATTAGCTAATTCTAAACAGGTAAAAGAAAAAGAAAAATTAATAAAAGAGATTAAAGGAGATAATTTCCTTATTTACAGAACAGACCGTGCTGATTTGAGCAAAAATATTATCCGGGGATTTGAAGCATATGATCTATTTTTAAAAAATCACCCGGAATACCACGGAAAAGTAAAATTTTTATCAACCGGTAAGCCGACACGACAGCAGATTCAAGAATATAAAGAATATAATGAACTCATACAAGAGTCTATAGCAAAAATTAATGAAAAATATGCTCGCGATGGTTGGAAACCTATTGAATGCATATTTAAAGCAGATTATAACTTAGTAGTGGCTGCTTTTAAAAACTATGATTGTTTAATTGTGAACCCTATTGCAGATGGTATGAATATAGTACCTAAAGAAGCATCAGTAGTTAATGAAAGTCAAGGTATGCTCATTTTATCTGAAAATGCAGGGTGTTATGATGAGTTGAAAGACCATGTAATCCATATTAATCCCTTTGATATTAAACAAACTGCAGAAACGTTTTATCAAGCCATAAATATGACTGAAAATACTAGAACAAAACAGTTAAAAGATTTGCAAGATACAATTTCAAAAAGAACCATTTATCACTGGATTAGTGAACAGTTTGCTGATTTTGAAAGATTGATGGATAATACCCCTAATAATACCCATTCCCAAGAATAGGAATCCCACGAGATAGAATAGGATTAAACTCCCTCTAATGCTTTTTTTATGGATAGAAAAAATTACAGTATTATTTTAATACTATAATAATCATATTTTATTCTATAGTTTTAATTTAATAAAATAATTATTTGAGGTGGGGTGTAATGGAAATAGGAGGATTTTTTGAATTCCCTAAATTTGACTGTGAGGATGATAGAAATTCAGCTTACAGTTATATTACAAATTTACATGAAAAATACAGGTTTTTTAGAGATGGCAGACAATCAATAAAATCAGTACTACTTAATATTGATAAAATCGAAGATATGGAATGTTATTTACCAGCATATACCTGTGAAACAGTTATTACACCTTTTAAAGAACTGGGTTTAAAAGTAAATTATTTCCGCCATGAAGATCCTTTAAAACCATTATACGACAAAGATATTAAAAAATCCGTCATATTATTTATAGATTATTTTGGGACAGACTTTGTTTCCAATAAAGAAATTCAAGAGCTTTTAGACCAAGAAAATATTGTAATTATGGATTTAACTCATTCCATACTGGATAAAAGTAGATTTTCAATTAAACACGAAAATTATTATATAATTGCAAGTTTAAGGAAAATTTTCCCCATTCCTGATGGAGGGATTGTATATTATAATAAGGATAACTTTAATTCAAGTGACAAATTCCCTGATAATTACGAATCAAAGCTTGAAGCTATGGTTTTAAGATATTTTTATATTAATGGGATGGATATGGAATTAAATGTTCCCCCTGAAGATGATAAAAACTTGGATTCCATTTTAAAAGATATCTATGCCAAGAAACCCAGCGGCTTTAAAGGAAATTTAGAAGATGTTAAACAGTATTATCTCTCCCTGCATTACCAATACGAAGTAGATAAATTAAACAATGAAATAATACCCCAAAATATCCCTTTTATATCCTTGTATATCCTGAATAACATCTCCCATTCTAATTTGATGAGTAAACGAAACCAAAATTTAAAATTTATTTATGAAAATCTAAATAAAGACCTTTTTTTATACAATTTAGAAAACATTAAAAGTCCATTTCTTTTACCTTTAAAATTTAAAAGAGAAAGTGAAAGAGATTTGGTAAAAAATGTTTTAATTGAAAATGATATTTATCCACCCATTCTATGGGATATTGAACAGTTTATACCGTTAAAATATGTATATGAACATGAACTAAGTAAAAGAATTCTCACCTTACCTATTGACCCCAGATATGGGCCTGATGATCTGTTAAAGGCCGTGAATATTATAAATCAGGCCGTGAAGGAAAAGTAAAAAAGTAAAATATTCTATAGAAAAAATGAAAAATAGAGGACAATATATGAAAAAAATAGATAAAGAAAGTACCGTACTCGAAAAAATCTCCAAGATGCCAGAAACATATCGCACAATGGGAGAGCGACTTCATACCATCATAATGGCCAGCACACCATCCCTCTCACCAAGATTGTGGTATGGGATGCCCGCCTATGCTAAGGACGGTAAGGTCATTTGTTTCTTCCGCGGGGCCAAGGCTGAAAGGTACTTGACACTCGGCTTCAGTGAGGATGCTAACCTTGACGAAGGCAACATGTGGGCAACATCCTTTGCTCTGAAGGAATTGACTAGTGCTGAAGAGGCGAATATCACTGCTCTCGTGAAGAAAGCCGTGAGTTAACTGCCAATATCATTTACATGAAAGAATCAGATAATTATTCGATTTTTTTGATTCAATTTCAT
>CAVZGI010000009.1:55000-806958 GCA_963774795.1 uncultured Methanobacteriaceae archaeon
GAGCTAAATTCGGTGAATTCTTAGGTAAAGGTGACTTCGGTGGAGCAATCGGAGCTGTAACCGACGAATTAATGGACGCATTCTCTGTTGTAGGAACCCCTGCAGACTTCGTACCAAAAATCGAAGCTCTCGGTGAAATGGGTGTAACCCAATACGTAGCCGGTTCCCCAATTGGACCAGACAAAGAAAAATCCATAAAATTACTGGGAGAAGTTATAGATAACTTCTAAACCCAAATTTTTCTTTTATTTTTCTTTTTGACTCAATAAATAAATTCTAATTTTAATAAAAATAATTATTACAATAATTTTAAAGGATATTTTGAAATTTTAAGAAATTTTAAGGATTTTTTTCTAAAACATATACTAAATACAATCATATATTAACCCACATCATATTATGCTGGTTCTAATTTTATATTTAGCACAAATATCCGAAGCTAATTTAGAGATTTTGCTCTGATATTTATATGTTGGATAATCAGAATTATCAAAAATAAGCTGTGTTTTTGTTAAAATATCAGGAAAGTGTTTTTCAAGTACATTATAATATTTCATCCGGCAATCCGAAGGTTTATCTCCAAATAAAGTCATTCCCCCCGTCAAAACAAAATCCCCGCCACATTCTTTAACGGTTCTTATCATGTTTTCCAGATGCTCGGGAGTATCAGAGATAAATGGTAAAAGTGGCATTAAACAAGCACCTACTAAAAATCCTTCTTCTTTTAGTTTAATCATGGCTTCAAGTCTTCTTTGGGGAGAAGGGGCTGCTGGTTCAAATATCCTGGCCAATTTTGGATCCATGGTGGAAAAAGAAAAAGCAATGATGGTTCCGCGGCCTAAAGTTGAATCAAAATTTTTTGGAATTTTTGCCGACTTATCAATCTTTTTCAAAATATCTATGTCTCTTAAAACAAGATCGGATTTGGTAAGTAAATTAAGGGGAAAATGAAAACGGTAAATTATTTTTAATAGTTCCAAGGTTATCTTTAAATCCTTTTCCTGATGCATATAAGGGTCTGTGGCTGACCCCAGTGCTATGATCCCATATTCCTTTTTTCGGGCCCGATTTTTTAATTGACGATATAACACCTCAGGGGCATTTGTTTTTACAGATATTCCTGGAGCAACATTAGATCCATATTTGCTTCCATTAACATAACAGTAAACACAATTAAAAGAACATCCTAAATAAGGATTTAGAGTATAATCTTCTAAAAACCAACTGTCTCTTCTTTTATGTTTATTAAGAACTGATTTTGATTTAATTTTATGAAACACCATGCATCACCAGAAATCAACTCAAAACTCCATCAATATCCAGAATTACAATATTTAATAATCATTAGAAATAAAATTAAAGCCAAATTTACTTTCAATGTAAGATTTCGTCTCTTTTTCTGATTTATAGGCAAAATTGTATCGTTTGTGGACTTTAACTATTTCTTCAAGGAAATCCTTTACCAGTTCCTTGTTTTCCCAGTTCATAAGATCTAAAACAACCGTCTCCAGACATCCTTCTTTATAACTAATCTGACCAATCACATGAATGATCATATTTCTTACACGGGGAGTTACTTCATTTTGAAGCTGGTAAAGAAGAGGTAATACATCTTCGGGGTGATTTCGGCCCCTGAGTTCTATTCCATGCACAATTAATCTTCTAACTTCAGGATCCGGATGATTTATAAATTTTTGAGCGAAACCTAAAGTTGATTGAGGGTTTTTTTCTCCCATTTTTTTTAAAGAACCCATAATAGAACTTTTTACCTTGTTACTATTATCATTCAAGGCCTTCTCCAGGAATAGCACTACCTCATCAAAATCAGTTTTTCCAATCTCACCCCATACATAAACAGCAGTTTGTCTCTGTTTTTCATCAGAACTCTGGTACAATAATCGAGTTGATTCCATTACTTTTTCTTTAAAATCAAGTTCATTCAAATATAAACGACCCAAAATAAGATAAAGATTTTTGCGGATGTAAGAATCATCATCTGAAGCGTACCGAACAATATTTCCATTTTCCGAGTTATTCAGGTCTGATTTTACTTCCAGTTCCATTTTTTGAACAAGTTCTATTCTTTCTTCTTTGGAAAGATCATAAAAGCTCATTTTTAAATCCTCATTCAATAAGAAATAATTATTATTTTTTTATTAATTACGGCGAATTATTATAAATATTAAATTCTAATCTAAATCTAACTTTATTCTATTTACTAATCAAATAATATTTCAGTAGTCTTAATAATTATATCTAATTAAATATCTATGAATTAATTAAGTTCCACTTACCCTTTTTTCTATTTTAATAATATCTTAAAAAATATTATCTTAACTGATAATTTAATAACTTGATTAAAATTATTTACAATATTATATCCACATTTAAATTCAATATAAATATTGAAATTTATATTGCATTTATCAATTTATCACATAAATATCCAAAGGGAAAAATATGAAAATTCAAGAACTTTCACAAGAAATAAGGGCCAAAGCTCTAAAAAGAATAAAAGAAAAAACACCTCAGGAACTTTCAGCTACCTGGTCTCATGAAGACCTCACATATTCCGGTGAAGGGCCTACAATATTCATGATTTTACCGACAACTGGTTGTGCCTGGGCACTTGCTGAAAGTGGAGGTTGCACCATGTGCAGTTACATCTCCGAGTCCAGTTTAGAGCCGGTTTCCGCTTCCACATTAATTGAAATTTTTAGTGATTTAATAGGAAGATATGAAATAAATGAGGCGACTGCAGTAAAGATATTTACTTCAGGTAGTTTTTTAAATCCGGAAGAGTTTCCTCCAGAAGCAAGAACCGAAATATTAAAAAATTTAAACGAACTAGAAAATGTGACAGAAGTCATTGTGGAATCAAGACCAGAGTATGTGACTAAAAAAGAGCTTTTAGATTGTTGTTCTCTAATTCCCAATAAAATATTTGAAATCAGCATGGGTTTAGAAACTAGTGATGATTATTCCCGGGAATTTAAAGTAAATAAGGGATTCACTAAAAAAGACTTTGAAAAAGCCGTAGAAATAATTAAAGATATCAAAAAAGAATATAACGTGAAATCAAAGGCTTACATTCTTGTAAAACCAATTTTAACTTCTGAAAAAGATGCCATAGATGAAGCAGTGCAAACAGCAATATATGCAGAAGAAAAAGGAGTCGATCGTGTTTCATTCTGCCCATCAACCATCCATAAAGGTACCGTGATGGAAGAACTCTGGCGTAAAGGATCTTATCAACCTCCGCGCATATGGAGTGTTCTGGAAATCATTAATAGAGTTAGAGAATCCGTGAAAATACCATCTATAATGGATACTTCCGGTTTCGGAAGTCGAAGAGGGCCTTACAACTGTAAAAATTGCAATGATAAATTAAAAAAGATAATAATGAAATCTAACCTAAATCAGAGCACCATAAAAGATTTCAAATGTGATTGTAAGGTAGAATGGGAAGCAGAAACTAAATTTGGAGATATAAATAGATCACCTTCCCGAATTCAGTATCCCAAAAATTAAATTCATTTTACAGATAATTACTAACTTTATTAATAATAATGAAAAATAATACCTAATACCTGAAGAAATTGCAAATAATTCAAGGAAATTAATCATGATTGGGATAAGTGCTGATTTTGACCCTGTCCACAAGGGACATGTTAAACTCATTCAAAAAGGAAGACAAATAGCTGATAAAACTGGAGATGAAGTGGTAATTTACCTAAATAAAGGATACAGTGCTAACCACGCACCATTTTTTGCAGATTATGACTCAAGAAAAGAAATGGCCCTTAAAGCAGGTGCTGATCGAGTAGTTCCCATTGAAGGATTGCATCATCGCCTTACATTGGCCTATAGTGTTCCTATAAGGATTGCTATGATGATTGAGGATGGGGCTGTTGATTATGTTGATGCTGCAGGAGTGAATGTTTCTGTTCCCATGCTTACCAAACAAGCCCAAAAATTCGCTAAAAAGGGGATATTCAGCGGTATTCCTCGAAATCTTCCTAACCGGAATGTTATAAGATGGTTTGCAGTGAATGAATTCCTATATAAAAAATATCATCGTAAAATGCGTTTTCACATCATAAGTGAGCTTTCCATGGGTGGGAAGGTTTCTGGAAGGGAAATAAGGCGATTGATTATTGAAAATGATATGGAAATACCTTCCGAGGTAGGAGAAGTTCTCCCAGAAAGTACCATTAAAATACTGGAAAAAGGAATAAAAAATGGAACCATCCCTGGGAATAGAAATTTAGAGACCATTACCAAAAGAATGAATACCTATTCCCGTTCTAAATTAATGGAAATTGCTCATTTAAATGCAGATGCTGTTAATTCCATAATTAAAGGTCGATTTTATAGAGAAGAACCTCAAATTTGGGCAGCTTTCAGAAGGGCAGGATATGGTCCAGTACTCACCAGACTGGCCATAAGCGCTCTGGAAGAAGAAGTGACCAAGCAAGAAGTTTTAGACCTTATAAAATCCTATGAAAAGCAGGGTGTTATTCCACCAGACCAAAAAGTGGATAGGGTTATTGAAAGGGCCTGGTATGTTTCTCAAAAGAAAGAGCATGATTTAAGTGTTGCAGAAGCCCATGAAAAATTTAGAAAAGGAATCAAACTTCAAAACCCTCCTTGTTTAAGTTTTGATGCAGGATTAAGTATTCGTAGTTTTGAAGTGGAACACTTAAAATCAGGTATGAATGCCGGAATTTACGTGGATCAAAACGGGTTTCTGGCTTGCGAAATTAGAACTGAAAAAAAGAAAATAAAAAGTCCTATGAAGTTACCTGCAGAAATGGCCACTTATCTTCGGCTTTTAATAGATTCTCATTTTATTCCCATAAATGCTGAGGTTGTGGAAAAGGAGAGAGGAATAAGAATTAGGATAAATGTGGGTTAAGGTGAATAATAAATATTGAATATTAATCAAAAATCCTATCCTCATCTTTAAAACAGGCTTCTTCTCTCATTTCAACTACTGGACAGCTCCATTTTTTACAGAAGGTCATGACCATTTTTCCTTTATCGGTATTTATGTAAACTCTCCAGCACTCATCATCATATGATTTAAAATCTATTTCCAGGATTTTTTTACCTATGAGTTTAGACATTGCCTCTTTACATTCCTTGGTCTGTTCATCAAGATCCTTCACAATATCACCCACTAAATCATTTAATTTAATTATAATATTCAAGAGTTATAATATTCAAGATTAACAAATTAATTTTTTTATGTATTATCTTTTAAGGGTAATGCTATTTTATTTTTTGATAATTAGACTAATTAATATTTTAATAGGATTAAAAAATTTATTTTTACTGAAAGAAATTTAAAATGATAATTTTTATGTTAATTTTTATGTTCAGCCTAATTCTAATAAGTTATGAATTATTTAAATTTTAAAATTAAAATTATTCATATACAATTATCAATAAACATGATTAGGAACCCATGAATGTCTAATAAAGGCTTAGAGAATAATAAAATTGAAAACATATTAAATAAAACTTTTAATAAATAAAATAAACTTTAATGGAACTATTTAATCGTATTTAAATCCTTAAAAATGTCTTTATATGATTTAAAATCTATTGGTTCATTTTTGTCCTTATTCAATTTTTTATTTTTTTGATAAATAAGTTTAAATGTTTTTTCAATAGCATCAGCCATTAAAGGATCCACAACATCAGATAAAAGTTTCTTTACTTCATCCATTTCTTCGTATCGCCGTTTAGAATGATTAAAACTGCTCAATAATCTTGATTTAGCAGAATTTTCAAATTGAGGGCCTTCTGTTTCCCCGATAATTTCCAGAACTTCTTCATCAATACCCATTTCATATGCTACCGAAAGTGTCTCCCACAAAAGAGCAGAGACCCCTTTAGTATAAGAACTTCTCAACATTTTTATTTGAGAACAATTACCAATTTTCGTGCCCATGACTTTTATATTCAAGCCATAATCATTTAAAATTGCAAAATCATTGGCTGAATCACCACAAGAAATGATTGGAACATTAGGGCCGTTTCTTTTTACGCTGCCAATTATGGCGGCATCCACTGTCCTTTTATTTTTCACCAGCCTTAGTGCCTCGGTTACCGTAGATGGGGAAACATTGTTAATATCCACATAAATCCCCCTAGAATACTTTCCCATTTGCCGAGCTACTTCAACAGCAGTAGATGGAGTAACAGCCGAAATAAGTATTTCAGAAGTTTCAGCCAGCTCCCTATGACTATTGCAAATAGTTATACCCATTTCAAGAGCTTTATTTTTTGTCGATGAACTCCTACCATGTAAACATGTTAAAACAGACATATCACTATCTAAAAGACCTCTTGAAAGAGTGGCAGCAACTTCACCAAATCCTACAAATCCTACTTTCATAAATTACACCAAACAATTAATTCATATAATTAAGTAGCACTAATGAGCTGATCATATCCAAATAAAAAATCACAATTCTTGATATTTTATTTGAAATTATAATAGATAAATCTATAATTCCGCGAATAATGAAAAAGGAATTAAATGAAAATGATAAGTTTAAACGAATGAATTGGTTTAAAGCATAGCCAGCCAGATCATATAAATTCCAGCCCCTGCAATTAAAATTCCAGATATTTTTCTTATTAAATCCGCTTTTCCGGCCAGTTTTTCAATATTTACACTGGAAATTAATATTCCCAGAACAAATATACTAATGGAAAACCCCGCCGTGTATAAAAGTAAATTTAAAGCACTGTAAAATATATTTCCTGTAGAAATGCTGAAAGTAATTAAGGCTATAAGATAAGAACCATAACAAGGGGCCCAGGCCAGCGAAGTTAATAATCCCCACATAAAAGAACCTATAACTCCTCTTCGGTTAGAATCAGGAGTGACTGAAAGTTTAAAAATGTTTTTATTAGCAATAATCATTATTCCCAATGCAATCAGTATTAGGGAAGCTATTATTCTAAAATAATGGAGATAATAATTTATGGCTGCAGTAAAAACCATGGTTAGCACTATGGTTATGGTGAAAATTAAAAATAGGCCCATTACAAATGCTAAAATTTCAGTTTTCTTCCGCTCTACCAGAGTATAACCTATTACCAGCGGAATAACTGGCAAAACGCAGGGAGATAATACCGAAGCAATTCCTGCTAAAAATGAAAATAAAGGAACAATATCCATTTAATACCTCAATTTTGTAACGCCTGAAACTAATTGAATACTTAAAGTGCACTTGAAAGTTGATCTGGAGATTGATAGCCCTCAATTCTTTTAATTTCATCCCCATTAGAATTCATGATTATTACAGTAGGTATGCTGTATACTCCATATTTAGAAGACAGTTCCGGATTAGTATCCACATCTATTTTCACAGCCACATAGTTTTGGGACAGTTTCTGGATAACCTTTTCATCTACTAAAGTTTCTGATTCAAGTTGCTGACAAGCCGGACACCAGCTAGCGGAAAAAACCGTGAATATCTGTTTATCAGCATTCTGGGCTTCTGAAATTGCAGAATCAAAATTAGCATACCATTTCAACTCAAAAGAAGAGTTAGATGTTTTATTAGTAGTTAATGGTTGATTACTACTATCAGAGATATTTAAAGCAATAACACTCCCTGCAATTACTACTATTAAAAAAGCGGCAATAACCCAAACTTTAAGAGAAATATTCATGATGAGAATATGTGATTACTACACATATAATTTACGATAATATCTTAAAAATTAAATAAATAAATTAATAAAATAAATAAAAAGATAAAATAATTAAATTAACTCAATTTAACCATAACATTGGAACCCTGAGCAACCCCTATATCCCGAGAGGTAGGGCCACATTTTGCATTTAAAAGACAGAATACTGGTTTTTCTGCGAATGTGATCTCAGTTAGGCCCTCATAATTCCCCAGACCTTTAGATATAATTAATTCTGCTTCTTCCATTATCTTTTGAAATTCGGGAGATACTTGAGAATGTATAACTCCCACCGAATCAGTACCAGTAGTTACCAGTTTAGCTATCTTATCAAGGCCCACCTGATAAGCGTCCTCTAAACAGGCATCATTGAGAATAGGTTTTTCCTTTAAGGCCACAGTAACATCCACATCATACTCTTTAATCTTTTTAATTAATAATTTATCAAAAACAATTTCCCCAGTATTGTCTGCCAGGTAAAGAACAGATTTAACGGATTTTAAGGATTTTTCAAGTTCTTTCGTGTGGTTGACCTCCAGAGGCTCCTGGAGAGCTTCCATCATTAAATCCAATGGTTCCACATCCACCCCCAACGCTCCAAAGTCTATTAGATTCCCTACAATGGCTGCTTTAATAAACATCTCCAGGTTTTCTTCACCCTGAAGAAATTCAGTTAAATTGGGGAGGAAACTTTCGGCAATTTCATTGCAATTGCCTTTAATTTCATAATAAGGATCTTCATTACCTGTTTTTTCTTTTATCAAACGGTGGATTGTGGTCCCGATTTCATTAGAAACCGCTTCTTTGTTAAACTCTTTACCTAAAAGAGCAGCGATTTCTTCCATAATTTCAATTTTTAAATTTTCATCATCACAGGCCAGATCCAGAGCTTCTCTGGCCTGTCGCAAGAAACAAGGGGCGCATTCATAGTAGACTTTCATTTTAACAATCCTGAATTTTTTATTAATATGAATTAATTTTAAAAAAGTATATAATGTTAAATCAGTTATGAGATAATAGACAAATTATCCCCCATATATGACCTTAATAATTTCTATAACATCTCCTTCAGAGATTATTTCTTCTTCTATAACAATCAGGCCATTTTTCTTTACAACTACTGTTTCCAGTGGAAAATCCATTTCTTCCAGAAAATTTTTAATGGTTAAGTCTTCTGAAATATCTCTGGATTCTTTTTCATCTCCAATAATTAGTGTAAATTTCATTTAATCTCCTCTAAAATTAGTTTTAAGTTATAAAATTAATTAACACCTTTATTAATCTCAATAAAGATAACTCCATATCCATATCAATTTTAACTTAGTGCAATTTTAATTTTTTATTCAATTTTCAATAAATTTAATTATTCATTTATATCCAGTTCACTGCAAAAAACGCAGGCCCGGCACAGTTCATTGGCCGATGGCTCGCCGCAGCGAGTACATTCGCCAACATGGAATTCCTTGGAAAACTCTTTTTTTATAACTGGTTTTAACTTGTCAAAGCCTCTTAAAGTAGAATACATGATAGTTGGGTGGTTTTGAGATAGTTGTTTTATAAACTGGCCCACTTCCCCACGGAAGGAATCACTGGAATAAGGACAACCTGCAAAGTGGACTTCCAAGTCTCTAGCCAGAACATAAAGTGCTACTTCCTTTTCAGGAATTTCTCTAAGAGGTTTAATCTTTACTGTGAACTTTTCACTTTTGGAACGGGTTTTAGGGCCAATGCGAGTAAGATTTTCAATGTTTCCCTCTAAATAGTTCATTAAAATGGCCTGAGTTTCATCGTCAAGATTATGGCCTGTGGCAATTTTAGTTGCCCCAATATTCCTGGCTTCTCTATTTAAAATCCAGCGTCTGAAAACACCACAGTAAGTACAGGCTCCTCTTTGCGAAGATGAAGTCATTATATCATCCAGAGTAGTATCAAATGATTCTTTAAAAGTAACTACATTGTGTTCTATTCCTAAGCGCCTTGCATGATCCTGGGCTATTCTTACTCCATCTTCCCGATATCCTTTAATACCCTCGTCAATGGTTACGGTAGCCATATCAATTATATTTCTTTCATGAAGAGAATTTAAAATATCCAGGACCATTACACTGTCTTTACCACCAGATAGGGCCACCAGAACTTTATCTCCCTTATCAATGAGTTTATACTTACGAATATCTTTCAATACCTTTTGTTGTGTACCTTGAATAAAACAATCCTGGCAAAGTCGCTGCCCAGAATGTTTTTTTTCTATAATAATTTCACTGGCACCACATTTGGTACATATTTTCATTTTTTTAGCTCCAATAAGTCGAATTGATTATTTGCGGTTATTTTACGAATACAACCAAATTTTTTATTCATATCTAACATCTAATACCATATATTTTGGATAAAATATACTATTATAAACTATATTAAAAAATTAAATAGAAAACGGTTTTTTAAATAATTCAAAGTCCTGAGTATAATTTTTCCCGGTAATCATTGCAATTTCTGCTTTTTGAAGTTCTGCACCCAAATATGCTGCATGTTCCAGACGACTAACCAGTTGGCGGTTTAAAAGTTCTTCATATATTTTTTTAGCCGATTGACCCACAATGGCTACATCAGGCTCCATATTAATGTAATGAACAATCATTATTCTGTTATCCTTAACCATAATTTTAAAACTTCCTGCCTCGTCCTGCACGAATTTTTTAGCGCCTTCTGCTTGAAAAACAGGAACATCAAATTCTTCCATCACTTTTTCGGGAAGTCTTTTATCCTTAAAAACTAGAAGATTGATTCCCAAGTCCTTAGGTATCGAACCCCTATTCCTTGCCAAAAACATCATTTTTGATGATACAGCTAGTTCATAAACACTGCGAATTGTTTTACCACTTTCTTCAGGAGTAAATAATATACTGGCCCCTAATTCCATGGCTATACCTGAGAGAAGAGCATTAACACCAGTAGAATCTGTGTCTAAAAGCTCTGTAACATTTCCTACACCGAAAAAGACCGGTTCTGGATTTTTATAATGATACTGGCGACAAGCTATTATAGAATCAACCATACTTCTGCTGTTAATGGGATCAAGAATTAAATCGGCCACCACATCAATTTTTTTACATTTTTTTCTAAGTTCTTCCAGGGAGCTAACCCTTTCCTCAACTGTATGAGGAACCCATCCTCTTTGGAAATCCGTGGGAAGTATAACCGCCGGAATTTGTTTTTCTTCCATTAAAGGAAGTACTTCTTCACAATTTCCATGATCTAAGCTTAAAACCATATCTACCCCGGATTTTACCGCAGATTCTATTTCTAAAGGGTTCAAAGTATCAATACTGATAGGAACATCACCGGCAATTTGTTTGAGAGTTGAAACCATTTCTGGAATTTTATGAGCCAGGTTTTCACCAGCCACCATTCCAATATCAACCATATCTGCTCCACTTTTTATAAAGTACTCTGCTTTTTTAGTGAGATCTTCCGTGCTTAAAAGTGGGGCATTGGCAATTTCAGCCAGCACCCTCATGGGAAAATCTTCCCCAACAGGCAATTTACCAACCAAAATATTATTAGGTTTTTTAAGGAGTTTACTGGTTTGTTTTTCATCTTTTTCAAAATCTTCAATAAATTCCAGGGCTTTTTGACGTTGTTCCTCTTCAATAAGTTTATCAGCCGAGGTCATTGTTGAAAGTTCTAATTTATCAAGAGCATCAAGAACTATTTGTAAGTCAGCCGCATCTGTTGGTCCTTTATAAGCAGGAATTCCCGTTTCTTCATGGATTATTTTGGCATCTTTACGAATGAGACCCGGAATAATTATCATGTCCTCATCTAGGTCAATTGAATTGCTAGATATAAGTGCTTTGACTTCATTAGATATTTTTTTGGGAGTTAAAAAGGCCGCTATAGGAGTATTAACAACATGGACAAACACATCTTGTTTTGAACGAGATGAAACCTTTTTTACCAGCCTCTCAGCCAGTTTTCCCGTGATGATAATGACTTTCATTACAAATCCTCGATTATTTCCGTGATGATTTTATCAAAGTTAACTAATAATTTTCATTAATACTATATTTAATTTCATGGGACCATCATGTATATATATTAAAAATTTATAATGATTAACTATGAGGAATGGAGGTAAATTATGATCGAAATTCGCTTTCACGGACGCGGTGGTCAGGGCGCTGTTACAGCGGCAGAGATTTTAGCGAAGGCTGCTTTCGAAGATGGAAAGTATTCACAAGCATTTCCCTTTTTTGGCGTTGAAAGAAGAGGCGCCCCCGTCATGGCATTCACAAGAATAAACGATGAACCAATTAGACGACGATATCAAGTGTATAACCCCGATTACGTGGTAGTACTGGATGAAGGGCTTTTAGAAGTAGTAGATGTTTTTTCCGGGCTTGGAAGCCATGGAATGGTAATAATTAACACTCAAGGTGAAGCACCTGAACATAAAGGATCCGAGACCCACGTGATAGATGCTACTGGAATTGCACTGGAAAAATTAGGTTTACCAATAGTAAATACTGTAATGCTCGGTGCTTTTGCTGGAGCAACAGGACAAGTTAGCCTCGATTCTATTATAAAAATTATTAAAGAAACTTTTCCTGGAAAAATCGGAGAAAAAAATGCTGATGCTGCTAAAGCGGCTTATGAGCACGTTAAATAAGAAATAATGCAATTGAACAATTCACAAATTGAACAATTCAATTGCTAATTAAATAATTAAAAATCTAAATTTAAAATTTTCAATATTATAAAAGAGTTTTTTTGAATGATAGTAAAATTTAGCTAATTAAGTTAAAAAATTTAATTAAAAATTTTAATTACTATTATATCAAAAACATTAATTTTTAAAAGGTGATTAAACATGGAATCCATCGGAGGAGCTGTCAAAAAACCCGGAAGTACCAGGAATAATAAGACAGGAAGTTGGAGGACTTTTAAGCCCATTTTGGACAAAGAAACCTGCATAGATTGTGATAACTGTATTCTTTTCTGTCCAGAGGGCTGTATAAATAAGGAACACGATATTGATTACGATTATTGTAAAGGGTGCGGCATATGTGCCGAAGAATGCCCTGTAAAAGCCATAAAAATGGAGAGAGAATAATGGTTCTTAAAGTTATGACTGCTAACAGAGCAGTATCAGAGGCCGTGAGTCTTGCAAGGCCACAAGTTATTCCTGTTTACCCCATTACTCCACAAACAACAATATCCGAATATTTAGCTCAATTTGTGGCCGATGGAGAACTAGATGCAGAATTTATAAGAGTAGAATCCGAACACAGTTCTATGAGTGCTGCTATAGGTGCTTCTGGAGCAGGAGTGAGAGTATTTACTGCTACATCATCTCAGGGACTACTTTTAATGCATGAAGTTCTCTTTGCAGCTGCTGGTTTAAGAACACCTATAGTTATGGCCAATGCCAATAGGGCCATTGCAGCCCCACTAAGTATCTGGAATGATCATCAAGATTCAATCTCCCAAAGGGATGCTGGATGGATACAAATTTATGTTGAAGACGGGCAGGAAGCTTTGGACTCTGTTTTACGCTCATATAAAATTTCAGAAGATAAAGACGTTCTTTTACCAAGTATGGTCTGTTTGGATGGTTTCATACTCACCCACACAGTAGAACCGGTGGACATACCTACACAAGAACAAGTAGATAGCTTCTTACCAGAATACATACCCGAGCATTTGTATCTCGACCCAGAAAGACCCATGTCTATTGGAACTCTAGCAGACCCCGATTATTACATGGAAGCCAGATACGAAATGGAATTAGCCATGCAACGGTCTAAAAAGGTTGTTCAAAGAGTTAACAAAGAGTTTGGTGAAATCTTTGGTAGAGAATATGGTTCTGTAGATGAATACTACTGTGAAGATGCTGAAATCATATTGGTCACCATGGGATCTCTTTGCAGCACTATAAGAGATGTGGTGGATGAACTAAGAGCCAATGGCGAAAAAGTAGGTATGTTAAAAATTAGAACTTACCGACCATTACCTAAAGAAGACATTTATAATGTCCTTAAAAACGCTAATAAAGTAGCTGTTCTTGATAAGAACATTACCTTTGGTGTTGGAGGAGCATTATACACCGACCTGAAAGCATCTATTAATCTCAAGGATATTGAGGTTTACGGATTTATTGTAGGTCTTGGTGGAAGAGACATTACACCAGTCCATATTAAAGATATTGTGAATAAGACTAAAAACCCTACCCAGGACATTACCTGGATCGGATTAAAGGAGGGAGTCTAAATGAAAATACCTGAAGAAGAATTACTCGCCCCTGGTCACCGTGGTTGTGCAGGATGTGGTGCCACAATAGGTGTTAGATTAGCACTTAAAATGTTAGGCAAAAACACTGTTGCTGTATCTGCAACTGGTTGTTTAGAGGTAATTACTACCCCTTATCCTGAAACCGCCTGGGAGATTCCATGGATACATGTTGCCTTTGAAAATGCAGCCGCTGTTGCTTCAGGAGTAGAAAGGGCATTAAAAGCTCAGGGAAAAGATGATGTCAATGTTGTAGCATTTGCAGGAGACGGTGGAACTGCAGATATTGGTATGCAAGCCTTATCTGGAGCAATGGAAAGAGGCCACAACCTGATTTACATATGTTATGATAATGAAGCTTACATGAACACGGGTATTCAAAGAAGTGGATCCACTCCTTATGGTGCATCTACTACTACTTCACCTCATGGAAAAGAAAGCTTTGGTGAAGATAAACCTAAGAAAAACGTTCCTATGATTATGGCAGCACATGGTGTCCCTTATGTGGCTACCGCTTCCATATCTTATCCAGAAGATTTCATGAAGAAAGTCAAAAAAGCAGCCGAACACGAAGGGCCAGCTTATATTCACCTTAACCAACCATGTACTACCGGTTGGGGTTTTGATCCATCTAAAACCATAGAACTAGGCCGTCTGGCTGTTGAAACAGGATCATGGATTTTATATGAAATTGTTGATGGTGAATTCAAAGTTACTTACCGCCCAATGCAGCGAAAACCTGTTAATGAATATTTAAATGCTCAAAAAAGATTTAAACATCTAGCAGATGAGGAAAAAGCTAAGATTCAGGAATACGTTGACAAAGTATGTACTGAGCTTAGAATATAGGGGGCAAAAGATTGGATAAATTGATAGTTCAGCCAGAGTTGTGCGATGGCTGTTTAGACTGTGAAGATGCATGTTCTAAACTTCATGGAGTATCTAGAATAATGATACGTGAAGTTGAAGGTACATATTATCCTATTATCTGTCAACAGTGCGAAGATGCTCCCTGTAAAACCATCTGTCCTACTGAGGCCATTGAAGGTAAAGAAGTCCAATCAGAAAAATGCATTGGATGCGGATTATGCATGTTGGTCTGTCCATTTGGAGCAGTGGTAATGGATGATAGAAAAGCTCAAAAGTGTCATCAGTGCCCGGATCTTGATACACCCGCTTGTATCAAATCTTGCTCAAAAAGAGCTATTGCTTTGATTGATACTGAAAAGTTAAAGATGGAAAAGCAGGCCAAGCACATTGCCAAGTTATCTGGTGTAGGGAAACCTAAAAAAGGTTCAGATATTATGAATGTCTTAACTGCAAAAACCAGAGCCAAAGGAGCTTTTAAATAGGAGGCCTGGAATGAAAGAATTAATTTCAAAACCAGAACTATGCAACGAATGTATGAAATGCGAAAGGAACTGTCCTAAAAATGCCATAAGAGTAATTAGTGGCGTTCCCATATTTTGCATGCATTGCGCCCCAGAACGAGCTCCCTGCCTGAATATCTGTCCAGAAGATGCTATAGAAGAAGTAGATGGTGCAATAGTAATATTAAAAGAGAACTGTATTGGCTGCGGACTCTGTAGAGACGCTTGTCCAATTGGTGCCATAACCATGGATGAGAAAGGAATTGCCAATAAATGTGACCTTTGCATTGAAGAAGAAACACCTATTTGTGTTTTAAGCTGCCCTACAGCTGCCCTGAAAACAGATTCTGAAGAATTAATTTCTGGAAAACAGGATAAAATAGCCAAAGAACTGGAACGATTAAAAAATATAATGAAATATTAGGGTCTTTCTTTTGGGCCCATTATTTATTTTATTTGGAATACTAAAGCAAATTCATTTTAAATTGTTTAATTTATGGCTATGATATTTATTTTTTATTTCTGATTAATTTTCTAAATTAACCATTAATTCATTAAATTATTACATTTAATCAATTAAATAAAAATTATAAATTAAAAATTATTTTCAAACCTTCTTGAAAATTATTTAATATCATTAAATATTTTAAATCATTCCAATTAGAAATCACTTTTATTTGGTTAATTTTAATTAATATTAAATATTTATTCTAATTAGTACATTCATAAATTAAAGAATTTTCTTGACATATAATAAAAAATAGATGTAAAAATTAGGTGTAAAAATAAGGTGTTTTTCATGGTTAATATGGTTACTCAAAAAAAAATCGAAGATACCATTTGTGATCTTTACCAGGATGCAGTTATTCGTCTACCAAAAGATGTTAAATCTGCACTTCAAGATGCTTATAAAATGGAAGAAAGTGAACTGGGACTATTAAATCTTAAAGCTATTTTAGATAATATTGATGCTGCCGAAGAAATGGGTGTTCCACTCTGTCAAGATACAGGTCTGCCCATAATATTTGTGAAAATGGGTAATGTTTATGTGGAAAATCTTTACCAAGCAATAAGATCCGGAGTAGAAAAGGCAACAAAAAAAGTCCCTTTAAGGCCTAATGTAGTTCATCCATTTACCAGAATGAATACTGGGACTAATACAGGGAATGGAATTCCTCAAATAGATATTGAATTAATAGATGGAGATTATTTAGAGCTTACCGTTTTTCCCAAGGGATTTGGTTCTGAAAATAATAATGCTCTTAAAATGGCGCTGCCTGGGGAAGGCATGGAAGGAGTAAAAGAATTCGTGGTGGAAACCGTGGTTAAAGCCCAAGGAAAACCATGCCCCCCGGTAATTGTAGGTGTGGGGATTGGGGGATCATCCGATATGGCCATGAAAATAGCAAAGAAAGCTTTGCTGGGCCAAGTAGGTGTAAGAAATCCTGATGAAGAAATTGGGAAAATGGAAACCGAGATTTTAGAAAAAATAAACCAGTCTGGAATTGGACCTATGGGATTGGGTGGTAAGACAACCGCTTTAGATGTAAAAATATTAACTGCTGATACCCACACTGCAGGGCTTCCCATAGGAGTTTGTATCCAGTGCTGGGCCGGAAGACATGCCAGTGCTATTTTAAGGCCATAGTTATTTTTAAATTATTTTTTTAATTTATTATTTCGTTTCAATTATTCTTAAATTCTCAACAAGACTATTCCCAGAATAGTGAATAATATCCCGCTGATTTTAGTCATTGACAATTTATCCCCTAAAAAAAGAGTGGCTAAAATGAAAGTGACTAAGGGGAATGTTGCAATTAATGGAACAACTACTGATGCATCTCCAGACTTTAAAGCATAATAATAAAGTAATTGTCCTAAAAGAGCAGCACATATTCCTTCCAAAGCAATAAAAATCCACCCAGATAGACTAACACTAGCTAAGGGACTAAAATCTTTATTAAATATTAACCAGACCAGCATAATCCCACTTATTATAAAACTTCTGATGCAAAGAGCCAATGCTGGATTAACACCTTCAAGGCCAAGCTTACCGAAAATAGGAGCCAAACCAAAGAAAAAAGCGGCTAAAAGAGCAAATATATAATAATTCAAACAATAACCTCGCTTTCAAATAGAATAATATTTTTGTAGATTATTTTTGATTTTTTATTATTGAGTTTATTGAGTTTTATTTTAGGTTTTTAAGTTATCTTGAAAATTTAAATTTAAAAAAAAAGAATGGGGGATTAAGGTTTTTCACAAGTGATCATGAAAATAGTCCTATCACCTATGCTGACTGCCCTATCAGCTATTCTTTCCAGGAATCTTGCCACAAACAGCAAATTAACCAGATAAGATATGGCATCTTTATCATCGAACATGCTTCCAGTAATGTGTTCCAGGGCCTGATCAAATAAATCATCCACTTTGTCATCGTCGTGGCGCAGTTCTTTGGACATATCCATATTCTGGTCTAAAAAAGCATAGATACCTTTACTCAACATCATCTGAACAAAATCAGCCATGTGTTTGAGGTCTTCCATTGGTTTTTTAGGGATTTGCTCGTCTTTCAAATTGGCTGCAGCATCAGTTATATTGGCTGCCAAATAGGCAATCCTTTTTAAGTGGCTTCCAACTTTAATACATGCTTCAATGAACCTTAAATCACGAGCAACAGGTTGTTCAGCAGCTATAATGCTTATACATTTCCTTTCCAGGTCAAAAACCATACCGTCTATTTCTTTACTATCAACAACTACTTTCTTGGCCGTTTCCTCGTCATATTCCAAAAAAACGTCCACTGCATTTTTATGGGCCTGAATAGTCCTTTGCCCTATATCTTCCATTTCTTTTCTCAAGTCTTTAAGTCTTTTGCGGAATAATATCCGTGGATATCTTTTATCCATTAATAACCCTCCCAATAAATCTAAGATTTGTAATTAAGTAATAAACTTTCCACATCTTCTTCTGAAGGCGCTCTAATCCTATATTTTTCTAAAAGATCTTTGCGTGAAGAAATATCCGAAACTTTTTCATTAAATATTAATTTAATTTCAATAGGTAGTGAAAGTTTACATTCTTCATTTAATTCGATTAAAGTTTCAAATAAAGACTTGCTTGTTGCATAAATCTCTAATTTTGAATCTATAGCAATATCAATATTTTTCATGGCTTTATTTTCATATAATTCTTCTAAAGATGATGCATTCATGCACCATGATCCCACAATAAATCCCTCTTTTATGAAAATTACTGCCTCATTATCCCGTTTAAATATTTTAATATATCCAAACTCAGGCAAATCAGACTTGTCTAAATTTCCATATTCCATTGTTATAGGGTCTTCTGTGGGTAGCCACAATTTGATCGCCTCGATTATCTCATTAAAACATTATAAAACACTTTGTGGTGCATTACTCTTTTTCCTACAATCATGTAAGCAATTCTATCTGCCATTCCCATTACATGGTGACCCATACTTAATAAATTTCTCCCCACCAGAATCAAATGAGTGGATGAAGATCCGATCTCTTCACTATCATACTGAGCAAACATTTGGTTATAGAAATCCTGTAAGGGCACATAATTCTTGGTGGATCTTTTCAGTAGTTGAATGTCTTGAGAAATTAAAGCCCCTAATCCATCTTTTATCATTGTTTGAACAGTTTGTGACATGAAACTGAGATGGGGTGGTTTGTAGGGGTTTTTTCCATTGGTATTAGCATCAATAGCATATCTCGCTATATAAGCAGCGAGAATATTTATTCTTTCAAGTTCTATAGAAGTTCTGAGTAAAGCAGCGCCCATTCTGAGATCTTTGGCAACAGGTTGATGCAATCCCAGGATTTTAAGGCATCCATGTTCAATTTCATAACTTTTTTCATTTACTAAAGCCGTGGATTCTATAATATTCCTTGCTTTAGATATATCTCCTTCTAAAAAGCTGATAACTGAATCATCAACCCGTTCCACAGTCAGATTACCGTAATCAATCACTTCTTTACTAAGTGATGATAGTTTATTTTCTAAAATTGCCCCAAACATCAGCTCACCCTTGGATGTTGCTCAATCTTCACTTTGCATTATTTACAAAAGTTGATTTAACCGAATCTACCCGTAATGTAATCTTCTGTTCTTTTGTCTTCTGGTTCCAGGAATATTCTTTCTGTAAGATTACTCTCCACAATTTCTCCATGAAGGAAGAAAGAGGTATGTTTAGAAACCCTGGTTGCTTGTTGCATGTTGTGAGTTACTATAATAATTGTAAATTCATTTTTTAATTTATGAATTAAATCTTCAATTTTGGTGGTTGATATGGGATCCAGTGCAGAACATGGCTCATCCATCAGAATTACTTCTGGTTGTATGGCAATGGTTCTGGCAATGCATAATCTTTGTTGTTGACCTCCAGAAAGACCCATAGCCGACATATCCAGTTTATCCTTTACTTCATCCCACAATGCAGCTGATTTTAAACTTTCTTCAACTCTTTCCTGCACAATATCCTTGTCATTAATCCCATGAACCCGCAAACCATAAGCAACATTGTCAAATATTGATTTTGGAAAAGGGTTAGGTTTCTGAAACACCATGCCTATTTTTTTTCGAAGATCAACCACGTCAATTTTAGGGTCGTATATATCTTCACCATCTAAATAAACAACTCCATCGTGCCTGAAAGTTGATATAACATCATTCATACGGTTTAATGTTCTTATAAATGTGGATTTACCACAACCAGAAGGCCCAATAAGTGCTGTCACCGTGTTTTTTGGAATTTTTATATTTATATCTTTGAGGATGTGTGCATCATCAAAGTAAACATTTAAATCTTCAACTTCGATTCTATTCATTCTATCTCCCCATCATCTTTTTCCGGTATCTTTCAACAAAGGTATTAGTTAATACAGTAATTATAAGTACCATTATTACCAGTACAGCTGCCGTACCATATGCATTGTCCAGAGAAATTCCCTCAGTAGCCAACACATAAAGGTGCAGAGGCAAAGGCCTTCCCGGATCAAAAATAGATACAGGCATCGCCAGAGCCGAACCAACAACAAACAGTATGGCTGCAGCTTCGGAAATAGCCCGTGCCATTCCTAAAATAACACCAGTTGTTATTCCAGGTACAGCAGCGGGTAAAACTACCCGGTAAACAGTTTCCCATTTAGTGGCACCTAATGCCAAACTTCCTTCCCGGTAAGATCTCGGAACAGATTCAATGGAAACTTCGGCCACTTGAAAGATAGTGGGAAGGGCCATTAAAGCTAGAACTAGTCCTCCAGAAAGTAAAGACCATCCCATTCCTAAGAATATTACGAAAAATGACAGTCCAAAAAGTCCAAATACAATTGAAGGTATTGATGCCAGTGTTTCTGCCCCAAACCTTATTAATTTGACCAGCCGATTTTCACCAGCGTATTCTGAAAGGTAAACTGCTGCCCCTACTCCCAGAGGTGTAGCTACAATTCCGGCAATCAAAGTTACATATATACTGGAAACAATCATAGGAGCTATTCCACCAGCTTTTCCCGAATCAACCGGATCTGCAATTAAAAATTCCAGATTAATGACTGGCAGCCCTTTTAAGATAATATATCCTATTATAACAATTAGAATAATTATCGTTATTATTCCTGAAGCCCAAAAAACAGATTTCATGATTTTTTGGGCGTTTTTGGGAGAAATTATTCTAAATGGCATGTTTAACCCCGTATTTTTCTGAATTCAATTTACCATAGAATTTGTAAATTAAAATGTGCTCTGAATTTATTTTGATTAAAATTGAGGAATTCATAGATACCCTCCCCCAATTACAACCTTTTTCTTGTAGTGATAATAGTTGGCTATTACTAATAGCACCATAATCATGATAAATAGAACAACCGCAGTTCCAAATAAAGCATTGTAATGTAAACCGGTTGCATAACCCATTTCCAAAGCAATGTTAGATGTTAGTGCTCTTACTGGGTCCAGAATAGAACCTGGTATCTGAGTTACATTTCCTGCGACCATGATTACCGCCAGTGTTTCTCCAACTGCACGGCCCATACCCAGAATAAAAGCTGTTATTATCCCAGGGATTGCAGCCGGAAAAATAACATTTTTTATAGTCTGCCATTGTGTTGCTCCGAGTGCTAGAGATGCTTCTTTGTATTCCAGAGGGACAGAACGAAGTGCATCCACCGAAACACTTATTATAGTGGGTAAAATCATTACAGTTAGAATAATGGAGGCAGTTAACATACTAAACCCAGTACCACCAAATTGAACTCGTATAATTGGTACAAGAACTATAAGACCAAAAAATCCATAAACTACAGATGGGATACCTGCTAAGGTTTCAATAACTGGTTTTAGAATTTTAGCCATAGCAGGAGGTGCTATTTCAGCCATGAATATTGCACATAGTATAGACAGTGGCACGGCCATTATTAAAGCCAAGATAGTTATACACAGAGATCCGACTATCATGGTGAAAACACCATATTGACCATCCGATGGAGCCCATTCCATTCCAAAGATAAAATTCAAAAAACCATATTCCTGAAATATAGGAATAGCTTCCCGGAAGATGAAGCCAATGATTAAAAGTATCACAATTATAGAAAATATGGCTGTGATAAAAAGCCCTTTCTCAACTAAGTATTCTCCGAGTTTATTATTCATAACGCACCCCAAATTAGTCGCTAATTTTAGTAAAATTTAAGTTAGGAATTTAGTATAACATATTAATTAAATAATATTAATTTAATTTGTCGAAATTTCTATAGTTTATTTTATTGTTTTAAGGATAATAATTTAATTTCAAATAATTTATGAATTAAATATTGAATTTAGAATTGAATATGAAAGATGTGAATATAATGGTTATTATTGTTCTTATGTTCTTTCTATAAAATTAATATTCAGATGTGTTTTTAAACATCATCTGAAACATTACCAATAGCCGGAACAATCTTCTCACTTCTTATAATTGATTGACCTTCTGGAGAGAATACCCAATCAATAAATTCTTTATTAACACCCTGTGGGTCACCCTTCGTTAAAAATTCAAATGGAACCTGTAAAGTGTAAGTACCATCAGAAATAGTGGTTTCCGAAGGAGTTATTCCATTTATTTCCAGTGCTTTAACGTCATTACTCATGTGAGAAAGAGATACAAAACCAATAGCATAAGGATCCTGTTTTACGGCCTGTTTAACACCTTCAGTAGATCCTTGAACAATTGCATCAGAGCGTATCTTGGTTTTGTTCATTACCAGTGAATTGAAAGAACTCAAAGTTCCAGAACCAGATTCCCTTACTACAACGTGTATTTCAGCATCTACACCACCAACTTCTTTCCAGTTAGTGATATTACCATTATAAATTTCTTTTATCTGTTCTTTGGTAAGATCTGAAACCCCATTCTCCAGGTTAACTGCTATTACTATCCCGTCTCTTCCAATAACATATTCTTTTAACCCATCCTTTTCATCTGATTTTAAAGACTTGGAACTGGTCCCAATATCAACTATTCCCTGTTCTGTAGTTCTTATACCCAGACCAGATCCACCACCCTGAACATTAATCTTAACATTCGGGTGTTCTTTCATGTAAGCTTCAGCTAACTTTTCTGCAACTGGTTGAACCGAGGTAGAACCTGCAATTTCGATTCTATCATATTGAACTCCCGGTTTAAAGAGCAGATAAGCACCAATGATGATTATAATAATAATTATTCCAAGCTTGAGTTTTGAGTCCATTCCATCACCTTTGAGAATAATTCTTTTTTTCTCTATTTAAATACTGCCGTGATATTATAATTAGTGGCAATTGTAGGTGACGAAAATTAACTGAAAATTACCTGAAAGCATGTATGAAATTTTAGTATATTATTGATAAGTGTGAATTTACTATTTTCAAAATTTCTCAATCCAAATTAAAACTGACTTCTAAATCAAAAATACAAAAAAATGAGATGGTGGTTATTAACCACACTCATTTAATTATTTTGCAGGTACTACCTTTTCAGATTTTACTATTTCCTGTCCAGCAGGGCTTAAAACCCAGTCGATGAATTCTTTAACTGCACCTTGAGCTTCGCCTTTTACTATGAAAAGGAATGGTCTTTGTACTTTGTAAGTACCATCAGTCACAGTTGCTTCTGAAGGAGCTACACCATCAATTTTTAAAGCTTTTACACTTTCGTCAAGATTTGCTAAGGATATGTATCCTATGGCATTTGGATCTTGTTTAACTGCTTGTTTAACTGCTTCAGTGGAACTTTGAACAATTGCGTCCTTTTTAATTTTGGTTTCTTTACCCATGATTATTTCTTCAAAAGCACTTCTTGTTCCAGAACCGTCTTCTCTGGTCACAACATTAATTTCAGCATCAGATCCACCCACTTCTTTCCAGTTGGTAATGTTTCCACTGAAAATACCTTTAACCTGGTCTTCAGTTAATCCACTGACTGAATTTTGAGTGTTAACCGCAATAACAATTCCATCTTTACCAATCAAGTATTCGGTTAGACCGGCAGATTCATTGTCTTTTAGTTCTTTGGAACTAGTACCAATGTCCGCAGTGCCTTGTTGAGCACTAGTTATACCTACACTGGATCCTCCACCCTGAACATTAATCTTAACATTCGGATGCTCTTTCATATATACTTCAGCTAACTTTTCAGCCACAGGCTGTACAGAAGTTGATCCAACAATATCAATCTTAGATTCCTGGCTTCCGCCACCAAGCACCATTACGGCTCCTATTATTACAATTACAGCAACTATTATTCCTATGATTATTTTGGTGTCCATTTTATTCACCTCACACTTGAGGTTATCTTATGAGTATTTAAAGGTTACTATTTAGTGTACTAATAATCACTTTTAGTGAACAAATACTGTTTTGAAGCAATATTAACCAGATAAAACAGAAATTTAATTCACCATATAAGAACAATACTACTCCAAAAGCATTAAATTTAAATAATAATTGTAGCTATATAAGAGGACATTATGATAACTGAGGACGTGTTAAAGGATATATTTAAACCTACAAATCTCAAGTGGAGGACCGCCATAACCAAAGTAGAGCCAAATAAGCTCCTGACACGCGGTCACTTACAAGAAGAACTTGTGGGAAATATATCTTTTGCAGAAATGGTTTATCTCCTTGTTAAAGGAGATTTACCTTCAAAAAATGAGACTAAAATGCTGGAATCCGTTCTGGTATCCTTTTGTGACCATGGTGTGACACCCCCTAGTACTCAATCAGCAAGACTAATGGCTTCTGCAGGATCCCCCATGCACGCCTGTCTGGCCGGTGGATTATTGGCTTTTGGAAAAAATCATGCTGGAGCTATAGAAAGGTCAATGAAAGTGCTTCAAGAAGGTATAAATAAAACTCGATCAGACATGGACATTGATAGTATGGCTGGAATTATGGTGGATTACTTCATGAAAAGAGAAGAAAAAATACCCGGATTTGGCCATCGATATCATGATGAAGATCCGAGAGCACCAAGACTGATGGAACTGGCCCAAGAAAATGAATGTCTGGGAAGGCACAGTGAACTGGCCCTGGCCATTGAAAACCTACTTTTTGAATCAAAAGGTATTCGAATGAACATAGATGGAGCTAATGCTGGAATTTTATCAGACCTTGGCTTTGATTGGAGACTGGGAAGTGGAATATTCATGATAGGTAGGCTTCCAGGAATTATGGCCCACATACATGAAGAAATAACCAGAGAATCCCCATTTAGAAAAGTATTTGAAATGGATGAAATTTATTACGATGGTAAAGAAGCCGAATTTTAGGTCATTCATCCATAAAACTATTTTTTCTTAATTATTCAATCATAATTACATAATTATTATTTATTTTAGAAGCTATTTTTAATACTCAATTAATTTAAAGCTTTAAAATTAATTTTCAATGATATTATTCCAATTAACAATTTTTATATCAGTTCATGCAAATAAAAAAAAATAAGGAAGATTAAATAATTATAGATTGAAATTTTGAAAAATAAAAATTAAGAGGAAATTTTATGGACGAAGAATATGAAAGGGCTAAAAAAAGAGTTATAGAACTTAAAGCTTTTTACAACCATCTTTTTATTTATATTATTGTTAATGCCATCCTGTTCACAATCAATTTCATTTTCTCTCCAGGAATATGGTGGTTTTATTGGGTTACCATATTCTGGGGAATCGGACTGTTATTACAGGGTTTGGGCCTTATATCCAGAAACCGATTTTTAGGAAAAGATTGGGAAGAGAAAAAAATTAAAGAATATATGGAAAAAGAGAAGGAATAGAAACCCGAATTTTTTTTGAATATAATTCTTTCTTTTCTATTATTGTTGTGAATCTAATTTTTCTTTTTATTTTTTGAATGAATTATTCCTGGTTATTTGAACCATAAGGTTGCCTATTTTTCCTGAAATCGTTCCGGAGTGATAGTTCTAGGAATATTACGATAATATTCACCTGCTGTATCCACAATCTCGATTGAAATATCTCCTATTCTTTCAAATGCTTTAATGACCCTGGAAAGAGAAATATAATATGTGGAACGATCGGTATCCTCAAAAGGAGTCTCTGCCATTTGAGTGGCTATGCAATTAAGGGCCTTTTTTTGAAGAGAGTGTATTTTTTCCTCGTAGTCCATAATATCACTCTTTAAATCTAATCTTTCGTTTATGAAAGCTTCCATGGACCAAGTAACCATTTTACGGGATGTTTGATACATTTCATCCAGATATTTTAACATTACAGGATCCACTTCATAGGATTCTTTTATGGTAAAATTAGCTATAATACCGGAGTGATCACCAATTCTCTCCAAATCATAGGCAATTTCACTAAATACCATGGTTTTACTGAATTCTGAGTAGGGATTAATAGCTATAGCTGTGTCTACAGAAGATCTAACCTTTTCATGCATGTTATTAGTAACATAATCCATTTTAAGAGCTTCATTAGCCATTTCTATATTGTTACTGGAAAATGCTTTGAAAGATTTTTCTAGCTGATGACAAACATGTTCTGACATGTTTTTTAACATGTCTTTTATTAGGAAACTTCCGGCGTGTTCACGAGAGGTACGTTCCTCATCAAACATCTCTGAAAATTCGTTGAATTTCTGAAGGTCAAGTATGTAGGCCCTTCTTACAACTCCTCTTTTTACCATGGGTTGGAGAAGTTTAGTAACATATCTACGAGTTATCCCCAGTTTTTCTGCAATTTCGTCCTGGGTTTCCGGATTTTCGTATAAAATTATATCCAGAATGGACTTAAGCGTCGTGTTTTTAGTCTTTTTAGTCATAATATCCCAAATGATTAAATATTCATTAAATTAACATGTTAATTTTTAAATTAAACTCTTAAATTTGTTCAAAGAATTTTTTTCAATTTATGGATGGCATCCACTGATTATTTCATCCATTCATCGAGCTTTCTTTCTTTTTCATTTTCTTTAATAGATTTAGTTTCTTCATCTAAATCGATTTCATCATCTTTTTCCCTGATTAAAGAAATCGACTCTTTTAAAATGGCAATGATAACATAGGCCAGCACGAATATAGCTGTTAAAGATATAAGTGTATCAAACTGGACAAATAAGCTTGAGTAAATATCCACTATAGGAGAATTTGAATCTAAAAACCCTCTAAGAAGCACTACTATCCCTAAACCAGATAAAATATACCCGTATTGTTTTTTAATGAATTCAGACTGAAGAATAGGGTAAATTCCCATTATTATCAAACCAATTCCAATTGTTCGGAATAGGTTCCATCCGGTGGCCCCTTCCAGTAAATAAAATATCTTTTCCGACTGCCAGTATAATGGAGCTAGGAAATATATGATTTCTATACCTAGAATTAGCAAGAGAGGTAACACAAAAACAATACTGGATTCAATTTTTTGAGTTTTGACCTTTCCTAATGGTTCTCTAATAAAATGTGACATGAACTGATAGAGCATAGATCCTAAAACTGCACCTATAATCGTACCACCAAGTCCCAGCTTGGAAGTGGTATAAGCAACAATTCCAGATATAATTCCTGCCATAAGTATATCAAATGCCTTGGACATGTTTATCACGAATATTTCGAATTTTTAAGTTTTGTTGGTTAAATTTTGATTAGTAAAATTATACTAATATAATTCAAATTTCATGTAATTTAAATATTTCTTATATTGAGTATTTATTTTCTCTATTGGAGAACTAAAATTAATTTCCACCTTACAATTGATAAGATTTATTCAAATTATTGAATTTATAAATAAAGAAAATAGGGATATTAACGAAAAAACAAAATAAACAGGTCAATCCTGATTTAAAAGATGTTTATAAGCACAAATTACATATTCTTCCTGTTCTACACGAACAGAATAATTTGCCATTTCTCTTTTAGCACCATTCTCAGTGTTTATTAGGTTGACTTGAATATCATTATCCCGAATAATAAGCTGATTATGAGATGGAAAAGTGTTACCCCTGAGTTTTCGGGTAGTTGCTGTTCCTGAATTAAGGGTAACCATTTTTTCAATCATCCAAACATTAGGAACGTGTTTATGTCCATTAAGAACGAAGTCAACACCACATTCTGTAAAAACCCTTAATAAATCCCCAGAATCCAATAGTATGTTTCTTTCACGACCAGTTTGAGGAATTGGGAGTAAATGATGGTGAAAAGTTACAATTTTACATAAATCGCTGGGAAGTTTTTCCATTTGATTTCTTAACCAGTCCAATTGATCTATACCAATCTGTCCATCATTAATATCCGGTTCTGATGAATCTAAACCCACAATAGCAAATCCTCCAGATTTATCCACGTGAATGAACTTTCGGTGACCAATAAGTCTCTCAAAATGCATTAAGCCCACATTTCTAGCATCGTGATTCCCAGGTACAGTGTAGGTATTAGTAATTGACCTAAGTTCTTCTACAAATTCCCCTGCTTGTTCATACTCATGAACATATCCTTCCGTGGTTAGATCTCCAGAAACAATGATCAGGTCCGGGTTTTCTTCTTCAAGTTGATTTAATAGATTATCTTTTAATTTTTGAGAAAAATTTTTCTCACCAAAGTGAATATCAGAAATTTGAGCTATTTTCTTTTCCATAATAATCCCTACAGAATTTTTTATTAATTGTATTTATTAGAATATTGAAATGATTAGAATATTGAAATGCAAATTTGTCGGCTTATTAAAATCATATAACTATGAAACTAGTAAGTCCTAATACATAATAATCAATAAAACTATTTCATTACCAATTTATATTCCTATTCATGGTAATTCAATGATAAATAGTTATTGGGTAACCAGTATTCATACAGATTAAAATCATTAATGTAAATAAAAATTGAGAAATCAATATAATAAAATTAATAATGAATCAAAAAATATTAAATTAATTAATAAGAATAAATAAAGCCTTAGGGGGGATTTGAACCCCCGGCCTATGCCTTACCAAGGCATCGCTCTACCCCTGAGCCACTAAGGCGCTAAAAAAACATCATATTTTAAGTTGATTTAATATCCTGGTCAAACAAGATTCATACTGATGATTTACAATTAATAATTAGCATATTAATTGCAGATTTTCATCCATTTATTGATTCTCGATATATATAGTTTACTATTCTGATAAGAAATTCTTAAAGAATAGCTTGTAATCCACTGAAATCAATAATTAAATTTAGATTGAGATTATTAAAGTGCAGGGGAAGGGATTCGAACCCTCGAAGGCCTACGCCAGAGGATCTTAAGTCCTCCCCCTTTGGCCGCTCGGGCACCCCTGCATACTATCGTAAATTGTACATTGTACTATATTAACTTAACGGTTCTTTATCCAATTTCCACTGCAAATTTTAGGATAAATATTAAATAAATTAATAAATATCCCATTAGTCATGGATTAATAAAAATATGATGATTTTATATCTTGCTTATTAAAATTAGTGATAAATTTTATATTTTAGATAACAAATAATCTTGTATATTAATTATATACATTTATATTACTTTATCCTATGTTATTCCGGAACTTTACTATTCAATCCCCAATATTCTTAATTAATGAAATAAGGTGATTAAATCAAATTTAAACCCGATTTATGCGGTTACTGTGGTGCTTGCGTTGGAGTATGTCCTGCCCATGTATTATTGCTAGATTCCATGCAAATAACTATTTTAGAAGGATGTACAGAATGTAAAAATTGTGTATTAGTATGTCCATTAGGAGCCTTGCAGGATGAAAACTGAATAATTAATAATAATAATAATAATAATAATAATAAGGATGTAATAATGTAATGAGAGTAATGGTAGTATAATAATGCATAAACAATCATTGAATGAGGTTTTACATGGATTACGACGTAATTGTAGTAGGAGGTAGGGTTTCAGGCTCCATATCATCTTTATATGCCTCACGAAATGGTGCTAAGGTATTAATGATTGAAAAAAATCAGGAAATTGGAACCCCTGTTCAATGTGCCGGCGGGGTAAGTGATTCATTTTTTAAAACCGTGGATATAAAACCTTCTTCAGAATACACACTTTCTCGGGTTGAAGGAGGTATATTATACTCTCCTGACGGCAGTAAACTCTCTTCTAAAAATGAAATTCTGAAAGGAAGAATATTAGAGAGAAAAAATTTCGACAAAAATCTGGCCATTCTCTCTGCCAATGCAGGGACCGAAATAATGCTTAAAACCTCTGTAAATGGATTACTTACTGAAAATGGGCAGGTAAAAGGAGTTGTTGCAAAACATATGGGAAAGACCTTTGAAATAAGTTCCAAACTGGTTATTGCTGCAGATGGAATAGAATCAAATATTGCTAAATATTATGGAATAAACAGCCAATTTAAACCTCAAGAGGTCTGTTCATGTGCCCAATTTGAGATGGTGGGCCTTGATGTTGATCCCAGTATGATGGAATTTCACTTTGGCCAAAAAATAGCTCCGCAAGGATACGCCTGGATATTTCCCAAAGGTGATAACCGGGCAAATGTAGGGCTTGGTATCCGGAGCTCTGAGGATACCGCCTACAACTATCTTAAGAAATTTACCAACAAAATCGGTGGCCGGACAGTGGAATTTAATGTAGGTGCCGTCCCAGTATGTGGCCCTATACAAAAAACTTATGGAAATGGGTTAATGGTTGTTGGAGACGCAGCAGGACAGGTAGATCCAGTTACTGGTGGTGGAATTCATGTTTCTGCAAAATGTGCTAAAATAGCAGGTATCGTGGCAGCAGAAGCTATTCATGAAGATGATTCATCCGAAAAATTCTTAAAAAAATACGAAACTGAGTGGAAAAAACAAATTGGAAAAAATTTACAAAAGTCGCTCAGATTTAGAAAGATATTTGACAAACTCAATGATAAGGATGTTAATAATCTTGTTAAATCCTCCCAAAACAATAATTTTGATTCAATTTCTAAATTAGAAATGATAAAACTGGTAAAAGGATATCCTGAACTTTTAAAGCTCCTTAGATCACTTTTATAGGTCTTTAAAATTCAAAAATAAAAATTAATTTTTTTAAAGTAAAATTAATTATTTTTTTCAATATTTAATTATTTGGATTTATTTGAATTAAATCAATTTTAAGATTGTTTAGTAGTAAATATTATAATTATAAATGCTGAATTAGAACTAAAAGAAAATAAATTATTTTTATTTCAAAATTTCCTTAATCCAGTAAGATGAAGTTAATTATAAATATATTATTGGTGGCCAAATGAGTAAAAAATCCATTATAAATTCTGATTTAATTTATAACAATCTAACAAAAATTTATTTAATCTTGATATTATTGGGTACATTCCTGGTTAGGCTAATTCCCAGCCGAAATCTAACTATTGCTGGTAATGATGCCTATTTACACCATGATCTAGTTATGAGAATAAGTGAGCAAGGTTTTGGAGTTATATCCAGTAGTCCGCTTTCTTTAATGGGTTTAAGTTCATATGGTTATCCTCCATTTTATCACATTATTGGAACTTTACTTTATGAAATATTCCATAGCCAGCTTGTTTTTTTCATTTTACCGCCAATATTAGGTGTAGCTTCAGTTTTTGTATTCTACAAGTTGTCTCAAGAGCTTTTTGAGGATGAAAAAGCTGAATTATTGTCAACCTTACTTTTTGCTTTTGTACCGGCATTTGTAACCAGAACATCGGTTTTCATTCCAGAATCAATGGGTATATTGCTTTTTATTAGTATTGCCTACTTTCTGGTCAAATACATTAAATCAGTGCCAGGCTATGAAAACCTGGACAACTTCTCCTTAAATGGCATGTTTAAAATATTCTCTGGAAATTACAAATACCTCCTTTATGCTCTGGTAATCTTCGTCATCTACCTTTTCACACACCGTGGTTGGGTATTCATGGCTCTTGTAGTTTTAATTTTAATAGTTACTTTTTTAATATCTTCATTTAAGAAAAAACCAGTTACAGTTTCCATATTGCTTGTTTTAATAGGTATTGGACTTTTAGAATTTGTTTCTATTGCTGCCAGATTCCAACAAGAACCAGTGACTATTCTGGGCTTTCCAAAATGGATGGGAGTTCTTCAGCTAGTTCTTGGGCTCTATGGAATAATTCTATTTTTAAAATCAAAGAATTCCCTTTACAAATTCCTGGCCCTGTGGGCTATTGCTTTTATGGTAATCGGTACTTACTCATTTAGATTTAGAGATCCTTATGCAGCCATCCCATTGACTTTAATGGCAGGATACGTATTTGCATATGTTTTACTGCCAAAAATTAACAGTCTTACCATATTTAAAAATTATAAATTATTTAACAGGAATTTTGGAGGCACTCTAAAGACGATATTGTTATTAATCATTATTTCGATTCCTGTGGCTCAAGGGGCAGCTATTGCTTATTCAGACGTATTACAGCCCACATCAAATGAAATGTCTGCTTTTAAATGGATCGAAAATGAAACCCCATTAAACGCTACAATATTAACAACAAAGGATGATGCATATTTTTTAATCGGGAACACTCATCGAAAAGATGTTGCTCTGTGGAAAACAGTTTATCAAGGATTTATGGGGGAAGCACCTTCCATAGCCGAAACTGTAGCCACCCAAAGAGATGTAGACACCATGTTAGGCACTTCCCAGGAAAGTGAGACTTACTACCTCTTGGACACATATAATATAAGCTATGTTTATGTTTCTAAGGCCATGTATAACCTTCCGTCTTCTGATGGAATAATTACTTATTTACCATTTGATACTCATTTCAAAACCAATTTTGTGTCAGGAGATGCTTCTGTTTACCAGTACATAGCAAATCCAACTTTAAATCCCCCAACTAATAATTTAAATGCTAATTCTACCACCAATACAGAATATGGTGAGAGTATTGAATTCATAGAGAAATTTTGGAATGGTTATGCGTATTCTGAAAACGGTGGAGATTATTTAAAAGATCCTCTGCTTGATTTAGAATTTGGAGGCATATATAAAGGAAATTATGCTTTAAATTCTCAGATAGCAGTTTTATACAACTATATGTCTCAAAATTCAAGTGCAGATCTTAATAATCGCTCAGATTACTTAGTAAACTGGCTGAATTACAAACAAATGGAAAATGGTTCTTTCCCTATCAGTATTCCCCCAGAAGAATACACTGTCGCTACTATGGAAACAATTTATCCACTCATTAATGTAGACAACAGTACGGGCAATATCTATAACAACGAAAATAAAACGAACATAATTAGTAAAGGTCTTGTTTTTGTAGACAATATGACTGGAAAGGAGAATATAAATATTTCCAACATTCAAAAACCTCAAAATAGCGTTTTAGGCCCAGATTACCTCACTATGAAAACTAATGCCCAGGTTAGTGGGATGAATCCTTCTGGAAAAGAAAAAATCATAGCCAATGTTCTAAAACAACAAAAAGAAGATGGTTCCTGGACATCACAATCTTATCAGAATATTGAAATTTTGAAGGGGTTGTGTCTTTACTATAATTCTACCAAAGATCAAAGTGTTTTAAACTCAATTAAAAAAGGTTCAAAATGGTTAAGTGAAAACCAGGAATCAGAAGGGATGTTTAAAGACGATGGCAGCCCAACAAATTATGGAATAAATCATTATGCTGATGCCGTCCTGGTTTATTATACTGCTGACAATAAAAATTCCATGCAAAAAACTTTGAATTACATTAACCATTCCAATTTAGATACAGATATCAATCCTCTAAAATCATATCTGACCTTAATTTTTGATTTAAGTTTAATCTATGATGAAGATACAGCCATTAAAATGGCAAATCAGATTCTGTAAAGTTTTTAGGAAGAAATTAATAATAATAATAATAATAATAATAATACCTATTGTTCATTAGATTAATTTAAAAAAAGTAACCTGAATTAACTAAATAACATGAATTAGTGGATAGTTCACAGTTGAGGGAAACAAATGGTTTTAAAAAAGTATAAAGTGGACGTTGACGAGTTAATGGCAGAAAAAGATGTTCCAGGGTTAATTGATGCACTGGAACATGAAGATTTTATCGTCAGAAAAGAAGCGACTCGTGCTTTAAAATATGTTGGTGACAAACGAGCCGAAAATGCTTTAATTAAATCATTGGAATATGAAGAATGGCATTCTAAATTTTCTGTTTTAAGTTCAGTTCGAGCCAATGCTGCAGAAGCACTGGGAAAGATAGAAAGTAGAAAAGCTGTCGAACCTCTAATATTATGTCTGGAAGATCCCGATATCGAGGTGCGCTGGAAAGCTGCAGAAGCACTGGGTCGAATTGGAGATGATGAAGCATTAGAACCATTAATTTATGCTTTGAATGATGATGACGGAGATGTACGTAAACAAGCTGCCCGGGCTTTAGGAGAGCTTGATAACATTGAGGCTGTTGATCCTCTTATCCAAGCTTTAGAAGATATTGACTGGCCTGTACGTAAAAATGCAGCCACGGCTCTGGGAAAAATAGGTGATGAAAGAGCCCTTAAGCCACTGCTAAAATCATTAAATGATGATGATATTGATGTAAGGCGTCATGCTATTGCTGCACTGGTAAAAATGAAAAATCATGCAGTAAAACCGCTTTTAAAGAAGCTTTATGATCCCGATTGGCAAACAAGAGCCATTGCTGCAGAAGCACTAGGACGTATAGGTAGTAAAAAAGCATTAAAACCACTGATAAAAGCCTTGAGCAATAACAAAATGAGAGATGAAAATCGTTATGTCCGGGGAAAAGCCGCAGAAGCTTTAGGTAGAATAGGAGATAAAAGTGCAGTAAAATACCTGGAAGAAGCACTGGACGAACATTATATATTCGTTCGTAAAAGAGCACAGGAAGCCCTTGATTTAATTGAACTTGCACCCGAATTGGATCACTTTGAAAATGATGAGTTCTATTTTGATTTCCCCCAGTTCTGGGATATTGAAGAAATATATAGAATGGAAAAATTAGTTATTGGGTACTGGCCAGGAAAAACTCTTAAATTCTCCATTAATCGAAAATCAAATGCAGAAGATTTGACAGTGAAAGAATTTGCAGATATTATAGTCGAAGTTTTTCATGAACAACATCATGAGAAGATATTCCAATCAGAATACAATGTGGCTGGTTCCCGGGCAATAAAAATTATTGGAGATAATTATAAAACTAATCCATCTCAGCGCACAATAGTTACTGTTTTTAAGAAGTACAATGATTTATATTATTTCTGGTTTAAAGGAAACCACAATGATATGGAAGAATCATCAAAATACAAGAGGATATTGATGAATAGTTTCCAGATAAAATAATCTAAAATAATGATTTTTATGAAAAAAAATAAAATATTCATTTCAACTGGAACTTACCGAGAACTCTCTTTTGCAGTTGCCTACTGTGAAGACACTGTAATTTCCTGTAGCTTAGGAAGAATAAACGAAAAAAAAGCTTTAGAAGATATTAATAAATTTATTGAAAGCAATAACCTCCCTTATGTGAAATTTGATTCCAAAAAGAGTTCGGAATTAATAAAAAACTTGGGAAAATTATATTACGGTGAAAATATTGAAGTCAGTCCTGTGAAACACGAAAATGAAAAAAATTTTAGTTTTAGAGTTCTTGAGGAAGTCTCCAAAATTCCCCCAGGCAAAGTTAAAACTTACAAAGAAATAGCTGAAAAACTGGATAGTAAAGCTTACCGGGCAGTTGGGAATGCTTTAAATAAAAATCCCCTTCCACTAATAATTCCCTGTCATCGAGTAATTCGCTCAGACATGAGTCTGGGCGGATTTAGAGGTGGATCTGAAATGAAAAAAGAATTATTAAAAAGAGAAGGGGTTAAAATCAAAGGAAATAAAGTAATTAACTAAAATAAACCTAAATTTAATTTCTAAAGAACATTATGATAATAATCAGTTTAATTACGTGCTATTTAAAAGAAAATTAATTGAAAAAAAATGAATGTGGATAAAAGTTGTCAAAAATTGTTAAATTTTTGATTTATAAATTTTAAGGGCTTCTTCCAGTACATCCGTAAACTCTGAATCTGATTTAAGATCCTCCAGATCTTCTATAGAAAATATCTTTAAAACATTGTCTTTACAAGCATCTACACATGCAGGAATAATATTGTCTGCATCCATACATAAAGTACATTTTTGAACAGATTTTTTCTCATCATCAATTACCATTATACCAATGGGACAGGCAATCATACAGAGCCTGCATAAAATACAGGATTCTTCATCAACTTTTAGAGAACCATTTTCTTCTTTTATAGCTCCAGTAGGACATATTCTTGCACAAGGCGCCTTATCAGGATGGCACTGCAAACAAAAAACAGGTATTGAACTGCTTTTTTTGGCCCTGGCCACCCCGTGAGTTTTTTTACATGCATTTATGCAGTCAAAGCATTCACTGCAACTTTGGGGATCAACAACCATCAGGGTCTTCATTAAATCACCTTAAAATCATATTATTTGAAATTAATTTAAGTAAATAATTAAGAAGTTAAGAATTTAGATTATTCGTAATCGTTCTTAAACAATATTAAGGACTATTCTAACTTAATAACTTAAATTACTTAATTAAATCACTTAAATAAACTAAATTGGAAACTAAATTAAATTATTACCACGTTTAATAATAAACTTTATTAAACTTTTTCTATTAAATACTCTGGAACTGCCGAAGAATCTCTTGGTCCTACAACTACTTCCCATCCGGTATCATCTTCAATTTCTCCACTTACTGGGGCTGCTAAACCAGGAATAATCATTTTTCTGGTTTTGACTTTATCTTCAATTCCAGTTTCTTTAATTAAATCTGCCACTGCTTTTCCATTTAATTGGCCACCGGCTAATGATACATCAACAGCCCGACCCACAGTATCCAGAACCAGAAGATAGGTATTTGCTTTTCCGGATTTTAAATCCCCTTCAACCGTGTAATATGTCAAAGCAAAATTAGTGGTGAGTAACACGGGTGAATTCTCATTAAGTTCACCAAATTCATATAAACCAGCGTCCACAGCTTGTGGTTTTCTTGGATCTGTGTAAAGGCTCTGTCTTAAAGTTAAAACGGGTATAAGTTCCCATATTTCAGACCCATTCAATATAAGCATGTCTGCATATTTATTCATTAATGTAGAAGCAATAGTGGCCTCTTTAATACTTTTGGTCACTTCATCTTCGTCATTGTTTAATCTTAAAAGAGCTGGAATTCCTAATATTGGGAAACGGAAGTCTTCATCACGTTCTTCGACAGCCAGTCTTCTAATCATAACGAAATTATCCAGAGTATCTCCTATGGCTTCTCCTACAAATGTACCCGGATCCAGGACTATGTCTTTGAGTCCTTTGGCCCTTAGTGTGTGGGAAAGCTCTTTCATCTTTTCCAGGTCCCCAGGCACAAATAAAGTCACTGGACACTGGAATTCAAGAGCTAAATCCGCCATTTCTTCAAAATTATTCTCAGTAACCCCATATATAAGTGGGTTTTCGTCCCCTACGACTTCCAAAGCTTTTTTCATTGCTTCTGGATCAAAGGAGCATAAAACTAAAGGATATTTTGATTCTTTTAGTTTTGAAGCAGCTGCAGCAAATTTCTCTGCGTCCCCGGATTTATTTCGAAGAGCTATAGCATCGAGAGTTAATAATTCCCCTGTTCTCTCAAATTCCGTGTCTTCGATAGTTTTAATCCGTTTTTCAAATTCTGCTTCATCCATTTCGTCATTAACATCAATAACCAGTGCAGTAGGGTTATAATAAGTCAGTTCATATCGGTAAAGTACTTCATCTCCACCTATTATAGTAGTCTTATCGCCTTTGCCTATAACGACTTCTCTAACTGCAGGAGCCAGTAAGTTTTCCAGTGCTTCCAGTTCATTGGCTGCCATTTGAGTACATAATTCCAGGTCAGTTTCCTTCTCAGAAAGCTTGGTAGCAAAAGCCATACATGATGCTTCTCCACATTTAGCACAGTTGGTTTTGGGAAGTAATCGGTAAATATCCATTGCAGTAACGCTCATTTCTTAAACCTCCTATTAATTTTTCGAGCTATTAGCCCTCCAATTGAGTTATCCAATCATTAATATCAGGTAGCTCAGTGGTCATATAATCTTTTACAAATGTGTCTCCAATCTCTCTTAAGAGTTTAACCGAAGTCGGGTGGAGCATCATGAAGATGTCGACTCCATTGAGCATCATGGTTAATCCCGTGACAATTTCCCAGATTGGTCCCCGGTAATCAGTTGGTCCCCATTCTTCTTTTTTCATCCACGCTTCTCTGGAACCCCATGCATTGGTGGTACCAGAAGACATTGGCATTTGCAAGTCAGTGTCTCCTTTTAGAGCGGCTAATCTGGTTCTAGTCATTATGTCAATGGAAAACTCAATACCGTATCCCAGAGCACAGGTGGTTGGGTCCATAACAATATCATTGTGAGTTAAACCTTCTTTCAGGAGGTAACGGTTAAGGGTTTTTTGCATGTTCACATCAGTGATGGACCAGGATAAAACCGCATGATCATTATCCACCGCAGCTTTAGCAACTTTTTTGTAATCAAGATCAAGGTTAGCTGATGCTAAAAGACATCGTTCTCCCTGGGCAGCTTCTGCAGCTGCTTCCAGAACTAAAGGATCTTTAACAGGATCTCCAGAAGCTCCAATAACTAGAGGCACATCTACTGCTTGTAAAACTTCCTCAACAGCTTGTGCTCCTTCTCGAGGAGTTTTGTCCATAACTTTAGGGCCAGTTCCAATAAGGTGCATGGTAACCATGTTCGCACCGAATTCTTTTACTGCCTTTTTGGCCCATTCTCCAGGACTTTCCATTACATCGCTGAAATGTTCCCTTATTGGCCTGGGAAGACCAGGCATAGGAATATCAAAAACATCAAAGGTTACTACCGGAGGATTGGGCTGCGGTTCTTCAAATCTGTAAAGTGCCTGCTGGCCTCCCAGATAAACTGACTTTCTGCTGCCTTTTCCTAATTGAACCTCAGCCACTTTACCAGGATAGTCCTGTATAGGTGGTTTAAATTCTTCCATGGCCATTATTTCTGTTGCAATAGCTTTTTCTGTTGTTACTGCCTTCTGAACAGCTTGCTGGATGGCTGGCATTAGATATAGCTCAAGCTCATCAAAATCCATTCTGAATTCGTTTATTTCTATAGATTTTGTATTTTCAAGCAGTTTAAGAAGTTGCGTCATTTTATCCATAAACCCACATCCTCTTTAATATTTTTAATTAATTTTAATCATTTAATGAATTTAAATTTAAAATATTTGTATATTCGTTAGTAATATTTTTGATTTTTAGAAATATTTGATCTCAAATAACTAATTACTGAAATTCTAAAATCTTTTCTACAATTTTAGTAAGTTCTTTTACTGAAACCGAATCTGCTGGTAATTCAATTAAAGGCCTTCCTTCCATATCATATTCAGAAACCACCGGATCTTCATAAATTAGCCCACCTAACTCCAGGCCAGTTCCTGTGGCTTTTTTTCTAAGATCGGATTCATCTTCGATTTTTACCCGGTTTAATATGAGGAAAAGTTTTTTAAAATTTATTTCCAGTTCTTTGGCCAGTTCCCCAATTCTCTGGGCAGTTAATATACCTCTATAAGAAGGATCAGTTACTACCAGCATCACATCCACATTTTGGGTTGTTCTGCGGCTTAAATGTTCTAATCCTGCTTCAGTATCTATGACAATGATATCATAATTGGAAGAAATTGTTTCAATGATTTTTCGGAGCATGTTGTTAACTGCACAGTAACAGCCACTTCCTTCAGGCCTTCCCATGACCAGTAAATCAAATTCAGGGGTTTCTACTACAGACTCCATTATTTTGTAGTCTAAAATATCCCATTTATTGGCTCCGGAAGGTATATTGCCAGAGGCAGTGTCTTTTTTTAATTCTTCCCTAACATCACCTACTGTTTTAAGAACTTCTATTCCTAAAGCTTCAGGAAGATTAGAGTCAGGGTCTGCGTCAATGGCCAGAATATCCTTACCAGTTTTGGATAATAGATTTACCAGGGTTGATGAAACCATTGTTTTTCCAGTTCCGCCTTTTCCACTTACTGCAATTATCAATGCATCACACCATTATCATTAGTTATTTTATTTATCTCATGTTGAGAATTGATTTCAATATTCACTATCAATTAAATATTAAGAATAAAATAAGGTGATTACCTCATTTTCTTTTAATAATAACCTTTTCAGCGTATATTTTAGCATTTTTAAAGATTATTTTAACTCCACCAGACGCTGGAAGAGCAAATTCTGGGGCCATCATTACTGGTGCCATTCCAGGTTCTCCAAATTCACCTTCTTCTGCTTCAATCTCTTCCATTTCTTCAGGTTCTTCAGCAGCTTCTGCAGATTTGGCTTGTTTGATTCGCTCCATTACTGGGTGGTCAGCTTCGCGGATGAATTTCCTGATTTCTTTAATGCTATTGGCATCTTCTTCAGTTGGTATTTTATCCCGTAGTTCTTCAGGTATGAATTCCAGAACAGAGTCCTTAATCTCTTTAGGCATCCATATAACTCTACCATAACCACCATCAGCTTTTAAAAACTTAGGGGATCTCATATATTCCAGACTTAACCCGGTGAACCCTTCCACTTGTTTTCCACCAGAACATTGTCCAGCCATAGCAGAGAAAGGAATTCCTAGAGGAGTTTCTCCTTTAAAGTCACGGTTTACCAGACCAATACCATCTAATTCCGGAATGTAGAAAGCAACCGCTTCAAAACAACCACAAGAAGTATGAGGATAACCAAATACACTGTGTATGTAAACTCTATCGGTAGTTCCCTGAGATTTCTCAGCAATGGCAGCATTTACATTTACATACTCACCTTTCTCAGCGTCCAGAACTTCTCCTTTTTCTATTTCAAATATTGGTCCTTCTGGATCAATTTTTGCTGCGGCACGACAATCAAACCAGTTTATAGCGCCGCAAAGAGCGGTTCTGTCTGGAGTAACCACACACATGTGTGATGGGGCAAATGATTGACACATTAAACATCCATAAAACACATCCACGTCTTCATCAGAAAGTTCTCTGGCCCTTTCATCACGTTGAGCGTATTTTTCTCTGGCCATTTCCAGAAACTCAGAGACCTCAGCTTCTTGAGTAAGAACTGTAATAGCAATAGATTCAATAATTGGAAATTCTTCTTTGAACAGCACAGAAAGAGCTTTAGCCAGATGTTCAAATTTGAAACCGGCTTCCATTGCTTCCGTACTTATCCTACACCAGATTTGATCCCTCTGGTTAAGGTGCATGAAACCCTTAACATAATTACAAAGTTCGTGCACTCTTCTTTCAATTACACTTTCCAGTTCTTTTTCCAGTTTTTCACCCTGGATATCAATCTTTAATCCAAAAGGATAGATTTCTCCCTGGGTCATTTCGCTTATTTCAGGTCCAATAACTGAGATTTTTCCGTCTTCGACACTTTCTTGAACTTGGACCAGTTCTGCACCTATGGATTTAGGACCAGCAAGTTCTACGAACATATTTGCCGCCCTTATCCTTTCACCTTCATACATAGGACTTACGTCAACAGGTATATCTTCAAACATTGAATTCCTCCATGAATAATACGCCTAAATTAATAATAAGTCTAATTCATCTTTATTATTATATTTATAATGGTTTTGTATTTTTTAATGATAAAAATATAATGATAATGGAATAATTATTCATTAGCTTACAATATCTTATGTTAATCTGATTTCATTTTCTCCAGATATTTTAACCATTCTTCATCTTTCATATTAGGGAAAGATGCATCTGCATTGGAATGGAAAAACTTGCAAATGGTCAGGGTTTTAAGATGAGGAGCAAAGTGTTTCAAGGTTGATAGGCCCTGGGAAGCAATATAATAAATGCATCCAATAAACATTACCAGATCATGCTGGCCTTCGCCTTTTATACCCTTCCAGTCAGGATCTTTAAGCAAATTAACAATTTCCACCACACCATAGGATTTGGTTTCAACACCATTCTCCCTGTAAATTTTATAAGCGTCTCCAGTGGTTACTATAGGCAGATCCCAGTGTTCTGCGATTTCCATAGTTAATTTCATAATAGGATCTCCTGTTATCAGAGGCCCTATAACAAACAGAGGTCTTTTAGCTTTTTTAAGCATCATTTTTGCAGTTTCTGGAGTGACTAGCATGGCCTGCTTTGGACCCGCTATCACTGTGGGCTGCCAGGGAATTATTCTCTCATTCATAACATCACCCTTATCATCCTTAAATTACAGTTTAAGTTCCAAACTCATTACTTAAAATTTTATTAATAATTATAAAAAATAGTCATTATCCCCATATTCTAGATATTTTAAAAAAATATTATAAAATATTATAAAATATAATGGATTATTTCGGAGACTATTTTCCATTAGCTTTTTTCTTTGGTTCTTCTTTAAAATCTCTGATAGATGGTTCTTGAGGAATTGCTCGTGGTTCCCATCCTTTTTCTTCTAAAATATCCATTACATCTTTTTTATAGGTAATAGGAATGTCTTTTTGGACTCTGACAAATTTATAAACATCTTCGGGAATGGTTCCAAAGTACTTTTTGTGAAGATCTATGTAATTGTTTAATTTGAGTTGTCTTCCTTTTGAAGTATCAGTAGGCCTTATACAAAGTTTTGCAATGACAACTGTAGCTTCTTCCCGGTTTTCCGCAGCATATAAAAGATGTTCAGGAGCCGGTTCACCATTAACCACATTTCCCGTTCGGATATCATTTAATTGCCAGGTTTCTTCCTTATCTGTTCTTCCTAGATAGAGTCTTCGGTATTTGGTTCCATGTGGCCCCAATACAACAGGTATTCCCCAACGGTTTATTCCTGTGGCAATAGCAGCAGCCTTTTGGGAATAAGCACCCCAGGCCACTCCACAGGCTCCTACTCTGTTTAAGATGTAATCAGAAATTTCCTCGAAGTTTCCTTCCAGAGGTTTTTTGGCAAATATATTAGCAATTTTTATACATGCCCCAGGGATATGGGCATTAGAAACACATGAACCTACATTTACCAGGCCCTTGGCATCAAAATCACCACTGTATTTTTCATAAAGGGTGTTTCCTTCCTCGTCACGGTATTCACCAACAGTCATGGCCCCACAACCACTGGTCACCACGATATAATTACGTTCCAGGAACTCCTCGGCCATTTTGGCCACGTCTTGGGCCCCTTCAGGATAGTTAGTACATCCTACAAAGGCTATTACTCCAGGAATATCTCCTAAAACAATAGGGGCTCCTACTTTTCGTATTTCAACGTCTTGAATTGGACCTCTTCCTGCCCGCATGTTAAATCTTTGTTCTTTGAGCTTGTTTTCCCCTATTTTAGCCATCATGGACATTAGAGGAATATCACGTTCACATTCCTGTTCACACCTACCACAGGTGTAACATACGTCGTTATCATATAATGCTTCCATTTTGGAGAAGTCGCCTTCACTGGCCCCCATTACAGCTTCCATCATAGGTATGCTGTTAGGACAAACCCGGGTACACCAGCCACATTCTGTACATTCTTTGGCCATTTCCTGGATTTCATCCATATTTGGGAGTAATTTAAGCATTCCCCTATCATCTGCTATTTGCAATGCTACTTTAGTGGCCACTTCCCCTACTTTATCAGGGTCAAGAATTAGAGCCCCTTCAATTTGATTGTTAATTAGCTGAGAAACTATCTTATCAGCATCTTCGTCCGTAAGGTTTGGTAAACCAAGGCACATCTTATCAGTAGTAGCAATTACCTTGGTCTGATTTTTCTTGGCTTCTTCCAGGACATCTGTTCGTATACACTGCTCGTCTACAACAATGACATCGGCTACTCCACTTCTTATGAATTTTAATTGTTTAGAGATGGGCCCTATAACTTTAGCGTGCTGGTTGTAACGAGTTATGTCAATTGCCGCACAACATATACCACAAACTTCCACATTGTCTTCCAGGCCTTCATCTTCCACATAATCTATTACCCCTGCTCCAGAGGAAACATTGTGTCCTATACATAAAACAATTGGCTTGTCCCTATCTACAGTTCCCATACCCATTTCTACCAGAGGAGCGTCTTCGTCTCCTTTAGGCATATCAAGGGCTACGATTTGGGCAATATCCCCTATTTCTTTTCCTAAGTTATCCATTAGCCCGGCATGTAAAGCTTTTGATTCAAAATCTACATTACTTCCTTCCTGGCCAGTGTGACAGGCCGATAGAAGGTGCAGGTTTTGTTCTTCCATGTAATCCATGGCTTCCCTTAGATCACCCAGAGTTTTAGGTGCTTTACCAATTAGAGTCCTTATGATCGGTGCTTCAATGTCTATGTTTACTCCCATATCTATAGGGAAATCTTCACCTTTCTTTTCAATTAGATACTCTAACAAGTGCCTGGCGTGAGCAGAGTGGGCAGCTGCCCCAATACAACAAGCAAGTAAAACCATACGGGCCTGTTGGGCTTTTATATCAATTCCACATGCTCCTTTTTTACCAGCGGTTAAATCACATTTACCATAGGTACAAAGACAACACATATCACAGAATGGAGCGTAAAATGGTTCATATCTTTCCATTAATTTCATGTCCCATTCCCTGAGGTCGGTAACATGAGGTTTAGGAGTTGGTCCCATTTCGACAGATTCATCTGCCCCTCCTCCTACTTCGTCTTGAACAATATCCCCAATGGAGATTTTAATATCTTTAGATTTCCAGAAATCTTCTTTAAAGTCTTTAGGTTTGGTTGATTTAGGTGCCATATTATCACCAGCTTAATCCCAATTAATTTTAATAATTTCACTAATAAATACTCATTAATTATTAATGATTTATAATGATATTTCTCAATTTAAGTATCAATATATATAAAGTTTGTGTAGTAAAGTATGTCTATAAAATTTTATTTTTATGATTTCAATTTAACTCATTTCTAGTTTTTATTACATAATTTATAAAAAAAATCAATTAGTATTACAAATGTAATAAATTCTAACATTAAAATAAAGACCCAGTAATACTAACTGTAACATTTATAAGATATAAATTCAGAAGAGAATATTGTGTTAAGGGGCCTAAATAGGAGGTTATTTGGAGTATTAAATTCTTTATAAAATAATTAAAAATAGTAATACTTTTTTAAATCTTATAAAAATTTAATGGCCAATTTTATTTAGTTAATAGGAGGTCAAAAATGCATATACCTGATGGTTTCTTGCCTTTAGGGCAAGCAGCAATATATTATATTATTACTATAATAGCAATTTATCTTTGCTCTAAGATGGGCTAGAAAAAATCTTGATGAAAAAACGTGTCCATTGATAGCAGTTTTAGCTGCATTTATATTTGCTATACAGGCCATGAATATCCCTATACCTTGGGGAACAAGTGGACATATGTTGGGTGGCGGCACTGGTGGCCATCGTATTTGGTAGTCCTGGGCAGCAGTCCTTGTTTTAGCAGTAGTACTGACTGTACAAGCATTTTTCTTTGGAGACGGAGGAATTACTGCTTTAGGTGCCAATATACTAAATATGGGAGTTATTGCAGGATTTACAGGGTTTGGAGTATTCCAAGCTTTGAAAAAATTAAATTTATGGGTGGCCATATTCTTAGCTGGATGGGTTTCCATATTTGTTGCATCATTAGCAGTGGCTATAGAATTGTGCAATGGCTGGAACTTTCCCTTTAGAACTTAGGATTATTCTTCATGGGCCTATATCACGCAGTTATAGGTATTGCTGAAGGAGCAATAACTGTAGTAGCAATTTTAGCAATTGAAAGAGTTAGACCAGATTTACTTCCTGGAATAAACCTAAAATCTAGCCACTGAGGTGGAAAAATGAACGCTAAAGACAAAAAATTCATTATTGGAGGGTTAGTTGTGGCTGTCTATAATAGCAGATTTTAGCACCATTTTAGCTTCCTCAAATCCTGATGGTTTGGAAAGTGCTGCTGAAAAGATTGTTCTATTCAAGAAACAGAACCAATGTTTGAAGCACCACTACCCAGATTATACTTCGTGCCTGCTTTAGGTGAATCTCCTTTAGGAGGAGTTATTCCATTGTTTTAGGGACTATTATAGCTTTCCTGGCCATGGGTGGATTAGCTACTACTGCCAGATGGTTTAAATCTGAAAGAATGGTAATCTAAAAAATTAAATAATTAAACATATAGATGGGGATAATTTTAAATTCCTATCTACAAATATTTTTTATAAATTAAAATTCTAACTTTTATCTATTATCATTTTGGAGACAAAAAATGGGAATGGATGATTCAGATTTATCTAATTGAAAGAGAATCCATGAAAGAAAGCATCATTCATTCACTGGATGGACGAATAAAACTAATATTATTAACACTTATTATAGTGTATGCTGTTTTTAGTACCAAATTATAGTTTTAGTAGCTTTGGAAGCTTATTTAGATATTATTGATTTATCTATCAAAATCTCATTCAAAACAGCTTTTAAAAGAATTTTGATACTTCTGCCGTTTAGTATTTTTATAATTGCTTTTCAGCCATTTATACGGCCAGGAGAGGTTATATTTATATTACCTTTTGGAATTAATATCACTTATCAAGGTTTGATGTTCGCAACCTTGCTTTTTTCTCGAATTATTGTGACTTTAACATCAATCATATTATTGTCTTCAATAAGCCCTATGCAAGAAGTGGTACAATCATTCAGAAAATTAGGGATGCCCCGGGATTTTTCCATGATATTGAGTCTCATGATAAGATTCATATTCTTATTCTATGATGAGTTAAAAAGGATTACCAATGCTCAAACCTCCCGAAACTTCGACATTTTTAATAAAAAAACCAGCTTACATGTGGAGAATAAAACAGATTGGTTTTACTATTATGATGATGTTTTTAAGATCATATGAACAGGGCGAGAGAATATTTATTTGAGCATGTTAAGTCGGGGATACTCAGATAAATCACAACTATATTCTAGCTTAAATAGGAAAATTGGAAGACCAGAATATTATTTTTGTTACTGTAACCCTGTTCTAGTGATAACTTTGCAATGTTTGGCAATTTTTATATTTCCTCAGATAGGTTTGATTGGTATTAGAATTACATGAATATACCAGATTAACCGGGATGAATTAAAATTAATTTATTTCTTTTTTTATTTAGTAATCAAATTTAAATAATAGAATATTTAAAAATAAAATAATTGTATTTTAATTAATTTTAAATAATTTAAAAAAAATTATCGAAAATTAAAGCTTAGGCTCCAACCGTTTTATCATAAAGGCCATGAATCCCACTACCACCGGGAAAAAGAACAAATACAGAATTATTAGAACAATTGGTGGGAAAATCGATCCGCCCATTACCGTAGATGCTGCCAGCAACATGATCATGAAGATAACTGGCCCTAAAATAGCTATGAACATGTAGATCATAGTAAAAGAATTTAGTTTTTGAGCATAATCCTTTAATTTCATCCGCATTTCGTAGGCAATATCGTCAGCAATAACATTTAATGTTTTGGCCAGATCTCCACCACTGCTTAAAGTACGAGTAATCTGATAAATAGCCCTTTTCATTCCTTCAGAATCAATACGCTCACTCATATCCATTAGAGCATTTTCGGTGGTTTCCCCGTATTTTATTTCTTCCAGGGTTCTGGCAAATTCTTCAGATAGGGGCCCATAACCAGACATGGCGACAGATCGCATACTATCATGAAGACCCAGTCCAGCCCGTAATTCAGTGGCCATTTGACGTAAAGCATAAGGTAATTCACGGGAAGCTTCAGCAGAACGGCCTCCTTTTTTTAGATTAGGCATGAAAATCAGAACCATGGCCATTAAAATTACTACCAGCATAAGTGCCAGACCAATTTCTATTCCAAACCCTAAGACCACCATTACTCCCATGACTATTAAACCAGAGGTCAGACCCAGCCCAATAATCAGTTTGGGATCCAGACCTTCTTTTTCTTCATCTTTAAGGAGTTCTTCCAGTGATGCCTTTTCAAAGGATTCTTTTTTTATTTTTTCTTCTTTAGGGGGCCTTTTATCGTCTTTTTCAGATTCGATTAGTCCTTTAAATACATCAATCTCTTCTGGACTCATTTTCATTCTTTTAATAATTTTAGAAGAAGTTTCACGAGGCCTGAATCCTGAAGATTTGTTTTTATCATTAGCGGTGTCATCCTTCCCGGAACTGTCCCCACCAGACCTTATACCGCCAATACCGGACCTTACACCCCCAATTTTATTGTTGATACCCCCCAGTTTATTTACAGGGACCTGAACACCTTCGCCGACTTTTTTACTGGAATCGATAGTGAATCCACCAATCTTATCGAAAAGGTCTTTAATGCTTTTAGCCATGATAATCACCAATTTCCGGAATTGAATCATTAATACTGGAATGAACTAAATGAGTTTAATTAATTATTTAATTAATTTTTATGAATATTTTTTTATTTAATTATAATAATCCATTGAATAGCCATTGTTTATATAATTATTTTGATTAATTTAATAGGTTAAGTTATAATACTCTTTCAAGTAATTCATCAGAATCTTTATAGTAATCATTTATGAATTGACCTACCTCATCTATGGCCCGGATATTTTTATCAGCCATATACTCTAAAACTAGCCTTCTCTTTTCTATTTCTTCCTCAACTTCAGTTATACTAACACCTCTAAGTTCAGAAAGAGATCTGAGAGTTTGACTGGCAATTCCAACGTATTCTACTTTATCAGTAACATTATTCCACTCAAATACCCTGTTAAGTTGCACATTACCTTCTTCCATACCCACTACTTCAGCTACTTCCGTAATTCTTCTTATGGATCCTCCTTCAGGACGGTACATACGGTTTTGCATTATAATAAAGTCTAAAGCAGGTATCATAATATTTGGAACACTCATAGGAGGATTTACCAACCTAGTAATGGTTTCTCTGGCCGTATTGGAGTGAAGGGTACCAAATCCAGAGTGCCCGGTATTCAAAGCTGTGAAAAGAGTTATAGCTTCACTTCCCCTTACTTCCCCTACAATAACCCTATCCGGCCTTTGCCTGAGAGAATTCTTAACCAGCGTATCCATATCCAGTTCACCAGACCCTTCAATGTTCGGAGGCCTAGTTTCCATCCTTAAAACGTGAGTGTGAGGTAATTGAAGTTCCAGAGTATCTTCAATAGTAATTATTCTCTCCCTGGGAGGTACGAAAGAAGTTACCGTGTTTAAAGTTGTGGTTTTACCAGAACCAGTACCTCCAGCAATAATTGCATTACAAGGTTTTACACCAAGTCCATCCACACAAAGCCACATAAAAGCGGCCAGATGGGATGACATGGTTTTAAAATTAATAAGATCAATAACAGTTAAAGGATCTTTTCTAAATTTACGTATAGTAAGACTGGAACCATCTGCAGAAACAGGAGGTATGGTTGCATTTACCCTTGATCCATCCTCCAGTCTTGCATCCAAAATAGGGGTCTGCTGGTCAATCCTACGGTTAACCTGACGAGCTATGACATCAATTAAAGCTTTAATATCATTATCATGATCAAAAATAATATTGGTAACCATCATACCGATTTTTCGGTGATAAACAAAAACAGGCCGACCAATTCCAATAACCATGATCTCTTCCAGATCATCGTCTTTAATCAAAGGATCAAGTTCTCCATATCCCAACATTTCCTGGGATATTTGGGCTGAAAGTTTGTCGATATTGCGAACACCTTTCATCCTTAAAAATTCTTTAACTTCATTAATGAAGCTGGACTCGTCTATTTTAAACTCATCTCCCTTGGAAACAGCTACTTCCACGAGTTTTTCCCTTATTTCATTTAGAAGTTGTTTTTCATTATCAGAAAACTTAGGAACACTGACATTATATTGAGGTATTAAATCTTCTTCAATAATTTCAGCGCGAGAACTATCAGTGGTTTTTTTGATAGTTTTTTGAGGTTTAGCTTGCTTTTGCATTATTTTTTCAATGTTAAAAGCATCTTCCTCTTCTTCCTCAAATTCCTCTTCTTCCTCTTCGACCTGATCTAACCAATTTTGGGGCTTTTCTTCAGGAGTGATTATTTCCTCAAATTCCACTTCCTGACGATTATCATCAGATTCATCTTCTGTATTCTCTGAATACTCCTCAGAACCAAATTCTCCGAGAAGGTCCTTCAAAATGTCTTTCCGTTTCTGCTTCATAAAACTCAAATATTTAATATGGTTTAACCAATATTTAAGCATATGGAATTAAAATGCAAGTGCGGAAGCACCTGCATAAGGACTGCTGAGGAAATATTGATCCAGGCCAAAGAAGCATTTAATCCATGTAAACAGTGTCAAACAATAGATATAAAGAAATTTTCACCGCTTTCAAAACAAATAGACCTAGAATCCATCGATTCTCAGTTTGGAAGATGTGCTTGTGGAAAACGGCACCTCGACCTGACTGTTGCACACGTACTAAAACTAATGATTCAAGACGAACTTCAAAACAGACAGACTACATTAAGAAACGCATGTGTTCCTCTAATAACTCCGGCTTATCCCATCCAGGCAATTCCTTATTTAGGAGAGAAATCTCTAATTGTGCTTTCACCAAAAATGAATCAGCATTGCGCTGAAAAAATAATGGAAGAAATTCCAGAAGTTAAAGCCGTTATTAAAGGCGAAACCCAAAAAACAGTGGGTATAATGGACTCTTCCCATGAACCCCACGTTTATGAAACATTGGCCGGATGTGATATGCGATGTGACATTATTAGTACACCTCATGGCCCTATATGCCTCCATAAGGATCAAAGTGAAATACATATTGAATTCCCCAGCCATAGATCCCCAAAAATTACTTCAACTTCTCTTTTTATAAAAAAACACTGCAAAAATCCTGGTTTTACTGTTTTAGATGCTACTTCTGGGCCAGGGACTCTGGGAATCTTTTCTTTAATGTCAGGGGCCAGTAGAGTTGTCTTCAATGACTTGTGGAAACCGGCCACTAATATGGCTGCTTTAAATCTGGAAGTAAACGGATATAAAGTTGATTTTTTTGATGAAAAACTTGAAAAATGTATGATAGCTAAAGGAAAACAATTTGAAGTTTATAATCTGGATATCAGGCAACTCGATTCTGTTTTAGATGAACAATTTGATTTGTGTATAATTGATCCATTTCCCGGAGTTGATTCTAAAGAATTTGTGGAATCTGCTAAAAAAATGGCCAGACATGTTCTGGTTATTTGAATAACCTTTAAACTTATTTTTCATTTTAGATTCTAATTAATCAATTATACATGCCAAAATAGATAACAATAGCTGGAACGATCAATACTCCCATTAGATGAGACTTACTAACCCCCAAATAATGAGGTAGCAATCCTAAAGCTGTGGCTGTAATAAATACCAAACATATGAATGGTAAAAATGCTCCTTCTACTAGGGAAAAACAAATCAAAAGGCCTGTCATGAATATTATAACTGCCCAAGAAAGCTTATTATAATTTATTCCCTGCATATATATGCTGAACCAGTCCCCCAGTTTCAAACAAAGTATTAAAGATACTGAAACTGCAGTAAGTGAAGCAAATATGAAAAAAAGTAGATGGTTGATGTTAAAATCTTGAATAAAATTGGAAATATAAACGGCAATACCACTACGGGGATTTCCAATCAAATATATGGCCACCAAAGAAAAAAGAGTGTCTGCTGTATTCACTCCACTTATAGCAGTTAAGAAACTCTCGGTATTCTCTTCACCACCGCCCCCGCTTAATTCCTGGGCAATTATACTTCCCTGGGCCGGTCCAAATCCCGGTAAAAATCCCAATATGGTTCCGGCAATTCCTCCAGCCATTATTCCTCTAAAAATTTGAGTATTCAAGTGGAAATTATGAAATTTATTTTGATAGGGAAGTATTGATTTTTCATTTAAACTATAAATTATAGTACTTACACCAAAAAGACCTGTAAAAAGGCACATCAATGATAAATTGGACGATATAGGGGTTTGCAGCATGGTCCAGCCCATTATTCCTGATAAAATAAACAGGATAAAAGACCAAGCCCTTGTTTTAAAATCATTGCTGAGCCTTACAATCATATAAATAGAAACAAAAACAAGGATTATCCATATATAAGGCCTTATTATTTCATAAAGTGGAGGTAAAATCATTATAAAAAGAGGAAGTAAAAAAATAGTTACTATTATTGCCCCAAAACCGCCCATGGCCACTAAACGAATAGCTTCCCGGGCACGGCCCTCCAGCACCATGCGGTGGCCTGGTAAAATAGACAATGCCGTACTCTCATCTGGGACTCCTAAAAGCATGGCGGGGATAAATTCTAAGAGTGCATGAGCTATGGCCATGGATACTAAAAATACGCATAAAAATTCGATAGAAAATAAATTTAAAAGAAAAGCAGACGATGCAAAAATAATGGCTCCAGCAGTATTCACATGAATACCTGGAATCAAGCCAGTTATTGCACCGCACAAAATTCCGATTAAGCAGGCTATGATGAGATCAAAAATCGCCATCACCAACAGTTTTCAATAATTAAAAAGTTAAAAAACTAATTAAACTTAATAAACTAAGGCCTTACATTAATCTTCTGACATCTGTAACTTCAATATTGCCTATATTGTCCAGTTTGGAAAGGTTAGCTTCAACTTCTTCAGTTCCGCCTTCACCGTCGTCCACAATAACCATTACATTTAAGGCCACCAGACCAAAAGCAATAGGTTCTTCTTCAATTTTGTGTAATTCGGTTCCTTCTGGTATAGAAGCTTCAATATTTTTTTTAATATTTTCTAAATCCACTTCAGGACTTTCTGGCATTAGTTTTATGGTAGCTACTACTTCACCCATAATATAACCTCCAATTTAAACTTCTTAAGTTTTAATTTGTTAAGTTTATAATTCCAAACACATCATAGTAATACTGATTTGCTCAATTGTTATTACTAAATATAATATTTTTAATATTTAAATTTTATGGGTTTATAGAAAAATCAGTATTTCTATGAAATTCTTTTGAATTTTTTCGAATAATTCTTTAAAAAAGAGCCTATTCAAAAATAGTGAATTGAATGAAATTAAATTTGCCAATAAAATCAAATTTAAGAGATTAAGTTAACAACTAAGTTAAACTTAAGGTCCTTTAAATCCGCACTTGCAAGTGTAGATATGTCCGAAAGTTCGGCATTTCTGACATCGGTAAATAATTTCTTCACACTCAGGACATTCAAACTTAACATAAGTTTCTACCAGAGGTATTTCCTGTTTACATGATGTGCATTCTATTTTCTCCATTTAATCACCTCTAACTAGTGTGTATTGTGTATTGTCAACATCAACACAAGCATTAATTATAGAAAGAGTCCTCTCAGGGTACTTTCCATTTACAACATAACAATTAGACCCGAATTCTAGTAAAAGCTCGCTCAATGATGTGTCAATTGATGTTTCACCAAAAGATAGTAGTTTTTTAGCACTTATTTCATTTATAAGTTTAGCATCTTTGGCAGATGGTATTCGGGTATATATACCATCTACATCTGTTGCTATTAAAAGTTTTGCTTGTAAAATTTGGGCAATGTAAAATGATATGGAATCTGAGGTTACATTCCAGGAATGTTCCAATGGATCCAAATAGTGCATGAGCCGGGAAGGGAGAAATACGGGAATTTTATTTTCTTTAGACAGTGATTTAGCAGAATTTAAGTCATAAATCGCTTCAGCACCAGGAATTTTATCAGCCAGTAACCGGCCAACAATATCCATGCACATAATGGCCGATTCATGATTTGCAGAGGCAGAAAAGTTCATTTGGTAGTCATAATCTCGTATTTGATTAGCAAAAGAACCACCACCACATACAATCATTACTTCTTTTTCTGTTGATTCAGAAATAGCCTTAACTAGCTTTACTGAATTTTCAGGAAACAAACTCCCCCCGACTTTAATTACCCAGTCCATAATACTCACAACAATGACATTTTAATTGACATTACAGATATTAATTTTAATATCTAAATAATTTTAAAATAAACGTCTGTTATTTTAATAGTATCAACAATAACTTACTATATTATTCAGGTTTATTTAAGTAACTTGAGGTCCTGAGTTATCTTGTCTATTTTTTCATCATCATCTGGACCAATTCCCAAACATGTTACAGTAGCGCTGGGAATTTCAGTGTGGCCTGCATCACGAACCAGATAATGAGGCAAATTTGCGGCTTTGACCAGTTCAAAAACTTCAAATAATTCTTGCTGTGAGTTGACTTTCACCACAACCTTTTTCTCTCCTTCAAGTTCCCATTCTCTAATTTTACGCGTTTCTGCCTTTTTAAATGATCCTAAAGAGCCGTGACACGCTTGTGCAGCAATTTTACCACGGCCCATGTTGAGGTCGCCCCTCATAACTATTACTTGTTTCATCTTTTTCACCTTAAAAAAATCCGGTTTTTCCATGTCAGTATCTGATGATTATATCATATTAATTTTTCATGTCCATGGCCATTAGGTGCAAAAATTAGGGTAGCAATACTTTGAGCCACCCCCATAAATAACTGAATTATCATCATGTCACCTGAGGCTTCACCTCATTTAGGGAGGTCACGATAGTGATATGGGTCACAAAGATAGCCATATCAACGATAAATTTAAATAGTATGGAGTATCAGATAAAATTGAGGTGATATTATGGCTGAATTACCTGTCGCACCAGTGGGACGTATCATAAAAAACGCCGGTGCACAAAGAATCAGTGATGATGCAAGAGAAGCTTTGGCAAAAGCTTTAGAAGAAACGGGCGAAACTCTAGCTTTAGAAGCTGTTAAATTAGCTAAGCACGCTGGAAGAAAAACCGTTAAAGCATCAGACATAGAATTAGCTGTTAAAAAAATATAAGCTAATTCTATGAATTCTTTTTTCTATTTTTTTTATTTATTTTAAGTTAAATTGGTTTTAAAGCTTTTAAAAATCGTTTTTTGGCAAAAATTTTGAGGGTTTTTAAATAGTATTAAACTAAAAAAATTCCATATGATTCTAGCTATCCTATCAAAGTTCTATTTTATATCCATCAAATTAATTAATTATTTTAATCAAATATTTTAAATGATGAACCATTAAACAATAATTATCATTTTAAAATTTATTCAATTTATGTTATTTTATTAATAATTTAAATGAATTATATGTGTTTATAAATAGAAATAACTTATAAATTATTTCTAATTCAAATTTATAATTAATTAGAATATTAATTAACTTATTTAAAGCAAATAGTAATTTTAAAACAATTTTACGGTGATATAAGTGAGTAGAATTTCCATATTAGATCATGATCGATGTCAGCCCAAAAAATGCAATTACACTTGCATAGAATACTGTCCAGGAGTTAGGATGGACGAAGACACCATTGTAATTGATGAAAAGACCAAAAAACCATTAATTTCAGAAGAATTATGTTCGGGTTGCGGAATATGTACTAAAAGGTGTCCTTTTGATGCAGTAACCATAATAAACCTCCCAGAAGCATTAGAAGATCCTATTCACCGTTATGGGCAAAACATGTTCGAGCTGTTTGGTCTGCCTAACATAAGTGAAGGTTCAGTGGTGGGCATATTAGGGCCCAATGGTATTGGAAAGTCCACCATTATCCGAATACTATCTGGAGAACTGCAACCTAACTTAGGAAACTATGAAGAAACCATTTCCTGGGACGAAATAATAGATTATTTTAAAGGCTCCCAGATGCAAAGTTACTTTAGAAAATTATCAAATAAAGACCTGAAAGTAGTTCACAAACCACAAATGGTAGATATGCTCCCTAAATATGTTAAAGGAGAAGTAAAAAACCTTTTAAGCCAGGTGGACGAACGGGGACAACTGGATAATGTTCTGGATACTCTGGACATTAGACCTATTTTAAACCGGGAAATATCAAAATTAAGTGGTGGGGAACTGCAAAGAGTGGCCATAGCTGCTGCTGTTTTAAAAGATGCAGATTTCTATTATTTTGACGAACCTACATCCTGGTTGGATGTTAGACAGCGTCTAAATGCGGTAAATGTTATTAGGGAACTGGCTAAAGAAGGCAAATCAGTTATGGTAATTGAACACGACTTAGCTGCTTTAGATGCCATATCAGATTATGTTCACGTTTTATATGGTAAATCTGGAGGTTATGGTGTTGTTTCTCAAATGAGAGGAGTTCGAGTTGGTATAAATGCTTATATCAATGGATTCCTCCAGGAAGAAAACGTTAGAATTAGAAAACAACCAATATTATTCCAGATAAGACCTCCTACACCAGAAGGGGAAGGAGAAATTTTAACTGAATATTCTGCCCTTAAAAAATCATTTGACGGATTTAAACTGGAATCTGATGAAGGAAAAATTTATCACAACGAAATTGTAACAGCTTTCGGGCCCAATGGTATAGGTAAAACCACTTTTGCTAAAATGCTGGCTGAAGTGGAAAAACCAGATGAAGGGAAGATAAAAAATAAGGTAACTATTTCTTACAAACCACAGTATCTTTCTTCAGAGTTTGATGGGACGGTAGAAGAATTTTTGTACACCAATACGCCCAGTTATGGCACCAATATATTCAAAACCGAAATCCTGAAGCCTTTTTCCTTAGAAGAAATTATTGACAAGCAGGTCAGAGATTTAAGTGGTGGGGAACTGCAAAGACTTGCTGTAGCAGCTACTTTATCCCATCCTGCTGAGGTTTACGTTCTTGACGAACCTACTGCATTTTTAGATGTTGAACAACGTTTAATTGCCTCAAGAACCATTAGAAAAATAGTGGAAAGTAGAAATGCTGCAGCTATAATTATTGATCACGATATAGTGTTCATTGACTACGTATCTGATAGAGCCATGGTCTTCCATGGCCAGCCTGGAGTGGAAGGCCATACCACGGCACCTGCTGCATTAAGAGACTCTATGAACCGCTTCTTATCAGATGTGGGAATTACTTTCCGTAGAGACAAAGAAACCAAACGTCCACGGGTAAACAAGTACGATAGTTTCCTTGACCGAAAACAAAAAGAAATGGGTGAATATTATTATTTGAAAGAGGAATAATTAACCTTAAATCAATATAATACTCATACATAATCCTATGCACTTTACTTTTCAGAAAATATTCTAAATTCTATTTTTATTTATTTTTAAAATTATCTGAGTATTTTAGGACTATTTGATTGAGGATTTTTCTATTTATCAAGTAATAATGATTAATATGCCAATTCAAGCCATTATACTTTTAATAAAATAAAATAAATAAATTTAGAAGTTAAGATACAATTAAGATTTAGAATGTAACATCTAAAATAAAATTATGTAAAAAATAAAAAATGAAAAGAAAATTATAGTGGCCTTAAAACATCAACGGCCTCTAAGAACTTTTCTGCAAATATTTTTACCTGTTCTTCTGGAACTGAAAAGCTAATACGAACATACCTATCACCATAAAGTTTACTGGTGTAGGAACCTTGTCTAATAAATACTTTTTTATCTAGAAGATAATCAATCATTTCCTGAGGATCTATTCCTGTATCCTTAATATCTATGGCCATCATATTTCCATCAGACGGATAAACAGGCAAAAAAGCACCTTCTACCTGATCAACAGCTTCTTTTATGATCTTTTGGTTATTGCGAGTGGTATCTCGAATATGGTCAATCCACTGGCTTTTTGATTTTAGAGCAGCAATGGCCCCTGCCTGAGATACAACATTGGTTCCTAAATCATTAATGACAATACTTCTAATAGAAGTCATTATCTCTGGAAGACCAATTATAGCTCCAATACGAAGTCCTGCCATTCCAAATATTTTAGAAAAACTGTAAACAGTTATGGTATGATCTGGAGCATATTTTGCAGCTAAATGATGTTCTCTTGCGAAATCACGGTAAGTTATATCGTGCAAGAGATAAATATCATTCTCAACAGCTATTTGAGCAAATTCTTTAATCTCTTCTTTAGTATAACAAGATCCTAAAGGATTTAAAGGATCTATTAATGAAATGAGTTTAGTATTCTCATTCATATATTCTCTTGCTAATTTAGGAGTAAGTTTATAACCGCATTCCTCGTTATAAATAGGTACAGCTATAACTTCACTACTAAATCTGCTGGCAAAATTATCAATGATCAAATAACCAGGATCACATGTAATAGCATTGTTCTCAGGTTCCAAAACATCATTCATACATAGATGAAGTGATTCAGTTCCACCAGCTGTGATTAAAATATCAAATTCTTTATCCAGCCCCAGATCTTCCAAAACTAATTGTTTAAGTTCTGGAAATCCTTCTGGCGGTGGGTATTTACAGTATTCTCGGCTATTAATGCAATCAATCATGGCATCCATGATTTTTCTTTCATGATGAAGATGGTTCGTATTTTGGCCCATCCATATCATTTCTTTATCTTTAAAAACATGATCAAAGAAGTCATTTGCCGTTTTAAAGCCTTTAGGCGCAACTCTTGCTGCCTTGGCGTACTTTTTAGGGGAAATCATGTTTATCACATCTTTAAGTCTAATTAAGATAACAATCAATTTCAAAGATACAATATATCAAATTAATTACTTCTTTGGCAATATTGTGACCATTTAATTGATATCCTTAATTGATAAAACTTATATTATATATTTTATTATAAGATTAATAATCTTTTTATTTAACTTATTAAATCTAAAATATGAATTCACACAGAATTATATTTTTATTAGGAATAAAACTCGGAAAATCAATTTCCTAATAAATTATAATCAATATTGTACGCCCCCATTTATAAATATTTATAACATTAGTTTTACTAAAAATCATACAGATACATATTCAAATTTAATTTATACTGTTTTAATATTGAGAGAATACCAAGAAAAAAAATTAATCTTATATTTGTAAAATTTTTAAAAAATAATTGGAAAGCTGTAATAAAGCTTAGAATAGTTAGTTCTTAATTTCCTAAACCTCTTTCAACTATTCTAAATCGGGTTTTGATTCCTTCAACTTTACTTTTATGTCTTTTTAAAGTGGCGCATCTTTCTCCAATGATGTCCCCTTTCTCTAGTTCAACGATTATTTTGCTCCAGTACTTGAGAATGGTTCCCCCTACAGGTTCCACTACCCCATTACCATGCTTCATCAATAACTGAGTAAATTTGATTGGTTACAACTACTGCCAGATCATTTTTTCGGGCCATCTTGGATAGTAAAGCCATTTGAGTTCCCAGTTCCCTATTTAATCTGGAAGAATTACCATCTTTTAACCGGTAAAGCGCCACCGCAGAATCAAGGATAATCAAATCAATTTCTTCGCTCTGCGATTCCAATAAATTGCTAATTCTTTTTAAGGCTTCATCCTGTTCTGGGAATGATGTGGGCTCAAAAACAATTATATGACCAGCAATCTGATCAAAATCACTGCCAGAAATTTGTTTTATCCTGTCAATGGAAATTCCGCCTTCAGTATCCACATACACAACTTTACCGCCATTTTTTGCACACTGGACTGCCAGCTTAAGGGCTATGTTAGTTTTTCCAGACCCTGGAGGGCCGTAAAATTGAGTTAAATTTCCTTTTTCAACCCCGCCCCCTAACAAATTATCTATGGAACAACCGGTGGGAATTTTAGATGTTTTTTTAAGATTAGCTAATACTTTCATTATTTCCTCAATTAATATGGTTTTGAATATTTGATAAAAATCATATTTTTATATAGTTTAAACGATTATGTTTTAAAAAGATTATTAATTTAATTTAAATGTTTTTTATATTAATAAAATTAATTTCATTCACAACCAGTTAAATATTATCACACTAATTAATTCATATCACCAGCATTATCATGAATATTATTATCCCACCCAATATTAATACTTATTTTCGGAAATTTATCGTTTATCCTGATCTATTTAGAGAAATATAATCCCCCGATCCTTTTCTAATGACAACTGGTGGTTTAACCGTGAAATCAATAACCGTTGATGGTTTATTAACTTTTGACGGGCCTGCATCCAGTACCAGACTAATATCGTTGTCCAGTTGTTTTAAAATTTCATTAACTGATTGTTTAGTTTCTTTTCCGGAAATATTAGCACTGCTAGTAGTTATAGGAAATTTTTGAGATATTTTCCGACACAAATCATTATCAGGGATCCTTATGCCGATATTTTCACTGCCTGCAGTAAGCAATTTAGATATGCAGTCTTTTTTCTTTAATATCACTGTGTAAGGCCCAGGCAATAATTTAGATATCCAATTTAAGGTTTCTTGATCTACTTGAGCTATTTTAGGAATCCAACCCATATCAGAAACACAAATAGATATGGGTTTATTAATTGATCTATTTTTAATAACGTATAATTTTTTTAAAGCATTTTCATGAAATATATTAACCCCTAAACCATATAGCGTATCGGTAGGATAAAGAACGACTTCCCCCTCGGCCATATAATTGATAGCTTCATTAATAATTTGTTTTTCAACTTTTTGGGAGTTGATTTTTACGATTTTCATTTTATTCACTTAAAATTTCTTACTTTATTGAAAATGCGGTTAGATAGAATTTAACCCCTGCCCATAATAATTCTTGGGATATTTGGAGAGATAAAGATATACAAAATATATATTACTTGAATTTATAAATTACCAGTATGCTTAATAATTTAAGGCCATATCTAAAAAAGTTTATAGATCCTCTGGCCAGAAGAATAAATATTCAACCTAACTATTTGACCATATTAGGACTTTTAGTCGCTTTGGTAGCAGCTTACATGTTTGCGATGGGTAGTTTACTTTGGGGTGGAATATTCATTGCTTTAAGCGGATTTTTAGACATTATTGACGGAGCAGTAGCTCGAAATAATAATTCCATTACTAAATTCGGAGGATTTCTGGATTCTACCGCCGATAGATTTTCCGATGCTGTTCTTATAATTGGAATAATATATGGTGGATTTGTAGGCTGGTTTTTCGGAATTCTTGCCCTGCACGCCTCCCTGAGTGTAAGCTATGTTCGAGCTAGAGCCGAAGTTGAGGGAATACCTTGCGGAGTTGGAATTGCTGAAAGAGCTGAAAGAATGGTTATTTTAATGGCAGGGGCGTTTATAGGAGTATTTTTCGGTTCGGATATAATGAGTGCTGCCGTGATACTAATAATGGTTCTGGGCTATTTCACAGTTTTACAACGGGTTTATCACACCTGGAAATCCATGAAAAGCGAAAATTAATTAATTAAAATAAATTATTTTGATTTTAGGTTACAAAAAAATAAACAGACTTTCTTTAAAAAATAATATATTAAGTAATTAATTAAGATATTAAAACAAATCATGGAATAATCCACTAAAAAAACGCATAACTACATTAATATTCCATAATCAAGTTTTAGAGGCATTTTATGGATTATAAGGAAAGAATTGAAAAGGACATAGAAACTCTGGCAAAAAATTTAAAAGAAATTGAGTCTATAAATTTTAGTGAAAAAGAGAAAGAAGTTGTAGAAAGAGCAAAAAACTACAGAGACGATACCAGTTATTATCTTAAAAAAAAAGATTATATTACGGCCTTTGGATGCATAACTTATGCACACGGCCTTATTGATTCATTGAGACTTCTTCACAATTTGATATGATTTAATAAAGTTTTTTACAATCCAATGGGATACAATGCGACTGTTTAAAAGAGAAAGTAAAGTAGAAAAATACTCACAAGAACATGTTGAATTGGTTTATGAGTGTTTTTTAGGCCTGGAAGAATTGATGCCCTATTACTATCTCGGAGATTATAAAAACGTGAATTTAATGGCTAAAAAAATCGCCATTAAAGAACACGAAGCCGATAAAATGCGTAGAAAAATGGAATTGGAATTCTATGAAGGTGCCTTTTTACCATTTGACAGAGAAGACAGAATAGTTTTAGCTGAATCCGTGGATAGTGTTGCCGATGTGGTGGAATCTGCCGCATTTACTATTTGTTTAAGTAGAGTCGAATTTCCATCTGAATTTGAAGACGATTTTAAGGAAATGATGAAAATCCTTTCTCAAACAATATTAACCCTTAAAGATTGTATTAGCTTATTAGAAAAGGATCTAGGGAAAGCCGTTGCTAAAGCCCATGACATAGAAAATCTAGAAGATGAAGCAGATATTATTGAAAGAAAAGTAATTAAAAATCTTTATAGGGCCTACCGATCAGATAAAATTGGAGTTTTGAAGTTAATTGAATTAAAAGAGACTATTAAAAAGTTAGCCAACGTGGCCGACCGGGCAGAGGATTCATCAGATCGTGCTCTGATTATAGCCGCTAAAAGAAGAGGCTAACTTAAGAGAAGTTTGAGAGAGTTTAACAAGTTTTAAGATTTTTTAGAAACCTATAGTTAATAATCTATCAATTAGGAGAGATTATTTTTATTAATCATGAAAAATTAAAAATAGCATCTAAAGACTTGAAATATTTACTAAATCAAGGTTATAGAAAAAAAATTGCCCTGAATTTCGTGGCCAATCATTATCTATTGGATCAAAAAGCTAGAAATTATCTGGCTCGTTCTGTTTTTTCAGATTCCATATCCCAAAGCCGAAAATCTAAGATTATTAATTTTAAAGATATTAAAGGAAATATTCTTTTTTTAGATGGATATAATGTCATTATAACTGTTGATAGCATTTTAAACAACTATGAAGTTATTTTAGCAGATGATGGACTTTTAAGGGATGTCCAAGGTATTTTTGGGAAATATAAATTTAATTCCAACACCAATGCGGTCTTATCTTTAATTTTTAATTGTATTTCAAAACATCCACCCCAAAAAATAAAATTTTATCTCGATCGGCAGGTCAGTTTTAGTGGAAAATTGGGTCAGGAAATCAATGAGATATTAAAAAAATATGATTTAAATGGAAGCTCAGTTCTCTCAAATAATGTTGACTATCATCTTACCCAAGAATGTATTAGATCTATCTGTATCGCCGCTACCAGTGATGGCATTATTGTAGATAAAGTTGAAAGAGTAGTTGACATACCTCATTTTATTTTAAAAATCTTAAAATTAAAGAATAATATTTAAAAATAGTTTATTTTGGTTAAGATTCTTAAATGAAAATACAAAAATGGCTTGATAAATTAATTTAATTAACAATTTAAGATTTAAAAACATTCAAATAATAAAAATAAAAGGAAAAGAAATAGAAATTAAGAATTGAAGAATTTAGAGTAATTCGTCTAGATTCTCAAATCTACCTTCTAATTTTTCCATTACACCAGGTAATGAAGTGTATTCCATTTCATCAGCAGGTAACCTGTGAGGTTCGAATGGTCCGTGTCTTCTCATGTATTCTGCGATTTCAGATGCTTGTTCTCTGGATCGGTCATATGCTGGGTCATCAAACATGTCAGCAGGTCCTACTAGTTTACAATCAGCTATCTGGAATCCTAATGCTATTACCCTCGGAGGTCCGTCAAATCGAACAGGATATGCGTCTTTTTGTCCAACAGGCATTAATGGTCCGTTGTGTGAACCTCTCATCCATCCTCCGACTAAGTGAGGGAATGCAAATGGTTCTACAACTTCACCAGCTGCTGGGAATCCTGATTGTGATCTTACAATAGCTACAGGGTCATCTTTACCCACGTATTGACCAGCCATTAAATTTAATCTTTCAGTACTAACTGCAGCAGCGATTTCATTGTCGTCCCTTCTTCTGATTCGTTTTATGACGTATCTGCTGGTAGTACCTAAAAGTGCCAGTAAATCGTACATTTCATCAGGACAGGTCATTTTAACTTTTTTGTGTTCCATTACATCGAATACTTCAAATTCGAATCCATTGTGAAGTGATGGGTCAATTACCAGACCTGCAGTGTTAAATGGATCAGCAAACATTTTAAATAATGGTAGGTTAAATGCACCAGGTTCTGTTTTGTCCATACAGAAAACGACTACCGGGTCACTTGGTCTTTCTTTGAATTCCATTTCTGCGCATCCTGGACCCATTCCTTTAATGTTTCCAGAGAAAGTGTCAGATAATAAATCTTGACCTGCACCGTAAAGTTTTAGTTCTTTAGCCACTTCAGTAGCTGCCATGAATGCATTAAATGCTAGTTCATGGATTTCTTCGTTTTCTTCACCTTGTCTGTGGGTCATGATAAGTTCAGTATCGTCACCACAGTTGGTTATATAATAATCTTCAAGAAGTTCTTCTTCCCTTGCTTTTGCCAGGAACTCCTCACACTTGTCGAGTAAGGCCGGGTGAGCCAAACCATGTCCTGCAACACTTCCAACATCCGCTTTTATTACACTAATAGTTGTTTTCATACAAAAACACCTCCAAAAATATCAAATTCCCCCAAATATTATTTTAACAAATATTTATAAAATTTGGGAATACAGGTACGTTTTAATAGGCCAATTAGATTTTAAAAATTGATTTAAAAATATATTTATGACCTAATTAAAATGTCCAAAATAGTTTACCTTTTATAAGTATAATCAATTAAAATATGTATTAAGACTAACATATAAAAGTTACTAATAACATTTTAAAGTTCAATTTAGAGTTCATTTTTTTAAAAATATTAATATTAAATATTAAAAATTTAATTATAAATGATTTAAGATTTTATATGATTTTTTAAATACTTTAAATGAAAAAATTATTTAATCAAAAAATTTTAATAATTAATGAAATTTTAAAGTTTATACTTTTTTAAATAGTTTTTAAAGAGTTTATAACTGATTCTAACTCACTTTCCATGCCCACAGCTTCTTGAGCATCTAAAACTCTTTCTATTTCCGCATTGGTTTCCGGATATCTGGGTACTGCGCTGCAACCTCCATCTGGAATAATGGAAAGTTCATAAGTGCCAATCTTTTTAGCAATATTTTCAATTTCCACCTTGTCAAATCCAATTAAAGGACTTAAAACAGGCATTGAAACAGCCCTGCGGGTTGCTAAAAGATTAGGGAGTGTTTGGGATGCTACCTGACCTACACTGCTTCCATCTACAATACCCAGTGCCTTTTCTCTTAGGGCCAGCATCTCGGCTGTACGGTACATACCACTTTTACATAACACACAGGTGAGTTTTTCTGCTTCTTCCCGACATTTTTGTAGATATTCACCGTATTTTACCACTTTTAATTCTAATTTAACGCCGGTAGAATATTCTCTCAGTTTTTCCACAATTTTTTGGACTTTATCTAAAGACCTGGAATCTGTAAATGGTTCGTTGTCAAAATGCAATGCGGTTATTTGACATCCCCTCTTCATCATCATATAAGCTGCCACCGGAGAGTCAATACCTCCAGATAATAGAACCACTAATTTTCCCTGAGTTCCCACCGGCAAACCCCCTGGGCCTGCTATTTTCTGGTGATATATGTAAGTTTCATCCTGGCGCACCTCTACATATATTTCAAGCTGAGGATTAGTTAAATCAACCGGTGCTCCTGTTTTTTTAACAACCACCGAACCGGCAAAGGCACCCAGTTGCTGACTGGTAAAATCGTGCTCTCCAACTCTCCTGCTTCTAATGGCAAATGGGGTTTCAGAAGAAACTAATCCTTCTGATTCAAGTTTTTCCACATAAACCTCCATATCCTCAGCAATTTTATCAAAATTGGTAATAGTAGATATTGCTGGGCTGAAAGAGACTATTCCAAAAACCTTTCCCAGTTTTTCTAGGGCTTCGTCATAATTAGCTGGTTTAATAAATACCCTACCCTGGGTTACCCTAATTTCACATTCAAATGAGCTTTTAATATTTGAAACCAGTTTTTTTTCAAATCTTCTTCTAACACGCGGGCTTTTAATACCCAATTCACCATATCTTGCAATTATAACATCGTATTTTAACACCAAATCACCACTTTAATCCCCATTGTAAAATAAACCCATCAATGCATTGTCTAAATGTTTAAATATATTTAAAAACAGTCAAAATCTGGAAACTGCCTTTTTCTATTCTCTTTTTGAGTTCTAATGTGATTTCACTGGCTCTCTTAATATCTGACTGTCGGCAAGCAATAGGCACTTCCACATCTCCCTGTGCAAGTTTAAGTTCAACCGCTCCCGTATTCATTTCAAAAGTGCCAAATTCACAGGAATACGCACACATCCCACAACCAAAACATTTTTTGGTATTTAAAGTTTCCGTAAAGGCCATAGTAGGACATCTTTCCTTTACTATGCATTTAGAACAGTTGGCACACTTTTCAGAGTGATAAATGGGTCGCTCATCAGCTCCATCCCACATTTCACCATAATTAGTCTCTCCTAGAGGTAAATGTCTTCCTTTTATATCAGCAACCGGTAATTTGATATCCGCATTTCTAATAAATGTCCGCTCCAGAATTTCCTGACTGGTTATGGGAATTGCAATGGCTACAGAATCAAATATTTCCGGGCCAGCAGCAGTTTTAAATCCTCCCAGATAATGAGGGTCCATATCATGCATATCTGCAGTTAACATTAGATTTGGTTTTTCAGGAGTGCTTCTGGTACCATTATCCATTATAAAACCTTCAGATCCATTTAAAAGTATTCTACTACCCATACAAATCGTTTGCATTAATGGATCATTTTGTAGAGGGTTTATTTCACCACACCCTGAAAAGGAAAGGCCCTTGAATGGTCCTTCCATATCTATGGCATGGAATATAGATGAAATTGGCTCGGGATTAGGATTTACAAAGGCTGTGTAGTTTTTAAAGGCCATACGGGTACCAATCATCCGGGCAGTGGCCATTTCCTCTAAAGTAGTGGTGGATTTTATAATTTCTCCCTGGGTTGATTCCACTTCTATTTCAATTTCTTTTCCAGCCACCATATCCTTAAATAAGAACCCACCACCATATTCGTGGTTATTTACACTATGAGCAGTTCCATAAATCATTAAATCTACTGAACCAAGCCATTCATTGGGACATGGCCCAGGAAATCCTGGAACTCCATTTAAATATATTTTTTTGGCCTTTTTAAATGAGCCGGGCTCTCCTACTTTCAAGTGGAGTAAAGCAGCTGTTCCAGACATTATCCCGCAAGTACCAGTTGTTACCACATCCACATCTTCAGCAGAAGGATTTTCACCTTCCATGACCAGTTTTGTAACTTCTTCAGCAGTTAAAACGTTAGCTTCACCATTAATTATTTTTTGATTAATTTCTTCAATAGTATTATTCAAAATAAACCCTCATGAGCATCTTACTAATAATTATATATCTCTATATCTTGACTATTTCTAATAAATCTTTATAATACAAATCTATTTTTGAGAATTACGAGAATTTAAAATATTTAAGTTAGAAAATGAGTTAACTCAATTTAATAAATTAATTAATGTTTTTTATAAATAATTAATAAAAAGAGATACCAACAATAAAAACCAGTTATTTTTCAAAAGATTTTTATAAAGTTTTTCCACGATAATCACTATCAAATTTTTTAATCCCTCTTATTTTTGAGTTTTACACCCATGACTAACCATTATTAAATAAAAGTCCAAAAACTCCATGAATAAAGATAAAAATGGCAATTGACTCATTTCAATGATTAAATAAAAAGTAAAGTCCAAAAACGAGAATTAAACACTCTTATAAATATAGATTTTTTAATTCGTAACTAAGAAAATAAAATAAAAAAAATAAAAGAATTATAAACTCTTTTTCAGATTCTCCAAGGCCAAATCAAGAGCTTCAACCATATTATCCACATTTAGGCCCAGCACCTTGAGCAAGGTTAGGTCGGCCACCCCCTCCACCACCCAGTACAGCAGCAGATTCTTTAATTATCTCATTTATTTTAACCCCTGCAGCCATGGCCTCTTTAGATGAAGATCCTACGATTTTACCCTCCAGGTTGCCTAAAATGACCACATCAAATTCTCCATCAGCATCAGTCAAATCCAGGGCCATTTTCTGCATTTCACCCATATCCGCTTCGATCATGTCTTTGAGGACTTTTAAATCTCCAATGGTTTCAGATTTACCGGCCAGGCCTTCGGCTTTTAAGGCAGCCATTTGATCTTTAAGGCGATTTATTTCGTTTTTAAATGCCTTCCATTCAGAAAAGAACCTATCACAAGTTTTAGGAAGTTGGTCTGCATTAACCTTGAAAATACCGGCACTTTCCATTAATAAGCTGTCATTTTGCTGCATGGATTCCACCGCAGCCTTACCCGCCGAGAAATCAACTCGTTCCACTCCATCCTGGATTCTTTCAGTTTTATTGATTTTTATAATGCCAATATCTCCTGTTCTCATGACGTGAGTACCTGCACAGGCCTGTACATCAACTTCCGGAATCTCAATAACCCTTATAGAAGAGCCAGGGACTATTCCACCTTGATAAAGGATGAAACCATATTCCTTCTCGGCCTCAGTCCTGTTCATCCAGTTCACATTTAAAGATACATTTTTCATGACGTAATGATTGGCCAGGGCTTCAATCTGGTTTATCTCCTCAGAAGTAATACGCTTGTAGTGTGAAAGATCTATTCTTGATCTTTTTATTCCTTTTTGAGCTCCTGCCTGCCAGATGTGGTCCCCTAATACTTTCCGAGCAGCAGCCACAATCAAATGAGTGGCCGTGTGATTACGGGCCAGAGCAATGCGTCTATCCCAATTAATTGCACCTTTAATTTCTTTGCCAATAATATCAGAGATTTTAGATATTTTTTCCAGATTTTCCGGTTCAATTTTATGTAAAACAATACCATCAATCTTTTCGGCGTGTTTTACGTGTATCTGCTCGCCATTTATTTCTAAATATCCAATATCAGATGGTTGACCTCCTCCTTCAGGATAAAATACGGTTTGATCCAGGATAATATTCTCTTCATAGAAACCCAGAACTTTAGCTTTAAATTCTATTTGAGATGGATCATCATAGAATAAGAGTTTGGTAGCCGGGTAATCCAATTCAATCGGAGCTTTTTCTTCTACTACCTCTTCCTCGTGTTCATTGGCCACCAGAGTGTAGAAATTATCTGGAACATTTACTGGGAATTGGAGATCTTCTGAGATTTCTTTTATGGTTTCTGGAGGTATTCCCTGAGAATCATAGAGTTGGATAAGCATATCCAGAGGCATTTCATCTTTATTTTCCTTTTTAAGATGTTTAATACTCTTTTTAACCAGGTTTCTTCCTTTAGAAACAGTTTTTGCATATCTTTTCTCTTCTAAATTAATGATATTATGAATATGGTCCTGATGTTTTAAAATTTCAGGATAATGAGAGGCCATGAAGTCAGATTGAATATTCATTACCTCAGAAAGTGATTCTTTCATTTCCAGATCATGCATGAATCTTATGGTCCTTCGCAAGACCAATCGAGCCAGGTATCCCTCTTTTACATTGGAAGGAATGACCCCATCGGCCAGCATGAAAGCCAGACACCGGGTGTGGTCCGCCACGACATAAATAGCCTCCATTGGCTCTGCTGATTTTTCCAGTTCTTCTACTGTAATTCCCAGGCGATCAGCTACCTGTTTTCTAAGGGCTCTTAAATCAGCAAAGGTTTCAATGTCCATCATACCCGCTACCTTAGCATTTTCAGCCAGTATACGCTGGTCAACATCTACCCCAGTGATATCCTTAAGTTGGTCAATCACTGGTCCAAAACAAGCATCATAGGCCGTAGGAGTTCCCTGAGATATCCAGGCAAATCTTTCCAAACCGTAACCAGTATCCACGATGGTTAATGGTATTTTTTCCCGTTTTCCGCCAGGAAGAGTCCGGTATTGAATAAATACTAAGGTGGCCAGTTCCACGCCCCGAACACAAATTTCGTAACAAGGGCCAGCATTTCCTCCACCTTCCCACCATGATTCAATGAATGTTATTTCCGCAGGGTTTATACCAATATGTTTAATAAAATCATGACAGTATTTTACGGTCTCATCTTCCCAGTAAACTTGATTATCTGGAGTATTAAAGGCGTGGTGACCACCCATAGTAAAACAAGTCATATGTCTCCCAGTTCTGCCCACATTGTCCACATCATTAAGGCGTATGGACGGTTGAGCCACTACTAAAGGGTTAGCTGGGGGTTCTACCATTCCAGAAGATACCCATGGTTGGAAATTATAAATCGACGCCCCTACCAGAGAAAACATCATCCCTCCAGCGCTTGGCCAGTACTGGGTAGCGCTCAATGGGCGTGTGTCCATTTTCCTGGAAAAAATCCTTGAAAGTTTTCTGAATTTGATAGAGGTCGTATTTCTTCTTGGTAGCTGGATTTCCAATAAATTCGTACTTATCACAGGGAGCATCCCCACAAGTATTACGATCATCTATTGACCAGAAATCATTTCCACATGCCACACAAGTGCTTTTTTTGTATCCTAGTTCTTCAAGCTGGCTAGACATAGTAATCAGTTGTAAAATTTGTTAGTTCTAAAATTATAAATTTAAATGGGTATTTAAAACTTTAATTATGATTAATAAAACTTTTTTTATAAATTTAAATTATTATATAGATTTATATTATAGTTTAAAAAACTTTTTTATTAATTTTAAATATTAATTTTAATAGTTTAATGAAATGCTTGATGAGTTATTGAAAATAATGGCAAGGATAAAAGGAATAAATCTTTTATTTAATTTTAAAATTAAGATAAAAATTTTTAAGCATACTGAAATAACATTAAAAGTCGTATGAGTTAATATATTATTAAAATGAATCATTAAAAGCAGTAAAATAAAATTAGCAGCTAAATTAAGCAGTTCATCCCCATAGAGGATATTAAAATTATATGGATTAAATTTATTTCAATTGTTAAAATATTATTGAACCTGATTAAAAGAAAAATAAAAAAAAGAAAAGAAGATTATCCGAAGAGAGCGCCGAGACCGGCAGCAGCTTCTTCTTCTTGTTCTTCTTCGTCTTCTTCCTCTTCCTCTTCTTCAGCAGCGGCTTCAGCTACAGGAGCTGCGGCTACAGGAGCTGCGGCAGCTACGGCGGTTTTTTCCATAGCTTCTTCAATGTCCACATCTTCTAGAGCTGCAATTAAAGCTTTAATTCTAGCATCGTCAGCTTCTGCTCCAGCAGATTCTAAGACCTTTTTAACATTTCCTTCGTTAATTTCTTCACCAGTGGTGTGCAATAACATTGCTGCGTATATGTATTCCATTTGATCACCTCAAATTTCTCTTATCAAATTTATTACTAAATTAGCTAATTTTAGCCAGTTTTAGTTAAACCATACAGATGGTATTTTTTAGTTAAATTTTAATTAATTTTGGCTAATTAATTGGTAATTTTAAACATTCAGACTATCCGAAAAGGGCTCCGAGTCCTGCTGCTGCGTCCTCTTCTTCCTCTTCTTCCTCTTCTTCTTCCTCAGGCTCTTCTTCTTTTTTCTCTTCAGCTGCTGGTGCTTGAGTAGCACTTGCTGCTAATTTTTCAAGAAGTTCTTCATCAACTGCACTGGAATCTTTTTCAGATGCTTCAGCTGCTAAAGCTAACATCTGAGCATAAGCTTTAGCCAGTAACATTTCAGAAGTTTTAGATGTGAGCACAGAGGCGTTGAATGCAAGGTTGATTGACTGAGTTGCTGCTTTCTGGATGATAGCAGGTGTAGACTCCTTGTTGTAGATAACCGCGTTGACAGACAGATTGAACGCCTGAGAAAAGGCTTTTTGAATGTCTGAAAGGGTTTTTTCATCATCAATAGTCAAAAGATCTGCAGTGTAAACAGTTTCGTTTTCATAAGCTGCTTTAAGATCTATTCCTACTTCCATAGGATGTATATCCAAACGGGTCAAAATACCAGCTACTTTTGCTGAAACTTCTTCTCCAGCTTTAACTACTACTTGATCCTTTTGTACAACAATTTTACCCTTATCAATCTTTGCTGGAATGCCTATCTGCTGTAATTCACCTAGAATCGGACCTGGTGGAAAACCAGTGTCTCCCTTAGGAACTACAATATCTTCTGGAGCAATTGCACCAGCCTTTGCAGGAGCTGCAGTTTTACTGCTTTCTAAGATTTTATATAGCTTGAAAGGGTTCATGTTAGTGAATACTAATGCAGGTTGACCATCCATGTGATCAGCAAGAGTATTAATCGTTCCTTCCTTATCGGAATCATCCAGGGCCAAACTAATCAGGGTTTTTTTGGACATTCGAATGGTGGCGTTATCCCTTAGGGTCTGCCGCATTTTTTGCAGCTGACGGGCAGGAATATCTGATAAGTTGGCGATTCCCACCACTTCAAAACTGTTGATCAGTTCTTTAAGGTCATTTACCTCATCCTTTTTCCATTCAGCCACGTGAGCCATTTTAAACCACCCTCACTACTGGACCCATGGTTGTTTTAATATACATGGATTTTATCTGATTTCTTCCTTTTTCTAACTTACGGTCAAGAATGCTGAGAACTGCTTCGATGTTGTCTGCAATCAATTCTTCATCCATGTCCTGTGTTCCCACTAAAGTTTGGATAACAGGTTGGTCTTTGATTTTGACTTTCACAGTACTTTGTAGCCTGGTTATTATAGGTTCTGGCTTTGCTGATGCAGGCACTGGTTGAGGCATTTTCTTCCGAGGACCTAATACAGGTCCCAGGAATCTACCTACCAGAGGCATCATATCCGCCTGAGCTACAAAGAAGTTGTGTCGATTAGCAAGCTTTTTGGCTTCTTTCCGGTCTTTACCCAGATCTTCCAATCCAGTTTTAGTGATTACTAAATCTGCACCGGCCTTTTCAGCCTGAACAGCCAGTTCACCATCTGCGATAAAAGCGATTTTAACCTCTTTTCCGCGTCCATTTGGTAGAGAGACTACTTCGTCAAACCTATTTTCAGGTTTATTGACGTCCAAATCCTTGATGTTTATAACAACATCAATAGATTGTGTGAAGTTTCTCGGCTTGGTCTGTTCTTTAGCCTTCTTCACCGCTTCCAATATCTCTTGTTTCATATAAATCCTCCATGAACTTTAAATAAAAGTTCACCATTTTGGATAATTTAGGTTTTAGGTGATCAATCGATCACGTAAATGTAAATTTGTGATAAGATGTCTAAAAAGACATCTGCTCAAGTAACCTATTAGATAACTCAAATAGTACTTAAGCTAATAAAATATCGTCGTAAACGCCCTGATCTACTTCTTTTTGAGCTTCACGAGGATCTTTACCTGCCACAGTTATACCCATACTTACACAAGTACCCATAACCTCTTTAGCGCCATGCTTGTAGTCATTGGCCAGAAGAGAATCAAATTTCATTCGGGCAATTTTTAGGGCCTGTTCAACAGATAAATCAGCCACCTTCTCCATTCCAGGATCCTGGGAGCCTTTTTCAATTTTTAACTCATCCATGATCAGTGCAGTGGTTGGTGGAGTTCCAATTTCAATTTCAAATTCTTTAGTGGAAGTGTCTACAATTATTTTCACAGGTACTTTCATTCCTGCAAAATCAGAAGTTTTACTGTTTATTTGCTCCACTACTTGCATCATGTTAATTCCTAACGGACCAATCGCAGGGCCTAATGGTGGACCTGGAGTGGCTTTTCCGCCTTCAATAAGAATTTCAACGGTATCTTTAGCCATTAGTCAGCCTCCTTTTGTATTATTCTAATTTGATCACCTTTAACGGTTACCGGGATAGGTACTGCAGCCTCGATAAGTTCAAGAACTACTTCTTCCCTTGATTCATCAATACGAACCACTTTGGCCTTTTCTCCTTTGAAAGGACCAGATATGAGTTCTACAATGCTTCCCTTCTTTATGGAAGCAATAATTGGTTCTGGTTTTAAGAATCTTCTTACCTCTTCAAATGTTATGGCATTTTTGCCTTCAACAATACCTCGCAAATGAGGTACTTTTATTGCAGGATTTTGCATGTCTATTTTAGAGGAAGACTCCACTAAAACATAACCTTTCAATGATTCAGGGACTAAAATAGCGTTAATTTCAATACCACTATCTTTTACCTTTCTAGCTAGCAATCTAGCCACGTTTTTCTCTTGACCTACAGAGGTCTTGAGAGCATATATGGAGTTTATACTATCTTCCATTAAACACACAACCTTATAAATATAATTCCATTTATTTTCATTCGGGTCTGAATCATAAAAACACGATATTAAAAAAATATCAATAAATAGTAATTTATAACCATTATTTTCAGTTTAACCAAATAGACCCATGAAATAAATAGATATTCACTAGATCCAATTATTTAATCAATATTTATATTTTATTTTATTATTTATTCAAAGTTTATTTTTTAATTAATATAAATTTTAACTAATAACATATAATAATATAACTTAAAATCAGATACTATATCCGATTATAATTAATTATAATTGAAGTTTAATTAAATATATTAATTAATTTTCTAATTTCAAACCAATCTCATTAAACTATTTTATATTAAACAACCAGATTGTGTCTTTTTAAGAATACTAAATATAATAGATTGAAATTAGATTTATGCACCTAATAACTGGGCCGGAATACTAATTATGAAACCTATAACACCAATAATTATGATTCCAATTCCTGTTATTTTAGCAACATTAAGGAATTCGGTTCTATCTGGTTTTTTAGCTACGTGCAGTACTCTTTGACATTGTTTTATAAAATTTAGAGTAGATTCTTTATAACTCATGAAAATCCCTACTAATTAACCCTATTAATAATGCTAAAAATAAGGAATAAAAATGTATTTTTTACGGATGGTATAGTACTTATCCTCAAGGATTTATAAAGGTTTCCTTTGAAGGATATTTCTAATAAATTCAAATAAATTAGAGGGAATAAAAGAGGGGGTAGTAATATCTACTAACTTTACTTTAATTTTTATAGAAACCTACCAATACCATCCAAATTTAATTTAATATTTATTTTTCCACTGATTACACAAACAAGCATTTAAATGCTAGAATTTGTTGAGGGCCCAACATAGGCCATAGTGGCAATCATTCAAATCAAATCTATTTCAGTAATTTTTTGATTCGACCTGTAGTTTAGAAATATTCATCGCTAGAATTAAAATACTCCATCAATGAATTCTTCTAATGCAGATTCTTTAACAGTTTCCCTTTCTCTTTCTTCCACAAATTCCCTTTCAGTTGGAGTGCCATAAATATGAGGAGAATTAACCCCTGCAACTACAATAGTAGTTCTTATGACATTTTCCAGATCTTCCTGAATTTGAGCACCCCAAATGATATTTGCATCAGGGTCCAGTTCATCGGCCACAATTTGCACGATTTTTTCAGCTTCATTTAAGGTCAGATCAGAACTTCCAGATATATTTATAAGTGCTCCTTTAGCATTTGAAATATCCAGATCCAGTAATGGACTATTTAAAGCTTCATGAACAGATTCTAAAGCTCTATCACCAGATTCAGACTCACCCATACCAATCATGGCCATACCAGAGCCTTTCATGATACTACGGATGTCAGCAAAGTCCAGACTTACCAGACCCGGCCTGGTGATAAGTTCAGTGATTCCTTTTACAGCACGACCCAGAATTTCGTCAGCGACCATAAATGCCTTGTTTAAAGGCAAATTAGGTGCTACTTCCAATAATTTGTCGTTAGGAATTACTATTACAGTATCTGCTGCACTTTGGAGTTTTTCTAAACCTTTCTCAGCATTTTCCCTTCTCTTTAAGCCTTCAGCACTGAAAGGCATGGTGGCTACTGCAATGGTTAAAGCCCCGGCTTTCTTGGCTAGTTTGGATATTACTGGTGCTGAACCAGTTCCAGTTCCGCCTCCTAAACCACAGGTTACAAAAACCATGTCGGCGCCATCTAATTCTTCTCTTATATCGTCTTCACTTTCTTCTGCACACTCTTCTCCAACATCAGGTACTCCGCCGGCTCCCAAACCGCCGCAAGTCTTCCTTCCCAGAAGTATTTTCCGATGGGATTCACTGTAAAATAAATCCTGAGCATCAGTATTCACCGCCAGAGTTTCGGCCCCATCAATACCAATATCTGTTAATCTAGATATGGTATTATTACCAGCACCACCGGCACCAACTACATATATCTTGGCCCGACTCTGTTCAATAATACTTCTGAGGTCTTCATCAATTTCCGTGTCCACTCGTGTAGGACGTTGCTTATCTATTCTCTTTTCAGATTCCTTTATGGCATCGTTTATGAATTTCACTTACTACCCCCACATCAATCTATGGAATGTGTTATTGTATTAACTTATATTTAAAAGCAACGGTAATTCGGTTACAACTGCCCCCACCAGTTACCCTTTTTGACCCTTAAGGGTGTAGTCAAATGATGGTTGTCACACCCAGTTTATAGAATTTTATTGTGGTTTAGAACTTAACCATAAGTCAATTGAAAGTTCAAATTTAACATAAATCAATTTATAAAAATCAAAAATTGTTAAGGTCTAGGCATGGCAATTATTTCATGTATTCTCAAATCAAATATGCTGTTCATGTGTGTTGGAGTTAGTACTACTGCTGCATCAGCACCCCAAGCAGTTCCACCCACGGCAATGATCTCCTGGTCCATAGAAATGAGACCTCCATCTGCAGCCATGATGCTAATTTCTACACAGACTTTAACACCTTGAGATATCATCCTTAATGTTTCAGCCATTACTTCTACCGGTGTCGCTCCCCCAAACTTGTTGGATATCCCCCGGCCCACACCACTTAAGGCATGAGAACTGGTATAAGTATGAATTCCTTTTTCATTGAGTTTTTTTTCAATTTCAGGATTAGTTTCCAGTTTTCCTTTCTCTCTAAAACCTGCATGATGAGTAATACTTACAATATCCACATCATCAATTTCTTCTGCTATTTTAAGAGCAGTTTTACCAGATACTGAAGCAACCACAATAGTTTTTATGTCCAATTCTTCTTTTCTAGCTTTAACTAGACTTATTAATTCATCAGTATTCTTTTCTCCAGGACTTTCAAAATAATGAATAGTTTTCTCCATTTTTTCACCGTTTAAATGATTTTAAAATAATGAATATATTTTTGTAATCTCTAAATTAGGGATTCAAAACTAATTAAATTGGTAATATATATTTTTAACAAAAACTAATTAAATAATATATGTAATTAAAAGATAAAATTTTTGATAGGCATCCTAATTATTCATTAAAGAATATTATAATCATTAATTATTTACTAAATTAAAATTCTTAAACTGTGCAAGTGATATAATGAACGCATTCGAATTTTTAGCACCAAGTAGGCCTGAGAAGCCCCGTCATGATGGAATTACCATGGTACTGGATAAAGGACTGGGCCTGAAAAATGCAGAAGACTTAATGGAAATATCTGGAAACTATGTGGATTTTCTAAAATTTGGATGGGGAACTGTAACTATCCACGATAAAAGCCTAATTAAGGAAAAAGTTGAAATGTACAATTCCTATGGAGTAGATGCTTACCCAGGTGGCACTCTATTTGAACTGGCCTATGTTCAAAAAAAGATTCCTGAATATTTTGAAGAAGCAAAAGACATTGGTTTTAAGGTATTAGAAATATCGGATGGTTCTATAAAATTACCTCTGGAAGAGAGATTGAAATATATTTCAGAAGCAAAAGATAATGGTTTTAAAGTAATTTCTGAAGTGGGAAAAAAGGATCCAGATGAAGATATGAAACTTAGCCTGGAAGACCGGGTAAATCTTATTAAAAAAGATTTAAATGCAGGTGCACATCACGTACTAATTGAAGCCCGGGAAAGCGGACAGAATATTGGAATATTTGATAAAAACGGGAATGTTAAGGAATGTGAAGTGGATTATCTTTTAAATAATCTACCTTCAGAAAAACTCATCTGGGAAGCTCCACAAAAAAGCCAGCAAGTTTATTTCATTTTAAAAATTGGTTATGAAGTTAATCTGGGCAACATCCCTCCTGAAGAAATAACCTCCCTGGAAACTATGCGCCGGGGCCTTAGAGGAGATACATTAGGAAAGGTGAATCTTTAATGATAGAAAAAATCACGGTGCATGGCGGTTACGACAAACAAGGCCACCCGGAACCTGTACAAGAAATAAATATCCACCGGGGGGAAATTTTTGGAGTTGTAGGGCCTACTGGAAGTGGAAAAAGTTCATTAATAGGAGATATTGAACAACTGGCCCAGGGCGATACATTTTCTAAAAGAAAAATTCTGGTTAATGACAAGGAACCTACTTACGAAGATCGTACCAATCCCCGAAAAAAAATGGTGGCCCAGTTATCCCAAAACATGAATTTTCTGGCAGATATGGGTGTGGGAGAATTTTTAAGTCTTCATGCTAAGTGTAGAGGTGCCAGTGATGCTTGTGTAGATAAAGTAATTAAATTAGCCAATACATTAACTGGAGAACCTATAAAAAAGGATCATGAGCTTACAATTCTTAGTGGTGGCCAATCTAGAGCTCTAATGGTGGCTGATGTGGCCATTATCAGTGATTCCCCAATAGTTCTAATAGATGAGATTGAAAATGCGGGTATAAGAAAGCATGACGCCCTTAAAGTTTTGTCAGGACATGGAAAAATAGTAATGGTAGTAACACACGACCCAGTGCTGGCTTTAATGACAGACAAGCGCATTGTAATGAAAAGCGGGGGAATGCAAAAAATTGTTAGTACCAGTCCCCATGAAAAAGAAATTTCCAAAAAATTGAATAAAATAGACGAATTAATGTTGAGTTTAAGGGAAAAGGTTAGAATGGGAGAATTAGTGGAAGAAATTAATTTAAAAGAACTGGAATTATAAAATTTTCAAAATTTTTTTAAAAATTCAAATTATTTCTACCAATCTATTGATCGATTATAAAAATTCTTAATCAACAATTTAAATAAATTTAAACGAGAATCAATTCAAGCAAAAATTGAATGATTAATGATTAAATTCTTTAAAATTCTAAATAAAAGAACTTTAAGAAGTGAAAATATGAGAATGATAATAGTTGCCGGAACCCCAGGTTCTGGAAAAACTGCAGTTCTAATACATGCTCTGAAAAGTCTAAAAAAAGGGGATCTTAAACCATCTGTAGTCAAAATTGACTGTTTATACACTGATGACGATAAAAAGTTTGCTAAAATAGGAGTACCCACTAAAGTAGGATTATCTATGGATATGTGCCCCGACCATTATGCTATTTACAATATAGAAGACATGATTAGCTGGGCTAATGAAAATGAATCTGAAATCCTGGTGGTGGAAACCGCAGGCCTATGTCACCGTTGCGCGCCTTATACTCAAAACTGCCTGGGAGTATGTGTAATTGATGCCACCAGCGGGCCTAACACACCTTTAAAAGTAGGTCCATTCCTTTCTACCTCTGACATCGCAGTAATAACCAAAGGAGATATGATTTCTCAGGCTGAAAGGGAAATATTCCGAGAAAGAGTTCTTGAAGTAAATCCTAAAGCCAAAATAATAGAAGCTAATGGATTAAGCGGACAGGGCTGCATGGAACTTGCAGAAGAAATGTTAAAAGCTAAAGAAGTTCCACTGGAAGAAGAAGAATTGAGACATTCAGCACCTTTAGCTGTTTGTACACTCTGTGTTGGTGAAACAAAGGTTAATAAAAAGCATCACCGGGGGATTTTAAGAAGAATAGATGGATTCCAGACATATGAAGGAGAATAAATCTTTCAATTAATTTAATATTAATCTATTCTATTATAGAATCATCAATCATTAAATCCGAAAAATACTTAATTATATTCATGAGGTCATTTTTAATGACAGATAAAGATAAATCTATTAAAAAAGAAGATGTTTCAAAACTTCTCCCCGGTTACAACTGCGGCATATGTGGATATGCCCGATGTGACGAGTTTTCAGGTGCCCTTCTAAAAAAACACTCCAATCTGGAAAACTGTCGTTTCATGTACCAGGAATTGTTTGCCGAAAATCTGGAAAAATTAGAATCTATCTTAAAACAGGAAAAAATTATTCCTGAAGATGAAAAAATTGTAGGCTTGCTAGACGGTTATGAAGCCGATTTTGCACTGAAGCCTTTACCTGAAGAAAATTCGTGCCGTGAGGTATTGTATCCCTTTTCTAGGGAAGAATTAAAAAAGGGAGATATAATCCGTTACCGACCACTGGGATGTCCTATTACGCATTTTGCAGAAATAATTGAGGAAAGCCACGGTTTAATTACCGTGCACATGATAGGCCCTTGCCACCGCCTAGGACAGGATTTTGAATACCAGGACATAGGAGTATGCATGGTTGGTGGTTTTGAAGGGATAATTGAGGGTAAAATGCCAGCTGTGGGAGAAACAGTCCGTTTCTTGCCGGTTCATTGCATGATGCAAAAAGTACATTCAGGCGTGGTAGTTCAGTTAGAAGGTAGAAGAGCTATAATCGAAGGTATTGATCTTAAAGTGTGGAGCCCTCCTATAAAAGGGAAAAAATAATCAAATAGAAATTTATTTTTTTACTGTTTTGTGCATTATTATGTGATATAATGTACATAATGTAAATTTATAAGAAAAATTATCCCAAAATACATTTTTCCAATAATCTTTTTAAAAATATAATATGATTCAATATTTAATAGCCATACTCCAATCAACTTAAATTAAATCTTAAGGATGGGTACCTAGTTGAAAAAAGAAATTAAAACCAAAACAGTTGATTTAAACAATTATGACATTAAACCAATTCAAACGAATTACATAAGGCCTAATCAAAGTCTGGATATTATAATTGAAAGAGCAGGGCCTTTCCTAGATGATAATGATTTCCTGGTCATATCTGAAACTCCAGTATCCATATCTCAGGGACGTTTAGTTGATGAATCTCAGTTTAAACCGTCTTTAAAAGCCATATTGCTTGCCGATGTGTGGTCTAAATATTTTTGGGGATATTTTTTAGGTCCTTTGCTTAGAATAAAAAAAAGAACAGTTAAGAACCTTAAAAACCTGCCTCCAGAGGCTCGAGCACACAAAGAACTTGTTTTAAAATATTATGGAATAAAACACGCACTTAAACCTGCTTCAGAAGCAGGAATAGATCTTAGTAATGTTCCAGGGACATTTGTTTCATTATTACCCCATAACCCCGGTAATGCAGCCCGAGAAATTTCCATGGAAATTCAGGAAAAGTGGGGGAAAAAAGTGATAGTAATGATTATTGATACTGATGTCACTTACCAATTTGCCGGGAAAAAATTCACCTGCCTACCCATTGCCATAGATGGAATTAAATCGAATACCGGAATTTTTGGTTATTTATTGGGAAGATTTGGTAAAATTGCCGGACCCACCCCTCTGGGCGTTTCTTCCAATATTTCATTGATAAAAGCGCTGCAAATTGCCAACATTGCCGAAGATTATCAAAAATCAATTGAAGGACATATGGAAACTATTTACAACATGAAAAACGAGTTTGAGGAGGAAATTACCGAAATAACTGTAGATATGTTGGATTCCGTAATCCATACCCCTGCATTAATTATTAAAACCCAACAAAACCAAAAATCCCAACTTAAATAGTTGTTCCTAAGTTGTTCCTGATGAACAATATTGTCCACCGAAAAAATTTAAATACCATGAGTGCTATAAAATAGATATGTCTTTCTTAAATTAAGACAAATATTAAATCGCACTTTTGATATTAATGCAGAATATTTTTGTTCCGAACTTGTTTCAAATAACGTGAGGAGCTTTATTTCAATTAAATTTTCATTGTGCCAGTATTGACCTTACATGGCCGTAGAATCGCGAATTTTCATGCTGTGAAATAAGAGTATGACAGAATTTTCAGAATCTGAAACTTAAAAACTGTGATTCTATTGATAAGGTCCCATTAGGAGGAACTTCTAAATGATTAAAGATCCGCTAGTTCAAGAGTTGCTTTACGAAATCATCAATGAGGAAGAAGAAGGTAGCATAAACATCGTGGAATGCCTGATTGAAGGCAAAGTAACTGACGAAGAAATTGCAGAGAATACCGAGTTAAGACTTAATATAGTCAGAAGAGTTCTTTACAAGCTTTACGATGCAGGTTTAGCCAGCTACAAAAGAAGTAAAGATCCAGAAACACAATGGTACACCTACACCTGGAAATTCGAGTCAGAACGCGTTCAAGAAATGATAAACCACAAACATGATAAAATAGTTTCTGATTTAAAATCAATATTAGATTATGAAGAAAATAACATGTTTTTTGCATGTAAAACCAATGATTGCCGCTGTACTTTTGATGAAGCATCAGAAAATGGATTTATATGTCCAAAATGCGACGGCGAAATGGAATTCATGGATAATGGACCCATCATAGAGCAAATAAAAGAAGAACTCAGTCTTTATGAAAACGTGCCTAACATAGATTTTGGGACTGAAAACTCCTAATCATCATAATTTAATTACTAATTTTATATTAACTACCTGAATTTAATCTATTTTAAGGAATTATAATTTCATTTAATTATTATTATTATTATTATTATCAATCTACAATCATTAATTATTCTTTATTACCTTATTGAATTATAAATAAAAATTGACTTTTTAAAGATTTACTAATTTACAGATCATTTAAAAGAATAATATATAATTGTTAAAAAATCTTAAAAATATAATCACTTATAACTAAATATTATAAATTAACCTCAAGGTGAATATTTGAGTTCAATCCTGAAAGAAATGAATTGTCCAGAATGGGTAATTGAACATTCACAAGCCGTTAATTTAAAGGCCATTTCATTATCTAAAAATTTGTCAGCAAAATTTGATATTGATATGGATTTGGTTGGAAAAGGGGCCTTAGTGCATGATATTGGTCGATGCATGACTGATGGTATTTATCACGCCGTTGTTGGTGCTGAAATTTTAAAATCAGAAGGATATCCCTTAGAAATTATTAAAATTGTGGAAAGACACATTGGAGCAGGTATTCCTAAAAAAGAAGCTATTGAAATGGGTTTGCCTGCTAAAGATTTTATACCCCAAACCTTAGAAGAAAAAATTGTAGCACATGCAGATAATCTTTTACACGGAAATCAAGAAGTTGATATTAATTTTGTAATTGAAAAATGGTCTTCCCGTATGGGAAAAGATCATCCTTCTATTGAAAGACTAATGAAATTACATCAAGAAATAGTTACGTCCCCAAAATTAGATTAATCTAATTAATATTATTTTTATCTTATTTTTATCCAACTATTCTTCATTTCCCGTTTATTTATTTTGGTGATTTACTTATTTTTTTAAAAAATTAATTACGAAAATTATGAAAAATCATTTTCGATAAAATATTCCTATGAAAATGAATTTATTTTGAAATATAATAGAATATAATTCAAATAATTAATTTTATAGTATTTATACAGTTTTAAATCTAGAATAAAGATTTATAATCCGTTTTTACCCAAAAAATTTAATATAATAATATAAGTTCTACAAAAATCATAATATATCTATATATTTTATCAAAGAGGGTTTTAAATGGTTAAATATCGCTGTACAGTTTGCAATTACATTTATGATGAAAAAATTGAAGGAATTTCTTTTTCGGATCTTCCTGAAAATTGGAGATGTCCAGTTTGTAATGCTTCTAAGGCCAAGTTTGAATTAGTATCTCTAGAAGATACAGAAGATAATATTCAACAACAAGATGTCTCAAATGATCTCGATTTAGGCCATTCCACAGTATCTCACATCATGGTGAATCAAATGGCCGAATGGGGCGTTGAATATGTATTTGGAATACCTGGAACCTCTTCTTTGGGAGTTCTCCAAGGTATTAAAGATTCTAATTCATTAAAATATTACCAAGTACGCCACGAACAAACAGCAGCATTCATGGCATCGGCTTATGGAAAATTAACTGGAAAATTAGCCGCTTGCCTTACCGTAGCCGGGCCTGGAGCCACCAATCTTTCCACTGGACTATATGATGCCAAACTGGATCACTCCCCGGTCCTGGCCATAACCGGACAGGTTCCCCGGTTGCTTATGGGTCCAGGTTCCTTTCAGGAAATTGATCAACATTCCTTTTTTGAGCCGGTTTCGGTTTTTAATAAACCAATTATCCATAAAGACCAAACAACCCAGCTAATAACTCTGGCCATGAAAGAAGCTCTAATAAAAAAAGGCGTTTCACATATTTCAATCCCCAATGACGTTCAAAAACAGAAATATAAAACCGACCTAATTTCCCTAAAAGGAAAAATTCCCCAGACAAATCTTTCACCACCTAATGAATTACTGGAAAAAGCGGCAAATACCATAAATTCCGCTCAAAGGCCAGTTATTATTGCAGGTTTTGGAGCAATGGACCAGGGCGATATTCTATTAGAAATGGCTAAAAAAATAACTGCACCTATAGTTACTACTTTTAGAGGAAAAGGAGTGGTTGATGAAGATGAAGAACTTTATGCAGGTAGCCATGGAACTATAGGATCCACTTCTGCCTCCCATTTAGTGAAAAATTCAGACCTATTAATAGTAATTGGTTCTTCTTATTCAGATATGACTCAAATTCCTGCTAAAAGGACTGTGCAAATAGATAAAGATCCAATGATGATTGGTAGGAAACACAAAGTGGAAGTAGGTCTTTTAGGAGACAGTTCTGTTATTTTACATTCCTTATTTAAAATGCTGGTTTCACAAGACCGTCCTGAATATGAAAATGAAATTAAATCCTTGAAAGAAGAATGGTTTAAACTTATTAAAGATGAAATTGACCCTTCAAAAAGTCCTATTCGACCACAATATATCATGAAAGTATTGAATGATAAATTAAGTCCCCATGGAGTAATAACTCTGGATGTTGGGGAAAATGCCTGGTGGTTTGGCCGTAATTTCCAGATGAAAAAAAGTCAGAAGATGGTGATGTCCGGCTCATTAGCTAGCATGGGTTTTGGACTTCCTGCAGCTCTTGCCGCCCAAATAGCATATCCTGAAAAAGAAGTTGCATGCATTACTGGAGATGGTGGGTTTTCCATGGTAATGGCTGACTTTTTAACCGCGGTTAAATATAATTTGCCTGTTAAAATATTTTTATTAAATAACAATCAATTAGGAATGATTCAACAGGAACAAAAAGTTGAAGGTTATCCCAACTGGCAAACCGAACTGTTAAACTGCGATTTTGCTTCATTTGCTGAAATTTGTGGTGGGAGTGGAATAAAAGTCACCAATCCTAAAGAGCTTCCTCAGAAAGTAGAAGAAGCACTGGGATTAGAAGCACCTGTTATTGTTGATATCCAGACAGACCCCCGAAGATTCATTTAAACACCAAGATGAAATAAAACTTATTAAAATTTTTTTAAATTTATTAACATATTAAACAAGCGTATATTAAACAAAATTGAAGCAGAATACAGTCCTAATTAATAATTATCCAGAATTTTAATAAAAATTTCAAGAAATAAATATTTAAGAATAATACCAGGAGATCAAAATGGTTAATGTACCAGACACTGAGGAAAATAGGAACAAATGTCACTGCAAAAAATGTCCCAGCTACCCCCATAACTGCAGAGGAGAGCTTCTATATTGTTCCAGAGGTAGCAGCCTTATAGAAGTACACGAAGGTGGCTGTTTATGCAAATCTTGCTCAGTGTATTTTAAATATAATTTAGAAGGACATTACTTTTGTGATAAGGAATTTGCAGGCGATGCTTTTATTTTAATGCGAAAAAATAAAAAAGACGAAGATTCCATCTCTTATCAGAAAATGGTAGACATAAAAACTATGGCTGAAACTGGAAAAAGCGTGGTACGTTCCATGGGATCACCTAAAAAAATGCCATTTTCTTTTGATGATTTACATTTTGTCCCAGCACAGATAAGTAAAATACCACTTAACAAAGAACAAAATGTTAAAATAAGTGTTTCTATTGGGCAAAAGGCTAAAAAACCGCTAAATCTTAGTTCCCCTATTTTAATTTCAGGTATGAGTTATGGTGCTGTTTCTGAAAAAACCAGAGCAGTTATTTCAAATGCTGCCAAAAATCTTAATATTGGATTTAATTCTGGAGAAGGAGGGGTCACCCATGAAGAAATGGAAGTGGCATCTTCACAATTAATAGTTCAGTATTCCACCGGGCGGTTCGGTTTGACTGAAAATATCCTTAAAAAAGCTTCAGCAGTTGAAATAAGATTTGGACAGGGAGCGTATCCTGGAAAAGGCAGTTACTTGCCATCAGACAAAATTAATCCAGAAGTGGCCCAAGTAAGAAACCTTGAAAAAGGTGAAGGGGCTTATTCTCCAGCACATCACCCGGACATGAAAACTCCGGATGAAATTAAGGATAAAATCGAATGGATTAAAAAAATAACCCAGGGCGTTCCTGTTGGGGCCAAAATTGGCTGTGGAAATATAGAAGATGATATAAAAATTTTATTTGAAGCTGGAGTCGATTTTATATCCATAGATGGATTTGGAGGAGGTACTGGGGCTACTGATGCTTTTGTACGAGAAAATGTAGGTTTACCACTTATTGCAGCATTGCCCAGAGCTGCACGGGTTTTAAATAAACTTGAAAAAAGCCATGGCAAAAATTCAAACAAAGAAATTGGAGCATCAAAAAATAAAGTCACATTAATTGCTGGAGGAGGTATAAGAACCTCAGCAGATATGGTCAAGTGTTTAGCATTAGGGGCTGATGCCGTATATCTGGGAACTGCCGCTTTAATTGCTATAAACTGCCAGCAGCACAGGATATGCCACACCGGAAAGTGTCCCACCGGCATAACTACACATAAACCCACCCTTTTGCGAGAATTAAACGTTCCAGAAAGTATTCAAAAGCTTGAAAACTTTATAAAAGTATCCAATGAAGAAATTGCTGAATTTATTCGCATAATTGGCAAAAATGATATCCATGACATTAATAAAGAGGACTTGATATCTTTAAACAATGACCTTTCAAAAGTGACCCGTGTTAAATGGTTAATTTAGTAATTTTGAAATAATATTTCATATACTTATTAAAATAAATAGAAAATAGTAGAAGTAATTAGAATAAATTAAAGAATAATTAAAAATAATAAATGAATTAGTATTATAAGTTCTTATTAGAAGATGATTTAAAATGAAAGTTCTATGTTCCAGTGAAGAGTCACTTTACAGGCCTGAGGCCGTTAGATGGAGGAATAGGATGGGTTTATTAAAGCCTTTGGGAGAAGCTGTGGTTATTCTTCCTTGCAGTATGAGAAAACCTTATTCAAACTCCAAATCCCATCAAATTTTTATGAGAGTGAGCAAACGTATCCAGGAAGTAATATTAACATCTCCCTTTGGTATTTGCCCTCGCGAAATGGAAAAAACTTTTCCCATACAATCCTACGATGTTTCTACCACAGGAGACTGGTCTCATGAAGAAATAAAAGTTGTTGGTGAAGTTTTAAGAGATTATGTGGGAGATAAAGAAGTTTTAGCCCACGTTGCCGGAGGATACCGGCAAGTATGCGAGGAATACCTGGATAATTGCATATTCACTTGTGAAGATGGTCGCCCTATTTCACATGAATCCATGCAAAATCTGAAAGACCATATAAAAAAATACCGAAAGATCCCTGCCAGAGAAAAGCTTCTAAATGGATTAAGATCGCTGGCCATATACCAATTTGGCCCGGGAGGCGAAGCATTAATACCGGATGATTGTCACATAAAAGGACGTTATCACAAAAGGATATTCCACAATAGCCAACAGGTTGCGGCCCTATTAATGGACAATGGAGTTTATTCTCTGAGTCTGGAGGGCGGGCGTATTTTGTCGGAAGTAGGGACAAAATGGGTTAATATTGAATTTGAGTTGAAAACCAATACATTATTTGCTCCCGGAGTTCTTGATGCAGACCCCAGTATCATCCCTAAAGATGAAGTAATTATTCTTAACAAGGGAAATGTGGTGGGAGTCGGGAAAGCTGTTTTAAATGGTGAAGAAATGGTTAAAGCATCCAATGGAGTGGCAGTGCGTGTAAGACACCGTGTGAAATAACCTTAAAATCCATTAAATACCATATTTCATATTAACCTTAAAATTTTTATCAAAAATTTTAAATATAGTAATGCATTGATAAAAAATCACTTAATTTATTAAACCAATGATACAAAAAACCTTTTATGAATGAAGCTTATTATTAAAAAATAACTTTAAAAGGTTAAAAATTAATTCTAAGTTTTTCATATGATTTTTTGTAAACTAAAATTCAGTTGAAATATCAAATTATAAAATAATGCCTAATAAAGGCCAATTAACTAAATTATCATAATTGAGGTATAATAATGTCAGAAGAACTTTATGAAAAAGTAAAACAAGCCCTAACCAACGTAGCCGACCCCCACATGGGCATAAGCATTGTTGAAATGGGACTGGTTGAAAACATCGAAATCGAAGAAAAAGACCAGAACATAGCTAAAATTACCATTAAACCTACCAACCCCGGTTGTATGAGTGCAGCCCGTATGGCTATGGATGCCAAAACCGAAGCAGAGAAAGTTGAAGGTATTGATAAAGCTGAAGTTGTTGTAGCCGGTCATATGATGGCAGATGCCATTAATGAAATGGTTAACAAATAATTAGCTTTTAAATAAATTAGCTTCTTTATTTTTATATTTAATTTAAATATATTTTTATTAATTTTATTTTTCTGGTGATTCTATGATATCCTGGAATATGGCCGCAGTAGTAGGTGTTCCAGGAGTGGGAAAAACATCACTCTGTAAAAGTGCTGTTAAATCGCTGGGTTGCAATTACATCAATTATGGAGATTTGATGTTAGAAATTGCCCGGGATAAAAATCTGGCAGATGCTGATAAAGAAATGTTCGCATTAGCTATGGACTTGCAGTATGATATATGGAAAGAAGCAGCCAATATAATAAGTACAAAAGAGCAAGTTCTTGTAGATTTACATGGCCTGGATCAATCTCCTGAAGGTTACCTTTTTTCGCTGCCTTTAGAAATTATTTGCCCAAGTAGAATCATCGTAGTTGAAGCATCTCCAGAAAATATACTTTTTCGCAGGATGAATGATTTTTCAAAAGATCGCATAAAAGACGATTTTCGAAGTTTAAATGAGCATATGAAGATGCTTAGAATTTCTATGTCCATTTCATCAGTCATTTTAGGAAGTACTGTTTATTTACTTCAAAATGATGATATAAACAAATCAAAAAAAGAATTAATAAATTTATTAAGTTTTTAGATGATAAAATCCAAAATAAAAGAATTTAACCGTTTATTTACAAAGGGATCATTTCAAAAGCGTAAAGGATATATACTAGAAACATCAAAGGTTGAGAATACCCCTTTTATTCTGAAATAATGAAGTTAAATAGGAGTAATGTTTCATAACATTTTTTAATACCTGTTTATCAGGGGCCCGTGGCTCAGGTGGTAGAGCGCACGGCTGATAACCGTGAGGCCCTGGGTTCGAATCCCAGCGGGCCCATTTTACTTTTAATTTTGAATTTAAATAATTACATCAAATTAAATAATAATTAATTATTTTAATATTTTATTTAAGAACTTATTGAAAATATTTTGAGAGTTTTAAGAGCTCATATTAAATATTTTGTGGTATAAAAATTTTAGAATCTAAAAATACAATTTTAAGCCCGTTCTTTTTTCTCCCTATAATAAAAATATCTTATAATAAAAATTATTATATTACCCCAGATATCAATTTAAATAATAATAATAATAATAATAATAATTAATCTTTAATTAATTACCTAAATGATTCCGATTATTAAATATTGAATTAAAATAGAATTGGCAATAGTATTGTAAAAACAGGTTTAAAGGCTTTAATTTTAAAAATAAGCAATAAAAATAATCCAAAAGCAATAATAATCTAAAAAAATAAGGTAATTAAAGAATAAAATTACCTTGCTCCAGCCTCAGATATGTACAAAGTACAATATATAATTTATTTTAATAAAAAATTAGAAGTTAATAGTAATATCCAAGACGAGTATTTTACAGTTCTTAAATCGATTTTTTTAGTTTCCAAATGTACATTTGACCTTGAAAAAATAAAATATAAATAAAAAGATTAAAGAATCAAATTTTAATAAAAATGAAGTTTTAATCTTATGAATTACTGATTTCAATGAATTCTTTAAGTTTTTCCATGGCTTTTCCAGATTTAACTGCTTTTTGGGCGATTTCGGTGCCTTCTACAATAGTATTGGCCTTACCATCTAGATATATTATGGCCCCTGCATTGGCCAGTGCGATTTCAAGTCGGGCTTTTTCTTGATCAGAATGATTTTTACCATTTAAAACTCCTAAAAAAATCTCAAGATTTCCTTCCAGAGTATCGGGAGCTTTTATAAGATCAGTTGAAGATTTTTTAATCCCAAAATCCTCAGGATTCATCTTTTTAATTTCTATATTACCTTTATCAATAAAAGCAACCAGAGTAGGGCCTACATTAGAAATTTCATCCATTCCTGGATTTTCATCCTGATCAAAACCATGTACCACCATGGCCCTCTCAATTCCCAAATTATTCAGAACCTTTGCCATTATTTCCACATATTTAGGATCAAAAACACCTAAAAGCTGTATTTTAGCACCTGCGGGCGAAGTTAAAGGGCCCAATATATTGAAAACTGTCCTTATTCCTAAAGCTCTGCGCACCGGCATTACATTGCGGGTGGCGGGATGAAAATTAGGCGCGAAAATAAAACCAATTCCTGTATTTTTCAGACATTTAACTACTATTTCAGGAGAAGCATCTATTTTGACACCGGTAGATTCTAAAATGTCTGCTCCCCCACAGGAACTGGTTACTGCTCGATTTCCATGTTTGGCCACATTTACACCCACCGAAGATGCAATTATAGCAGCTGCTGTACTTACATTGAAAGTTTTGAGTCGATCCCCACCAGTACCACAAGTATCAACCATGTTAAAGTCTTCAGAGATATTTAAGTGTGTACAGGCCAATCTCATTGCCCGGGCAAACCCTGTTATTTCCTCCACGGTCTCACCCTTAGTAGCCAAAGCAGCCAGTAAAGCCGCCATGTGAATATCACTGGCCCGGCCTGATATCATTTCTTGCATACACTCAAAGGCTTCATTTTCACTTAAATTTTTCTGAGAAACTATTTTCTTGAGATAAGTAATCAAATAAAATCACCAAATTGTTTTAAAATAAATTTAAACTTAAATTATTTTTAAAAACTATTTTTTCGTAGCTTCTTTAAGTTTTCTGGTGTTTTCACCAATTTCCTTTAGCATTTTTTCTTTGTTATTGAGATTTTGAGCAATTATGTCAATCATGGCACTACCCACAATTGCACCTTCTGCACCAGCCCCAATAACTTCTTTTACATGAGAAGGCTTGGAAATACCAAATCCTACCATTAAAGGAAGGTCGTTATGATCCCTAACTCGTTTAATAAGATCCACCGTGCTGGTTTTAACCTCGCTTCTGGCCCCCGTAACCCCCATAACTGAAACTAGATAAGTAAATCCTGAAGAGAATTCAGATATGGTCTTTAAACGTTGGTTGGTGGTGGTTTGAGCAGCTAAAAATATCTGGTCAACCCCATATTTTTTAGCAGCTTTTACTGCATCTGATGCCTCTTCAGGAGGTAAATCAGCAGATAAAATAGCATTAACTCCACTTTCACTGGCCTGTTTATAAAATAGATCTATTCCTCTCTTATAAATAAGGTTATAATAAACTAAAAGACCTATGGGTATGGCAGTAAACTCCCTTATTCTTCTTACAAATTCAAAACCCTTATCAGTAGTCATTCCAGAATTTAAGGCCCTTAAATCTGCATCTTGAACGGTAGGTCCATCTGCTATAGGGTCAGAAAATGCAAATCCAATTTCCAGAGCATCCGCACCATTTTCCACCAGAGTTTTTACGATTTCCAGTGACGTTTCAAAATCAGGATCACCGGCCACAACAAAAGGCACAAAAGCTCCTTCTTTTTTTTCTTCCACCCTTCTAAACATTTTTTCATAGGTTTCTATTGATAATGGGGTTGAAGAAGTTTCTTTTTAGAATTGTTACTCGAGAATTGTTACTCATACTTCCACCCCCAATAATTTTGCAGCTAAAAACATGTCCTTATCTCCCCTTCCAGAAAGATTCACTACTATTGTTTTTCCGTTATTTTCCGGCATTTTAGCATATTTCTCGGCATAAGCTACCGCATGTGCACTTTCCAGAGCAGGCATTATCCCTTCATATTTAGAAAGCAGCTGAAATCCTTTTAAAGCTTCTGAATCAGTTATAGACACATAATTAGCCCTTCCAATGGTTTTAAGGTAGGAATGTTCCGGTCCCACCCCAGGGTAATCCAAACCTGCTGAAACTGAATGGGCCTCAGTAATCTGCCCATCATTATCTTGAAGTACGTAAGATAAAGATCCATGCAGCACGCCTTCGCTTCCCGCACTTAAAGTAGCCCCGTGATGTCCGCTTTCAATACCATCGCCTCCACCTTCTACACCAATTAATTCCACATCCTTATCTGGCACAAATTCAGAAAATATACCTATAGAATTACTTCCACCACCTACACAAGCAATGACTGTGTCTGGAAGACTATTTTCAATTTCAAGTATCTGTTTTCGGCATTCTTTTCCAATAATAGTCTGGAAATGTTTTACCATGGCCGGGTAAGGATGTGGGCCCATAGTAGAACCTATCAAGTAATGGGTATTTTCTACATTGGTAATCCAGTCCCTCATGGCCTGGTTTATTGCATCTTTGAGAGTTCGAGAACCGCTTTCAACAGGAATAACCCTTGCACCAGAAACTTCCATTCGGAAGACATTGAGCCGTTGTCTATCCACGTCTTCACTGCCCATGTAAACTTCCACCGGGATATCTAACATGGCGCCTACTGCTGCGGTAGCAATTCCATGTTGTCCAGCGCCAGTTTCAGCTATTATTCTATCTTTACCCATATATTGGGCCAATAGCCCCTGGCCCAAAGTATTATTTATTTTGTGAGCCCCGGTATGGAGCATGTCCTCTCGCTTGAGATATATTTTGCATCCTAATTTCTCAGAAAGGTTTTTGGCCAGGTACAGGCCAGTTGGTCTGCCCGCGAATTCTTTTAAGTAAAATTCTAAATCAGCATTAAATTTTTTATCATCTTTATACTTTAAAAAAGCACTTTCCAGCTCTTCTAAGGCCGGAATTAGTAGTTCAGGGACGAAAATTCCCCCATACTTTCCAAACTTCCCATCCATAATCATCGTTTCACCACGCATTAAATTCAGCTAGTTAAATTGATTTTAAATAGAATTTAAGTTTTAAATTCAATTTTTAATTAATTTTATATTAGTTTAATTTAATTTTATTTATTTTAAATTATTATTATGTCTAAATACCTGATTATAAGCTTATTATAACTTATTATAAGTTACAGTGCCAATTAAATTCTTTAAACATTGTCATCAAGTCTTTTATTTTATCCTTATTTTTAATTCCAGGTGCATCTTCTAAAGACGAATTGAAATCAATCACATCAAAATATTGACTTATTATTTTTCCTTCAGATTTCATCCGATCCCTATCCATTCCACCAGCTAAAAAAATTTTAATATCTTTATTAGCACTCCTGGAAATTTTAGACGCTTTAATAACCAGATCAAGTGGTATTTGCTTCCCAGTACCTCCACTTATGCCCTGAATTTGATAATCAAATAGTAATCCATCACATATTTTGGAAAATGATTGTATTTCCAGTTTTTTTGAATCATCAAGTTTATCAGACAACCCTATGGCTCGGATAATGTTTATTTTAGAATTTATTTTGGAATATGACTCTCCATCCTCCGAATTATCACCATTTTCGGTATTAGAATCATTAATCCTACTTTTCAAATCATATAATTCATTTAAATCCAGAGAATGCAACTGTATATTAAAAATTCCTGATTTTATAATTTTATTCCATGCTTCAGAGGCATTTTCAGGCTCTAAAACAAGTACTGCCTTTTTTTTATCATTTAATAAGTCCATCAATCCAATGATTTGATCAATGGTCTGGAATCTAGGGGATCTTTTTACATTTATAAAACCTATATAGTCCGATCCTTGACTTTCAACGCATTTTAAATCAGTTTCTCGTGTTATTCCGCAAATTTTAACCATTAAATTTTTTTGACAGGTTTTGGAATCTTTTTTCTCCCCATTAATCCCCTTAATTGCATTTTTATTTGTATTATTTGATTTTTTGACGGAATTTTCTTGAAAATCTTTTTTGTTACTGAAAACAGAATTAGAAAGTTCAGGCAAATTGTTCAAACGACCCATCTCCCTGTTTTGGATTTTTAGAACGTTTACTGGCCTTTAATCTAGAGTTTGATTTGGGATGGGATTTTAATGAGCTTTCAGCAGCCATAATAAAACTTTGCAGAGTCTCAATAACATTAAGAGATTGCATGATACTGGTTCCCACCAATAAAGCATCCACCCCATATTTAATAAGAATTTTTACGTCTTCTGTGTTTTTTATTCCGCTTTCTGAGACCATTACCATATCTTCTGGAATTAATGGTGCCACAGCTTTTGTTCTATTTAAGTCTATACTAAAATCTTTAAAACTTCTATTATTAATGCCTACAATTTCCGCATCAGCATCAATAGCTTTAAAAACATCTATGGCATTTTTACATTCTATAAGAGGCTCCATTCCCAGTGAACGGCAAATTTCTATACCTGAAGAAATATCAGGATATACTCCACTCATTAAAAGAACTGAACTTGCACCATAGGCTCTGGATTCAAAAATTTGATATTCGTCAATTATAAAATCCTTTCTCATAACTGGTATAGCTGTCAATTCAGAAGCTTGGGCCAGATATTCAATTTTTCCCTTAAAAAATTTTTCTTCAGTTAATAATGATATGGCACTGGCTCCACCTGCCTCAAAAAGTTCAATGGTTTCTGCTATTCCCCGGGAAGATATATCCCCCATAGAAGGTGATGCCGGTTTATATTCTGCAATTAAAGGAAATTTTTTATTATTTTGAAGAGCTCTCTTAAAATTTTTAGGGCCTTCGACATCTTTTAAATCGTTTTTAATATCAGAAAGCGGTTTTTTTGACATTGATTTTTGCAAATCTTTTTTTCTAGTTGCTAAAATTTGATCAAATGATGTTTTCAAGTGGCTCATAAATCCATCACCAGAAAATTTTTTATGATTTTATGACCTTCTTCAGTTCCAATAGACTCTGGATGGAACTGTAGGCCAAAAATTGGATTATCTTTATGTTTTAAAGACATTATTATTTTATCCTGGGTCTGAGAGGTGATTTCAATGCATTCTGGAATGTTTTGTGGGTCGCAGGTTAGTGAATGATAACGAGCGGCAATTAAAGGATTTGAAACATCCTGGAATATTCCCTGTCCATTATGGAATAACTCGCTCTGTTTTCCGTGCACTGGCTCTTGTTTAATTATTTTTCCCCCGAAAGTCGAAAATATTCCCTGATGTCCCAAACAAACACCTAAAATAGGAATTTCTTTACCCAATTCTTTAATAACTGATTGACAAACCCCAAAATCCCTTTCATTTACCGGGTTCCCTGGACCGGGCGATATAATAATTTTACTGGGTTTTAGATCTCTAATTTGAGATAAGTTCATCTCATCATTACGGATAACCATTATTTGTAATAAATTTTGTAATTCTTCTTTATTTAAAGATTTTTCATCTTTAGAACTAGATTTAAATTCAGTTCTATTATCGTATTTTTGATTAATGTACTTTGAATTTGCGCCAGAAACAATTAAATCACCAGAAAGTTCTTGAACTATTTCTCCAATCATTTGGAAAAGGTTATAGGTGAATGAGTCATAGTTGTCAATTATTAAAATCATTTTGAATCACCTGAACGCTCTAATGAGTTAACCAATGCTCTTGCTTTATTTTCGCACTCCAGAAACTCATTTTCGGGAATTGAATCATGGACTATGCCTGCTCCAGCCTGTATTTTAGCGTTTTTTCCTTGACAAACCATAGAACGAATGGTTATAGCAAAATTAGCATTCCCATTTAAGGAGAAATACCCCAATGCTCCTGCATAAGCATCTCTGGGTCGTCCTTCCATTTCCTCAATAATTTCCATAGCTCGTATTTTAGGGGCTCCGCTCACCGTGCCGGCAGGAAATATGGAGGAAAATGCATCAACGGCGGTTTTTTCTCTCTGTAAATTTCCAGTAACCCGGGACAATATGTGCTGGACATGGGAAAATTTCTTTATTTTCATGTATTCCGGCACTTTTACGCTTCCAAATTCACTTACCTTACCCACGTCATTTCGAGCCAGGTCCACCAGCATTAAATGTTCTGCCCTTTCTTTTTCGTCATTTAAAAGTTCCCTGGCCATTTGATCATCTTGGGTTCTGTTTTCACCGCGTGGACGAGTCCCTGCAATAGGAAAAGTTTCAACTTCCCTTTTTTCCACTCTAACCAGCATTTCAGGGCTTGATCCAATTATTTCTCGCTCCCCGAGTTTAAAATGGTACATGTATGGCGAAGGATTCATTTTTCGCAAAGTGTCATAAAAACAAAGTTTATTACCAGAAATTTTGTATTTTTGAGCGTTTGAAATAACCCCCTGGAATATTTCACCTTCTTTGATCCTTTCTTTTGTTTCTAAAACCATGTTCTCATATTGATTCTGAGAAAAATATCGCCCTTCCTTTTTAAAGGACATTTTATCTTCAAGGACATATTCTTCTTTTGCAGTGGCCAGAACTTCTTCTATCCTATTTTCAGCCAGAGTAACGTATTGACAGCGGCTGGAAAGTTTGTCAAAAATTATTCCGTCTAAAAAAAGTCCAAATTCAAAATCAGGAAATTCACCCGGGCTTAAATGCACGGGTTCAAAGAATCTGGCGGCTTGATAAGAAACATAACCTACTAAACCGCCGCAAAATCCTTTTTTATTGTTTCCACTACTTATTAATGTTCTTATTTCATTAAAAGGATTTTCTGTGTCAATTTCTTGATTAGAATCTTCTTTTGCTACTTCCAGAACATTTTCTCTGGCAGTGAGAGTTAAAAAAGGGTCAAAACCTAAAAAAGAGTATCTTGAAAGGCCGCTATCACTTTCCATGGACTCTAATAAAAAGGTACTGGAATATTTAGAATATATCTTTTTAAATAGTTCAAATGGATCTTTAAAATCTAAGGGAATTCTTTTAAGGGCGTTTAATTTAATATCGCCAAAAACATTCACTCCTGTTCATTTTTACACCTTATCCTGAATAAATTGTTAATAATGTATTTTTTAATTTTTTTTAAATTGTAATTTATTTGAATTTTTAATTTTATTTTCTACATTCAGATAGTTTCTCATCTGAATCTACAAGTTATTGACTAAACAACCCTTACTTCAAAGTACTATTTAAATCTTTTTTGTACAAAAATATACATCCATACTCATGTTTATATATTGGTGCTATCAAAGGAAAATAGAGAATCATATTGATAACTATAGAAGGAAATTGACGTAATGGAGATACCATGTGGAAAAAAATAAAGCACAAATTCGATAAATATCCTGCAAGAATGAATGTGGCCCGTAAGATTGTAAAATTAGGATTAAGAGTAGACCCCAATGGTAAAATATACTGCGAACAAGTTGAAATAAGTGACGTGGCCCTGGCCAGAGCTGTAAATGTTGATCGCAGAAGTATAAAAGCTACTGTAGAAGTCATTCTTGCTGATGAAGAACTTTCAGAAATTTTTGGGAATATAGTTCCTGCCGGAGCATTATTAAAGAAAATAGCCAAAAATTTGGAATTTGGAGTAGTAGAAATCGAAGCAGATGCTGGAAATCCTGGTATTTTAGCCCAGGCCACCCAATTGATATCTTCACATGGCATAAGCATCAGACAAGCCCATGCCGGAGATCCTGAACTGGAAGAAGTCCCAAAACTAACGGTTATAACCGAAAAATCAATTCCAGGTGAGCTTTTTAGTAAATTTCTGGAAATAAAAGGGGTTAAGCGAGTTTCAATATATTAAATTCAATACAGTTAAATGCACACAATTTTCAATCCATTCCAAAGTAATTATTAAACAAGATTATAAAATTCTTTTTTCAAGAACAATTTAGCTAGAAAAAATTTAAAAAGAAAAAATGAGAATAAAATGATGTTTTAAAAAATAAAATAGAAAAAGTAGTTTATTTACAAGTTTTGCTGGTCTTCTTCGTCAAGAACTTTTAAAAGTTCGTCCCATGCTTCCAAAGATTCTTTAGCAGCTTCATCAGTCATTACTTCAATAGCATAACCCGAATGAACTAATACATACCGTCCTTCTTCTACATCTTCAACTAAATCCAATTTTACTTGCTGTCTTACACCACCAAAGTCTACAACAGCCATTTTGTCACTATTATCAATTTCTATTATCTGAGCAGGTGCCGCAATGCACATAAGATACTCTCCATTTTTAATTTTACAAAATTTTAAAATTTAATCCCAGGTTTAAGAACCTTTTAAGAATTAATTTTAGTACACTTACTAGTTCTGGATAATAATAAATATTCACTTTAAATCCATTACTTTAATCCTCAAAATTTAAGTTAGTATTAATTAATAAATTTAGTAAGGAACATTACATATAAAGATTTGTTAGGATAGATTCTTTAAAAAGTAATAGAATAATTTAGCATAGATCATAAAAATCCCGGAAATAATGGATATTATCAATGAAATGCAATACAAATTAAAATTAAGGAGTCATTTAAAAATGAAAGTGGTAATAATTGGGGGAGGGCCCGCCGGGCGTGCTGCAGCACTTGAATTATCAAAATTAGATCAGGAAATTACCCTGATTGAAAAAACTCATATGGGTGGAACCTGCTTGAATGAGGGTTGTATGATGGTCTGCGGACTGGTAGATGTGGCGAGGTTTTTAAATGACGCTGAAAGGTTTAATAACATGGGCATAATTGATATTAAATCTGAATTCACCTATAAAAAAATCGCAAAGGGTATTAAAGAAACTCTCAATAAGTTAAGGCACGTCAGTGAAAAAGAAATCCTGGAGGCAGAAGTAGAATTAATTTATGGGGAAGGAATTCCCTTTGAGGGTTTTGTTAACGTAAATAATCAAAGAATAGATTATGATAAGCTGATTATAGCCACCGGGGCGCGTCCATTTTATCCCCCTATTCCCGGGGCTCAAAATGCCATCACTTACTCTAATATACTGGATTTGGAAGAAGTTCCAGAAAGGCTAATAATTGTGGGAAGTGGAGTTATTGCCTCAGAATTTGCAGGTGTTTTTTCTTCAATGGGCTCCGAAGTACATATTTTATGCAGAAGCCAGTTTTTAAATAATTTAGATCCAAAAATAAGTAATTATGTTGACAAAAACCTTCTGGAAAAGGTGAAAATTCACCGCAATGTAAATATTAAGGAAATAACCCCAAAGAGTGTTGTGACCAGCACAGGCACTCTGGATGGAAAAGTTTTAATGGCCACGGGGATGGTTCCTAATTCTGAATTTGTCGGAGATCTGGTGGAAAAAGGACATCGGGGAGAAATATTAGTTAATAACAAGATGGAAACCAGCCAACAAAACGTATATGCTGCCGGAGACGTGATAGGTGGAGTAGGAAGTACACCTATAGCCCGTATGGAAGGTGTGGTGGCCGCTAGAAACGCATTAGGTATTTCTGCCCAAACAGATTACCAATATATTCCCCATTCAATATCATTAGACTACGATGTGGCATTTTTAGGGCCCAAAAATATATTTTCAGATTCCAAAGAAAAAATTAAAGATAATAAGCATCAAAATAACGAAAATAGTCAGTCAACTGTAGCAAAGGATGAAAATAAAAATATTGTGACTGGAAAAATTCCCGGAACTGCCGGGCCAGGGTCGTTCTGGAAAGTCTTATCCAGCCAGACCGGATTTACCCAGATGGAGGTTGATCTCGAATCAGGATCACTGGAAAAACTGTACTCTATAACTCCTTCTGCTCGTCATAATATGGCTTATATTTCAATGTTGTTAAGATTGGGTCATAAGACCTATGATTTTGATCATTTTGTAGAATCCCACCCTTCTACAGATTCTATTTATAAATTGATGCGGTTTTTTTCAAAATATTAATTTGATATTGTTATATTTAAAAATTGGAGTTTAGAACTATTTAACAAAATTCATTATTAAATAATATTAATAGTATTATTAAAAAAACTCTAAAAAAATCTAAAAGAGGTAGATCATGCCAAAAAGCTCCAAAAATCCGGATTTCAATAAAAATAAACGCTCTAATAATCATTCAAAAACATTTGACGAAGTGACTGCTTTTCATGGGCATGTGTGCCCCGGGTCAGCACTGGGATTTAAAGCCGCGACTCTGGGCCTTAAAAAACTTAACTCGTCTAAATCCCAGGACGAGGAAATAGTGGCCATAGTAGAAAATGATAGCTGTGCTGTGGATGCGATTCAAGTATTGACCGGGTGTACTTTCGGTAAAGGAAACCTTATTTTTAATGATTTTGGAAAACAAGTTTATACTTTTCTTAATAGATCTTCTGAAGAAGGTTTCAGAATTTCTCTTAAAGATTCATTTGAAATGGATAAACTGGATCCAGAATTAAGCGTTTTAAGGAAAAAAATTTCTTCAGGAACAGCCACTACACAGGAAAAAGAGATTTTAAAGGAAAAAATCAGCGCCGTGACTGAAAAAATACTTCAAATGGATGAAAAAGAAATATTTCAATCAGAAGAAGTCAAAATGACCATACCTCCTAAAGCTTCGCTTTTTAAGTCCATTAAATGCACTAAATGTGGAGAATTGGTTTCTGAACATCGAACTAAAGAATTAGATGGTGTTAAAGTATGTATTCCATGTTCAACCAAATTAATCTGAAATCTGAAATTAATCTGAATATATCCTTAAGTGATTAAAAAGGTGAAAAGAGATTAAAAATTTTAATCAGACAATTATTAATATCCGATTAGGTAGCCCCCTATTTTTTACTTTTAGATTTATTTTTAGATTCACTAATGATGATATCTGCTATTTTATTCCCAGAATCTAGAACATCTTCGCCGTATCTCTGGGCTTCATTTTTCATTCCAGTAATATTATCCAGAGCAACCTTAATATTCTGTTCCAGTTCATCAATTGAACTTTCGGCCACTGCACCAGGAAAAACTGCGGCCATATTGTGATAACGGCCATATTTAACTCCAGTTAAGGCCACAATAGGTACTTTGCATGCTATAGCCTCGTGAATCATCACCCCATCATCAGATAGCACGGAAACATCTGCCAGGTTGTAAAGATCTTGTATCCAGTCCACATACCCCAAATAAATAATATTCTCTTTCTTAAGGTAATCCAGGTACTCATCTTCAAGGGGGTGGCCCACTACCAGTATATTAGCTTTAATATCACTCAAAGAAATCTTTTGAGCAGCTTGCGCCGTCATTTCGAAAAGAGAAGATCCTGAAGAAAACAATAAAGTTGGCTTTTCAGCATCAAATGACTCTGGCATCTTTTTTAGGGCTTTTTCTTTGCTGCCACCAATTACCTCAGGATTAATAGGAGAGTAAGCCTTGTGAATATTTTCTTCTAGTAAATTTGCTTGGAAAAGGTTTGATTCTGGAAGAACAATATTGGCATTAAGACGGGTGCATACTTTGGCATCAGTAGGAGTTATTAAAATGCCTACTGCTGGCACCCGGGCCATTTTAGCAGATAAACAACCAATTATGGCACCACCACCAATAATACCAACCACTACATCAGGTTTCACTTTTTTAATTAGTTTTACTGCTTCCAAAGAGGCCTTGGTAGTTTTAAATCCTGCCCGGGCCAATTTTGACTTGGTTGCCGCATGACCTCCGGCTTGAGGGATACTTATTTTATGCCATTCAATGCCCTCTTTTTTTAATAATAGTCCAGGAGCTGTGTGATCAAGGGCAAATTCACATTCAACCCCTTTTTTTGATAGTGCTCGAGCTATGTTAAGGGCAGTTACTGCGTCTCCACCCATTCCACGGCCTGTAATAATTAATAAAGCTTTCATAAAATCACCGGTTAAGTTAAATCACGATATAAGACAATCGAATGGAAATATTACATAATTTTAATTCTATTTATTTACTCCTAATACCATATTTCTTTAAATACTCATCTTTTTCAAACTCAATATTTAATTTTATTTAGTTTATTAAGTTATAAAAATGGATTGTAAAGGAGTCTTCTAAAACCTAATTTAATTAAAATATCATTTTTTACGGAAATTTTTCTTTTTTTGAGGATTATTTTTCGGAATAAGTCACCTAACCCACCCCCAGTTAAAACGTCCATAAAATAGTCTCCAAAGGTGGGATTTTCTATTCCCAATTTAGTTCCCAGGAAAATCTGGAGATTTTTTCTCCTAATGAGTGCTATTAATAAAACTGTTACTAAAAAAAGACTGATTAGGCCCCAAAATCCACCATATAAAAAGAATGTTATTCCCAGAGCAATGGCAAAAGAATGATTACCCACTTCACCCATCATTATCTTTCCTTTATAGTCTAAAGGAGCATATCCAGCACAAGTGGCTAATATTAACATTGGAGTAAAGTATAAAGAAGAATTTAAATTTCCAGAGATTAAATAAAGTAGAATTACCAGGCCCGAAATGGATAATATGGCGCTACAAGCAGATCCAGGTTGCATATCTGCAATATTCAAAGGCTGGATCATTAAGGCGACTAAAATAGAAGAAGGTCCCAACAAAGGATATCCAAAAATTACAACCCCCAACAATCCCAGTCCCCTGAATAATTGTCCTAATTCTACAGGGAAACTTTTTAGCTTTTTTCTACCAGTCAAATCATCTAAAAATGCCATTATTCCCATTAAAGCTACTAAATAAGAATAATCTGGATTTAAAAAAATTATTAAAACTAAAAATGGTGCTATTCCAATTGCTCGCGGAGTACCTCCCCTTACAGAAGAATAAAGATTTTTTACTATCCCAATTCTGCCCAATTCTCTTATCAGTAGGTAAAAAATAATAGTTAACCCTGCAGATAAACTTAAGGCTTCTAAAATTTCAACTAGCATTCTTGCACCGATTTATTAATAAAATTATAATAAAATTATGTTTAAGCATGATTCTAAGATTAAATAGAACAATTATTAGTTAAATAAATTTAATACTATTTATAAAATTTCTTACGGACCAAAATGGCCTTTTTCTGTTTGAATAATAACTGTTTCAAGACCAGCCTCATTGAGAATATCTTTTATTTCTTTCATTTCATCAAAATCGGGTTTTTTCAAATCCATTCTTTTGAATTCAGGCCTATAATCAAGAACACACACCTGGATATAGGGATTTATATTTTTTAAGACGTTGCCCATTTGCCTTATTTCTTTTTTAGAAATCAAAGAACTATTGTAAGGAACCCCAATTCCCATGAAAATTTTTGGAGCATCAGAATTATCTATTTTCTTATCATCCTCATTGTAGTCCTTATTATTCTTATCTTTATCAAAATCTTTAAATATTTTTTCTTCAGTCCCATATTCCATTTTATAATTATCTGCAATGTATTTAACCGCATTCCATGAATTTTCAAGATACCTTGATGCCAGCTGGTGGTCATTTATTCCGGTGATATGCTGAAATGTTTTGACATTAATTCCCTTTAAATCAATCCCAATACGATTCATTCCAGATTCTACCAAATCATCAATGTATTTAGGAGTTAAAACAGTCCCATTAGTATCAATATGGATATTGACTTTCCTATCATATTGTCTAATTGAATTTAAAGTTTTTAAAATCCATGGGTGGTTTAAAGTACTTTCTCCCCCAGAAAAGGCAATGGTGTCTAAACCATGCAAATCCTGAAGTCCCAATAAGATTTGCGCTGTTTCTTCTGGTTCAAGTAAATTGCCCTTACTAGTGAATGCCACCAGATCGTTTTGACATTGAGGACATCTAAGATTACAGCCATGAGTGAAACAAATAGCTTCAATAGGTTCTAAATTTTTCTTTAAATTATAAGGCGTGCCTACACCACCAACTCTATGGACACCAAAACCACTAATCACCCTTAAAGGTGTTTTAAACTTTTTGAAAGTGTTTATTTGCATATCCTTTTCCAGGGGAGTGTTGCAGGATAGAGCCATCTGACCATTTACTTCAACAACACAAGCCCAGCATCCCCCACATTCGCATGGAACAAATAAACAGTCTTCTTTAGAGTATGATGCCTGTGGTTGCTTAACATCCTCACAAAAGAATTTAGAAATATTAATTCCTGCCTTTAAAACGGCATCTTTAACCATTCCAGAAGACTCTATTTCTTTTCCATTCACAGAAACCTTAAAATTCGGCATAACATTCCTCAAGATACTCATACATAATTAACTAAAACCAATGATGATATTAATGATATTTATGATAGTATTCATGCTATGTGTAATTCAGTTTGGTATTAATCACTGAAATTATATCTTAAAAGAGCAGCCAAACCACCTAAGGCTTCTAACTGTTTTCCGCCCTCGTGTTCACTACTTACCATAATAACTTCCCCATTCATACGTTCAACCATATCCATAACCTTTTCTAAATCTTCCTGACGGACCATTTTATCAAGAACCAGTAATTGTTCTGCAGCCCCTGCATTAACTGCATCTAAAACTTGTTTTTTACCATAGGCAACTGCAGATGAAGATTTAGAAATTTCTTCCAGAACCTTGTTTACTGAACGCATTTCCCAGGCCACCCTATTTTCAGCCGTTATCCTTTCTATAGTACCTTTCTTTAAAACTTCCCGAATTCCTACTCTTCCACCTGTACCCGTACTTTCCAGAATAGTTTTTTTAGCAATTTCCTGGTGCTTTTCAGTTAAATATGAATGAAAATCTCCTTTAACAAATCCCGGGCCGGCAATGACAATGGTCTGGACTTCTTTAAATTTTTTTAAAGCATTAACGACAGTTTCATAAAATAAAACAACATTTTTTCGCCGATCCTTCTGTTCAATACGTTTTCCAGAGATATTTCCCAGTAAAGGACCATAATACTCCACCCCAAACTGTCTTATGAGGCCCATATCAGCCGTGTCGTCTTCTAAAACCAGGATTATTGCAGATAATTTTTTTGAAGCTTCTATTGCTTGTTCCAATCTTTTTAAAGTCCATCTGGACCATTTTTCCTTTTTTATTCGAATAGGAATGTTTAATTTAATTTCTAAAGTGTGATGAGAACCTAAAGGAATTAAATCCTCAGGTCCTTTTTCAATTACTCCCGTAGCTCTTAGTTTTCCAGTGTAAATGTGAAAATTCAAACTTTCAACAATTATCCCTAAATAGAAAGTTTTTTTAATTCCTCTGTCACTTCTGATTTTTTCTCCAGAGTTGTCCTGAATTCTCCGGGTGGTTTTAGAAGATATTAAATCATTTTCTTCTATTATGTGGGACAAATGCCATAGGTCATCTAAAGTCTCAGGGACCAGTTCTATTACGCCCTTTTTCATGTCCTGATATGCTATACGCATTATTGAACCTCTTTTTGGTGAAATTAAATAAAATTAAATTATATATGCTCATTTATATGCTAATTAGAATTATTATAATTATTTTATAGTAGATTTGGAGTTATATTGATTTAGACTTTTAATCCAATAATGTATAATAATGTACTATTATATTCATAATATTATCTCTCGAATAGATCTCAACGTCAAATAATTAGAAAATAATATGAAATACTTTGATATTAATTCTAATAACTAATTATCAATTTATGAAAACTCACATATTCCTACATATATTTTTATAACTTAATTAAATAAAATTTAATAAATTCAATCGTACGAATATAATGTCAAAATAATACTATAGATATAATAATATAATTTGTTGAAAATTAAATAAAATTTCAGTAAGTCAATTACTAATTAAAATTATTATTCAGATTAATTGAATTATTTAGAATTAAGGAGAGCAAAAAATGAGTGATTATTCGGCAAGTTCTGCCGTCTTCATTAGTGTCATTGTAGGATTTATAATTTCTGTGTTTTTTGACGGGATATTCGCCATAGTAGTCACCGGTTTTATGGCCACATACATAACCCGACCTGAAGAAAGACACACTATAGTGGGTGTTACCGCATCTCTTATTTTAGGAGTCCTTGTTTTCTTTTTGAATGGTATTTTTGGAGGTCCTGAAATGCCCTACAGAGTAGCTTCATTAGTAAGTATAGATTTAGGAAGTTTCATAACAGGATTTATAATATTATGTTTGTTAAGCATTGGTTTAGGGGCTTTAAGTGGATTTATAGCCAGTAAAGCAGCTAGAAACAAAGTTTCCGGTTAGAGTCAATCACTAACATGACATATTTCTAATATTTTTATACTTTGATTGTAAAATATTTAAAAAAATATTTATAAATTATTTTAAAATAAGAATCCGGGATAAGAATTTGGAATTAAATTATGGAGATAAAATGAAAATTGCCATTGTAGGGGGTACCCGCGGACTGGGTAAATGGATAGCCGGGTTTTTGAAAAGCCAAGGTTATGAAATTACCATTACTTCCAGAGATAAAGTGAGTGGAAACCTTGTAGCCAAAAAATTAGGGGTTAATTACAGCACTAATAATAAAAAAACCGCTAAAAAAAATGATATTGTAATCATATCTGTTCCCATTGAGACTACGGAGTCTGTTATTAAAGAAGTAGCTCCTTGTATAAGTAAAGGTTCTCTCTTAATAGATGTTACTTCTGTAAAAGAAAAACCAGCCCTTTTGATGCAAGAAAAAATTGCTAATGGTGCTTATTTTTTACCGGTTCATCCCATGTTTGGTCCAAGAATAAGATCATTAGACGGACAAGTCGTGGTTTTAACCCCTTTAGAAGAGTCTCCATGGTTTGAAAAGGTTTTTAAATTTCTTGAATCCCAAAAAGCCAGAGTTTTGGTTACAAGTCCTGAAAAACACGACGAAATGATGAGTGTTGTGCAGGTTCTCACCCATTTTGCCTATATTAGTATCGCTTATACCATAAAAAAACTTAATGTAGATATTAAAGAATCTAGAAAATTTGCCAGTCCCATATACAACCTAATGCTAGACATAATATCCAGAATAGTGGCCCAAAACCCTTATTTAGTATATTCCATACAGACTCAGACTGATTATGCCTACCATGCTCGAGAAATATTGATGGAAACTATTCAAGAACTAAATGAAATGTTAATCAACAGCAAACAGGGAGAATTTGTTGATTCAGTTAGTTACGCTGCAAAAAACATGAATGATATTGAAGCAGCCTTGGGACGATCAGATAAAGTAATATCTGCTTTAAATCAAGAAATAAATATTCTCAAAGGTTCAATTGGTAAAGAAGTTGGAGTAAAACATATTTATTCTGGAAAGGTCCATATGGGAATTTTAAAAGAGATCTCTCCAGATTTTTTAACTTTAGTGTCTGGAAAAAAAACTCTAAAATTAAAAATCGCCAATATTGAAGTTTTAAATGATTCTGAGGTTTGGAATTGGAAAATAAAGAATTACCCTCAACATGAATACGACATATCTGCTATTTTCCCTACAAATTGCGATCCTAAGGTAATTTCCCATACTATCTCCAATATAAACGGAGTAATCCATGCTTCTGTACTGGATATCTATCGCGGGGAACAAATTGGTGAAAAAGAAGTTAGTATAACTTTCCGTTTTGAAGTAATTGACCCAAATATTTTATTGGACGTTGAAACTCTTCTTAAAGGGTTTGGAGCAATTATAAGATAATATAAAATAATACAAGTAATATAAGGCAATATACTCTAATAATTTTTTTCTTTTTATTAATAAACACTTTTTTTCGAAGTTAATGGAATATCAAAATCTTTATTTTTTAGATTCCATTTTTCTGAATAAATAAGCTCATTTTCAGCCTTTTTATATAACCTTACCGAAACATTTATAAGTGATTAAGTAATATTGTATTATAGTAACAAAAGTTTACTAAAAGAATTTTTGATTAATCTGAAATTAATCAACCTGAAAAAAATAAATAACTAAAATTTATTTTATAATGAAAAACAAATTATTAATAAAAATTACTTATTAAAAGCATAAAAGCGGGGTGTTTTTATGGATAAAAAAGAGATGAATTTAAAAGTTGCAGAAGCATTATCCCAATCAGACGTTGGTAGGTCAGTAGCAAGGATTGATCCGGCATGTATGCAAAAAATGGACCTCCTTGACGGAGACATAATTGAAATAGCAGGAAAAAAAATTACTACAGCGACTGTAGCTTCTTCTCAGTCAGATATTGGACTGGGAATAATAAGGATTGATGGTTACATCAGGAAAAACGCCGGTGCTTCCATTGGTGAAGAAGTTGCTGTGCATCGAGCAGATGTAAAAGATGCTCAAAAAGTTGTTCTAGCCCCTGTTGAACATGAAATAATTGTAAGGGGAGATGTAAGGTCTGCATTCATTAACCGGGCTCTGGTTAAAGGAGATATAATTGTATCTGGAATACGACAACAACAAAGCCCAGGCCGAGTTCCTGGAAGAGTACCAGGCAGAGGGAGCTTATTTGATGAATTTTTCCAGGATATGATGGACGTATCCCCTCTGGGAGAGATAAAGCTAGCCGTAGTTTCTACCAAGCCCAGTGGCGTGGTTAAAGTCACTCAAATGACCGAAGTAGAGATTCAAACCAGCCCGGTAGATGTATCTAAACTGGAAGGCGTTAAAAACCTGGTAGATGTGACTTACGAGGATATTGGAGGCCTCAAAGAAGAAGTTAAGAAAGTTAGGGAAATGATAGAGATACCTTTAAAGAGGCCAGAGCTCTTTGAAAGGTTAGGAATCTCACCTCCCAAAGGTGTGCTTATGCATGGTCCTCCTGGAACTGGAAAAACACTTCTGGCCAAAGCAGTGGCTAACGAGAGTGATGCCCACTTCATAGCCATTAATGGTCCTGAAATCATGAGTAAGTATGTTGGAGGCTCAGAAGAACGATTAAGAGAGTTCTTTGAAGAAGCTGAAGAAAATGCACCATCCATCATATTTATTGATGAACTGGATGCTATTGCACCAAAAAGGGAAGAAGTTAGTGGAGAAGTAGAACGAAGAATTGTAGCACAACTTCTAACATTAATGGATGGTTTAAAAGCCAGAGGACAAGTCGTAGTTATTGGAGCAACCAACAGACCCGACGCACTGGACGGTGCTTTAAGAAGACCTGGCAGATTCGACCGGGAAATTGAAATAGGTGTGCCTGATAAAGATGGTCGAAAAGAAGTTCTGGAGATTCATACCAGAGGCATGCCCCTGGATGAAAACGTGGATCTAGATGAATTATCTGAAATTACCCACGGATTTGTAGGCGCTGACCTGGAATCTCTCTGTAAAGAGTCAGCTATGCGGGTTCTACGCCGTGTACTGCCTGATATAAAAGGAGACGAAGAAATTCCTAAAGAAACCTTGAAGAAGATGATTGTAAATAAATCAGACTTCAAAGAGGCCTTGAAAGAAATCCAACCTTCTGCACTTAGAGAAGTGCTAGTACAGGTTCCAGATATTAAATGGGATGATATTGGTGGACTTGAGAGTGCTAAAACAGAACTTAAAGAAGCTGTAGAATGGCCTTTAAAATATCCAGAAAGTTTTGAGAAATTTGGAGTAAGACCACCCAGAGGAGTTTTACTTCATGGCTCTCCGGGAACTGGAAAAACCTTGCTGGCCCAAGCAGTGGCCAATGAAAGTGATGCCAACTTCATATCTGTTAAAGGTCCTGAATTACTATCTAAATGGGTTGGAGAATCTGAAAAAGGCGTAAGAGAAGTTTTCAGGAAAGCCAGACAAACAGCACCCACTGTAATCTTCTTCGATGAGATAGATTCTATTGCTTCCACTAGAAGTGGTTCTTCCTCAGATTCCGGAGTAACCCAGAGAGTAGTGAACCAGCTTTTAACTGAAATTGATGGCCTGGAAGAACTTCAAGATGTGTCAGTCATTGCGGCTACTAACAGACCAGATATGCTGGATGCTGCTCTTTTAAGACCTGGAAGATTTGATAGACTGGTTAAAGTTGACGATCCAGATGAACAAGGAAGACTAGCAATATTCAAAGTTCACAGCAAAAACATGCCGCTGGCCGACGACGTGGATATTGAAAGACTTGCTAAAACCAGCAAAGGATATGTTGGTGCTGATATAGAAGCAGTATGCAGGGAAGCAGCTATGTTAACTCTAAGAGAAAACATGGAAGCTGAGACAGTATCCATGAAATACTTCAAAAAAGCAATGGACAAAGTAAAACCAAAAGCTAGTGAAGAGGAACTGGTACAGTACCATTAAACAGAATAGAGAAATAGATTTTCCTTCTATTCTGTAAATATTTTTATTATTTTTTTAATTTTTAAATTCTGACTCATTTTTTTAAGTTTATTTTATTGATATAATTTCTCTATTTTTTCAGATAGCAATTTTCAATATTTTAGTGAGTTTTTGATGTTATTTAAAGAAAATATTTATAGAAATTAAGTGATATTACACATAATAACTAAAAATGAATATTAAATAATTTTATCAATAATATTTAATTCAAAGTTAAAAATAAGATAAGATTATTTTTACTGTTTTGAAAATCATTTAAATATTAAAATAACGGTGATATAATGCCCTATGATGTAAAAGATATTTCACTAGCACCCCAAGGTAAAAAAAAGATAGAATGGGTACAAAAACACATGCCTGTTTTAGAACACATCAAAAAAGAATTTGAAGAAACCAAACCATTTGAAGGAATCACTATTGCTTCCTGTCTTCATTTAGAACCTAAAACCATTAATTTAGGACTTACCCTTCAGGCTGGAGGTGCTGAAGTAGCCATGACCGGTTGTAACCCTCTTTCAACCCATGACGATGCAACTGCTGCCGGGGCTGCACTGGGATTAAATATGTACGGGTGGAGAGGCGAAAACAATGAAGAATACTATCAGAATATTCACAAAGTGCTGGACCACGACCCCGATATCCTGATTGATGATGGCGCAGATATGATATTTCTGGTCCATAGGGAACGAAAAAAACTTTTAAGTAAGATTAAAGGGGCTTGTGAAGAAACTACCACTGGAATCCACCGATTAAAGAGTATGGCTGGAGATGGTGCGCTAAAATTCCCAGTTATGGCCGTAAATGATGCTTACACCAAGTATCTTTTTGATAACAGATATGGAACTGGCCAATCAACCTTTGATTCAATTATGGGTGCCACCAACATGTTAATTGCAGGCAAAACAATTGTAGTGTGCGGTTATGGTTGGTGTGGACGAGGAGTAGCTATGCGAGCGCTGGGACTTGGAGGAAATGTAATTGTAACTGAAATAGATCCAATAAGGGCTCTTGAAGCAAAAATGGATGGTTTTAGAGTAATGCCTATCCGCGAAGCCGTGAAGCATGCCGATATTCTCTTAACTGTTACTGGCAATATCGATGTAGTTTCTGGAGATGACTTCAAGTACATGAAAGATGGATGCGTAATGGCCAATTCAGGACATTTCAACGTGGAAATAAATCAAGACGACCTTCGAAAACTTTCAGTGGCTGAGAAAAAACTAAAAGAAGATATTGACGAATTTATAATGGAAGATGGGCGTTCATTATACCTATTAGCCGATGGAAGACTGGTAAATCTAGCTTCAGAAAGAGGTCAAGGACATCCAGCAGAAATCATGGATTTGAGTTTTGCTATGCAAGCTTTATCAGCCCAGTATATATTAAATGAAGATCTTAAACCAGGTGTGCACCGGGCCCCTGACGAAATTGACTTTAATGTGGCCAATCTCAAGCTTAAGGCTATGGATATAGAAATAGATCAATTAAGTCCCCGCCAAATTGAATATCTGGATAACTGGGAAGAAGGAACCTGATCCCTCCTTCTTATTTTTCAATAAATTAATTGGATTAGTCCTAATGGATTATCCTAATATTTATTTTTTAATTCAAATTATTTTTAAACATTTTTTTAATTTGACATTGCATTAAATATCAAATATTTAAAATCAACTATATTAGTACAAAATAATTATTTACAAAATTATTCATAGAATGACTAATAAGAATGACTAATATTTTAGCATCATTACTTAATATAATTAAACTTCATTGATAATTATCTTGGAAGGATTCCAAATGAGCTTTTTTAGATTAATTGATAAGGGTAAAGGAGTTACCAGACTGTTTGTAGGAGGAGTACATGGGAAAGAAGGGAAAAGCACCATTTCTGCCTTGAAAAGGATCCAAAGCATTCATGTTAAATCGGGAAAACTTATTATTTATAACTGCAACCAGAGTGAGTATATAAGCACCTTAGATAGTCGTTATTATCACAGTGAAATGGGGAAAGAAATTTTAAGATTAATTAATCAATATCAACCGGAAATGTACATCGAGGCCCACTGTTACCATCCTAAAAACTATCAGAAATTAACTGATCTCCAACGTAAAGAAAAAGTAGGTGTTCCACCACTTATTGAGCTTGAAAAAGGCGTTTTAATAGGTTCTGTTTCACCCCAAATCAGAAAATCATTATTTAAAAAAGAAGATGTTTGTTTAACCCTGGAAATGCCTTGTAGCGATCAAATTCATGAATGTCAAACTCTGGAAAAATCATGTCTACCACCAGAAGAATCTCTGGAAACTTATATTAATATCTTAAAAGCACTTGCTGGTTCAGATGACCGACCAGATTTAGAAAAAAAGATTTCAGTGCAGTATCCCCATCAAGTAAAAACTGCCCGGCGTTATGCTCGTGAATTCTTTGGAGAATATCCTCCATTTTAATAAATAAACTTGCAGATTTTGATGAACCTAATAACACTATTATAATTTATAAGAATGCTTTAATTCTGGAGGAATAACCTATAATATCTAAATATATTTCAAATCTTCTTAAATTGGTGGAAATGGAAAGAGAAGCTGAAATTAATTCCATGATGCGTGAAATAAGAAGATTATCTCCTGAAAAAAGAGAACAAATAGGTAGGGCCATAAATAATCTTAATGGGAAAGTTTTAGGAAAAGAACTTGGATTCAACCTGGTTAAGTATGGCAGAAAAAAATCCTTTGATAGTGAAATTAATATTGGCGATCTGGTACTGATAAGTCGAGGAAATCCTTTAAACAGTAAACTTACCGGAACTGTAACTGAAAAAGGAAATAAGTTCATAGTTATAGCTCTTGAAAACATTCCTTCCTGGGCCTTAAAGAATGTGAGAGTTGACTTATATGCCAATGATATCACATTTCGAAGAATGAAGGAAAATTTGAATAATTTAAGCATTCATGGGCAGAAAGCGCTTAAATTTTTGCTTAGAAGTGATTTACCAGTATTAAATAATAATAATAATATATAATAATAATAATAATAATGAGGATGATGATGAGGATAAGTATAATGAGGATACTAACTCTTTTAAAGATTTTGAACTTAATAAATCCCAAAAAAATGCCATTTCAAAGGCATTAGTAAGTGAAGATTTTTTTCTAATACATGGGCCATTTGGAACCGGGAAAACTCGAACCTTAAGAGAATTAATTCGGCAAGAAGTTGAAAAAGGACGTAAGGTACTGGCTACGGCCGAAAGTAACATAGCAGTAGATAATATTCTGGAAGGTTTATTGAATGAAGGTGTTTCAAGTGAAAAGGCCTTCAAAATTAATTGTGTACGCTTAGGACACCCCCAACGAGTTTCACGTGGAAACATTCAGCAAACTCTGGCCTACCAAGTCGAAAATCATCCACTCAATTCAAAAATAGCCCATCTGCAAGAGGGAATTAAAAAACTCCTTAAAGAAAGGGAAACCCATACTAAACCATCCCCTGGATTTCGGAGAGGGTTGAGTGACACTCAAATTCTTTTGAATGCAGTTAAAAGACGAGGTTCGAGGGGCGTTTCACCAAATGTAATGATATCCATGGGTAGATGGATAGAAAATAACCAGAAAGTGGATCAAGCACAAAAGAAAATACAGGAAATAGAAAAGAGCATAGTGGAAGATATTATAAAAAAGGCTTCAGTAGTGCTTTGTACCAATTCTTCGGCAGGCTTAGAATATTTAAAAGGAACAAAGTTTGATTTAACAGTTATTGACGAATCATCTCAGGCAACAATTCCCAGTGTTTTGATACCCATCTCTAAGGCCCAGCGTTTTGTTTTGGCCGGAGATCACCGACAGTTGCCCCCCACCATAGTGAATCATAAAGCCCGTGCACTAGAAAAAACTCTTTTTGAAGGTTTGATAAATAATTATCCTCAAAAATCCATTATGTTGAATTTACAATACCGAATGAATCACGATTTGATGGAATTTCCCAACAATGAGTTTTATGGTGGCAAAATAAAAGCCGAAAAGAGCATAAATAATATTTCAATTCAAGATATTGAGTTTAATTTAAATGAAGATAAAAATAATGGGAATAAGGATAGTAAGAATAAGGATAATGAAGATAAGCAAGTAATTAAGTCCGAGAATTTAAATCCTCAATTTAAAAATATTCAAAGATATTTAATGGATCCGGATCGTCCTTTTATATTTTTTAACACATCTAAACTTGATGAAAAATTTGAAAAACAAATAAAAGGATCAACATCAATTCAAAATCCTTTAGAAGCAGATTTAGTGAGTTTAGTGACCAGTATATTCATTAAGTCAGGAATTTCACCCGAAAAAATTGGTATAATAAGTCCTTACGATGATCAAAGAGATCTTATAAGTTCTTTAACCCATGTGGAAGTAAAAACTGTGGATGGTTATCAAGGAAGGGAAAAAGATATAATGATCATATCCACCGTTAGAAGCAATGCCAAAAAGAAAATTGGATTTTTAAATGACTTAAGACGTCTAAATGTTGCACTTACTCGTGCTCGTAGAAAAATGGTAATAATAGGAGATGTGGAAACTCTAGAAATACATCCTACTTACCGTCGCCTAATCGAAACCTCTCAAGAAAAAGGGTTTTTAAAAGATGTGGTTTTTTAAGGCTTTTAAATTATTAAAAAAAAATAATTAATAAAAAAGATAGAAAATAAATGATGTTAAAACCAGTCTTCCAGACTTTTTTGCGTGGAATCCATCTTTTTAATCTTTTTTATAGCACTGGAAACTCTTTCCTCTGAAAATCCATGCTCAACACACAAAAATTCAATTATTCCTTCTTTATCGGGACTTTTCCATTTTATTTCATAATCAGTGGTAATTTCAGGATTCAAAAATAATTCGCGCAATATCTGTGGATCTGCACCAAACTCATCCCATGACTTTCCGGTTTTTTCAATTGCACCAAATAGATCTTTTTCTTGTTTAATGAGTTTTAAACCTGTTTTAGCACCGATACCTTTAATACCTGGATTAAAATCAGTTCCCACTAACAATGCAACATCAACCAGCTGTTCACGAGTGATTTCTAAATTATCCAGAATCATGTCCAGTTCTAGAAGTTCCGGATCTGCTAGATTTCCACTAATGGTCAAATTACGCACCACTCTCGGCGCACCGAAAAGCAGGCAGTCATAATCCTGGGAAGCTACCGCCCAAGCATCGCCATTATGAACCATGTAAGATGCTTGTGCTTCTCCTTCACTTAATGATTGAATATAAGGGACTCCCATCAAATTAAGCAGTTTTTTGGAACCTTGGACCACATCAGGTGACATTCTGGAAGATCTTACAGCATATTTCCTGGCCTCTTCAATTTCTCCTTTACCCAATGCTTCTTTCCACTTTTTCTCCGATTCCTTACGGACTTCAATTCTTTTATTGACAGTTTCTCCTTTCAAATTGTGTGATTTACCATCAAAAACATATATGGGCTTTATTCCTTTTTCCATTAAAGAAGAAGTACGATACAATATTCCACTGAGATGAGAAGTTACTCTTCCATGCTCATCCATAAGTGGAGTTCCATCTCTTTGTCGAATACTTGATAGAAATTGATAAATACTATTGGCGGCATCTATGGCCACTGTTCGACCATTTAAATCTTGAAAATTGATTGGTTTAGGTGATACAATGTCTTTAAATTTCACTCCCATTTTAATCCCCTGTGTAAACCTTTAATTAATCTCCATACAAAAAATATTAAATTTTAATTAATTTAAATATTTTTTAATTAATTTCAGATATTTTAATTTATTTAAATAATTTAATTTTATAGATTTATTCTAAATATGTGGTTTATTCAACAAAAGAAGTTATGGGAAAGGTTTCTTTAATTCTAATTAGCACTTCACCATTCCGTATAATGTTATAAGTTCTAGTAAGCATTTTGGAATCAGTTTTGAATATATCCTTAAGCTGTTGATCCGGTTCTTCAATCTCAACTGATTCTACTTCTCTTCTGGATTCCACATTATGTTTTTTTAATATTCTACCAATGGGCATGTCTGCACGTATGAGATCTTCTTTGAAGTTATTATTCAACCTATCGACCGGAATATAAGATATGGCATAAATTAATGGTTCCTTAGTTCCAATAACTACAACACGATAATTAATCATATCCCCAAGATCAATTCCTAATTTTTCAGCCGTTTCAGCATCTGCTTTCTGAAATTCCTGAACCAGAGTTTTAATATCGACCGTACCTTTCAAGACATCTAATATTCGAGTTACAGAACCGTCAGTGGCCAGAAGTATTTTTTGGGTGTTTGATAATTCCCCAATTTCATTTTCCAGCCTATTAATTTCATCCATAGCATTTATATCCATTTCTTTTCCCCTTTTTTTTCTTTGAAAAAATATACAGAAATAATTGATAAATTAAAAGGAATTTAACCTTTTATTATTAACAGGTGATATTAATGGTTTATGAAAATTTTCTAATATTATACTATAACTAAATACTAATTAAGGGCCCCTGATCTCACCATTAATTGCAGAACTTGCTGCTACAGCAGCATTTGATAAATAAACTTCTGAATCAGGATCACCCATCCTACCTTTGAAGTTACGGTTAGTGGTAGCTAAACTAACTTCACCAGAACCTATAACACCCATATGTGCCCCTAAGCACGGGCCACAGCCAGGATTGCAGACCATGGCACCCGCATCAACAAAAGTGCCAATGATACCATCATTTAATGCTTTCAAGTAAATCTCAGCAGAAGCAGGAATTACAACCATTCTTACATCTTCATGAACTTTTTTATTTCTTAAAACATCAGCAGCTTCTTTTAAGTCTTCATATCGGCCATTAGTACATGATCCAATGAAAACCTGATCTATGTGAGTGCCTTCCACCTTACTCAAAGGTTTAACATTGTCAACATCGTGAGGGCAGGCAATTTGGGGTTCCATATCCGTTACATCAAAATTAAATTCTTTAGAATAAATGTAATCTTTGTCTGATTCAACTATATCAAAAGAAGACTTGCTTCTATTCTTTAAATATTTCAAAACAGCATTATTGGGTTTCATTATTCCATTTTTGGCCCCCATTTCAACTGACATGTTGGCAATAGTCATTCTTCCAGAAACTCCCATATTATCAATGGTTTCGCCACAGTATTCTACGCAGTTATAAGTAGCTCCGTCTGCGCCAATTTCACCAATAATATTCAATATAACATCTTTAGGAGTTACATTTTGACCCAAAGTACCATTTACTTCTGTTTTAATGGCTTCAGGAACCATGAACCACGTTTTTCCAGTAGCATAGACCAGAGCTATATCCGTGGCCCCCATTCCCGTGGCAAAAGCACCAAAAGCACCATAAGTACAAGTGTGGGAATCCGCGCCCACAATAACCTTTCCTGGTTGAACAAAACCTTTTTCAGGGAGTACCTGGTGGCATATTCCTTCCCCATGATTATAAATATTTTTTATACCTTGTTCACGGGCAAAATCTCGGGTAATATGTTGAAATTCTGCAGATCCAATGTTATTGGCCGGGAAATTATGATCATAAACTATGACAATTTTTTCAGGGTCCCAAACTTTTTCAGCAACCCTTCTGAATGTTTTTATTGTAGGAGTAGAGGTTCCATCATGACTCATTGCCAAATCAACTTTTGCCTCTATAATCTCTCCCGGAGCAACTTCTTTCTTTCCAGCCGCTCTAGCAAGAATTTTTTCGGTTATATTCATGTTCAATCCTCAATTAAAGTCTATTATAATAGTTAGTGCAAATATGAAATTATTGTGTAATTATGAATTTTATAGTCATTATATGGTTTTATTGGTAGATTTTTAGAATTTCAATGCATAAAAAAGAAATTGGACATTTTAAATGAATTAAATGTCCACTGGACCACGAGTAGATTTTACAATTTGATTAAACAACTCGTCATTGATATATCTGCCTTCTTCCCGGCTTCTTTTTACTTTTTCAACAATTTTGCACAGTTCGTCCCTGGTAACTTCAATACCACATTCTTCTAATTTGGCCTTTACTGCACGACATCCTGAATGTTTCCCCAGGACAATCTTACGACTTTGGCCAATTAATTCTGGTAAAAAGGGCTCGTAAGTCAATGGTTCTTCAATAACAGCATCCACATGAATTCCAGACTCATGTCTAAATACATTTTTACCCACTATTGGCTTATTTTTGGGAACAGAAACCCCAGTATGCTTTTCAACCAGATTAGATAATTCTTGGAATACTTTTATATTGAATCCCAGATCAACACCATACATAATCAGTAAATTCATTACCAGTTCTTCCAGTGAAGTATTACCCGCTCTTTCACCAATTCCGTTCACCGTAGTGGATATAGCATTTCCTCCAGCTAAAAGACCAGCGATAGAATTGGATAATGCCAAACCAAAATCATTATGGCAGTGCATAGCAATATCTGTCTTTAAAACAGACCTAAGTTCTCTGACCAAAAAATCCATTCCATAGGGATTTATAGCTCCTACCGTGTCGGCTATGTGTATTCGGTCAACACCATAATTTTCTGCTTTTTTATAAATCCTTTTTAGAAAATCCAGATCAGTACGGGTGGCGTCTTCTGCAGAAAAAGCTACAAATAGCCCATGATCTTTAGCATATTCAATAGAACCCATACAGACATTTAAAGCTTGTTCTCTGGTTAATTTTAATTTATGTTCTAAGTGAATATCCGAAGTTCCCATAAAAGTAATTATTCCATCCACATCACAATCCAGAGCCACATCAATATCTTCTTTTTTAGTTCGGGACAATACTAATATTTGAGCATCAAGATCCTCTTGAACAACCCGCTTTACTGATGATTTTTCCTGCTCGGATACAACTGGAAACCCAGTTTCAATTTGATGTATTTTCAATTCATCGAGTTTTCTTGCGATTTCTAGTTTTTCCTGAGTTCCTAAACATACACCTGGTGTTTGTTCACCATCTCTAAGAGTAGTGTCGTACACTGTGATCTTTTTTGGAAATTCCAGCTTTACTTCCTTGTTAAAAGGACTTACAAAATGCTTCAAAAGATTCCCACCTTTATATTTAATTAGATTTACTTAGATCTTGAAATAATCAGTTTAATAATTCTCAGTATTATTTTCTTTAAAATTTTCTTTAAAAAATTAATTGACCGATTATATGACCATTGTTGATTAAATAATATGAAATTGAGTAAAATTAAATATTTTATCAATCATTTTATCATTTTCACATTTTTTTAAATATTTTATAATATTTCATTTAATTTCAAACTATTCCAATTAAAAATTTCACATAACCAAATTTTTATTTATTTAGTATAAAAAATTAACACTGAAGAATCCTTCCGGTTAATAAATCATATTTTATGAAATTGCTGCTCCCAGTCCCGAGAAAATGAAATTATATACCAGTCAGTTCTAAATATGATCTTCTTTCAAAGCCTTCGGTTATTCCCAATTTTTCATACAATTTAAAAATCTCCTGAAGGGTTTCATCAAAATCTGTACCTTCCTCCAGATCTTTTTCAATTTCCACGAAAATCCCTGCCTTTTTGACTGTGTCCAGAGTGATTATAAATTCTTCAAGCCGGTATATCTCCCTATCTTTAACCACAGTGGCCACTTCTTTAAACCCCAGACTCTCAAAAATATTTTTAGTTAGTTCTGCGTCTGCTACACCTACTTCAAACTCTTTACGAGTTTTACTTGATTTATCTATTTTGGCTCCTTTATAAGTAATAAAAACTTTTAAATTATCATTTTCAGGGATTTTTCTTATTCTCAATGCTTCATCAGTGACGGCAAAATCCCGGTGTGGAGCATTAAAGTAAGTATCTTCTTGACGTTCAGTTTTAATCTTCAATGCATTTAGTTCAGCCAATTTTTTCCTTATAGGTTCAAATTCTTTTGCAATAGCTTTTACTTCAACTTCAATCAATTAAATCACCAATATAAGTATATTTATGCGTTTTTAAGCTCGAATAATAAAAAATATTGAAATGATTTTCAGATAAATAGTATGGATGGATTAACAACACAATAAGTAAATAAAAATATCTTTGAACTAAAATTAAAAAATTATTTTACTTGTTTTTTAATAAATTCCCGTAAAAAAATTTTCGAATCCTCAATTTGAACCAAATATCCATCTATTAAAATATCAAGACCATCATAGGGAGCTAAAAGATCTTCCTTTTCTTTTAATAATCTTTTGTGGGCTTCTTTAATTTTTTTGGCATTTCTTTCAGATTTTTTAGTTTTTTTATTTGATTCATCTAATTCATCAATTTTAGTAATGTATTGCCTGCGTATCCTTCTAGAATCAATTCTAACGTTGTATTTAATTTGTTGCAGGATTTTTTGGTACTCATTTAGTTCCATGAGTATAGATGTAGCTTCAATTAGCGAGTTAGGTTTTATTTCAAAGCCATCAATACCCAGTTCTTCTATTTGCTTTTTGTAAATTTTCGGATTCACTTACATCCCCCAATATAAAAGTAATCTGATTATTATTCAACATTTAGAATATCCATTTTAACTCAAATTAAATCTATTATATACTTTTACTAAATTTTAACCCATCCACAATACAGAAACATACATAATAATATACATTATTTAGAATTCAATATATAATAAATTATATAATATAATATTATCAACATATCCTGCAAAATAATGGAAACTATATAAACTATATTAATTAATGATAAAAAATTAATAAATATTTAAAAAAAATCATTACTCATGAAATGTATTCCCGAGATTATTTAAAAATTAATACTTAATTCAATAAAAACCCGCCCAACACTTACGAAAATTTTTGTTTTCCAATAGCATTAATATGAGGTACAAAGATACTATTATAAATGTAGATATAATAATAGTTATATTTATAAAATAATTAATTCATATTTTATATTATAATTCAATAGGTGCTTTTAAATAGAACCATTAATATATTGGATTTAGGAAATGTGTCATGTAATTCTTTGAATTATATCATACCCTATGAATATATTAGATATAAGTAGGATGATATTGAATAATTATGCATAGATCAGCATTAAGTAATAACCACTACTTTTTAAGTGCATTATATATAAATAACGATTTATACATTTTATAAATATAGAATTCTTCTAATTATACTGGGAGGTATATCACTTGACCGATGTGGATATTAAAATTGAAAACATTGTAGCCTCTGCAACTCTTGGAAAGGACATTGATCTTCCTACTGTTGCTCAAGCACTAGAAGGCGTTGATTTTAACCGCGAACAGTTTCCTGGTTTGGTATACAAACTAAAGGAGCCTAAAACTGCGGCCCTAATTTTTGGATCCGGTAAACTTGTCTGTACCGGTGCCAAGTCTATAGAAGACTCTAAACTGGCCATAAAAATTACTGTGGACCAGATGAGAACTATGGACCCTGACATTCCTGAAGAATATGACATAACAGTCCAAAACATAGTAGCCTCTGCTAACTTACAGAAAACTTTAAACCTGGAAGCAGTGGCTTTAGGATTGGAAAATACTGAATACGAACCAGAACAGTTCCCTGGTCTGGTATATAGATTAACAGACCCTAAAGTGGTTCTTTTACTCTTTGGATCCGGTAAAGTAGTTTGTACCGGGGCGAAGACCTTTGAGGATGCCAAGTTAGGTGTCGCAAAAACCCGAGACCGACTCGGCGAGTTGGATTTGATTTAATTGGTGATATTTTGATTAAACTTGTAGTTTTTGACCTTGATAACGTTATTATAGACGGCGAAGCCATAGACGAAATTGGAAAATTAATGGATGTCCAAGACCAGATTATAGAGATTACAGAGAAAGCCATGCAAGGCGATGTGGATTTTGAAACAGCTATCAAAGAAAGAGTTAAATTACTCAAAGGCGCTTCAATTGAAGATATTAAAAAAATATCTGATGAAATGCCACTTATGAAAGGTGCTGAAGAAACCATAGCTGCATTGAAAGAGAAAGGATACAAAGTAGCCACTATCAGTGGTAGCTTTGACATAATTGCTGATTCCATTAAGGAAAAACTCGGCTTAGATTATGCATTCTCTAATACCTTGCTTGAAGAAGATGGGATTTTAACAGGGGAAGTTGAAGGTCCTCTGGTAGAAGGCTCCAAATTCGAAGTTCTATCTAAACTAGTGGAAGACGAAAAAATTACTCTTGAAGAGTGTGTAGCTGTAGGAGATGGCGCAAACGACATATCCATGATTGAAGCAGTTAAACTGGGAATAGCTTTTAATGCTAAACCTGCTCTCAAAGAAATAGCGGACAAAGTTATTGAATCTAGAGATTTAACTGAAATCATTCCATTACTAGAAAACGAAAACAATCCAGTAGAAGATAAAAAAGAAGATAAAAAAGATTCTACCAAGGTTGAAGGAAACCTGGATAATGCCATGGATTTGAAAGATGAATATGAAAAGAAACTTTCTAAAATCTCCGAAGAACGGGAACAGTTTAATCAGCAAGCTAAAAAATACCGTGAAATTCGAGACGAGCTCAATAACAGCCTGAAAGAAAACCTGAATGTTGCTATCGACTTCCGGGACAAAAGGAACAAAATAAACGAAGAAGTTGAAAAGAACAAGAAGCTTCGTGATAAGGCTAATGAAGAGCTTAAAAAGATGGAATGGTCTTCTGGAAGACGGGACCGGATGAAGATTGAAAATGAGATTAAAAAGATCGACAAAATCATCGAAACCAGAGTTCTCGACATTAAAAAAGAGAACAAATTGGTTAAAGATGCTAATGATCTTCGTAAAAAACTCATGGAAATCCAGGAAGACGAAGGAGTCCAAGAAGAAGCTCAGGAACTTAAAGCAACTTCTGAATCTTATCACGCTAAAGTCGTGGAACTTTCTGAAAAGGCTCAGGAATATCACGAAAGTATGCTTGAATACTTCCGAAAAACTGATGAAATACGGACCAATGCTGATGAAGCCCATCAAAAGTTCTTGGAAGCCAAAAATAACGCTTCAGCAAAACACGAAGATTTCAAATCAGTTCTAGGTGAGATCCACAAGGTCAATAAACAATTAGGCGGCATGAGATCCAAAAGAAGGGATATGGAAAGCCGGGCCAGCCGTAAAAAAGATCGGGAAGAAAAAGAAAAGGCCGAAGAAATATATCGTCGGTTCAAAGAGGGTAAAAAAGTCAGTACAGAAGAAATTTTGTTACTGCAAAAACACAATATCGTTTAATAAGGGCATATCCCTTTTTAAACCCTCCCTTTTAATAATAAAATTATTATATTAATCTATTTGCTAAATAGGAATTTTAATTTTTTTAAATAATAGAATTTAAGTCAATTTCCTAATTAAATTCCATGGTGAGAACTGAATGGAAGATAAAAAAGAAAAAAAAGAAACACCTGAAAAAATAGAGATCTGCTACATGTGTTTTCAAGAATTTGACATGAATAAAAACGACATGAGCCACTATCACTATGGTAAGTTCCCCATGTGTGATTATTGCAGTGAATTTTACGGTTTTTACAAACGAGACTATTAATTCTACTTTTTTTATTGTTTTAACTACTTTTTTAGATATGAAATTTTTAATTATTATCAAATGTTGTTGTTTTTTTGAAATATTAAATAAAATTAACACTAATAAATTAACACTAGTAATATAGAATATTTAATTAATTCAAAGTTAATAATAAAAATAGCATTAAATAATAATGAAAAATATTCTATATAAATTATAAATAAAAATTATAAAAATTTTATTAATACAGAAACTTGAGTGATATCATGCATGAGGTAATTATTTGTGAGAAACCCAAGTCCTCTGAAAAAATAGCACAGGCTCTATCTTCAAATGCTGAGAAGAAAAAGTATAAGAAAGTAGCTTACTGGGAATTTGAAGAAAATGGTAAAAAAACCACCGTTCTATCAGCAGTAGGCCATTTATATTCTTTAGTACCTTTAAATCCTAAAGAAGAACAGTTTTTTGACTTAGAGTGGGTGCCTCTTTATGAAGTGGACAAAAAAAAGGCATATGTAAAAGATTATGTCAATGCCATTAAAAAATTTTCTAAAGGCGCTAATAAATTTATTCATGCCTGCGATTACGATATAGAAGGTACTCTTATTGGTTACAATGCTTTAAAATATGGATGTGGCGATGCTGCTGTTGATAATGCATTAAGGATGAAATTTTCCACTTTAACTAAAGAAGACGTTCTTAATGCTTATGAAAATCCAATTGATCTGGATATTCACCAAGTTGATAGTGGGATAGCCCGGCACGTCCTTGATTTCATTTTTGGAGTTAATATCTCCAAATCTCTAATGAAATCAGTTAGAGAATCAACTAAAAGATTTATTAAACTTTCTGCAGGAAGAGTACAAACTCCTACGCTTTCTATTTTAGTAGACCGGGAAAAAGAAATCCGTAAATTTGTTCCTGTCCCTTACTGGATGATTAAAGCATTTTTAGAAGGAGATATTGTTGCGGATAGTAAAAAAGGCAAGATATTTGATAAGAAAGAAGCAGAGACTACTCTGGCCAATTGTGAAGGGAATGATGCCCTGGTAGAAAAAGTGGAAATAAAACAGAATATCAAAAATCCCCCCTTTCCCTTTGATTTAGGTAGTTTACAGTCCGAAGCTTATAGTTTATTTGGTTTTAGTCCAAAAAGAACTCAGCAAATAGCTCAAAGTCTGTATACCGAAGGTTACACTTCTTATCCCCGAACTTCTTCCCAAAAGCTACCAAAAAGCATCGGTTTTGAAAAAATATTTAAGCAACTTTCCGGCGATTCAGTATTTGTAAAACAAATTAAAAAGCTTCCTCGGCCATTAAAACCAAACGAAGGTAAAAAAACTGATGAAGCTCACCCTTCGATTCACCCTACAGGATTGCTTCCTAAAACTCTGACTAAGGATGACCTTAAGATATACGAACTCATCGTATACCGATTTATTAGTGTTTTCGGTGAAAATGCTACCATGGAAAGCATGAAAACTGAATTAAAAATTGGAAATGAAGATTTCAGCTTCCGTAGGAAAAGAGTGGCCCATATGGGTTGGTTAGAACATTATCCATTCCGGAAAATCGAAAATGAAGAGTTTCCCAATATTGAAAAAGGAGACACTTTATTAGTCGAGAAAGTTGTCTCAGAAGAAAAGGAAACAAAACCCCCTGCCAGATACAACGAGGCATCTCTAATAAGAGAACTGGAAAAAAGAGGTTTGGGAACTAAATCCACCAGAGCAGATATCATTGCCATTCTTTATAATCGGAAATATATTGAAGGAAAGCAAATCACAGTTAATCAACTGGGAGAACACATCATTGATACCCTTAGAGAGTACTGTAATCAGATAACCAGTGAAGAATTAACCCGAGAGTTTGAAAATGAGCTGCAAGATATAATGGCGGACAAGATAACCAAGGATAAGGTTATTGATGATGCTAAAAAAAAGGTTCTTGCCATACTGGAAGATGTGGAAAAAAATAAGCTGAAAATTGGTCAGCAGATTTATGAAGCATATCAAGAAAGCAGAATTGTAGGGGTATGTAAATGCGGAGGAAATCTGGTTCTAAAATATTCCCCACGTAATAAAAGTACATTTGTAGGATGTTCAAAGTACCCCGACTGTAAGGCCACTTATTCTCTACCTAGAGGGGCCAGTGTCCTTAAAACAAAATGCGAAAAATGTACACTACCTTTGATTTCCTATGGAAAACCTCGACAGCGAGCTTGTCTAGATCCTAAGTGCGGTAAAGAAGGAAAAGAAACTAAGCCTGAAGTTGTGGGAAAATGTCCAGAATGTGGTAAAGAATTATTAAAACGTTCAGGAAGATATGGAGAATTTATTGGATGTTCTGGTTTCCCTAAATGCAGATTTACCCAATCTATTGAAGAAAAAGAAGAAAAGTAGGAGTGATAGAAAGAGAATTGGGAAGTCTTAATAAAATTTCCTTTCCATCTTTACAATAGTCATTACTCCTTATTTTATTTTTATTTTATTCTTATTTTTGTAGTTAGATTTTTTTTCCATTATTTAATTAATTTTATTATGTCAATTTCAATAAACAGATCTTCATTTTGATTTTGAGCTTGTTCACTAAATCAAGTAGTAGTTTTTCATTTCTAGAAGATTTGTAAGATAAAAATTTAATTTAATTGATTTTTAATTCAATTTATTTTTTCAGAAAATAGGTTTAACATGCCAGAATCTGTTTTTAAGTATTATTCCATACTTTTTAAACAATAAAAGTGAATTAAACATGTTAAATCATATCAAAATATAGTATTTCATATCTCACATTTTCAAATAGCATTCTAAATCATTTTTTGGAAATATTAGAACCTTCTTGAAATAATCTTGAAAAAAGGATAATAACACATAAGATAAATAATAGAAAAGTGAAATATTCATGAATGAAAAAATAAATTTAAAAATAAAATTATTAATTAAGTTATAACAAATCATGCAAATCAACATTTGAGAGCTCAAGAGGAGATTCAATGGACTATAAAAATACATTAGAAAAGTTCAAGCCCTTAATAATAATTATACTGCTGTTTTCAGTTGTATTCTTCCTTAGGGCGGAAGCATACAATATCTCAGGTGCTCCAGACCAGTCACAAGATTTTTATAAAGACGCGTCAGGACTTCCCTATTTTAGTGAAATGGATTCATATTATAACTATCGTTTAACCCTTAATTACTTAGAAAAAGGTATGCTGGGAGATACCAAGATAAATGGGAGTGATTGGGACCTTCATTCGTATTCACCACCCGGAAGAGCTGTGGATTATCCCCCATTGATAGTATACATCACAACTTTCTTCTATTATGTGGCTAACCTGTTTGGAGATATTCCTTTAGCTAATGTGGCCTTTTGGACAGGAGCAATAATCGGATCACTTTGTGTAATTCCAGCCTATTTATTTGTACGCAGAATTACCAATGACTACGGAGGAATAGCTGCTGGAATATTAGTAGGGACTGCACCCACGTATTTTGCCCACACTTATGCAGGGTTCTTTGATACAGATATGTTTAATATATTACTGCCATTACTGGTGATATGGTTCTTTGTAGAGAGTATTCTAGCCAAAGACATTAAACAGAGAGCTATTTTTGCCGCCTTATCTGCCATATCACTCATGGTATTCTCACTGGCCTGGGTTGGATACATATTCTATTTGTCCATACTAGTCGCATTCGTAATCGCATATTTAATTGTGGCTCGATTTGTTTTAAATGACACTAAACCCGTAATCGAATATCCTAATAAATTAAAATGGTTCGTGGATCAAAAAGAACTTTTTTCACTGGCCATTGTCCTGGTAATTGGTGGATTGTTTGTAGGAATATTTAACGGATTTTCATCAATACTGAGTTCATTATACGGATTAATAGGCGTTAATGAGATACAGGCCCTGGCACAGGCTACTGCTTATCCAAATGTTTATGTATCAGTATCTGAATTGCAAATTCCCACATTTATTAATTATGTAAATGGAATAAGTGGCATATTATTACCTAATCAGGCCTCTATTGTAGGAGGAGTAGGTGGATTACTGGCTTTCCTTTCAGGAATACTGGGAGTTGGAGTATTAATCTGGAAGGTTAAGTCAACATATCACACTAAAAAACAATCCCATGCCAGTAAAAAACTTCCTAAATCTAAAAGAAAAGAAAAATACGCAGGTAAACGTAAAAATGTTGAAGAAGCTCAACATCCACGCATGAGAATGAGTAAAGAAGAGCTATTCAACTTTAAAAGGGAAAATCTTTTGTATGCTGTTTTATTCATCGTATGGATATTAATGACAGGATATGCAGTAACTAAAGGTTTCAGATTCATATCAACATTTGCCGTGCCTATAAGTCTGTGTGCTGGAATATTTTTAGGATTTGCTGTGATTTATATCAGAGAAAACTTAAAAACGGCTTCTACCTTGGCATTAGTGGCATTCATTGCTGGTGCCCTGACCATATATCCCTTTGGAATTTCCACCGTCGCTACACTTGTAGCCGGAGTGATTATGGCTTTAATAGTCCTGGTAATTAAAAAACCAGAAGTTAGAGCACCCATAGTCATGTCACTGGTTGTTCTAGCAGTTATTGCGCCTTCAGTTAGTGGGGCCAATACTATAGCCAATTCTGTTGTCCCTGGTACTGACGATGGAATGTGGGACTCCATGTCCTGGGTAAAAAATAACACCCCAAATAACACCGTGGTAATGTCCTGGTGGGATTTCGGTCACCTTTTCACTGCAGCAGCAGATAGGCCCGTGACATTTGATGGAGGTTCGCAGAATACTCCTCGAGCTTACTGGATAGGAAAGGCCATGATGACCACTAATGAAACGCTTTCAGCAGGTATTTTCAGAATGCTTGCCTCCAGTGGTGATCAAGCATATTTAACACTGGATAATTATACCAATGACAGTGGAAAAACTGCGGAAATACTAACTGCAACTTTAGGGCTTTCTAAAGACAGTGCGCAGAATGTAATGGTAACAAAGTACAAACTAACCACCCCACAGGCCCAAACAATACTCAACTATACCCACCCGGCCAAAGAAACACCATTTGTGTTTGTGGCCAGTTCTGACATGCTGGGTAAATCCGGATGGTGGAGTTACTTTGGAAGCTGGGATTTCGAAAAACAAAACGCAACCAGAGCCAGTTATTTCCCTTCAATGGCCAGTTCAAAACCGCAGGTAATTAACAATACCACCATGGTTCAAACTGTTAATACCCAGGTGGGCGATCAATTAGTAGGCGTCTTAGTTCAAGAAGGAATTAACGGAACTAACCAAACCAATGCCAGTATAATTGTTGGTAAAAACACTACTTTCCAGCAAATAAATCCCCACAAGCTAATTATTATTCAGGGAAACCAACTGGTTAAAAACGAAATCGTGGAACAAAACAGTACTCTAAGTTTGGTTGTCATCGGTGGAAATGGAACCTATACCACAGTTATAATGGACAAATCACTGGAAGATGCCATGTTCACCAAGCTATTCTTGATGGGAGGATTTAATCAAACCTCATTCAAGTTCTTACACCAGGAACCGGGTGTGGTTTTGTGGACATCCAGCAACTCAACAATCAGCGCTTAGAATAAAATAGAATAGATGGTGATTTAATCACCATCACTTATTTTATTATTTAATTTTTTTTGTTTTTTTTCTTCAATATTTTTTATAAAATTGAAATAATAGTGATCAATTTTAGAAATTAAAAAATTTAGATTGGGCTCAAAAATAAATATTTTAAAATATTAATTAAAAATAAGATTTAAGATATAATTAAGATATAATTTTAGGATTATAATTATTGATTTTGTAATAGCGTCTCTAAGAAACGGGCATTAATAAATTAACTATTATTAATTTATGTATTAATAAAAACAATTAACCAAATGAATAAGGTTCCAATTAATATCTCTTATCCATTTTAGCTTTGAAAATGTCAGTGGCACTAACCATTCCAATGATATCTCCTTCATCTTCGACCAGAAGCCGCCATACAACATGATTAACCATTTGATGCGCTGCTTCCTTAAGAGTGGCCGACGGAGAAATAGTTACTAAATCTCTTTCCAGCACTTCATGGGCCTTAACTTCACTGAGGTCATCTCCTTCAGCAACAGCCTCCAGAACATCCCATGTAGTGACAATACCCACCTTAACATTTTCACTGGTTACCACAAAGCTTCCCTTTCCCTTTTCAACTGAATTTTTAAGAACTTCTTCCAAGCTTTCGTTCTCATCAATCGTATCCATATCCATAACCATGACATCTTTAACCTTCATAACGTTACCCCAAATTATTATGAATCTTATGGAATATAAAAATTCACATTTAGAAATCCATAGGAAAAGGTTAATAACGATTATTCTCAAATTGAGTATGTCTATCATTATACATTTAAAAAGTTCAATTATTAAATATAATTTGAATTATAAAATTAGAATAGTTAGATCATACAAAATTTAGATCATTTAATGAAATCCTGTTTTTAAGTTTATTATTTTCACGTGAGTTCTATGGATATCGACGAAAAAATCAAAAAGATTGAAGATGAAATTCAAAAAACGCCTTATAACAAGGCCACATCTCACCACATAGGCAAGCTCAAGGCAAAAATATCAAAATTGAAAGAGGAATCCATTCAAAGAAAGAGTTCTGGAACTAAGGGAAAAGGATTCCACGTGAAAAAAGCGGGGGATTCAACAGTAGTTCTAGTAGGGTTTCCATCAGTGGGTAAATCCACACTTCTCAATGAAATAACCAATGCCGAATCTAAAGTAGGAGCCTATCAATTCACCACACTGGATATAGTTCCAGGTGTTATGGAATATAAAGGCGCTAAGATCCAAGTTTTTGATATTCCAGGTATAATCACTGGTGCTGCTGGTGGAAAAGGCCGTGGCCGGGAAATTTTATCTGTAGCCCGAAGTGCTGATCTTATAATAATTGTATTAGATGTTTTTAATCCAAATCATCTAGAAGTAATTTTAAGAGAATTAAGAGATGTGGGGATTAGGCCTAATGAAAAACGGCCTGATGTTACAGTTAAAAGAAATAAATTAGGTGGAGTTCATGTCTCATCAACTATTAAGCTCACTCATCTTGATGAAAAAATAATAAGATCTATCATAAACGAATATGGGATGCATAATGCCGATGTTCTATTAAGAGATGATGTTACTATTGATCAGTTCATAGATGCTCTAGAGGCCAATAGAACATATATTCCAGCAGTTGCTGTTTTAAATAAAATAGATCTAGCAGATGAAAAATATTTGCAAGAAATCAAAAAACAATTCCCTGAAGCTATTTTTATCTCCGCCGATCAAAAGATAAATATTGATACGCTTAAAGACGAAATTTTCGAGCGCTTAAAGTTGATAAGAATTTATCTAAAACCTCAGGGCAAAAAAGCAGACTATGAAGATCCTTTGATAATTAGAGAGGGAGCTACAGTAAAAGATGTTTGTGGAAAATTGCATAGGGAATTTGTGAAAAATTTCCGCCACGCTAATATTTGGGGAAGTTCTGTGAAATTTGAAAGTCAAAAAGTGGGTTTTGACCATGTTTTAAATGATAAAGATGTTTTAAGAATTATTTTGAAAAAATAGGTTTAATTTAACATTCTAAGATATGAAAATTATTTATTTTGATTTTCATAATATTTTTACAATAATCATTGCGGATAATAGATATTTATTATAGATATATTGAATAATAATAGATAACTATAGTTAATTATATAAATAATTTTTAAATTTTGATATGTATATTATGCAATTAAATTTAATGGTGTAAAAATGGAATTAGACGATATAACTATATCTAGAGCAATAGTAGAAGAGTTTATGAATGATTTCATGGATTATATGGACATTGACGTAGCCATAGGTGGAGGAGGTCCCGCTGGGCTCACTGCCGGTTACTACCTGGCCAAAGCCGGACTCAAAGTAGCTTTATACGAGCGAAAACTGTCTATCGGTGGTGGAATGTGGGGCGGAGGAATGATGTTCAATAAAATCGTCGTCCAGGAAGAAGGAAAAAGTATACTGGATGAATTCGGTATCCAATCAAAAAAATACCAGGAAAATTACTATGTTTCTGACTCGGTAGAAGCAACTTCCACACTCTGTTCCAAAGCAACTCAGGCCGGCCTTAAAATTTTTAATTTAATGAGTATAGAAGATGTTATGATCCGAGGGGACGATATTCAGGGCCTGGTCTTAAACTGGAGTTCTGTGGAGATGGGCGGACTGCACGTAGACCCCCTTACCATTAGATCCAAAGCAGTGATTGATGCCACCGGACACCCCTGCGAAGTGGTTAAAGTTGTCCAAAATAAAATTGGCCCTAAATTAAACACCCCTACTGGAAAAATTATGGGTGAAAAATCAATGTGGGCTGAAGTAGGAGAGCCTGCCATTATGGAAAACACCAGAGAAGTTTATCCTAATCTTTATGTTGCTGGAATGGCCTCTAATGCCGTTTTTGGAGCTCCTAGAATGGGACCTGTCTTTGGAGGCATGCTTTTATCTGGGGAAAAAATTGCCAACATCCTGATTGAAAAATTAAAATAAAATATTGGATTTCAGACTCGACGATTTAATTAAACGGGTATTTAATAATAACTAACAAGAAAAGTAAGTTATAGATGGAAGCAAGTTATAGATGAATTATGACCTCCCAAAATAGAGTAATTTTCCTAACAGGGACTCCTGGTGTCGGTAAAACTACTCTGACCGATCTGATTGAAAAAAATCTTTCCTGGCATGTGATAAAAATTAATCAGCTAGCCGAGGAAAGAAACCTTTTTTCAGGAACTGATAAAGAAAAAGGATATAAAATAGTTGATTTAGATGTTCTTTGCCCTGAAATTAAAACCATTATATCTGAATATTCGTCAAAGTCTGAAAAAATAGTTATAGACGGCCATTTATCTCATTTTTGTCAGGAGCAGATCTGGTAATTGTATTGCGAATTCATCCCTCACTTCTGGAAGAAAGGCTAATTGAAAGAGATTATTCTTCATCTAAAATTCAGGAAAATTTAGAAGCTGAAGCTATAGGTGTTTGTTCCATGGAAGCTCTGGAGATACATGGAAATAAAGTGCAAGAGATAGATGCCGGCAATTTATCTCCTGATGAAGTCTTAAAAATCATTATTCAAGTCGTTGATGGTGAAAAAAAATTTCCCGTGGGTGAAATAGATTTTTTAGAGTGGATAATCAGTTAATGGATTTCTTTCTAAAAAATTCTATTCTCAATAATCCTAAAATCGCATTAAAAAATTTCAACTAAAAAACCTTCTTCATAATTACAAATATACTATCACATTTATTAATCAGTTAAATTATATAAAATAAAGCTGAAATTAATATTAAAAATAAATAGAAAAAATTAGGATTATCTGGTTTTTTTTAATTAATTTACAAAATAATTAATAAGGTTATTTACATTAAAATTACAAAATATAATTGTAATAGAAAACCTTTTTAAATAGAGAAATACAAAGCACTTATAATATTCTTCTTGTGCCTTAAATCAGTAATTAACTCACCTTAATAACTACTGTGATTTAATCTATTCTGATTAATTAGAAGATTTTGGATGCCGTATTCTCTATTTATCACGCTATAAAACCCTGATAAAAGAGGTTCAACCTTGAGAAGAGGACGAAGACCAAAATGGATGATTAATATTGGTAAAGAAAGAATAGACATCCTCTTTAAGTTGGCAGATAATGAATTCTCCCGACATCCTGAAAGGTCTCATCGCTATGTAAAACTTGCCAGGAATATATCTACCAAATATAATATTAAGATGCCACTTCAGTGGAAGCGTAGATTCTGTAAGAATTGTTATAAATTCTTAAAACCGGGTCAAAATTGTAAAGTGAGATTATCTAAAGGAGAAGTGCATCTCAAATGCCTGGAATGTGGGCAAATGATGAGAGTGCCTTATGTAAAGGAGAAAAAAGAAAAAAGGAGAAGTAAAATTGAGTCTTACCTTATCCAGAAAAGAGCTAATGAATAGAGCTCTATCTGCTATGACCATTAATATTGGAAAAGCAGGAATAAATGATAATGTTATAGAAGAAATAAAAAGGCAGCTTAAGTCCCAGGAACTGGTGAAACTAAGGTTTGCCAAAAATATTTCGTCTGAAAAAGAAATTTATATTACCGAGATTGTGGAGAAAACAAACTCTAAACTCATAGACTTTAGAGGAAATGTTGCGGTAATATTCAAGAAAAAACGTTAGTAGGAGGCCAAGTATGAGTACAGTTTATGATGTGCCTGCAGATTTGCTTATAAGTCAAGTTGCAAAAGAATTAACCAAAGAAGATAAAGTGAGTTCCCCAGATTGGGCGAATTATGTTAAAACAGGTGTTCACAAAGAACGCCGACCAGAAAACGCCGATTGGTGGTATGTTAGATGTGCTGCTCTTCTAAGAAGAGTTTACATTGATGGCCCAGTAGGCGTAAACAGCTTAAGAACCCATTATGGTGGTAAAAAAGACCGAGGTTCCAGTCCCGAAAAATTCAAAAGAGGAAGTGGAGCTATTATTAGAGGAGCTTTACACCAGTTAGAAGCTGCTGGCCTAATTGAAAAGAAAGACGGTGGCAGAGTAGTTACTCCTAAGGGAAGATCTTTCCTGGACAATGCATCTGCAGGTGTCAAGGCAGAAATCCCTGAGTTAGCAAAATACTAACCAAATTTTATATTTAATAATTATATTCCCATAACGGCTCGGAGGCCTTTAATTGAGCGACATAGAAGAAATTCGTCGTAAAAGAATGCAACAGTTACAACAGCAAGCACAGCAACAATCTGTGGATGCTGAATCTCAGGAAAGAATGCGTCAAGAGATGGAAATGCAAAAAAAGCAGGCCATGATGCAAATATTAACTCCTGAAGCCCGAAGTCGATTAGCTAATATAAGATTGACCAAACCCGATTTTGTGGATCAAATTGAACTTCAATTAATTCAACTAGCCCAGATGGGTAGGGTGCAGTCAAAAATCACCGACGAACAGCTAAAAGAATTACTTAAAAAAGTTGCTGGGCAAAAAAGAGATATTAATATTAGCTGGAGATAAATAGTTTCTAGTTAATTATTCAAAAAATCCCTGAGATTATGAAAGCAGGAGTATTATACAGTGGAGGTAAAGACAGTTCTTTAATGGCTGTTATTCTACAAAGAATGGGGCTTGAAGTGGAACTGGTAACCGCCAACTTTGGAGTTTATGACTCATGGATACCTGCTTCTAAATCTGCTTCTGCTTTAGGTTTTAAACACCGGGTTTTGAAGCTTGATAAGGAAGTTCTTAAAACTGCAGTAGATAAAATACTGGCAGATGGATTTCCCAATCACGGTATTGACCACATACATCATAATGTAATCGAAAAAGTCGCTGAGGATTATTCTTTAGTTGCTGATGGTACCAGGCGTGATGATAGAATACCCAAAATGAAAGAAAACCAGATCAGGAGTTTTGAAGATAGAAACCAGGTAGAATATGTCAATTTACAGGGTTTTGGTCACAAGACAATTGAAAGATTTTCTTCCACGTTATTTGAAGTCACCCGAGAAGAAAGCAACCGGAAAAATAACTCAGATTATGAAGTTGAGGTTCGCTGTTTGATTGATGAATTAAATGGTGAAGGGAAGTCAGCATCAATATTTCCCCAACATTTCCAGACCCGGGTAACTGGTTGGAATCCGAAATTAAGTTCCAGGGAATTATAAATTACTAATTGACATTAATTAATAAATTTCATTTAGATTGACCAATTAAGCCATTTTAATGATATAATTAAAATCAACCAATTAAAATTAATATTGAAAAATGGTTTTTAATCAGTTATTGGTGGAGAGTAAAATGAGCAGAAATAAACCATTAGCTAAAAAATTAAGACTTGCTAAAGCAAACAAACAAAACAGAAGGGTGCCTTTGTGGGCTACAATGAAAACTAATCGTAAAGTGCGTAGTCATCCTAAAATGAGGCACTGGAGAAGAAGCAATTTAAAAGTTTAGGAGGCCTTCTTATGGAAAGAATTTATGTTATACCACTTAGAAAAGTTAAAGAAGCACCAAGAACCGTCAGGGCTCCCAAAGCAGTGCGAGTTGTTAAAGAATTCTTACAAAAACACATGAAATCAGAAGAAATTAAATTAGATGCTTCTGTGAATGAAAAGCTCTGGGAAAGAGGAATTCAAAAAATTCCCCCAAAAATAAAAGTTAAAGCTGTCAAAGATGAAGATGGCAGCGTAGCTGTAACTTTAGCTGAATAATCAGCTAAAAATTAATTAACGGTGAAACATGATACGGAGAATCAACCTCAGTGGAAACCCCAATCTGGGAGTTTATATTTCTATTACTGATAGTGTGGCCCTGGTTCCCCTGAACCTTCCGGAAATTATGGAAGAAAATATAAAGGAAGCCTTGGAAGTAGAAGTTTTAAGGACTTCTATCAGCGGCAGCAGTCTAGCCGGTGCATTAACGGTAGGTAATTCCAATGGTTTTTTAGTTTCCAGACATACTATGGATAAGGAAATTGAAGCCATGCAAAATGCAGGAATTACTGTTGAAAAAGTGCCTGACCGGTTCACTGCAGCAGGTAATATCATTTTAGTAAATGATAATGGAGCATTAGTTAGCCCTGACCTCTCAGATAAGTCCATAGAAATTATCAATAAAGTATTAGAGGTTGATGCTCAGCGAGCTACACTGGCCGGATTTAATATTATAGGTTCAGTGGCTACAGCTACTAATAAAGGAGCTTTGCTACACCCCCAAACCAAAAAATCTGAATTAAAACTCGTGGAAGATGTTTTAAAAGTTCCTGCAGATGTAGGGACCGTAAATAGAGGCGTTGGTTTAGTGGGAGCATGTTCCATAGCTAATTCTAATGGAGTTCTAGTTGGAGAAATAACAACAGGACCCGAAATGGCAAGAATAGAGGAAGCATTAGGTTTTCTCGAGGGATACTTATGAAAACGAAGATATTTAGGATTCAAGGCAAATTTGTAATGGGTGACAATATAAAACCCTTCACAAAAGAGTTAAAAGCTCTAAAAGAAGAAGACATCTACGAAAAAGTTTATTCCGAGTTCGGAAGCAAACATCACATCGGTAGATATCAAATAAAAATCGAAAAAATTGATGAAATCTCTGCAGAAGATGTACAAGACCCACTGGTTAAAGCTCTTTTAAGGTGATCCCATGGAAGACCAGCAGAGACTAGAGGAATTAGTAAATGAACTAAACCTGTATCAAAACCAGGCCGATCTAATTCAACAACAAATGGAAGCTGTGAGAGCAACCCTGGGTGAATTGGAAATTCTGGAAAATACATTAGAAACCATCAAAGATGGAAAAGATCTGGAAACTTTAGTACCAGTAGGTGCAGGTTCTTTCCTCACTGCAGAAATTAAAAATACTGAAGAAGTAGTTATGAGTGTCGGTGCTGGTGTGGCTATTACCAAGAAACTTGAAGATGCCCAGGAAACTGTTTCTACCCAGAAAGAAGAGCTGCAGAAAACCATGGAAAAAATGGCTCAAAATTTACAACAATTAAACGATATAATTGTTAAACTGTCTCCTCAAGCAGAGGAACTCCTCCAAAAAGTCAGAGGAAGTGGACAATAATTGTTTGATTCTCTAAAAAAGAAATTCAATGGTACCATAGGAAAGCTTACTGAAAAGGTTTCTCAGGAAGCAGAAGAAGAAGCTAAATGCTGAACTTGAAACTTCCGTCCAAAATAAAACGGAAATTGATTCCCCGAAAAGATAATGATGTAAAATCAGGTCCAGAAACTTCAGATAAATCTTCTTCAGATTTAGATAAAGCTGTTGAAAATGTTCCAGAAGAAATTGATTCTATGGAAGAAGAATCCGTCGATTCTGGTACTAAAAAATCTTTTTTTTCTAGATTAAAAAGAAAATCTTCTGAAGATAAAACCCAGGATGATTCAGAAGAATCAGGAACATCTGAAGAACAAAAAACAGAAGATATAGCAACTCCCAAAGAAGAAAAATCTGTTTCTGATGAAATTGAAAAAGAAGCCGATGAATCTAAAGAATCCAAATCCGGTATTTTTTCTTTTATTCGAGAAAAAACCATTTCTGAAAAGGATCTGGAGGATCTCCTGTGGGAACTTGAAATGTCTCTTTTAGAGAGTGATGTGGCCTTAGAAGTGGCTGAAAAGATTATTGTTTCTGTCAAAGAAGACCTTGTTGGCAAGAAAATTAAAAGAAGCAGCGATGTTGCTGATTACACTCGAAATGCCCTTAAAAGCGCTGTTTCAGGTATTTTAGAAGTGGAAAGCAAGAGCATAGATACTCTTCTTCAAGAGAAAAAAGCCAAAGGCGAGCCTTTAATAATTATGTTTGTAGGCATAAATGGTACTGGAAAAACAACCACCATTGCCAAAATTTCAACTTATTTTATAAATAAAGGATATACACCAGTTATAGCCGCATCAGACACCTTCCGGGCCGGTGCTATTGAGCAGATTTCCCACCACGCGGAAACTATTGGTGTAAAAATTATTAAGCACAAAAAAGGAGCAGATCCTGCGGCAGTGGCTTACGATGCAGTTTCTCATGCCAGTGCACAGGGCAAAGAAATTGTTCTGGTTGATACTGCTGGTCGGATGCAGACCAACATAAACCTCATGGATGAAATGGCCAAGATTAAACGGGTAGTCAGCCCAGATTTAATTGTTTTTGTCGGGGATTCCCTTACTGGTAACGACGCTGTGGAACAGGCCATGAAATTCAACGATTCTGTTGGTTTAGATGGAATTATACTCACCAAAGCCGATGCTGATGCTAAAGGCGGTGCAGCACTATCCATTGGATATGTAATAAATAAACCAATTCTATTTTTAGGTGTTGGTCAGGGATACGAGGATTTAATGGAATTCAAACCAGAATGGATGATTGAACAAATTTTTTAATCCAAACGACATTTTAACTATTCTAAATATACAATTATTTGAATTATTATAAATATTATAATATTATTTTTAAAATATATTAAAAATAATATTAATTTAAATTAATTTTTTTAATTTTATTTAAATTATTTTATATTTTAAATATTTTTACTATTTAAATAAATACAAAATAAATCAGAAACATTAGGCATTTTTCTTCAGCTATTTTACTCCACCATAGACCCCATAATTATAGTATTTCCACACCACATCTACTTGTTTAAAACCTGCTTCTTGTAACCATTTGATATGGTCTATCATTTTAGCAGGCTTATCTTCGCGGCGATGAGTAGGCATCCATTTATTTTCTATCTCTTCGAGAGAATGATTCAAAGCCATGAATTCTTTCCACTTTTCTATGTAAAGATTCTGTAAATACTCAGTGGAACCCAGAACAACATCAGCATTGTAAAAAACTCCGCCAGGAACAATAGATTCATAAATTTTTTGATACACTTCTTTTTTATCCTGGTCTGTTTTAAGGTGATGCATGGCCAAAGACGAAACGATAACTTCATAATCACTGTTTAAAGAAATATGTTGAAAATCACCGGTTTCATAGGAAATATCTGGATAATTAACCAGCTTTTTTTGGGCAATTTTTACCATATTCTCAGCCAAATCCACACAATGTATTTTAGAGTTTGGAAATCTTTCCTTAATTTTTTTTGAAATATTTCCAGTGCCACAACCAAGATCAAGAACTTTAATGGATTTTTTTTCATCAAAAGGAATGGAATTCACCAGAACATCAGTCATTTCCAAGTAGTTTGGGATTAAAGTGAGTATTAATGAATCATAAGCTTCAGCTTCACTATCAAAATGTTCTTGCACGTCTTTCATGATTTTCCTCCAAATAATTATTTCATTTCGTTATAATTCGTCTTAGTATTAGTATTTAAGAATATTTACAATTAAAAAATTCAAATTAAGAATTTAAAAAATATTTTAATTTTGACTTTAATTATTTTTAACACAAAAGATATTAATACAATTCTACTATTAAAGTATGGAGATTCAAAATGTCACTTAATATCCTTATTGTAGAGGATGAAGCTATTACAGCACTGGATATAAAACGGAAATTGGAATATTGGAGACACAACGTTCTGGATATTGCCCATACCGGATCAGATGCCATTGAAATTGCCTTAAAACTAAAACCTGACCTTATTTTAATGGATATTATTTTAAAAGGGGAGCTTGATGGGATTGAAACAGCGAATGAAATAAAAAAAAGATTCGACATCCCAGTTATTTATTTGACCGCTCATTCTGAAGAGAAAATAATGGAAAGGGCCAAATATACTGAGCCTTACGGCTATCTGATTAAGCCTATTGATGATAAAGAACTTTTTTTTGCCCTGGAATCTGCTATTTATAAATATAAAGCAGATGCAAAATTGAAAAAAGTCAACCGTGCCTTGCGGATGATAAGTGACTGTAATCAGAGCATAGTTCGAATAAAAGACAAAGATAAGCTTTTAAATGAAATATGTCGTCTTATTGTAGAAGAAGGTGGTTATTATTTAGCCTGGGTGGGAATGGCTCAAAATGACGAATTTAAGTCAGTTATTCCCGTAGCTCAGCACGGTTTTGATGATGGTTTTTTAGAAAAAGTCATGATAAGCTGGGGAAATAATAAATACAGTAAGGGACCAGCAGGCAAATCAATAAAAACCTCAAAAATATCCATAAACAGAAATTTAATGGTAGATCCTGATTTTGAACCATGGAAAAAACAAGCCCAGGAAAGAAAATATAATTCCGCCATTGCACTTCCTCTTTTTGTTGAAGAAAAAGTTGTGGGCTGTTTAAGTATTTACTCTTCTGAAATAGAAGCCTATGATGAAAACGAGATAGATTTGCTTCAAGAATTGGCTGGAGATATTTCCTATTACTTAGAATCTCTAAAAACTAAAAAAGAAAAGGATACTGCTCTAAAAAAACTAAAAAGAAGTGAAGAAGCGTTAAAAGACATTATTAATCACGCTCCTTTTGGGGCCCATAGTTATGAAATAAATGATAATGGAGATCTAGTCTTTGTTAATGCTAATCTTTCCGCCAATGAAATATTGAATATTGATCATAAAATCCTCTATGGGAAGCCAGTTAAAGAAGCTTTTCCAGGAATAGCTGATACCAATCTCCCAAACATATATCATGAAATCGCTCTTAATGGTGGAACACATAATGAAACCAGTGTTAATTATCAAAATAATGATATAAATGGTGTATTTGAAATAAATGCCGTTAATACTGGGAAAAACAAGATGACTGTATTTTTCAGCAATGTTACTGAATCTAAAAAAGCTGAAATGGCCTTAAAAGAAAGTGAAATGAGATACCGGAATATCTTTGAGAATTCTGAAGAAGGAATATACCAGAGTACAGCTGAAGGAAGATACTTGCAAGTTAATCCTTCTATGGCCCGTATGCTTGGTTTTGAATCTCCAAAAGAAGTTTTAAATGAAGTGAAGGATATAAGTAAATTTTATGTTAATCCTGAGGAGAGGAAAAAGCTCAAAGAATATTTAGAAAAAGAAGACACAGTAAATGATCATCAAATAGAAATTTTCCTTAAGAATGGACAAAAGGCCTGGGTTTCGATCACTGAAAAAGCAATAAGAAATGAAAATGGGAAAATTTTGTATTATGAAGGTATAGCCCGGGATATTACCAAAAAAAAGCAAATTGATGATTACATTAAGTTAAGTGAGAGAAAATACCGGACCCTAGTAGAAACAGCTAATGAAGGAATATGGTCTTTTGATAAAGATTTTAAAACAAATTTTATCAATCCTAAAATGGCACAAATGTTAGGTTACGATGTCTCAGATTTTTCTGGCAAATCCATTCTTGATTTTATGTTTGAGGAAGATCTAAATAAGCAAAAAAAGCGTATTGAACTTAGAAAAAAAGGCATTTCCCAGCATTATCCTTGCAAATTCCATTGCCATAATGGCGATACTTTGTGGACTCTGGTATCAGCAACACCTTTAAAAGATAAAAATGGAGAATTCGAAGGTTCTTTTGCCATGTTTACTAATTTAAATGAAATAAAAAACATTATTGATGAAATTAAAATTAATTAATAATTAATTAATTAAATTGTTTAGTAACTATAACATGTTTAATTAAGTATTCAAAGATTTTTTTAACCCCGGTCACAAAGAAGTTCTCCTCCCACACCCACATCTTCTGCAGCTACTTCCCTTATTAAAATAGTAATTGTGCTTTCTGGAAGCTGCATAATTTTGCTGGAAACTTCTGTAATTGATTTTACAAGTTCTCTTTTCTGCTCTCGAGTCAATTTATTACAATCTACTTTTATTACTGGCATTGAAATCACCGATTAAAATATTTTAAGAATTTTATATTTATTTTGAATTATACTAAAATAAAAATATACCTCATATCATCCTTAAAATTAATTTAACCATAAGTTACAAATATAAAAATCGGTGTTTTTATGAGTGTAATTGCAGTTTTAATAGACGATTTATTTGAAGATGTAGAATACAGTAAACCAGCTACTGCTTTTGAAAATGAAGGCCATGAACTGATTCATGTAGGGATTACGGAAGGTTCTGTTGTTAAAGGCAAAAAGAATGCTGAAGAAGTTATCATTGATCGCAGCATAGGACAGGTACAAGTAGAAGACTTTGATGCCCTTTTCATACCAGGCGGTTATTCACCAGATAGGCTGCGAGTGAATGAAAAAGTTATTAAATTCGTGAAGGATTTTGTTGAAAGTGGAAAACCCGTATTGGCCATTTGTCACGCCCCGCAACTTTTAATAACTGCTAAAGTTTTGGAGGGCCGTAAAGTAACTGGATGGAAATCCATTAAACAGGATATTATAAATGCCGGGGCCGAATATCTGGATCAAGAAGTGGTTGAAGATAAAAACCTAATATCCAGCCGTTATCCTGGAGATATACCTGAATTTATCACTGCATCTCTCAAAAAACTTCAATAGAATGTAATTTTCTTACATATTAACATATTCTAACTCATCACGAGGAAACTCAACAAACCAGGAACTAAATCTATCCCTTAAAACATTTATCTTATTTAAACCACCAAAACTCATGATAATTACTTCTAAATAGAATACCGACTGCTTAAATTGCTATTTATTAAAATTAGAAATTAGTCCGGCTTGTTGAATTTTTCCCAGATTATTAAGAGCTGGATATATTAAATTGGAAATAATTAATTAGAAAAATAATATATTAGAATAATCAGTAGATAATCAAGTTCCAAAATTTAGATACTTAAACTGAATCAAATAAGCAATCAAAGGTAAAATCATGCTAGGTGAAAAAGAACTTATAAAATTGTTCCCAGACTTTAAAGAACTAATCGAGCCATCTGGAATTGATCTACGTGTCGACGAAGTATTTATTCAAAACGGTCCCGGATCATTAATTGATAATGAAAAAGAACTACCTCCCCTTGAAAAACTGGAAGGCCCTTTGTATAAACTGCAGCCGAAAACAGCTTATTTAGCAACCATTGATAGGAAAATAAAGATACCTAAAGGTTTTTCCATGCTTTATCTACCACGCTCAACTCTTTTAAGGTCTTTTGTTTCAGTGCACACCGCTGTAGGAGACCCTGGATTTTATGGAACCTTACAGTTCATGCTTTATAATTATGGAGAATTCAAATATACTCTTAAAAAGGGTGAACGTATTGCTCAGGGTGTTGTTTTTGATGTAAAAGGCTCTGGAGAATATAATGGAAGTTATCAAGAAGAATAAGTCAAATAATCTATTTTATTAGTGAGTTAAGGATTTAATTTATTTTATAATCCTGAATTTTAATTTTAAAATTTTTTTATTTTTATTAATATTTGAAGAAAAAATGAAATTCGAATAAATAAAAAGGATTAAATAGAATTAAATTATTCTAAATTGCCCTATCTAAAGCATCAACCGATTCTGGATTGGCTAATGTACTTATATCCCCTACATCCTCTTTTTTTACCTTGGCCTTAATAACACGTCGCATTATTTTCCCAGATCTGGTTTTAGGGAGGTCTTCCACGAACCCAATGAATGCGGGACTGGCAATAGGTCCAATTGATTCTCTCACGTGTTCTCTAAGTTGATGTTTAAGTTGAGGGGATGCCTCAAATTCATTTTTAAGAATGACATAAGCTGCTATTTCTTCTCCTTTTAGAATATCTGGTTTCCCCACCACTGCCGATTCAGCTACCGCAGGATGACTCACCAGTGCTGATTCAACTTCAGCTGTGCTTATTCTGTGGCCCGCTACATTTAAAACATCATCTTCTCTTCCCTGTATCCAAAAATAACCATTTTCATCTTTTCTACCTACATCTCCACTTAAATACATTCCAGGGAATTCACTCCAGTATGATTCCACATAACGGTCTGGATCTTTATATAATGTGCGGAACATGGCTGGCCAGGGGGTTTTGAGGACAAGATGACCTCCGTTTCCAGTAATGGAATTCCCATTATCGTCCACAATATCTGCCTTAATCGTAGGAAACGGCTTAAAAGCAGACCCTGGTATTAAATCAGATATGGGTAGTGGAGTTATAACATGCATTCCAGTTTCGGTTTGCCACCAGGTGTCCATAATAGGGCATTTACGGTTCCCCACGTTTTTATAATACCACATCCAGGCTTCAGGATTTATAGGCTCCCCTACCGAACCTAAAAGTCTTAATGTACTCAAGTCATATTTTTGGGGCCATTTTTCTCCATATTTCATAAACATACGCACAGTAGTAGGTGCCGTATAAAAAACACTGACCCCATAATCTTCTACCATTTTCCAAAATCTTCCAGGATCCGGGTAATCAGGAGTACCTTCAAACATGAGAGAGGTGGCACCCATTAAAAGTGGAGCGTAGACTATGTAACTATGACCGGTTATCCAGCCAATATCAGCAGCACACCACCATATATCCTGGTCTTTAAGGTCAAAAACAAATTTTAAAGTAGTATAAGTTCCTACGGCATACCCGGCATGAGTATGAAGAACACCCTTGGGTTTTCCAGTGGTTCCAGAGGTATATAAAATAAATAAAGGATCTTCACTATCCAGTTGCTCGGTATCACATTTTGCACTTTCTTTTTCCAGAGCTTCACCCCAGAAAACATCTCTTCCCTTTTTCATTTCCACATCAATACCTGTGTGTTCCACCACCAGGACTTTTTCCATACTGGGAATATCATCCATAACCATATCCACTGTGCTTTTAAGTTTAATTATCTTTCCCCTTCTTCTAAATCCATCAGCAGTTATGGCCACCTTGGCTCGGGCATCATTGGCCCTTTCCTGAAAGGCTTTGGCCCAGAATCCTGAAAAAACCACACTGTGTATGGCCCCTATCTTGGCACAGGCCAACATGGCTATGGGCAATTCCAGAATCATGGGCAGATATATACTGACCCTATCTCCTTTTTTTACACCCATATTCTTTAAAGCATTGGCCAAACGATTTACTTCCCGGTATAATTCGAAGTAGGTAAGTTTTTTAACTTCACCGTCCTCACTTTCCCAGATATAGGCAACTTTATTCTTTCTCCATGTTTTGATGTGCCTATCCAACGCATTGTGTACTATATTAAACTTTCCATCCAAAAACCACCGGGCATGAGGTGGTTTCCAATCTAAAACCTGATTATATTGGCCAAACCATTCCATTTCCTGGGCCATTTCGTTCCAGAACCATTCTAAATCTTCATCTGACCGCTCAATCAGTTCCTCATAATCAGGTATGTCCTGAGAGTCCATCCACTGTTTTATATTACTTTGAACAGCGATTTCCGGGTCTGCTTCAAATTTACGTTCTTCTTTTAATAAAGCATCTAAATTTTTAGGCATTTTTACGTCCCTTCCTCGAATAAAGTAAATATTTTCTTGCCAGTATCAAATTTATCATTATTTATGTTATTTCCTATTTGAATAGTTAATGGAAGAGGCGGATTCATTTTTTAATGAATTTATTTAAGAGATAGTGAAATTATTGATATGAAATTTATGGATTTAAAAACAGATAATATAAATAAAATTATTAATAATTAGGTTATTTGATTTATAATGTAAAATAGGCCATTTAATTATCAAAAGAAAATAATATGAATAATAAAACGTTAAAAATATATAAACCCCACATGACTCTTTAATTCAACATTAAGAAACCTCAATCTTTTTAATTTTAGAATCAGAATTGAAATCAAATTTTTATTTTTCCAGAATATATTAAATATTTCATTTCATATATTAATAACAATGAATAAGCAGTACATGATTAAACAGGAAAAAATTAGCTGCGCCACCGCACTGACCCATGTTCTTGAACAGGAAGGCGTTGAGTTAATTTTTGGACATCCTGGCGAGCAGATATTGTCTTTTTACGATGCATTAAGGTCTTCTAATTTAAAACACGTTTTGGTACGCCATGAACAATCGGCTGCTCATGCGGCAGATGGATATGCACGTGCTTCTGGAAAATTTGGGGTTTGCGTGGCCACCGCTGGACCTGGAGCATTAAATTTAGTAATGGGGGTTGCCACAGCATATAGAGACTCTATTCCGCTTTTAGTAATTACGGGTGATGTTCCTACCTCTCAAAGAGGACAGAAAACATTTCAGGATATTGATCTTTGTTCAGTGTTCAAACCAGTGACCTTAGAAAGTTTTTATGCTCATGACTCTCACGAGGCCATCTTAAATCTAAAAAAAGCAGTTAAACTGCTTAAAAATGGACCCACTGGACCTATACATCTAAATATACCCAAGGACGTTTTGGAGAGCATGGTTTACTGGCCATCCATAGAATACTCATCAGATGATGATTTTCAGGTAAAAACAGATCTATCTCAAATAAATGAGGTAATAAAACTTATTAAATCAGCTAATAATCCATTGATAGTTGCAGGAGCCGGTTTAATTTGGTCAGGCGCTTTAAAAGAAATTGAAAAATTTGTGAAAACCACCAGAATACCCTTAACCACCACATATCAAGGCAGAGGAATTTTAAGTGAAGATTATCCTTTTTGTCTGGGTTTAATTGGAAATAGGGGAACTCCTACAGGTAATTTTGCTGGTGCTCATTGTGATTTAATTTTAGGATTGGGATGTCGCTTTTCAGAACGGACTTTTACGGGAATAGGATCAGAAAACAACCACCCCCAGATTATTCAGGTTAATCTCGACCTTGAGACTTTTAAAGGTGATATGAATATTCAGATGGATGTTAAAGAGTTTTTAATTAAACTTCTGGAAAATTCCGAATTAATCAGGCCCTCTGATGATCCTTCAATGGATGTATGGTGGAAAACACTGGATAAATATCGTCAAAAAAATCCTCCATCCTATGAAATAGATTTTAATTATCCAGATGTGCCTTTGAAACCACAGCAGGCCATAAAAGAGATTTTAGATGCTTCCCCAGATTCCACCATTGTTAATGATGCCGGAACCCATACCACCTGGGTAACCCTATATAAAAAGGTTTTAAGACCATTTACATTGTTATTTTCAGGGGCATTTGGGCCCATGGGCTATGGATTACCAGCAGCTATTGGAGCTTCCTTTGCTCGGCCTCAAGAGAGTGTGGTGGCTATTATCGGTGATGGTGGTTTTCAAATGACACTCCAGGAACTGGCTACGGTCCATCAAAATAAGTTGCCCCTGATTATCTGCATAATTAACAACCATTCCCTGGGAATCATTCGTCAATGGCAGGAAATGTACCATAGCGGAACCTACGAAGTGGAACTGGAAAACCCAGACTTTGTAAAACTGGCCCAGGCCTATGGAATAGACGCCATTAGAGTTGATTCACCAGGCATGGTATCTATGCTGTAAAAAAAGGTATTGAACTCAAAAAACCTTTTTTAATTGATATTTCAGTAAAAAAAGAGGATATTCCACTTCCAGATTTAAAACTTCCAGATTTAAAAAATTTATCAAAAAATTAAAATATAGAAAATAGAAATAATAAATCCTATTAAAGTTATATTATTAAACTAGTAAAACCAACTGGATAAATTATCTAAAAGATCTGGTGAATAGTGATTTGATGAAGGTACTATTGATTAATCCACCCCATATAATTTCTAAATATAAATTTATTGGCCTGGTAGCCCCTCCTCTTGGAATAAGTTACATAGCTGCTGTTTTGGAAGAAAATGATATTGAGGTGGAAATAATCGATGCTTCGGCATTGGAAATGGATTGGGAGCAACTGGAAAAAGAAATAAAAAAGATTTCTCCTGATGTGGTGGCCATAACCGCCCTGACACCTACCATTGGACAGGCCCTGCAATCTGCTAAAATTGCCAAAAGAATCCTGCCAGAATCAACCGTAATCCTAGGAGGATATCACCCTACATTCACCTTTAAAAAATTACTGGAAAATGATTTTTTAGATGTTATAGTCATAGGAGAAGGGGAATACACCATGTTGGAACTGGTGCATGCCATTTCCAGTGGTTCTGATCTGCGAAAAGTGAGGGGCATTGCCACAAGAGATTTTGTGACACCTCCCCGAAAAATCATAGACGATCTGGATAGCCTGCCATTTCCCGCACGTCATTTATTGCCTATGGACGAATATAAGATCCTTAATATAAAACTCCCTACTGGTACAATGGTATCAGGAAGGGGATGCCCTTATCAATGTTCTTTTTGCTCATCAGCGGCCATGCATGGTAAAAAGCTACGGATGAGATCTGCCGAAAATGTGGTGGATGAAATAGAACACTTATTAAATGACCACCAAACTAAAATGATTGCCTTTATGGATGATACTTTCACTATTAATAAAAAAAGAGTGGAAGAAATCTGTGATGAGATAAAAAAAAGAAATTTAGATGTTTTTTGGGGCTGTACCACCAGAGTAGATACATTGTCCAAACACATGCTTCAGAAAATGAGGGACTCTGGATGTATAACTCTTTTTATGGGCGTTGAATCAGCAGATCAACAGATTCTGAATAATATTAAGAAAAAAACAACTATAAATAAAGTAAAAAGCACCTTTGAACTGGCCAGAAGTTATGATATTAGAACCATAGCTTCAGTAGTCCTGGGAATGCCAGGAGACAGCCGGGCCAACATATTAAAAACTATAAAATTTGTTAAAAACTTAAATCCCAATTATGCCATATTTTCACTGGCCACCCCATATCCTGGAACGTCCTTTTATAAACAAGCGGTTTCTGAGAACTTAATAAAGGTCAATGACTGGTCCAAGTACACATTATTGAATCCTGTGCTGGATACCATGGACTGCTCTTTAGAAGAGCTGAAAAATCTTCAAAGAAAGGCATTCCGATCATTTTATCTGCGTCCAGGTTATCTACTGCGACAGGCCCGAAAGGATGGTTTTGTAATGATAAAAACAGCCGCAGCCATTGTTAAGGAAGTTTAATCAAAGAAAGTATAGATTATTAATTTTTTGTGAAAATAATTTAAAATTAATTTTGAGTTTATTTGAAAATTAAAAAAAATTCTTTGAAAATTATAAAATTAAAATAAAATTAGAATAATAAAAATTAAAATTAAGTTTAAAAATTTATTTCTTATTATTCTTTTTAGATGTTATCTGGCAAGTAGGTATCTGCAACTGCAGCTACGCCTTCACCCATGTCCAGTTCGAAACCTAGCTCTCTGAGAGTCATTTCCAGAGCAGAAATAGTGGTGATAAGCTCTCTGTGAGTTATATTACCCATGTGACCTATTCTGAAAATATTTCCTTTGAGATGGTCCTGACCGCCGGCCAGTTCTACCCGGTACTTGTTTCTCATGGTGCCCCGGAGTTCTCCGTCACTTACACCTTCCGGCATGTTAACTGCGGTAACAGTAGTGGAAGATACAGATTCATCAGGGAACAGTTCCAGATTTAAAGCTTTAATCGCATTCCTGGTAGCCTTGGCAGCTATTTGGTGCCTTTTAACTCGGTTAGCCAGACCTTCTTCCATAATTATGTCCAGTGCTTCATGCATAGCATACATTAAAGACACAGATGGTGTGTAAGGAGTTTCTGGTGGTTCAGCATCACCGCTCTTGCGATATTTTTTCATGTTAAGGTAGTAACTTTTTGCTTCGACCTTGTCCACAACATTCCATGCATCATTGCTTAAAGTAATAGCAGCCATACCTGGAGGTGCAGCCAGACACTTCTGGGATCCAGTGACACAGATGTCAATACCATATCCATCTACATCTACTTCATCTCCAGCCAGTGAAGAAACAGTATCTACCACATAAAGAGCGTCATAATCACTCATTATTTTTCCAATTTCTTTAATAGGGTTTGACACACCCGTGGAGGTCTCATTGTGTACTACAGTGACTGCCTTAATGTCTTCGTTCTCTTCTAAGGCATATCCGATCTCGTCAGGGTTTACTCCTTTTCCCCATTCAATATCAATAACCTCACTTTGACCACCAAATGCATCAACGATCTGACCAAATCTTTGGCCGAACTTTCCGCCAACTACACTCAGTATTTTATCTCCAGGGTTAATGATATTGGCCATGGCCGCTTCCATAGCAGCAGTACCAGACCCTGTGATAAGGTAAGACTTATTATTTGTCCGGAAGACATCTGACATCATTTCCGTAGTTTCGCTCAGAATTTTACCGAATAAAGCGCTTCGGTGATTCACAATGTTCTCGGACATGGCTTTCAGGACTCGGGGAGCCACCCGTGTCGGCCCGGGAATCATCAGCAATGTTTCATCCATTTTTAAAAAACCTCCAATCATTTGCAGCTTATAAAAGAGCTTTAATATAATCCCACAACAAGGACTTCATATGCCCTATGTTATATCTCACTTATTTAACTTAAAAACCTTATTTAACACCAATTGATGCTAAGGTAATATCATACCAATATTTTTATTAAATTTACAATATTTATCTTAAAATCGTGTTTAATGTACATATTTGATTAATAAATAATAAATTAAACATCAGATGTGAATATTAATGATTTATTTAATTTTAATTAATTAACTTAATTTAAATAATTGTGCAGGGAAACTGAACATTACAAATATTTATTTTGATGGAGTTCTAATTCTAATTAATGGAAATTAAAACCTGGATGAAATGGTATAAAGAAATACTGCAGAATTTTGGATTTGAAAAAGAAGATGATGAAAAATCTGCCGAGTATTTGAATGATTATTTGAAAAATCAATTTAATAGCAGTGAATGGAATAAAAAAGCTATTTATTTTAGTGACCTACCTAAAGGAGAAAATATTATTGTTTTTGGGGCAGGGCCATCACTTAAAAAACATTTGCATCAGCTTAAAGAAGAAATATCTAAAAATCAGGATAAATTTATTTTAATATCTGCTGACGGAGCTACTACTGCTTTGATAGAAGAAAATATAGTTCCAAACATTATTGTTACTGATTTAGATGGAAAATTAGAAGATATTCTAAATGCTAATTCCCAGGGAGCATTTCTAGTGGTTCATGCCCATGGAAACAATTTAGAGGCTTTAAAAGCAAATTTAAATCGTTTAAAAAATGTTATGGGTACCACCCAGAGTCTACCTTTAGAATACGTCCATAACTTTGGAGGTTTTACTGATGGCGACCGGGCAGTATTTTTGGCCGTGGAATTAGGTGCTAAAAATATCATTATGGCTGGTATGGACTTCGGAGAAGTGGTTACCAGATATTCAAGGCCAGATATGGAAGATGCTACCGGCCCAGCCGATGAAATTAAGAAATTAAAGTTGAAGTATGCTGAAAGACTGGTGGAATGGATCATAGATAATGAGGATGTTTCTATTTATAATTTAGCTGAAAAGGAAGATATTGATTTTTTGAATGATTTATTTTAATTTTTTAATTTATACAAATATTATTTAATTATAATTTTTGAATCAAAAATCATCAGGATAAATATAAATTAGATGCCATATTAGAAAACTTTAAATAGTTAAAATGTTAAACTTAAAATTAAGTGAATCTATTGACCTCTGAATCCGTGAAATCATATTCCCCCCAAGGATATTCATTTTTACCTCTCAGATTAAAATAGATTCACCCACTCATTCTCATTAGTATTCTATTTAAGAAAATATTATTGGATTCTTTTTAATGAAAATTTTATTCTTTACCAATATACACATACTTTATAATTAATGAAACAAACTATCTTTATGGGAATTGAAGATATTTTATTACACGATGAGACCATCTTCAAAAATATAAATGCTTTTGACCCGGATTATTTGCCAGAAAACTACAAATACCGGGATTCACAGATGGAAGCCTTGGCAATATGCATCAGACCAGCTTTAAAAAAGGGAAGGCCTGTTAATGCAGTTGTTTTAGGTTCATGTGCCACTGGAAAGACTACAGCCATTAAAAAAATCTTTGAAATGGTAGAACGCAATTCAGAGAAAGTTGTTTGTTGCTATATTAACTGTCAGCTCAATACAACTCGTTTTGGTATATTTTCACAGATTTACCACCGAATTTTTGGGCATTACCCTCCTGAAACAGGAGTTCCATTTTCCAGAATTTACCAGAAAATAATGCAACACATGGTTGCTGAAAATAAAGCACTTATAGTGGCCCTGGACGATGTTAATTATCTTTTTCACAGCAAAAATGCTAACAAAATATTTTACGATATATTAAGAGCCCACGAAGCATTTCCTGGAGCCAGAACTGGTGTTTTTGCCATTTTATCAGACATAGAATTTAGATTTGCCCTGGATAAAAACGTTAATTCCATTTTTATCCCTCAGGAAATTATTTTCCAGCCATACAACCGGGAAGAATTATTCAGCATACTTAAAGAAAGGACCAAAATGGGTTTCTATCCAGAAGTAATTTCCGATGCGATTTTAGAAGAAATTGTGGAGAAAACATTAGAAAGCGGAGATCTAAGAGTAGGTATCGATCTTCTTAGGGTAAGCGGAAATCTAGCCGAATCAGAGGCTTCCCGGACCATAGATGAACAGCACCTTAATGAAGCTCTAAAACGTACTGGACCGGTAAGCTTGTCCCATACACTTAACTCGCTTTCTGAAATTGAAAATAGTCTTTTAGAATTAATAGTTAATTTTAAAGATGAAAATTTAACTGCCGGAAGTTTATATGAATTATTCCAGCAAAAAACAAACGCCAGTTATTCCTCCTTCAACAGAACCCTGGATAAACTGGAATTTCTCCGATTGATTGATACTAAGTTCACTGGAAAAGGAATGAGAGGAAATTCCCGGCTTATAATCTTAAGATTTAGCCAGGATGAAATCAATAAATGCATGGTTCAACCCTAAATCACCAGATTGATGAGATGGGGTGGTTAATTATATTCCCGCCAACTGAGTGCGTGGGGAGGCAAATCAGGTTATTAGACCGTTAATTACAGTTAATAATCATTAAAAGCCAGCAGGATAATTGGAGTTAGGGGCACCAGCAACACAGAGGATGCTGAATAGAAGTACCCCGATGATAAAGAGTATCACCATGCATGATTGAACGTCAATTGCCCTTATGTCAAATAAAGGACTTTTTTTTCTTAAATTAGGGATTGAATTGGACTTACCAACTTTAAACATTAAATCACTTCCACAATACTATCATTGACTTAAAGACTATTTAAGAAAAGAGATAGAGAGCATGTGAAAAGTAATCAGAATTGCTGATATTAAAATTTCAAAGAAAAAATAATATAATATGATTAAAAGAATAAACCATTGTCAAATAATTTCTATTTATCAAAAAATGAATCAGCCAGTGATTTTAATTAAAAATTAAATAAGGAGAGCTTAATATTTCTAATAATAAGAATTTAAAAGAAACTAAATTTGAGGATAAATCATTAAAGTTCGAATTCTTTGATGTGACTGCCGATGCAGGGTTTTGGGCCTATGGTTCCACCTTAGAAGAGTCCTTTGAAAATGCAGCTCTGGCCATGTTTGAGATAATGACCAATACGGAGCAGGTTTCTCCAGTAATTAAAAAAGAATTCACCATTGAATCTGAGGATAAAGTTTCCCTTCTTTACGATTGGCTCGAGGAACTATTATTTTTACATGATGTAGATTTCATTCTTTTTTCAAAGTTTAAAGTGAGCATATCCCCTGTGAAAGAAGGTTATAAATTAAAAGCAGAAGTTTGGGGAGATGAAATTAACCGAACAATCCATGAACAGCGCGATGAAGTAAAGGCCGTTACCTTTCACCTCATGGAAGTGAATAATGGAAAGAGATATAGTGTGAGAGTTATTTTGGATTTATAATACTTTCTTATTATTTTTTGTTCAAAAGGCCTCATTTATTTTAATTTAAATTTTTTTAAATAAATCAAATTCATTTTTATTTTTTTCATAACTCCCAAATATTCTAATTTTAATAATAGCAGTCATCCATATAATATAAATGCCAAAATACACAAATGGTTTATTAACTTAGAATGGAATTTCAAAGTTTTAGTATTATTCAATTAGGCATATAAATCAAGTATTTTTAATTTTAGCTGTTTATAATGAAATATTTATCTTAGAATAACTTAAAATAAATTGAAAAGTTTAAAAAACAGCACAGAGGGTTTATCATGAGTATGGAAGAAGTATTAACCAGAGTTAGAGACTGTGTTTGGGAAGTGCCCACCAGCTATAAAAAGGGCATGAGAGTCCCTGGAAGGATTTTTCTTAATGATGTGGCCATAAAAGAATTAGAACAGGGCGCTGTAGATCAAGTGGCCAATGTGGCCTGCTTACCTGGAATTCAAAAGTTTTCTATAGGTTTGCCAGACATTCACTTTGGTTACGGATTTAGTATTGGAGGAGTAGGTGCTTTTAGTGCCCGTACTGGAGTTATCAGTCCTGGTGGAGTTGGATTTGATATTAACTGTGGTGTGAGGATGCTGCGCACCAACCTGACTGAGGATGAAGTACGTCCCAAAATGAAAGAACTTATTGATGCTCTTTTTAAAAATGTTCCCTCAGGAGTAGGAAGTAAGGGCCAAATCCGACTTCAAGAAGGTCAGATTGATGAAGTGCTCAATAATGGAGCCGAATGGGCCGTGGAAAATGGATACGGTTGGGACCATGATCTGGAATACTTAGAAGAAAACGGGAAAATGAAAGAAGCCGACTCTGAAAAAGTATCAGAAAAGGCCAAAAAGCGAGGAATACCACAACTGGGTTCTCTAGGATCAGGAAACCACTTTTTAGAAGTGCAAAAAATCGAAGAAATTTTTGACCCCGATGTGGCTAAAACCTTTGGAGTTAAACCTGGAGAAGTGGCCGTGCTCATACACTCCGGTTCCCGGGGATGCGGACACCAGGTATGTTCTGACTACCTTAGAACCATGGATAAAGCTTATAAACGACATAAAATTAATATTCCAGACCGGCAACTGGCCTGTGCCCCTGTGGATTCTGATGAAGCTCAGGACTACTTTAAGGCTATGTCTGCCGCGGCCAATTATGCTTGGGCCAATCGACAAATGATTGTGCACTGGGTAAGGGAGTCTTTCGAGCAGATATTCCATAAAAGTGCCGAAGACATGGAAATGAACATAATTTACGATGTAGCCCATAACATAGCCAAAAAAGAGGTCCATGAAATAAAAGGACGGGACACGGAAGTCTATGTCCACCGAAAAGGTGCTACCCGGGCCTTTGGTCCTGGAAGAAAGGAATTGCCCTCCGTCTACCAAAAAACTGGTCAACCAGTTATTATCCCTGGAACCATGGGAACTGCTTCTTATCTGTTACATGGGACTCAAACAGCCATGGAAGAGACTTTTGGTTCAACTGCCCACGGTGCAGGACGTAAAATGAGTCGAGCTGGTGCTAAAAGAGAATTTAAGGGCGAAGAAGTTCAAAAATACCTGGCCAGCATAGGAATTGTGGTTAAGGCCACTTCCATGCCAGTGGTGGCAGAAGAGGCACCTGGAGCTTACAAAGATGTGGATGAAGTTGTTAAAACAGCACATGAAGCAGGAATATCTAAATTAGTAGCTAAAATGGTTCCATTAGGTGTGGCTAAAGGTTAACCATTCCCCCATATCTATTTTTTAATATTTTATTAATTCTTTTTTAAAATTACAGATTAAAAATTAATTTAATAGTAACTAACCCTACTTAATTAATTATTTTAAAATTATAAAAGGTGCAAATCAATGATAGGAATAATTGGCGGTACTGGAGTCTATGAAATTACTGATCAAGCCCATGATGTAGAAAAAAAGGTTTTAGAAACTCCTTATGGTGAATCACCGGAAATTTCATTGTTTAAACTGCATAATCGAGAAATTGCCTTTATTCCCCGTCATGCAGAAGGCCACGACTACCCTCCCCACATGATAAACTACCGGGCCAATATATGGGCCCTTAAAAAGATGGGAGTAAAACAAATAATTGCCACCAATGCCGTGGGATCGCTTCAAAAATCTATTGGGCCTGGCGACTTTGTCATTCCCCATGATTTTCTTGATTTTACTAAATTACGACCAGGAACATTCTATGATGATCGTACCGTCCATGTGGATGTTACCAACCCTTATTGTGATAAAATAAGAACCGCTTTGGTTTCAGCAGGAGATGTAGTCAATCAGGGAGTATATGTTTGCACGGAAGGCCCCCGTTTTGAGACCGCCGCTGAAATTAAAATGTTTCAAATATTGGGAGGGACTCTGGTAGGGATGACCGGTATTCCTGAAGCCGTACTGGCCCGGGAGCTGGAAATGTGCTATGCCAGTGTATGTTTAGTATCCAATTATGCTGCTTCTATTTCACCAGATAAATTGACCATTGATGAGGTCTTTGAAATAATGGAAAAAAGAAAACATGACCTGGTGGGCCTTATTAATCATACCATTGAATTTATGCCCCCAGAAAATGATTGTCCTTGTCAAAATGCACTGGATGGGGCCGAGAGTAGACGAAGTTTAGTTTATTTACCAGTTAGGTCTTTTATTTACAAAAATTTTAATATCTATTTCTTATTTTCTTTTTTTTGTTTATTTCTCTTTTTTAAAATTATTAAAATCATTAAAATAAAAATAAAGTCATGAAAAAGAAAAGAAAATATTTAAGGGGCGAAAACATTCCACAGCCCATGGAAAATATAGGAAGCATAGGTTTTTCCTGTTTTTAATCTTAAATATCCCACTATCAAGCCTAAAACCATTCCAATTCCCAACTTAGAAACCAGAATCATAGTCAAGTTCACATGGCCCAGGGGATGAAGTAAAAATACATCCAGGTATCCTAAATGCCAGATACTGAAAAGTAGAGTTACTGTTATCCAGGTTAAAACTCCCGAGTTAATCATTTCATCCTTATTTTCGATTTTATTCCAAATATAACCCCTGAACATGAACTCTTCAAATGCAGGAGTAATCAGGCCAAAAATTATCCCCATAACCAGAACATCAACCTCCCAGCTAAAGGTATAAGGAGTAAAAACTAGAAATATCAGTAATCCTATTCCAAAGGCATATAATATTCTCGTTCTGGTTTTTATATCGTCCCAATTGAGACTCAATTCTTTTAAAGAAGGTTTAAAATATAGTAACAGAATTGAAGCAGTTATCATAATGCTCAAACCATTGATCAACTGGAAAATGGTTGTATTGTCTCCTGGCACCACCAGCCACCACAAAGAAAACATTATTCCTGCCCTCACTAGTTGTATGAAAATTAAGGCCAGAATTATTTTTAATATTAATTTTAAAAAATTATTTCGCCCATTAGCTGTCTTAAAAAGTTTCAATTTAATTCCTCTTGATTAATAAATGCTGAACTTATAGAATTTATAATAATAGATTAATCTATTCGTTCTGCTTCTACTTCCAACCGAACCATTTTAATTTCTATATCCTGAGATTTTGAGGGGTGTTTTTGAATATATGAGCTTGCAATTTCATGTATGAATTCCTCTTGAAGTTCTTTAGGAAGTCTTTGAGTGTAAGGAAGCCATGTGGTTCTGATCCAGCCTTCTAATTCTTCTATACTTGAATGAATCATGATTTTTGGAATTAGTTCTACTTTAATTGGGTTCAATCCTGCCATTTCTAACAATTCCTCATATTCTACTGCATCAAAAAATCCATAGGGAAATTCAAAATCTTTAAAGTATGTTTTCCATTTTTCAAGCAACAATAAGTCATCAAGCAGGGCAATTATTTCCTCAGCATTTCCTTTACCACCCATCTGCAATACAATTCTTCCTTTAATCTTCAGGGCCTTTTTCATACTTCTTAAAATAGGCTGATGGTCTTTTACCCAGTGCAGCGCTGCATTAGAGAATATTCTGTGAAATTCATTATTAAAATCCATCTCCCGAGCATCCATATGCTGAAATTTTAAATTAGGATATTCTTCAGAAGGAAAAGTTCTCTGAGCCAGACTAATCATTTCCTTAGAATTATCAATACCTAATATTCTGCCTTCAGGAATTTTAGCAGCTATTTCCGCAGTTATTCTACCATCACCACACCCAATATCCAGAACATTTTCATGACCTTCCAGCTCTAAAAGATTCATTAATTCTTTGGCCCATTTTTCCTGATTGGATGAACTTTTTCTATAATCTTCAGCATTCCATTTAACCATAAAATCACCATCACTATTAAATCATTCATTTAACATTAAATTACTCATTATAAATGAAAATATCCTCAATTTTTACCTTAAAAAATTCAGCCATCTTAAAGGCCAGATTTAGGGAAGGATCATACTTATTTTTTTCTATGGCAATAATAGTCTGCCGAGTTACTCCCAACTCCCTGGCCAAATCCTCCTGAGTTAAATCTTTCATTGCCCGGAATACTTTTAATTTATTTTCCATGGTTAAACTCCTTATAAATATTCAAATCCATAATCTAATTTTCATCTGATTTTCCACATCTTAGGGATTAAATTAGATATTTAATTTCTTTTAAACATTAATATGCCAAATATCATAATCATTTTCCTTCAAATTTAAATTAATAGCAGTAATGGAACTATTACGTGCAGTACAATATCTGCAGAAAAGTGAGATATCATAGCAGATTCCAGGCCTTTTTTCCAGTAAAGCCATCCAAATATAATTCCACCTAAGGCATTTAAAGCGATGGTACGGATAATTAATAGTGGAGTTAAGGTGGTTATGCTCATTAAAGCTGGTAAATGGCCCGCTCCAAATATGATTGCTGCCAGGACAATCCCCAACCATATACTGAGTTTGGTCGGGTTTCCTTCTTTTGTTTTTTTGATCTTGTAAAATACCCACACTAATAAAGTCATTAAGAATAGTCTTAGCATGATTTCTTCGTTTATTCCACCGTAAAAAGATGCTAAGAATCCCTGCCATGCAGGCGGAGTTATAGAACTTGCTTGAGCTACACTAATGGTCACACCCATAAGGGAAAATAAATAATCCAGACCAACAATTAAAGCGCCAGCCAATAATCCCAGGCCAATAGATATTCCCAGGATGGATTTTAAATCATTTTTTATTTTTCTACCTTCTAACCAGCCTTCTAATATGGGAAGTCCAAATCCAACTTTTTTTGCAAGTTTAAGTCCTATAAAAATGGTAATTGCAAAAATAACAGCATTTTGAATAATTTGCCCTGCAATTAACATGTAAAGCGGAACTGGTGAATTTCCAGGTACCCCTCCTTGAAGTGTAAAAACATAAGGTAGAATGGCTATTACTCCAAAAATACTGGCCATCCATAAAATTAAAAATAATTTCCGGTTTGTATTCATTTTATCACTCTCATTTAGCTATCGGCTTAAATCAATCTATTTTGTATTTTTCAATATTTTCGACTGTAATATAATCGGGAAATCCCATAAATTACCAAACATGAGACTGCAGAGCCTAATAAAGTATAACCAGTCAAAGTCCATTCAGGGAAACTATTTCTAAGTGCCAAAATGATTATGGCCACGTAAATTATTACTGCTATAAAAATTCCCAGAGTCATGGAGGATGCTTTTTCATTGATGAACAGGGTTCTTTCATCCTCCACCACATTGCCATCGCTTTTCAGAAACATAGCTTTTAAATTGTCTCTTTTAAGGTAAACAATAGGAATTTCTACCAGAACTATTAAAATAGCCAGTAAAACTAAGTAAATACTTCCAATAATCAGTCCAGCCACCCATAATCCAGTTACAAAAACTGAAACTATTTTTAAAATGATTCCTTGATTTCTAAGATTCATAAAATTACCTCAATAAACTTCTATGTAAACTATACTTTACATTATGTAATATAAAGTTTACTATATGTAAATTTTTATTGACATGAAAATAAAAGAATAAGTATGGAGTTTATCTAAAAATCGTTAAGGGGGTTTAGAATACTAGTAAAAAATGAATAATATCTTAAAAAATCTTTAAAAATAAAAAAAAATAAAAATCATGGGCCGTAGCCATATTATTATGAGAAAAAAATAAATTATTGAATAATGGTCCCTATTTTTTTCTTTTATTTAAGGGATTACCATTGTCAATAAGGTTTAGAGTAATCTTTTCAAATTCGTCCCATAAAGAGGGAGCTTCCTCTTTAAATCTGTTAGAACGAGGTAGGGTGGATAATTTAGCACCACTGGAAGCATAGGTACTGTTATACTCCCTATCCTTAGTATCTAAATCTATTAGTTTAGTGTAAATAGATTTAAGGGCATCTAAACAATGGTTAAAAGACGAAACTGCTATTATTTCTTTATCAATGAATGTGATTGGTAAAAAAGAAGCTTGTTTACTCCACATATCATTATTCCATGACGGTTTGGGCATTTTAATCAATCTATGCGCCAGATCAATCTTAAGTTCGTCATTTTCAGTTTCGTATTCTTCTGATTTGTTTAATTTATACCAGAAATCTTTAAGTAATTCAATATTCCTCTCATTTTCCAGAGAAATTAATGTTCTGGTTGAATTAATTTTGCTTCTTTTTGATCGTTTATGTCTACGTAAATTACTTATCTCACTGGATACAAGGCCCATAGTCACCCCAAGCATGGTGGAGATTATAGGAATATATCCTGTTATTTCAGATGGGAAAAAATCAACTCCAAATATAATTTTTATAGTAATGAATTAAATTAATAAATGAATTTCAAATTAAAAAAATGCAATAAAACAAGTCTGCAATTTATATTCCAATTTTATCCAGATATTTCAATATATTTCGTTATACTATTAAATTTTTTTTTATTCCTTATAAAGTTATCCCTTTTCAAAAAATTAATGAAAATCATTCGCCACAACTTTCTATAATTTAATATTATATAGAAATATTGAGATGAGTAAAAAAAGAATTATACCATGAAATAAAGAATATTAAAAATAGAATATTAATTATTAAAACGTTAATACGGATTAAATATCACTCAGGAGGTCCTATAATGAAAAAAGTTCTTTTAATATGTGCCAGTCCCAGGAAAAAAAGTAATACCATGCAGGTGATGGAAAAATGCGCTGAAGAAATTGAAAAAAACGGTCTGGAGACCGAAATAGTTTCTCTGCGAAAAATGAAGGTTGATGCCTGTCATGCTTGTCTCAAGTGCAAAAAAATCAAAAAGTGCAAACTGGACGACGGATTAAATGAAATCATAGATAAAATAAGGGAATCTGAAGGTTTCATTGTAGGAAGTCCAGTTTACTTTGGTACTGCCCGGGGATCACTCATGGCCGCTTTACAGAGAATCGGAATGGTTTCTAGAGCTACTGATAACTTTTTAAGCTGGAAAGTAGGAGGTCCTATTGCCGTAGCACGTAGAGGAGGTCATACTGCCACCATTCAGGAATTATTAATGTTTTATTTCATTAATGAAATGATTGTACCGGGATCCACCTACTGGAACATGGTCTTTGGATGGGCCCCAGGTGAAGTGGAAGAAGATACCGAAGGAATGGAAACCATACGCTTGTTTGGCGAGAATGTGGCCAAATTAATTAACAAAATCAGCGAATAACTGATTTAACCCACAAATAATATTTAATTTTTAATTAATTTTAATTTTATTTATTTAATGTAAAAAAGCACTTACATAACATTTAATGAGGAATAACCATGAAAATAGCCATAGCATCTTCAGACGGAATTAATGCAGACCTTCACTTTGGAAAAGCAAATCATTTTTCCATATATGAATTTGACGAAGAAAAGGCCATTTTTGTTGAAAGAAGGGATGTTTCCATAGCTGAAGGTGAAAAACACCAGTGGAAACAACCATTAGAAATTATAGATGACTGTGATGTGGTTATATGTGTTCAGGCCGGGATGAATGGTAAATTTGGCCTGGAACAGAAAGGAATAAAACTGGTAGAAGATGAAGGAACTGTAGAAGAAGTCCTTGATCGTTATATAAAACATTATAAGTTCATGAAAAAGCCCATTATAATCTGGAAGATCTCAGGTTAAATATTTTTATAAAAACTCCAATAATTATTTTATTATAATATATCTTTTTAAATAATTTTATTCAAAATATAATTATAATTTTTTCATATCATAGCACAAGGTTAAATATAAGGATACTCAAAAATAGAAATACTTCAATTTATTGGCGGTGCAAACTTTTTTAAAAGATACTTAAAAATACTGGAAATTAAAACTCAATACATTTATAAATCATGAATGTGACTTTATAATAAAAGGTATAATAAAGATTTTTTTCAGTTTTGTAATTGTTAGTTGATCTAAATTTTTAATACTTATTTGAATTTGATAACTAGAAATTTGATATTATATTGATATTTCAAAAATTCTTTTTACCCGATTTTACAAATTTAAGGTGATAATATGGCTAAAGCGCGACGACGCAGAGTACGTGATACATGGAAAGAGAAACAATGGTACAAAATATTAGTCCAAAAGCATTCGGAGGAAGCGAAATCGGAAATACACCTGCAAAGGATCCTGAATTTCTCCTTAAAAGAAGAGTAGATACCACTATGAGAGAATTAACTGGTGACTTCTCTAAACAATACGTGAAATTAAAATTTCAGGTTAGTGAGTGTAGCCGGAGATACTGCAGGAACCAGATTCATCGGACATCAAGTAACAACTGATTATGTTAGAAGTATGATCCGAAGAGGAACCAGCCGAATCGACGCTCCAGTTATTGTTAAAGACTAAAGACGGTTCACCATGAAGGTGCACGTCCTGGCAATAACCACCCGAAGGGCCAAATCTTCCCAGCAAAAATACATGAGGGAAACTATTCAAGAACTTTTAGTCAATATTGCTGCTGACAAGGGCTTTGAACAGTTAATCGAAGGAGTAGTTACTGGTAAAGTAGCTTCTGAGATTTACCACAAGGCTAAAAAAATCTATCCTCTAAAGAGAGTAGAAACTATTAAGACCAAGGTCTTAGAAGAGCCACAATAGATTTAAACTTAATTAAATCTATTTTTTTAAATAAATATTAAATAAAACTTATAAAAATATGAACTGGGACCGGTTATGATATACTGGGAATATGTGATCCTTTGCTTGATCATGGGCCTCGTTACTTACTCTAGAGGGGCTCTTGATTTTTGGGGATCTCTTTTCATGGTTATCATGGGTCTTATAATCATATTAGCTGCCGGTTTTAACTGGCTACTTTTAATTCTTATTTTTCTTATTTTAGGCCTGGTATCAACCAAATACAAACATCAATATAAAAAAGAACTTGGTGTGTACGAAGGTACTCGATCCGCTAAAAACGTTATTTCTAATGGGCTTGTGCCTTTTATTATGGCAACTTTTGGATATTACGACGGTTTTGTCGGTGGATTTATTGGTTCAGTGGCTACCGCTACAGCCGATACTATGGCCAGCGAAGTTGGGGTTACCCAAACACCTCGTCTTGTTACCACCCTTAAAAAAGTAGCTCCAGGTACAGACGGAGGAATATCAATTTTAGGAACTGCTGCAGGTATTTTAGGGGCAGGATTAATTGGAATATTTGCATATTTACTGGGAATTTTTCCAGACCCCTTTGTTTGCTTAAAAATATCAATAATAGCAGGGACTGTAGGCTGTTTTATGGACAGTTTCCTGGGAGCAGTTTTAGAGAGAAGAAATTATATTACTAATGAGCACGTTAATCTCCTGGCCACCCTCACCGGGGCATTTCTGGGAATTATGCTGGTTTAAGCACTTACTTAGAGTTGATAACATGAAAGGGATAATAATGATAATCGACGGGATGGCAGATCGTCCCTTAAAAGAACTGGATAATAAAACTCCGCTAGAAGCGGCTAAAACCCCCAACATGGATAAAATGGCAAAAATAGGTATCAACGGAATAATGGATCCTATAAAACCAGGTATAAGGGCCGGAAGTGATACTTCACACATTTCCATACTGGGATACGATCCTTATCAAGTTTACACCGGTAGAGGACCATTTGAAGCTGCAGGTGTGGGAATAGAAGTAATGCCTGGAGATATTGCTTTTAGGTGCAATTTTTCCACTGCTAATGAAGAAGGCCTTATAATAGACCGTCGAGCAGGAAGAATAAGGGAAAAAACAGAACAATTGCTTCAAGTCTAAATTCCATCCAGTTAGAAGGATTTGAAGATGTTGAAATTATTTTTAAAGAATCCACCGGCCATAGAGTCAGTTTTAGTGCTTAGAGGCAGCGGATTATCTGATCAGGTTAGTGATGCCGATCCTAAAAAAGAAGGAAAAGCTCCTAAAGAAATTATAGGTCTTGATGGATCTCCTGAAGCTGAAAAAACAGCCCAGTACTTAATAAGTTGGTTAGTGAATCTTATAAATTTTAAAGGATCATCCTCTGAATTTAGAGCGAATTGAACAGAGGAACCACCAGCAAATATAGTTCTTCCCCGAGGTGCGGGAGCCGTGCCTGATGTGCAAGCCTTTCAATGAAAAATATGGGCTTAAAATCAGCATGTATAGCAGAAACTGGCCTTATAATGGGCATTGGAAAACTGGCAGGCATGGATATTATTGAAGTAGAAGGAGCCACTGGTGGAGTGGATACTGACTTGAATAGCATAAGCAAGAGCATCATTGAAAACTCTTCAAAGGAATATGATTTCCTTTTAATCAATATAGATGGTGCTGATGAGGCAGGTCACGACGGAAACCTTCAGGAAAAAGTCGAGTTTCATAGAAAAAGTGGATGATGTTATTGGAGAAGTAATGAAAATTCCAGACACATATTTCATACTTACTGCCGACCATTCCACCCCTATTTCAGTAATGGACCACACTGGAGATCCAGTTCCTTAGTAATAAATGGGCCAGAAATAAGAGTTGATGATGTGGAAAAATTCGATGAAAGGTCAGCCACTAAAGGCGGTTTATGTAGAATAAGAGGTTCAGATATAATGAATATCTTAATGGACCTCATGAACAACTCTGAAAAGTTCGGGGCTTAATATGGTATTTAAAAACACTAAAAAGTTCTGAAAATAGAAGGGGTAACAAAGAATATGTCCGAAGAAAAGAAGATATTAATTCTCATCCCTCGACTTTTTGGAACCTCAGGAATTCGGGGCAAAGTAGGAGAACAAATAAACACTCAACTCGCTCTTGACGTTGGAAAAGCAGTTTCCAGCTATTTAAATGGGAAAGGAAATGTGGTTGTTGGTTATGATCCCCGAACATCCAATAAAATGCTGGAAAATGCTTTATGTGCTGGTTTGATGGAAGTGTGGATGTAATGTTCAATATTTGGGTATGGTTCCCACCCCAGTGGTTGGATTTGCTGCTTCCCGACTTAATGCATCTGCAGGAGTTATGATAACCGCATCACATAACCCTTCACCAGATAATGGAATAAAATTATGGAATACTGATGGAATGGCCTATTCCACCGCTCAGGAACATGAAATAGAACGAATAATTCATGAAAAAGATTATTTAGAAAAAAATTGGGATGAACTGGGTAAAAAAGAAGAAGTTAAAGATTTAATTTCAGATTATGTCCAGGAACTTCTGGGAATGCTGGATATTAAACCTGGTTTAAAAGTAGTGGTAGACTGTGGATCTGGTGCAGCCTCCTATTTATCTCCTTTTATTTTAAGAAAAGCCGGGTGCGAAGTTTTAAGTTTAAATTCTCAACCTGATGGATTTTTCCCAGGGCGAAATCCAGAACCGAATCGAAGCTAATCTAAAAGATCTTATGAAAACTGTGCAGCTTACTGGAGCCAGATTTAGGAATAGCACATGATGGTGATGCTGATCGAATGGTGGCCGTAGATGATACTGGTGAAATGGCGGACTTTGATAAGTTACTGGCCTTAATATCTCGTAGAGCCGGAGGAACCGTTATTACCACTGTAGATGCTTCAATGTGTATGGATGAATGTTTAGAAAAGTTGGTGGAGTGGTTATAAGAACCAAAGGTAGGAGATGTTCATGTGGCCCAGGAAATTGTTAAAGAATGTGCCTCATTTGGTGGCGAACCTTCTGGAACCTGGCTTCATCCAGATTTCTGTATGTGTCCTGATGGAATACTGTCTGCTTTGAGGGTGGTGGAAATGGTTTCCCAGCAAGGACCCCTTTCTGAGTTATTAGCATCCATACCAGATTATCCTACCTTACGGGAAAAACTACCTTGCCCTGATGAAAAGAAAATAAGTGTAATGGAAATGGTAGAGTCTGACCTGGAGAGTTGTTTTAATGGAGTCGTCCATGTAAATAACATAGATGGAGTGCGTATCTCATTTGAAGATGGTAGCTGGGTACTGGTAAGACCATCAGGTACCGAACCTTACATCCGTATTACCCTGGAAGGAAGAACCAAATCCCGGGCCGAAGAAATTAGAAAGATTTCCACTGATTTCATAGTAGAAATTATGAAATGAACGGATTAATATAAATTCCAGACCCATAAATCTAATTTTTTTATATTTTATAATTTTTTATCTTTAATTTAAATGAAGCTCGTTTTCTTAGATTTCTAAATTTAGATTTCTAAAGATTTTTTAATAAATTTAAATTTTGATTAATTTTTTAATTACTTTTTAATATTTTTCTAAATTTTCTATTCAATACCCTTTTTAAAAAAATAAATAAGTAACTCATTAACCAGCAACTATTAAATATTCCAATATCAGAGAATATATTAAAAACATGTTTTATGAATTTAATAATGACATATTTCCTTTTAATCACATCTTAGAGTTTCAGGAGAAAGTTTTATGCAAGCAGTAATTCTAACAGCCGGAGAAGGGACTCGAATGCGTCCTTTAACTTTAACCCGACCCAAAACAATGCTTCCTGTAGGTGGAAAACCAATACTTCAATACAATGTGGAGGCCCTTCGTGACGCGGGAATAACTGAAATATTACTTATAGTGGGTTACAAAGAAGAAATGGTTAAAGAACACTTTGGAAATGGGAATAAAATAGGAGTGAACATTAATTACATCACTCAAAAAGAGCGTTTAGGTACTGCCCATGCTATAGGACATTCCAGGGAATTTATCAAAGAAGACTTCGTGGTGCTCAATGGAGATATAATTCTGGATCCTGAACTTTTAAGGGAATTAATAAGTAATTACAATTCCAGTTTGGCAGATACCATGATGGTTCTAACCGAAGTAGAGGATCCCAGCTCATTTGGCGTGGTAGAAATCAAAGAAGGACAAATAACCAATATCATAGAAAAACCACTACCTGGTGAAGCCCCCAGTAATCTGATTAACACTGGAATATACGTTTTTAATCAAGATATACTCTCCAAAATTGAAAAAACTGAGCTCTCACCAAGGGGAGAATACGAAATTACAGATTCTCTGCAGATGCAGATAAATGAAGGGAAAAAAGTCCAGGGATTGACTACTAATAAAAAATGGATAGATGTAGGAAGACCCTGGGAACTTTTAGAAATTAATGAAGAATTTCTGGATAAAATGGATAAAGAAATCCAGGGCCATATAGAACCAGGAGTTAATATAGAAGGTCGTGTGGTTTTAGGGAAAAACAGTATTATTCGTTCAGGTACCTATATTCAGGGGCCCGTTTACATAGGAGAAAACTGCGATATTGGTCCTAATAGCTATTTACGCAGTAATACTTATTTGGGAGATAAAGTAAATGTAGGTAATGCTGTGGAAATAAAAAATACCATTGTTATGGACAATACCAATATAAATCACCTCAGCTATGTAGGAGATTCTATTATCGGGGCTAATTGTAATCTAGCTGCCGGTACTAATATTGCAAATCTTCGTTTTGATGATGGGACTGTGAAAATGGGTGTTAAAGATGATAGAATTGATACTGGCCGGAGAAAATTGGGAGTAGTCTTTGGTGATGGGGTAAAAACCGGTATTAACTCCAGTTTCAATCCAGGGGTTAAAGTAGGAATAAACTCTGCCATTGGATCAGGAACAGTCATTTACAAAGACATAGATTCCCATAAAATTGTTCTGGTAAAACAGGAATATCAGGTAATTGATAAAAATACGTCTTAAATCTTAAAATTAAAAATTATTAATTAATAGCTTGATAAATAGCTCGATTGAACATTAAGCCCATTATTACACTTAATTTAATCTTAATTTAATAATTTATAAATTTAAAAAATATTTATGAAAGGAACTAAAAGGAGATTTAAGTTGCCAAAAATCCACCCTACAGTCCAAAAATTTCCTGGTTCTCATATAATTGGAGATGTCCGTATAGGGCATAACTCATCTATCTGGTACAATGCCGTTTTAAGAGGAGATATTGAACCAATAAGTATTGGGGACTTTTCTAATGTCCAGGACAACTGTGTGGTGCATTCTACCAGGAATTATCCGGTGGAATTAGGCAATTACGTTTCAGTAGGTCATGCCGCTGTTTTACATGGTTGTAAAATAGGTGACAATGTTCTGGTAGGAATGAACTCTACGGTACTCAATGGGGCTGAAATTGGAGAAAATTCAATTATTGGGGCCGGTGCTGTAGTTACAGAAGGTAAGAAATTTCCACCAGGGAGTTTAATAATTGGATTGCCGGCTAAATCTGTGAGAAGCCTATCTAAAGAACAAATAGAATCCATAATAGATAATGCAGTGCGATATGTAGAACTTTCTAGAAAACATTCTCACAAATGATAGATATTCATCAAATTACAAATTAGGTCAGTAAGGGAATTTATCACAGTTTATTCACACTGCATACCTCTTTTCAATTATTTTAAAAAATATTTTAAATAAATTTATAATATTCAATTTTTATATTACATTTAAGGTAAATTCACTAAAAACCTAAAAGTGAATTGAAATGGAATTGAAATAATAACATATTCATAATTTTAATAATAATTATAACTTATACGTGATTGTCATGGTTAAAATACGTAAAATAATAAATGAACTATCTCCATATGTTCCAGGAAGATCAATTAACGAAATAGCCGCTGAATACGGCCTTAAAAAGGAAGAAATCATAAAATTAGGTTCCAATGAAAATCCTTTGGGCCCTTCCCCCAAAGCCATGGCCGCCGTAGAAGAAGAGATAAAAAAAATTAGTCAGTACCCTGAATCTGGTTTAGGAGATCTTAAAGAAGAAATAGCCAATTATTCCCGGGTAAATCCAGAACAGGTTATAATCGGAGGTGACGGTGCTGACGAAATAATCGAAATGCTGGGAAAAACATTTATGGACCCAGGATTTGAATTTATAGTGGCTTTACCATCTTACATGTATTATGAATACATTTTACAGACTTATGAGGCAGTTCCAGCTTATGCAAAATGGGATGTGGAAGAAAACAAACTCGATGTGCAGTCCGTACTAGATGCCATTAGTGATAAAACCCGTTTAGTTTTTTTATGTACACCCAACAACCCTACCGGTGGATTAATCGACAAAAAAGATATAAAAACGATTTTAGAAGCTACTGATGCCCTGGTGGTAGTTGATGAAGCTTATTTTGAGTTCTCCCTGGTGGATAATGTGGATCTTCTGGACGATTATTCCAATTTATTTATTATGAGAACCTTTTCCAAGGTTCTGGGACTGGCCGGTATGAGAATCGGATACGGTTTATCGCATCCCCAGATAATTGAATACATGCACCGGGCCAAACCAGTATTCAGTTTAACCAAATTGTCCCATGCTGCAGCTCTGGCTACCCTAAGAGACCCGGAGTACATAAAAGAGTCCACTGAACTCTCCATTGCCAGTAGAGAATTTTTATACCATGAAATATCTAAAATAGATAATATAAGAATATTTCCTTCTAAATCAAATTATTTGCTAATGGATATTCGTGAAACCGGGATGAGTGCCGCCCAATTAAGTAAAGAACTTTTGAAAAAAGGAATCATAGTTCGAGATTGCACATCCTTTAAGGGATTAGATGAATACTGGATAAGAGCAAGTGTAGGAACTTTGAAAGACGATGCAAAGTTTATAAAGATTTTAAAAGAGCTGGTTTCATCTTAATAGATTGATTGATTCATTATTCCTAAAACAAACCTAAATCAACTTTTATTTAAGAATTTTTAAGAGATTGAAGTAAATATAAAATTTATAAAAAATTGTATTAGAAAACTGATGATTAAATTGAAAATTGGTGGAACATTCATATCATCTTTAGATTTTCCAGGAAGGATATCAATGGTCATTTCTACCGGAGGTTGTCCTTTAAGGTGTCCTTACTGCCATAACCCTGAATTAATTGAGGGAGGGGAAGAAATAGCACTGGAAGATATTTTCCAGAAAATTGATGATGCCCGGGATTTTATTGACAGTGTGGTAATTACCGGAGGAGAACCTTTAATGCAGTTAATGGAAGTTAAAGAGATTTTAGATTATTCTAAATCACTGGGCCTGGAAACAAAACTGGATACCAATGGATGTTATCCCGAACGCGTTGCGGAAATAGTAAAGCACGTTGATTATATAGGGATGGATATTAAAGCTCCTTTTAATAAATATGAGCAAATAATTGGTTCAGATATTGGGAAAAAAGTTGAAAAGTCTCTTAAAATAGTTTTGAATTCCCGTTCCACATTTTTAGAATGTAAAACCACATTTGTTCCCGGACTAGTTTCATTGGAAGATATAAAACAGATTTCACGGGAAATTGAATGTGATTTGTATACCCTTCAGCAATTTAGAAATAGGGTTGTTCTGGATCCAGAATTAGAAGAAACACCCAGCCCTTCACCCCAGGAACTGAGAAAAATTGCAGGAATTATAAAACCTGTTTTAAAGAAAGTAAAGGTTAAAACTGCTGAATTTGGAGAAGAATTAATATAATGAATTATTTTATTAATCAGTTTTAATTAATTATAAATTAAATATTTATACTATATTATCAGGAGGAACCATTTGCCAATTTTGTCCTTTGGAAGTCGCAATATAAACCTTATAACCGGCAAAAAAACCATGACTATTCGTAAACTGTGGAAAAAGCCGCTTAAAGTAGGGGACCGGCTGCATTGTTACTGGAATTTAGTTTCTAAAGAAAGAAACAAAATTTTCGAAGCAGAAGTAACTGATGTGGAAGTCCTGAGCTTTTCAGACCTTACTAAAAACGATGTTTTAGCTCAGGAAGAAGGATTCAAAGACGCTAAAGAACTGGCCAGAGAATTCAAGAAAATGTACTTGGATGAAATAAAAGATGATACTCTTTTCCAGGTAATAAGATTTAAAAAACTCCCTATTGAAGAATGGGAGGGAGAAAAAATAGATGAAAAGGCCATGATTACTCAGAGAGCCGATATTTTATTTGATTCTGGTAAATATCAGAAATCAGAGATGTGTTACAGCGCTGCCCTGAAATTTGATCCCCAAGATGTTTATATTTTAAATAAAAAAGGGGATAATTTAACCCGTTTAGGTCGTTTTGAAGATGCTTTACAATGTTATAATAAAGCCCTGGAAATAGAACCTGAAAATGAATATATTCTAAATAATAAGGCCATAACTCTTTTAAATTCTGGTGCTCCAGATCAAGCCCTGAAATGCAGCGATAAAGCAGTAAAAATAAACCCGCACAACGCCGTGATACTTTACTGGAGAGGTTTTATACTGGAAATGCTGGGAAAAACCTATGAAGCACTTGAAACATACGAAGAAGTGCTAAAAATAGATTCTGACAATCCAGAAGTTTGGAATGCTAGAGGTAATCTTTTAAATGACCTTGGAAAGACAGAAAAAGCTCTGGAATCTTATGATAAAGCATTGGAACTGGTGCTGAAAGAAGAACCAAATGCCACCGCCTGGAACAGAAAAGGAAACGCTTTGTTGGAATTAGGGAGATTTGAAGAAGCTTTAAACTGTTATGAAGAAGCTTTATCTCTTGATGATAAAAACGACATGATTTGGACCAATAAAGGCGTAGTTTTAATGGAATTGAGCCGTTTTCAGGAAGCAGTGGATTCATTTAATAAAGCCCTACTTATAAATCCCCACAACGACGATGCCAATGTATTAAGAGACGAATGCCTGGAAAATCTTTAATTAGCTCATTTTTATTGGATATTCCAATATCCTGAACGTTTAAACTAAAAAATACAGCTGAAAAGAACTGTTTTTATCCTTTTTCTGAAATTATTTATAAATAAAAATTTTCCAAATTAAATGAAGGCCTAACGATATTTTTAAAGTCTATAAAATTCTATTTAGGCCCCCTATTTTATACATATGTCATTTAATTCAATAATTTTCCATATTAAATGCTTAAATTCCAGTATTTAGTAATCTTTTCTGCTTACCATGATTTTACCAAGTATAAATACATTTTTTTGACCATCTGACGTTTTTACAATCCTATATACTATCCCTTTCTTAATAAAAATTATTAATAATATCCCGTTTATTTTTTTACAAATAAATATGCTTTAAATTATCCATTAAAGCATTTTTCAGTGATATAAAAATACAAAAAATATAAATAGTGAATTCACTACACATGTATATACTAAAACAAAGTAATTAAAGAATTTGTTAAAAATTTTATTAAAAAAATTTGTTTAGGCTATTTTGCATTAAATCATGAATCTATTAACTATTTTATAGTCAATAGTTTTAGAAAATTAGAGTTGATATTTTATGGAAAAAGACACGGAACCGCCGACGCGGTTTTTAATACATTTGGCTTTGCTATTTTCGTGCGTTTTTATTTTTTTAGGCGCCTCTTTTGCAGCCGAAATTCATAAAGAAGTTAAACCCAAAGAAGATATCATATCCGGATGGTTTAAACCATCTGGACCGGGATCAGGCAATTACGAATATAAATGGTACTACCGCTACTGGGAAAATGAGTGCCCATTCTGCCACACCCATACACTGGCCTATAATCCTAAAGGAGTTCCTGAAGCAGAATTGACTTGTTTAAGATGCTCTGCAGATTTTGACGGTGTCGATGGGTGGGAAAAACAATACAACCCTAGCGGGAGATTAACTCCTGCTGAAGAACCAGAAGAAGATAAAACAGTTGTTGATGCTGCCGAAACAGTGAATAAAAGCAACAAATCTACTAAATATTTGCTAGTTCAATTAAAGAAATGGCAATCTAAAAATTCATTCAACATATCCCCAAAGATTTAATTACAGTGCGAATTGACAAAAAAATTCTTTTTTTATTTTATTTTTGCATTATTATAAAGTTTAATTCCTGCTCTTTAATTCCTTAAATTGTTAAAGATCTATAAATATTGCTTATTCCATAATAAACTCCTTTTTAGCTATTTGTTTTCTTTATTGTTCTTATAAATAAGAAGATTATGATTGAATTCTGCTAAGTTTCATCGAAATTTTTCCTAATTTACGTAGAGTATTTATTATCTTTGTTAAATAATAATTAGTAACCCACTTAGAGTACCCATTAAGAGAAGTATTTAAAATTTTCTAAAGAAATTAAAGAAGATTATTCAGTTTTAGAAGCCTATGAAAGAAGAAGTAGAATTCGAAAAAAAATTGCTTCAGGCAGTTTACCATGTTTTAAACCCATTACAGAATAGGGGAATGGTTACCGTGGTTTTTAGATTCCAATTAGGGGACCTAATAAATGAGGATGAAGACAATATCCTTCTTGATATTGAAGAAAGTCTCATTAATAACGGATGGGTGCAACAGGATAACCACAGCAGGCTTTTAAAAGCTACAGATAAGTTAAGGGACTTTATTGAAAAATAAAAAATCATCTGCCTTTCGGGGTTTAATTGAAAATAAATCACCCAAATAGTTGAATAACATTAATATAGTAGTGTAGGGTTTTCATGATCTTTTTGTATTTTTAGGTTTTCCTTTTTCTCCAGAGACTCATAAGCTTCCATTAAATCATCTAAAAGAGAATCGACCATGTCACGACCAAAGTTTTCTTTTACTACCATTCTCAGCACTTCCAATTCCTGGGCATTTTCAGGCAAGGTATAAGCCGGTATTATCCAACCTTTCTCCCTCAACTTTTCAGATAATTGAAAAACCGTGAAATCCGCATCTTTTAAAGTCACCGTAACCAGAGGGAACATTAAATCCTTGTTTATAATTTCGAATTTACCTGATTTTTCCATTTTAGAGGCCAAATGCTTGCAGTTACCCAGCATATTCTCCATAATATCAGTGTATCCTTTTTTACCCAGACGAAGGAAATTGTAGTACTGAGCTACAATGGTACTGCTTCCTTTGGAGAAATTAAGAGAATAATTAGGCATAAGGCCACCTAAATAGTTTACTTTAAAAATAAGTTCTTCAGGAAGATCACTTTTATCTTTAAAAATCAGCCAGCCCACTCCAGGGTATACCAAACCATACTTGTGTCCAGAAACATTAATAGAACGTACTTGCTCTAAACGGAAATCCCATGGAAGATCCGGATAAAGGAAAGGAGCAATAAACCCACCACTAGCCCCATCCACATGTATAGGTATGTCCCATCCTTTATTTTTCTTTATTTCTATAAGAAGATCATTAATTTCACCAATAGGATCCATTTGGCCGGTGAAAGTTGTTCCAATCACTGCCCCTACACAGATAGTATTTTCATCTATTTCTTTGGCCACTTCTTCCGCAGTAATGGTGTAAGTATCCTTTTCCAGGGGTATTAAACGGAGCTCCACATCAAAATAAAGGGCGAATTTTTCCCATACTGTGTGTACATCTGCCCCCATGACTATATTGGGGTTATCATAAGGTTTTCCTTCGGCTTTTCTACGGTTTTTCCAGGTCCATTTATGGGCCAGAAGTCCCAGCATTATGGCTTCAGAAGATCCTATGGCACTGGTACCAATTGATTTACATTTATGAGGAGCATTAAATAGCCGGGCCAGCATATTAACCACCCTGTCTTGAATTTTAGAAGTTTGAGGGTATTCATCGTTATCAATGAAATTTTTACCCATGCTTTCCATGATTAACTTATCTGCCTCTGGTTCCATCCAGGTAGTGACAAAGCTGGCCAAGTTAAGAGCGGGGTTTCCATCTAAATTTAATTCCTCGTGTATTAACTGGTATGCCGCTCGAGGTGGCATTCCTTCTTCACTCATTTCATATTTAGGTATGCTTTCTGAAAAATACCTGCTTCCAAATGTACTGGTTACTTCTTTTTCAGATTTCTTCATCTTTTTCAGATTTTTTTTCTTAGATAACACCTGACTCCTCCCTAAAACATGAAAATACCTGATTTCGGATGAAATTTAATAACTTCATTTAATAGTAAATGTAAGAATAATAATATATAAAGAAAAGTCCTTTAAGAATATGTTTATTTCACTATTTCTATAATAATTTGAAAAAATTTTTAACTTTTCTACCACATAAAAATCCTCAAAAAAGCCAAAAATCTGTTTTAGAAACTCAGCTGTGGGATACTTATCTAATGCAAATACCAGAAGATTGAATTTAAGTCACATGAAGTTATAAAATGTAATGAAGAGGAGAATTATCTAACTCTTCTCCATATACCCCCAAATTCTCTATTTAAGTTGTTTTTTCTATTTTTTCAAGGTAAATTGTTTCTGTTAGTTTGGCACCTGCTTTTTCTAGAGCTTTTTCTAGAAGTGCTGATTCCAAATACTTTTTTGCGTTTTCCATATTGTCCCATTGAAATAAAATTAGAGCTTCATTTGGGTCATCGGAGTTACGGAAGAGAATAGCTTCTTGAGAACCAGCTTCTTTACGTATAGCTGCTCTTTCATGGAAAATAGACTTCCAATTTTCATAACTCTCGAGTTTTAGTCGTGAAATTATATGAATCATATTTTCACCCCCATATAATTTACTGCCTAATGCAGCTAATTTCACTTTATTACATTATGTTTTTTAAATAAATAATAATTTTCCTTTTTTATTCTCGGTTGTGCCTCTCGACAAACAATCCACAAACTACCTCAATAAACTTCCATATTGAAACAAGATTTACAATATCTTAAATCGATTAAAGTATAAATAATATATAAAGTGTAAAATTAATTTAACAGCCCCCTATCCATAGCTTAATTTCATTAACCATTTAGAAGGTACTTGAATGGATAAAAATAATAAAATAGACATTAATTCCTATAAAAATAAGTCCAGAGGCAAAAAATTCAATCATGAACTTTTAGAATTCATGGCAGGATTAGGTAAGTCTCTTACCTCTGCTGGAATATCCGTAACTGCAGTTCAGTCCATTCTATATGATATAGCCAAAGCTTATGATGTTAAGGCTGAAATTCTTATTTTTACCACTTTTTTAATAATAAAACTGGGAGATGAAGAGTCTTCCCCCTTAACAACAGTTAACCAGATATCCGGTCTTTCACACCTAAATCAAGTTTCAGAACTTTATGAATTAATATATCTGGCTGAAAAGGCAGAAATAAGTCCTAAAGAAGGCCAAAAACGACTTAAAGAAATAATGTGTCAGAAACACCGCTTTGGAGTTTTGGGAATAATTCTGGGATATATCCTTTTTGCCCTGGGACTGGGAATGTTATTACAGCCCACACCCCAGCAGTTGATTGTTTCTGGAGTTTTAGGAGGAATAGTAAGTTTATTACTAATATTAAGTGAAAATAGACCCCGTTTAACACTTATTTTACCAGTAATGGCGGCCTTTGTAGTTTCCACTATATTTTTCTGGGGAGTCAAGGAAGGACTTATTTTAGGATCTTTCACCCTCCTGGTTCCTGCACTGGCCTATTTTTTACCAGGGGCTACTTTAACTACGGGTATGTTTGAACTGGCTTCCGGAGATCTGATTTCTGGGGCAAGCAGAACCATATATGGAGTTACCATCCTGTTTTTACTGCTTTTTGGAGTTTTAATTGGAATTCAGATTACTGGATTGTCCCAGCAGGACCTTTTAGTCGCTGCCACCACTACCAGTATTTTTGGCTGGGCACCACTGATAGGAATTCTTTTATTTGCCTTGGGAATGTTTTTGTTCATGTCCATGCGGACTAAAGACCTGCCCTGGGTAATTTTAGTCCTTTATATCGCATTTTTCGGTCAACAGGTGGGAAATTACTTTGTGGGTAGCTTTTTCGGTGCTTTTTTAGGTTCTTTATTCATGACTATAAGTGGAACCTTAATTGGCCGTTCACCTAAAAGAACTCCTAGCTTTGTATCCACCATATCCGCCTTCTGGTTTCTGGTTCCGGGATCCCTGGGATTCATTGGCCTGGCCACCTTAATTGGTAAAAATTATTTCACCGCTGTCAATGACCTTATTTTACTAGTTATGACTGTGGTGGCCATTTCACTGGGCCTGCTCGTAGGGGCAGCCATTGCTGAGCCTCTTAGATTGCAAAAAATTAAATCAAAATTATATAAGGATTCCAATTAATGATTAAAGAAAAATTAATTCATATTCATGAAATTTAGAAAAATTAATTTAATACATCCTACAAAAATAAGAAATAGTAAAAATTGAGGGGTTAAAGAATGAATAACAAAACAAATGGAATAATGTTAATGGCACTGGGCGTATTGTTGGCCATTTTATACATAGCTTTACCTACATGGTTATTTTGGATGTACTGGGCCGCGATAGCTATATTCATACTTTATGGATTCTATATGTTCCGAAAAGGATGATATTCCATAAATTTTCTTTTTTATTTTTAAAAATCGTCTAAAATGTTTTATTCTAAATATCTAATTAGTTATTTGCCTTGATTTTCAATTTTAAGAAAAATTTTTAATTAATATAAAGTTTCCGATTGCGATTTTTCACTATATATTTAATTAATAGTTACTAACATATTAATTATTAATATAACTTGTTTAAATAGGAGGAAATGAATCATGGCAGAAGGAAATAATGTTTTATTTGGAATTTTAGCGATAATTCTTGGTCTTTTAATGATGGCGTTCCCATTGATAAGTGTTTTCACCGCCAGTGTAATTGCTGGGCTGGGAATAATATTAATTGGTATCTGGTTACTTGCTCACAGCTTTGGCACCTGGGAGTCCAGTAAAGCAATTAGTATAGTTTCTTTAATACTGGGAATTATTGGTATAGTGGTAGGAATAGGTTTATTTGGAAAAGTAGTGGCCTTCAGTATATTTGCCGGAATGATAATCTATTTAGGTGGATTTTTCCTAATTATTACTGGAATAATAAACATGTTCTCTGGTGTAGGATCTTCTCCAAAAATTAGAGGAGCTACCGGAATATTATTAGGTATTTTATACATCATAATCGGATTGTATGCCTTTAATCCATTCTATTTAGGTTATTTAATTGGAATTTTCCTATTCTTAGAAGGAATATTTGCAATTTTCTTACCATCTAGTGAATAAACATGGATAAAAAAATAATATAAAATACTAAATTATTTTTATTTTATTTTTATTTCTAAATATTTTTAATATTAAATAAAAATTATAAATATATTTTCATTTATTAATCTGCATCATTATATCCACAATTTTACAATTCCTGATGTTTAGGACAGATATAAGAGGAAGTGCTTCCTGTTTTAATTTTCTCTATGGTAGTTCCACATTCCGGGCAAGGTTCTCCCTCATGGTAGGCCACTAAGAAATAATCTCGGGTAAAGCCCCGTTGTTGACCATAAAAATCCTTTTCATAATAGAGTCCGCCTTTTTTCAGAGCATCACTCAGATTATCAATCATAATTTGATATAAATCTTCAATTTGAGCAGGTTCTAATTCGTTAGCTGGTTTTTGAGGGTGAATTTTTGCTTTAAACAACATATCGTGAATATAAACATTCCCAATTCCCCCTATTTTCCTTTGATTTAGAATAAGGTTTTTAATCTGCGAGCGGCCTTTAATAATATTTTTAAAATGTTCTAAAGTAAAATCAGGATCCAGAGGAGATAGGGCAATGTCTTTGGTGGCCTTGTGCTGGCTTAGTTCCTTATTGGAAAGGAATTCTGATCGCCCTATCCACCAGAACTTACAGGAAAATCCAGTTTCATCAGTGAAACAGAAGCGGATTTGATATTCTTCTGGCCAGGTTTGGCCTTTTTCATGATAAAATAGGTCAGCGCCCATTCCCAAGTTTAAGAGAAGATGATAATCCTCAGATAATTCCATGAAAATCCATTTTCCTTTGTTATAAACCCTTAAAACCTTATTGCCTTGAATTAGCTCTCCAAACTTAGCCGGGGCCATGTTTAAAATTTTTTCCTGGATAATGTCAACCGCAGAAAATTCCTTTGATTTTAATTGTTCATCCATTTGCCGGCTAAAAATAATAATTTCTGGTAGTTCTGCCATTTTATAATCTCCTTAATCCATGCTAAATTCATTAATTGAATTGGCGATTTTTACTAATAATATGACATATTTTTCATAAGTATTATTTCAATAAGTATCAAATTAAAAAAATACTCTCCCTTATTTTATACCGAGAACATTTCCCATATCACTAATTTTTCCTTCAGGAGCTCCAACAACGTATTTTATTGCTTTAATTACTCCAGTTACAAATGCCTGTCTGCTATGGGCTCTGTGGATAATTTCAACTCGCTCTCCTTCACCGGCAAAAAGTACCGTGTGATCCCCAATGATATCCCCACCACGAACTGCATGAATTCCTATTTCTTTAGAAGTTCGTGCACCTATCATTCCTTGCCTCCCATAAACGCCAGCTTCATCTTTATTTCTTCCAAGTGCCTCCGCTATGATTTCATAAGCTTTAACAGCAGTTCCTGAAGGTGCATCCACTTTATGTTTGTGGTGAGTTTCTATTATTTCAATATCATAATCATTAAGAATCTTTGCCAGGTCTTCAATGATTTTAAAGAACACATTCACCCCTACTGCCATGTTTGGAGCAATAACGGCTTTTATATTATTTGATTCGATGGATTCTTTTATTTCACTCATTTGTTCATCTGAAAGTCCCGTTGTACCTACGACTACATTAACTCCGCACTCGGCTGAAATTTTGATTGTATCCACAGATGCATTTGCTATAGTAAAATCAACGATAACATCTGGTTTCGTTTCCTTTAAAATCTCGGCAAGATTTTGAGCACCATTTACTGGGACACCTATTCTTCCAACACCTATTACTTCACCCACATCCTTTCCTTCAAGTAGAGTATTATGTGCTCCTATTGCTGCTATAATTTCCATATCATCTTGTTTTAATATGGCTTTAATTATTTTAGAACCTATTCTTCCGCTTGCGCCTGTTACAACTACTTTAATCATGTTAATCAAATCTCCAATTAATTTAAAATTAAAATTCCATGTTCATTTTAAGGTTTTAAAACATTTGCAGTTTATTTCAAGTAATATGGTTTTCCAGCATTTTTAGATTTATAAAATTTAAATAAAAATGAGTTATTTAATAAAATAAATTATTTTGCTTTTTCTATACATTCTTCAGAAACTTCCTCGTGAGTGATATTCTCATCTTCACTTAAAGGTATTTCTTTAAGGAAAAACGCAACAACCAACCCTATAAATGCCAGTACTATCGCTGCAAGAAAAACATTCTGGATAGAATGTACCAAAGCTTGAGTTTTACTTGCAGTAACGGCACTTGAACTTACCAGTGTGAAATTCATTATGTATCCAAATATGGGAACGAATACTATAGTACCTACATTTCTGAAAAACCGCATCGAAGCTGTTACAATACCTATATCTCGCAGTGTAAATGCATTCTGCACAGCCACATTGAATATGTTATAGGCCATTCCTGAACCAATACCCAGAATAGTTGAATATGATATTAGCAAATAATAATGTGTATTCTCATTCATTGTAGCAAGAAGCGCAACTCCTATTCCAGTTATAACAAATTCAGCAATGACCAGCTTTTTATATTTCCCTGTCCTTGATATGATTTCTCCAGTAATTATGGAGGTTATGGTAAGGCTTAAAAGCATAGGAATCATTATGAGTCCTGAATTTGTGGCACTCATACCTAAAACGTCCTGTGCAAATAATGGGACGTAAATTATCCCACTAAACATCAATGCACTTGCTAAAAAGCTTTCTAGTGATGATACGCTGAATATTGAATTTTTAAAAAGACGTAACGGCAAAATAGGTTCTACAGCTTTTTTCTCAGTCAAGACAAACAATACAAACATAACTACGGAAAATACAATGAGTCCAGCTATTTCAGCTAATGGATATGTATTTAGATCTCCAGCAAGTGTTATTGCCAAAAACAGTGCACTTAAAGCTAAGGTAAATGTTATAATCCCTGAATAATCAATGACTTTTTTAATATCCGGCAATTTAAAGTTTGGAAGTGAATAAAAAATCAGGGTTACAGCAACAATCCCCACAGGAACATTTATGAAAAACACCCATCTCCAGCCCAAAGAATCTGTAATTATACCGCCCAGAATTGGTCCCAAAACGTCTGCCAGCGCAAATACTGATGCAAGTATTCCCATATATTTGGCCCGTTCCCGGGGGCTGAAAATTTCTCCAACCACAATAAATGGAAGGGATATTAAAATTCCTCCACCGATTCCTTGAAGTCCTCTAAATATAATTAGTTCAAAGATATTCGTTGCAAACCCACACATGACTGAAGTTATAACAAATGTGATGATTCCCGCAATTAAAACATGTTTTCTACCGTAAATATCAGATAATTTGCCAAAAAGGATTATGGCAATGGTTGAAGTCAACATGTAAGATGTAAACGGCCATACATAATATTCCATCCCATGTAGGCTGTTAATAACCTTGGGCATAGCTGTTAATATGATTGAATAATCAAAGGCAGCTAAAAGGAGTCCAACCATTAATCCTACCATAACCATGCGTATTTGATCTTTAGCAAGGCCATGATGGTTTTCATAATCCATATTATCACTTGTAGGTATATTTTTTTCCAATATCCTTCTTATTATTCTTCTTAATAGATTTTATCAATGAATGATGGTTTAAATTCATTTTAATTACATGTTTTTCCAAAAAGATAATAAAAAAAATTTTTAGTTGAATTATTCTTCCTTAAAGAGTATTTTAGTTCGCATCTCTTCCAAATTAGAAACTATACGGGATAAATCACTTCCAGGAATACTAACCATAATTTCTTCTGGAGAGATATCCATACTCTGCCTTGCTGCCACATCTCCAAAACCATAAGTGACTTTTCCAGTCATATAAGGAGTGGCAGCCATTGAACTACATATAGGAGCTGCATCCGCACCCAATCCATGTTCTCCGGAATCATATGCATTGGCATGAAGTATTTCCATTCCCTGTTTCGCATTGCAGAGCATAAATATCACATCAGGATCAAATTCAGATTTTTTTAAAGGCGCGAAAACAACTGCACTGAAAATTCCAGGTTCTATGTATGTTTCGTTTTGTCTTGAACGCTGCACTGCAGGAATATTCTTGTATAAGCCCCTGGGGACCATAAATGCACCGCTTTGTACATTTGCAGGGTATTCACGCATGTCTTTAAGTCCAGAATATCTAGCACCACCCATACATTCTTCCTCTTCTAGGGTAGCATAAAATATTTCGCCGTTCATGGCTTTTTTAAGCTTTGCACAGAATCTTGATTTACCGTCTTCCTTTTCAACGTTATTTGGCTCTTTTACAGACCATTTTATGGCTACTGCTTCGTTTTCCAATTTTAAAAGTTCATTTAATTTTTCTACTAGTTCATTATAATCCATATTTAACACCTCTAATAATCCAAATTATGACTATTTATCGTCCTATTTCATTAACATATGAAGAAATAAATCTCCTATATCCTGGCTAAATTTCTGTTCATCAATTCCCCTTTTTTCCAGTAGATCTTTAGCCCAGTCCCCCATATTCACCTTACCATTGTATATTACTGATAGAAGAATAGCAGCTTCCACAGGATCCACATCAGGCCTAATTTCACCTTCATCTATACCTTTTTGTATGGAATCTATCCCTATGGACATTATTTCTTTGAATAGTTCCCTTACTTCTTGGAACTCTTCACTGCTGTTCATTTTATCCAAATCAAATTGTTTCTTAATCGATGTAGGGGAATACAGCAGCCGGAAATAATCAGGATATTTATTTGAAAACCCACTATTTGCATTTTTATACAATATTAACTTTTCAAAACCAGTACTCCCTTTTTTAACCTCTTCTTTAACCATTTTAGTCCAAATTCGAATACCACGCAAAACTACGGCAAAGTACAATGATTCTTTATTTTTAAAATAAAGATAAAGCGTACCTTTTCCAAGACCAACCTCCTTTGCTATTTCATTCATTGAAACTTCATCGAAGTCCTTATCAGCTAATAATTTTCTAGCAGCATCTATAATATCATTTTGACGCTGTTCTCTTTCTCTTTCCTTCCATTTTGCAAGTGACATATGATTTCACCTATCATCATGAATGTCATATTAATGACCATATTTTCACATATATGACTCATGAGTCAGTAATATAACTAGTGTTATTTGGGCATATAAATATTTTGGTCAATTTTTACTAACGAACGTTAGTTTTAAATAATAGTATGCCAATTTAATTATACGAACGAACGTTAGTTAATTTAAAATTAATTAAAGTGAAATTATGCCATCACAAAAATCAACCAAAACAACCAAGGAGAAAATATTCGATGTATCAATCGATCTTTTCTCAGAAAAAGGCTTCGATGCCGTTTCTATAAGAGAAATAGGTAGAGGAGTGGGAATAAGAGAAAGCTCCATTTACAATCATTACTCCAGTAAAGAAGCCATCCTAGACACCATACTTGATTATTTTATAAAAGAAATGGAAGAGACCGGCATTCCTGAAGAACAAATGGAAATACTCCTTGATCAAAGTCCAGAGATGTTCTACCATGCCGGGTCAAAAATGTTTGAAGAACGTATGCATGACCCCAAAATGATTAAAATATGGAGATTATTGCTAATTGAAATGTATCATAATCCCAAAATAAAAGAATTCTTTTTAAAAGAATTAATCGAAGTACCAATTCATGCGTGGACCTTAATATTCTCAGCAATGATAGAAAAAAAGATTATAAAGCCTGTAGATCCTGAAAGATTGGCTCGAGAATATTTTAGCTATGCCATCTACCTTTTAATTGAAAATTTTGTGTTGAAGTACCCTGATGAACCAGAGAAGTTCCTGCGCGAAATGTTTGATGATATGGAAGAGCACATGCAATTCATTCTAAACAGTGTAAAATTAGAATAAATTAATAACTGGGCATAATATCGAGATGTAAATTGAATTAATATTTAAGAATAAAATTGGGATAAAGATGATATTAGATAATATAAAAGCAAGATACGCTGATTATAGACTTAATAAAATAAATAAACTGGAAATGAGTTTAAATAATGTTCCCGGAGTTATTCCTGCATCAGAAAATTCTCCTGAAAAAAAGATGCCGGATAAGCTGGAAATTACTCTAAAAACCCTTCCCAAACAACTTTCCATTGCTAAAAACATGGAAAAGAATATTAAATCACTTCCTGAAAATCCTCAAAATCCTCAAACCCACATGGAATTAGAATTTAAGGATAAATTTGAAAAATATACTACATCTTTAGGAATAAATAGAATAGGGTATACTGAGGTTCCTAATGATTTAATATTCAAAGATAGGTCAATTTTATTTAAAAATGCCATTATTTTAACCATGGAAATGAATGAAAAGGCCATTAATATGGCCCCCAGTCCACAAACACAGGAAGAAGGAATTGTAACTTACGATGAATTAGGCAAAAAAACCAATATTCTGGCCCAGTATCTGCGAGATAATGGTTTTGCAGCTCATTCCAGTCATCCGGCTGGAGGCCTGGTAATATACACTCAATTAGCACAAAAAGCAGGTTTAGGACATGTGGGAAGAAATGGATTATTTATAAGTCCAGAATTAGGTCCCCGGCAAAGAATATCGGCCATATTTATAAGCGCAGAAAACCTCCCAGATACCCAATCCAATGAACACTTGTGGATTAATGACTTTTGCGCAAGTTGCGGGCGCTGCATGAAAAAATGTCCGGATAAGGCCATCATAGAAGAAAAAACACCATATGGAGTGAAAACAAAAATAATAAGCGATTACTGCCATGGCTGCACCATCTGCATGAAGGAATGTAGTTTTAATAGAAGGGACTACAATCAAATAAAAAATAAATCTAAAAAATTTAAAAATTAGGTAATATCAAAAAAGAAGTTATAATTTAAATCTTAAAATAATTTAAGGATTAATTAAGGGATTAAAATGAAAATATTAGCCATAATTGGAAGCCCCAGAAAGAAAGGAAACAGCTATCAGGCCACTAAAGAAGTGGAAAATCAAATGAAACAATTGGGTGAGGTGGAATTTGAATATTTATTCCTACAGGATGCTGATTTAAAAATGTGTCACGGTTGTTTTAATTGTGTGAGTCGCGGCGAAGATTTTTGTCCCTTAAAAGACGATCGTGTAGAGATAGAAAAGAAAATGAGTAATGCTCAGGGAGTTATATTTGTCTCCCCCTGCTATTGTCAAAATGTCAGTGGCCTTATGAAAAATTTTATTGACCGTTTTTCCTATGTTTTCCACCGACCTAGATTTTTCCAGCAGCGAGGGATGGTTCTAGCATCCACAGCAGGTGCTGGTTTAGATGAAACTCTGGATTACCTGAAAAAACTTAATGTATGGGGATTCGGCGAATTAATCACATTAGGTGTCATTACACCACCATGGCCCCATAGCGAAGGACTGAAAAATAAAAATCAGAAAAAAATAGAGAATGCATCTCTTGAATTTTATAAGAAGCTAGAAAAAGGAGGCCTGCTAAAACCTACTTTCACTCAGTATATACACTTCAGATTTATGAAATTCACTTCAGAAATGAAAGAATACATGCCCGCAGACCATGAATTTTACAAAAATAAGACAGAATACTTCTATCCAATCAAAATAAATCCTTTAAAAAAATATTTTGTTTCCATTATGATGAAGGTGATCTTATTTTTCATGAAAGATTTGGAACCTGCTAAAATTTGATTATTCTATTTTGAAATATCAGAATATAGAAATAATTAATGAAATAAAATAGATTTATAAAATAATAAAAAATACTCAAAATTATCCAAGATTTATCAAGGAGTTTATATGGCTAAAAAATCTTCAATCCCCTCTAAAAAATCGGTGAAGGATATGAATATGGATTATTCTGGAAAAAAGATTAAGATACTCTTAGTAGGATATAATGGGGCCAATAATACTGGTTCTGAAGCAAGACTTCACACTATTATAAATGATCTAAAGGAAATTTTAGGGACTGAAGTGGAAATTACCGTGCCTACCCTTAATCAGGAAAATCTCCGAAGATATTTAAAAGAAACAGAAACCCTGAAAATAGCTCCATTACCATCTATTTATTTTTTAACCCTCCGTAGACTGGTTAAAGAGCACGATATGGTGATTTTGGTGGAAGGTAGTTGTTACATGGATACCTGGACATCAGCTCTCCTATGGGCATTTTTATGGGCTACCAAATGTGCCCATGATTTTAAAAAACCATCCCTGGCCTATGCCGTGGATGCCGGGAAATTATCATCTATAAATAAAAGATTAGTTCAAAGAGAAGCCAGCAAAACTGATCTTATTATTACGAGGACTTATGAAGCCAGGGAAATACTCAAATCAGCTGGGGTAACTGCGCCTATAGAGGTTACCTCGGATTGTGCTTTTGAATTTAAAGTAGAACCAGAATATGATAATATTTTAAAAGAAACTTGGGCCGATAGTGAAAACAAATTGGTGGGACTTTCTGTGGTGGATTTTTATTTGTGGCCTGTGGTTATCCGCCCCTGGGGTAAGTCAGAAGACCAGTACAAGTGGCCTTATTATTTTTCCCGTTCTAAAAAACGTGATGCGCAGCGGGATGATCTTGCAAAATCATGGGCCCACTTAGCTGACTTTATTATTGAGAAATATCAGCAAAATATTGCTTTAATTTGCATGGAAGACCTTGATGAACCCTTAGCCAGAATGATTCTGGATAAAATGCAGTTCCCTGAAAAAGCCCGGATATTTTCATCCAGTGAATTTAATGCCTCGGAAATGACCGCTATTTTGAGAAAACTAAAACTTTTATTGACCTCTCGTTATCATGCTTCGGTTCTATCCCTGGCCCAAAAAATTCCACAAATTGCCATAGGACATGATACGAGGTTGAAAACTCTTTACAGAGAACTTGGAATATATGATGAGTATTTTATGGAGTATGAGGATACTGATTTATGGAAAAAGGTCACTGATAAAACTGAACAGCTCCTACAGTCACCAGAATCCTTGCAAAATATTTTAAAAACAGGATATGAAGATCAATTAAAAAGAGCAAACCAAAATAGAGTTTTGCTAAAACAATTCTTAAATAGAGAGATTAAATAGAGACAAAAGCATGAATAAAAACATCCGAAAACCTATCGTTCTCCTTACTGGTGCTAATGGATTTATTGGAACGTACATCGCCCTTCAATTGATCCGTGAAAAGGAAGTGCAAATTTTAGCTATGGTAAGGAGTCAGGATGATTCAGATGCCAAAATACGCCTTCAAAGGGCATGGTGGGAGTATCCAGATCTTATTAATGCCTTAGATGAAGGAAAAATAAATATATTAAACGGAGATGTCAGTGCAAATAATTTGGGCCTGGAAGATTCCGTATACAAAAATCTGGTTCTTAATTTAACCCACATCATACACACTGCAGCTGATTTAAGACTTAATGGTCCCCTGGAAGAACTCAGAAAGACTAATTTAACGGGTACTAAAAATTTACTGCATTTGGCTCAAAGGGTGCATGAAAATCATGGTTTAGATAGATTTTCGTTTTTATCAACTGCTTATGTAGCTGGAAAACGTGAAGGTGATGTTTTAGAAAGTGATTTAAGTTCTAAAGACGGTTTTTCCAGCAACTATGAAAGAAGCAAATTTGAAGCAGAAATGGAAGTGAAAAAATCCCAAATCCCTTTTTCCATATTCAGACCGGGTATGGTGGTAGGATCATCTGAAAAGGGAGTGATAAAAACATTCAATACTATTTATGTACCACTTAGGCTTTATTTAACCGGTAAAATTAGATTATTACCTATTTCTCCATCAAATAAAATCAATCTGGTACCAGTGGACTACATTGCCCAGTCAGTAGTGGATCTAACATTTAATTTACAAGCCCAGAATTTAACTTTCCATTTAACTGCCCCTTATGAAAGTTTACCCACAGTAAAAGAGTTGGTTGAATATACTCGAAAGTGGGCAAAATATAAATTAGGAATAAATCTTCCTAAACCTTTATTTTTACCACTACCTTCTTCCTGGACTCAAAAAATCTTGACAACCCTATTCAAAGAAAAAGGAATTAGTAAAGAGAAAAATAAAAGAAAAGGGAGTAAAAGCAGAGGTTTTGATAAATCAGTGATGGGAATACTTGCTCCATACATCCAGGAAAATCGACAGTTTGTAAGAGAAAATGCCGATCATCTTTTAGGACCTTATCCCCATCACTGGAAAAGTCTTATAGAGCCCATTCTAAATTACGCTGTTTATATGGGTTTTTTCCATCGTTCTGAGCGTACAGTTCATGAACAGATAATACACCGCCTTCAAAGCAAAAGTTTTCCGGTAGAGTATTTTGATATAGTTAACGGAAAGATTATCCGACAATCAGGCCCAGAAATAAGGAAAAAAATTATCATGGCTGTTAATTCCTTAAAAAAACTGGGTGTGAAACCACAAGATCACATAGCAATCTTAGGACACAACAGCACCCGTTATTTTATTTTAGATGTTGCCATCGGACTTTTAGGGGCCGTAAGCGTCCCACTATATTATACCAGTCCTTTAAATGAAATAAAAGACATAGTGGAGGACAGTTCATCTAAATTACTTTTTATAGGGACTGAAAATGTATCAAATCAAATAAATCAGCTTGATTTAAGTATTCCCCTTATTTCATTTTCCTCAAATTCTAATTCTCATCAATCTGAACAAAAATCGTCTGAAATTCTATTATGGAATGATTTCTTGAAAAAAGGTCTTGAAAAGTCGGAACAAGAAGTGACCCCTGAAAATTTAAGAGCTCCGGTTGATTTTAAAAGTCTGGCCACCATTAGGTATACCTCCGGGACCACCGGAAAACCCCGTGGAGTTATGTTCAATCATGGTAATTTACGCTGGATGGCAGAATTCATAGCTTCCATGCCTCCCTGGAAAGATAGAACCAGTAATGTTTCTTATTTATCATTTTTACCCCTGAATCATGTGGTGGAAGGAATACTGGGAACCTATGCTCCATATTATGCTCCTGCCCCCTTGAAACTTTATTTTCTGGAAAATTTCCAGGAATTACCCACGGCACTTCCTAAAGTAAAGCCCAAAGTCTTTTTTTCCGTTCCCCGGTTCTATGAAAAATTATGGGATTCTTTCCAGGAAACCACCTGGGGAACAATTTACATGCAAACCAAAAATCCTATTTTAAAATCTGTTTTAAAGAAATTACTGGGAAATTTATTGCTTAAAAAAGCCGGGCTGGATCAATGCTCCCAATTAATTGTAGGGTCAGCCCCCATAAGTGAAAGTCTTATAAAAGAATTTCAAAAGTTAGGAATTGAAATTCATAATGCTTATGGACTTACTGAGGCTCCACTGGTTACTATCAATCGCTTAGGTGAAAATAAATCCCATACCGTAGGAAAACCCCTCCCAGAAACCAGTTTAAAAATTGCTCAAGATGGAGAAATAATGGTTAAAGGTCCCCAGGTAACTATGGGCTACTTTAAAAATGATTCAAGTTCCCTTTTTTCAGGTGAATGGTTATTAACCGGTGATTATGGAAATTTAACCCCGGAAGGTAGTTTGGTAATCACTGGTCGGAAAAAAGAGGTAATGATCAATTCCTATGGAAAAACCATTTCCCCCCTTAAAATTGAAGTTCTTCTTAAATCTATTTCAGGAGTATCAGAGGCCATGGTAATAGGGGAACAAAAACCATATTGTGTGGCCCTTATCTGGGTGGATGCAACTCCTAAATCCATATCTAAACTTGATAAAGCGATTATAAATATAAATACTAGTTTATCGCGCCCAGAAGAGATCAAACGTTGGGCAGTTCTAAAAAATGATCTTTCCATTGATAAGGGAGATTTAACAGCTAATTTAAAGCTCAAACGGAAATCAATTGTAAAAAGATATGAAAAAACAATAGATTCTTTATATGAAGGACCTGTTTCGAATAATATAATCCATTTAGGATCTACAGGAGATACTAATGAATATTAAACTATTTTTACTTTCAATCTGGGTTCCTCATTATTTTTTAAAAAAAGAATTGAATCTGCTGGCCAAAGCCACCTTAAATCAATTGGACCAGTTATTGCAAATGTATTCCCCCCAGCGTTTAAGTGAAATCCCTGAATTAAAATTACCTTTTAAAGGAAATTTAGAGGATATTCGTGCAAAAATGGCCCAAGAACATAATATACGGGTGAAAATTCTTTCAGATTCCCTGGGTCCTGAAGATACTGTCAAAATTGCCAGACCTCTGATGTTTAAAACTGGTTATGAGTTAGGGTTGGATATTAAAACTCGACTAGGCTTAAGTGACGATTTGAATGATTTGATAAAGGCAGCTCAACTATTATACCAGGTTTTGGGCATAGAATTTGAATTCCATGAAGATAATTCCTGTAAATCATACCATTTAAAGCGCTGCATAATTATTAAACACTGCACTCTGGCCCGGTACTATTTGCCTCTTACCTGCCAGGTATTAAGTGGCACTGATGAAGGTGTGGTAAATGGTTTGAATTCCCAGGTGCAAATGGTTTTCCTGGAGAAGATTACCGAAGGTGCTCCGGCTTGTATTGCGGCTATTGAAATGAAAAAATAGCTTTAAAAGTAGTTTTAATGGTTATTATTAAACTGTTTTTCACTCGTTTAGAAAATAAAATGATATGAAGGTAATTAGATTATATAACTACTTATGAACTTAATGAGACTTATGAAATTAATGGATTAAGGTGAAAAGATGCGAGCTATTGTTGTGGGTAGTGGAGCTGGAGGGGCTACTATTGCCAGGGAATTATCTCAAAAAGGAATGGAAGTAATTATACTGGAATCAGGGGGCCATTTTAAACCATTTACCCGCCGGTTATCATGGACTGAACCCTTGCGAAAGATGGGACTTATGGGAAATGAAAAAACCATAACCAGATTATTCCCTTATTTAGAAACCACCAGGTCCAGTAAAGAATTGGTACTGGTCCGGGGGCGAGGAACCGGAGGATCAACTGTTCTTTCCTGTGGAAATATGGTAAGGGCCGATGAAGGCCTGAATGAAATCGGACTGAATCTGGATTCTGAATTTCAGGAATTGGAAGATTTAATAGGAGTTAAGGAATTCCCTGAAGAAAGATGGCGTCCTTTAACCCAGAAAATGTTTCAAAATGCGAAAAAAATGGGTTTAGATCCTCAAGCAACTCCTAAAGCTGTGGATGCCATAAAATGTGTATCTTGCGGACTTTGCGAACTGGGATGTGCTAATCAATCTCGTTGGGATTCCAGAAGATTTTTAGAAGATGCAATACAAAATGGGGCTATTTTAAAAATAAACACCTCTGTAAAAAAAGTTTTACTGGAAAATGGAAGGGTAAAGGGAGTGGAAATAAAATCTGGACGATCTTCAAAGGCCGTTTACGGAGATCTGGTGGTCCTCTCTGCAGGAGGTATTGGTACTGCCAAAATATTAAAAGCATCCGGGCTTCCTGCTCAGGACAATCTGTGGGCCGATATTGTAATTACTTTAGGAGGAGTTGCTCCTGGATCCAAGATGCTTAAAGAACCCCCCATGGTATGGTATTCACATCAAAAAGATTATATTTTATCCCCTTATGTAGATATATTGTCTCACTGGTTCCATAAACCCTGGAAAAATGTTTCAATAAATGATAGGGTGGGTATGATGGTTAAACTAGCAGATCTGGAGGAAGGGGCTGTTTATGAAAATGGTAAAGTCCACAAAGAAATTTCTCTGGATGATAAACAGAAATTAGAAGTGGCTATTTCCCAGGCCAGAGAAATTATGGAAAATTCTGGTGTTTCCGGCCCTTATGTGAAGGGAATGTACAATGGAGGCCATTTAGGAGGTACGGTCCCCCTAAAAAAATCAGATGTTGGTGAGATGAGGCCTCATTACTTGCCGGAGGGATTATGGATTGGAGATTTATCACTGGCCCCTCGTTCTCAAGGAATGCCCACTATATTGCTAACTGCTGCTCTGGGACTCAAGGTAGCCCGTAAAATCCTGGAAATAAACCAGAAATAAGCAATATCTTTTTTTAGTGAAAATATACTAAAATATTTTAACTTGAACAATTTACGAAAACTAAAAATTGAAAAATATTGAAAAAAGTTAAAATTAAATTAATTAAAAAAAAATTAAATTTTTTATTTTAATTTATCCTTAATAAATCCTTAAAAAAGGTTATAAACCTCATTTTAAATATTTTTCCACCAGAGAGATTCCCCATTGGGCCATTTCAGTGGCCTTGTCCTGAGAATCAGACTCTGAAAAGCATCTGAAGATTGGTTCAGTTCCAGAAGGCCTTATAATTACCCAACCGTCTTCGGTGAATATTTTAACCCCGTCAGTAGTATCCAGCTGGTATCCTTGAGGATCATTGGCAATCTCCTGGGCAATTTTATCCATAATTTCTCTTTTAAGATCGTCAGGACACTTAATTTTCATTTTTTCTGAATAGTAAACCGGTAATTCGGCTACCAGCTCAGAAAGTGGTTTATTTTCTTTGGCCATGATTTCTATTATCTTGGCAGCAGATAGGGCTGCGTCCCGGCCATAAACAAAGTCCGGAAAGATTAATCCCCCATTTTCTTCTCCACCAAATAGACCATCTTCTTCTTTAAGTTTTCGGGCCACCAGTAAATCACCCACCGCTGTGGCAATTACTTTCCCATTATTTTCCTCAGCCACGTCATAAATGGCAGTGGATGTGGCTACAGTGGTTACTACCAAACCGCCGTTGTTTTCTTTAAGCATCTGCTTTTCTACCAGAGCAAAAGTCTTATCCCCCAGGACAAATTCCCCGTTTTCGTCTATACAAATGGTTCTATCAGCATCACCGTCGTGGGCCAATCCCAAATTTGCCCCTGTGGCCTTTACCACTTCAATTAGTTCCGTTAGGTTGTCTTTTATGGGTTCCGGGTCTCTTCCGGGGAAGAAACCGTCAGGTTGACAATTTAATGATAAAACATCACAGCCCAGTTTTCTAAATAAATAAGGCGCGGTGAAACAGGCCGCTCCTGAACCACAATCCACCACTACTTTTAGATTGGCCTTTTTGATCGATTCTAAGTCCAGTCTCTTCAAGACTTCTTCTTGATATTCTTCGATTATTCGTTCATTAACTGTTACTTCGCCAATTTCATCCCATTCCACTCTTTCAGGGTTATCATTGAAGAACATCTCTTCGATTTTAAGTTCCATCTCATCGTGAATTCCAATACCGTCTTCATCCACGAATTTTATCCCGTTGTATTGTGGAGGGTTGTGAGAGGCGGTGATTATTACCCCACCATCGTAATAGTTACGCACAGCATATTGAACTGCAGGAGTTGGTAACATACCTAAATCCACCACATCACAGCCAGAAGATAACAATCCAGCTATTACTGCATGTTTAATCATAGGAGTAGATGTTCTGGTATCTCCTCCCACTGCCACCTTTCCCTGAACCAGTGACCCATAGGACGCAGCCAGTTTAGATGCGAATTCCGGGGTTAATACCTGATTTGCCAACCTTCTAACTCCAAAAGTACCAAATAATCTTTTCATTTTAATCATCCTTTTCTTTAATGTTATGTAATAATTTTAAGTTTAATTCATACCTCAATTAATGAACTGTGCCCTTTAATTAAATATTATTAAATTTCCATGTAATTTCAACGTTATTATCAATAAATATGAATTACTACCTAATAAACTAATTAACTTAAATTTATAGCCATCTTATTTTTATCACAAAATAATTTCAACTTCAATTCGCTTAAATTAATTAATATAATAAATTATATCTTATTAAGTTATAAATTGTATTTTATTATTCAGTTATTTATTTCAAATATTTTAAAGTCTTCATTTTCATATACTAAAGTTGCATAGGGCATGCTGGAAACTTCTTTTTTCATTACTAAATAACCCACATTGTCATTTACTATATCCACACCATTATATTTTCCCAGAAGGTACTTTTTTACATTCAATTCGGATTTCTGTGATATTTCTAAAGTTTTTGAAGAATTATGGAATGTGGGGACATTTTGATTGGCCATGGAAAATATCAGAGGATCCATAGTAGAGTTATAATTAATGACCATACTATTTCTGTCTCCATGATTCTTGAACCACTGGGCTGCCTCTATTTGAGTAGTAGTATATCCTGGTTGGGTAGAGCTGGCAAATCCATACCCGTAATACACACCAACAATTAAAATTAATGCCGTTAAGGCATAAATTGGTCTTTTATCACCATCTATACGAATACACTGCACCCCCACACCTGCCATAACCGTGAGAGGAAATATAGCCAGCATGAGAACATATTCAGCACCTAGAGGAAATCCTGAAAACTGAATGAAACTCAATACAGTTACTGTCACTAACCAGGTTAACAACAAAATGTCTTTGATATGACCTCTTTTTATGAAAAAGAAGGCCCCTATAAAAGCAAATAATAATGGAATAATTCCTAAAATCTGCGGATACTTATTAATAGCAATTGTTGTTGATAATTGTGCTGGGATAGTCAGTCCCAGTATAAATGATCCATTAAATATAACAGGTAGCCACCAAATAGCTGCAATTAGAAAAGATGTGATTATTAATATCCCAAAAACTTTGAAATCCGGTTTTCTTTTGATTATTAGAAGAATTAATGTCAAGATGGTGAGTACCAGGAATATTATAGATGCTGAAATGGTCTGGGTTAGAAAACCCATCCCTAAAAGCAATCCTGATATTAAAGAATATTTCAAATTTTTATTTTCCAGTGCCATACAATAAAAATAAGCTATTAGGGGAACCAGTATTAAAAACATGGTTTCTGGTGTGGTGAACATTATCTTATAGAATAATGCAGAAAACATGACAAATATACCAGTTAAAATACCGGCCAACACATTGTACATTTTGTAGGCCGCAAAAGAAAATGAAAGAACAACTAAAAATGCAAATACCGGTTGTAAAGCCCGGGCCACTACCAGATAACTCAGAGTGAATATTTTGCTGACTGCCAGCAGGAAGAAGTCAAAAAGAGGAGAATAAACTGTTAAACTAGAAAATAAAACATTATTTCCCATAGATATGCCATTTTCCGCGGAAAATTGAATTAGCATCGTATGGTAAAATGTTTCACTGCTTAAAGGAATTGAATATTTGATAGTAGGAATTAAAACCAGGAAAAAGGTTATTATTGCCGGGATAAATATTAAAAGCTCCTTTCTGTTTTTTTGTACAACACTGGACACCGGATCACCACTAAATATTATAATTAAATCTTAAGTTAGAATATTATTGACCAGAATAATATTTAAAGCCATTTTAAGAATTAAAAAATAGTAATTTAGTAATAATCAATTCCCCAAATAATTTACTCTCTACAATATTTCTACAATATTTTAAGAGAGTTCTGGTCTTTTAAAACAAGTTCATATGCTCCTTTATAAGATGTTACAGTACAAGTAGCCCTTATTCTTAATTTATCAGTATTGGTGGGATTGAATCCCATTTTTTGCATTTCATGAGTTATACCTTCAAAAATGACCACCGTAATTTTTCCCGTCCCGTCATTGACCTTTAAAAAATAAGTGTCACTTTTTAAGGCTTTTTGAACATCCTCCACATAACACTCTACTGTAACTTCTTTATCCATGGTTCCCTGATTAATTTCATTAATTTTAATTTTATAAGGACTTATCTGGCCAGCAAAGGCCACCATACCTAATATTCCAATTAAAGAGACTATTAGGGCCATTTTGAATATTTTTTGATCTTCCATGAAATCCCTTGATTTTAGTAATACTTTTTAATATATAATTAAGAATAATTAGATTAATATATATTTATATTTAAGTATTAATAATAAAAATTAGATTCTAAATTTTTTGAATGTATTTTGAACTATTTTTTTAAATAAATATGAAATGAAAATAAACTGATAAACAATAAAAAACAGAATGACTATTTAAAATATTTTTAAAAAGAATATTAAAAATAATATATAAATTATTAATTAAATTAATACATTAATTATAGTTTATACAAGATTAACCACATTATCCCTTAAACATTGAATCAACCCGGGCCACTGTGTCTATATCATCCAAACTCAAGTCATCTCTGATTCTTTTGACCACCGGAAAACGGAGAGAATATCCGCTTTCGTATTCTGGACTTTTAACAATCTCACTGTAAGCAATTTCCAAAATTACGTGGGGTTTTACCTTGATTAACCTTCCTTTCTTTTCCTGAATGATATCATCCATCCGGTTAGAAAGTTCCAGGAGCGTTTTATCATCCAGACCAGTGGCCACGTGGGCAATAGTTTTTAAATCACCAGATTCATCCTGAAGAGCCATTAAATAAGAACCTATGAAATGGGCCCGTTTGCCCTTACCATAAGTACCTCCCACCACCACCAGATCCAGTGTTTCTGGTTCTGCTTTGTATTTAAGCATTTTTTTACCCCTTATGCCCGGAATATAAGGTGCCTGTGGATCTTTAAGCATAATACCTTCGTGTCCCTGTTCCAAAGAATCCGTAAAGAGTTTTTCTGCCTCTTCCACATTTTCCATGGTGACCCGTACTTGTTTGCTCAGCTGAATTTTATTTTCAGTGAGTTTTGCTATTGATTCCAAAGTATCCCTTCGTTTTTCAAATGGAGCATCAATTAGAGGCCCATCAAAGTAAAGAACGTCAAATAAATAAAGAGTAAGTGGAACTTCCTCCATTACTTTTTCTATGTCATATTTACGTCTCACCCGTTGCAGAATATACTGGAAAGAAATGGGCTGGCCATTTTTAGTAACAATTATCTCACCTTCCACAATAAAGTCCCGGTGAGGTAGTGCGTTTTCAATATATTCGATAACATCAGGAACAGCATTACTTATATTTTCCAGTCTTCGGGTGAATATCATTACTTCCGTGCCCTTCCGGTGTATTTGAACTCGTATACCGTCGTACTTAGTTTCACAAAATACACGGCCCATTTCACGAACACTTTCTTTAATGCCACCTGCCAGCTGTGCCAACATGGGTTTAACTGGTTTTCCTGGTTTTAAAGAGAGTTTTTTAAGGCCTTCTTCACCTTCTTCCATGGCCACCTGGGCCACCATTCCCAGATCATTGGTCAGCATGTGAGCCCGATCAAGTACCTCTTTTTTTACTCCAAAAGCCTGAGAAATGGCATCTCGAATAGTTCCTTCACCTACACCAACCCTTAACTCTTCCAAGACCGTTCTAGTAATGTATTTCGCCTCTAATGGGGAAGAAAGTGATAAAAGTTCACGGATTATGCTCATTTTTCTTGCCTGGGCCCGGTTACCTGATATCGAAGATACTTTCCTTAAATTTGTATAAACCATACTTATGGTTAATGGTTGAGAAAAAAACGTTGTTTGAGTCCTTTTCTTGAATAAAACCTCACTGGCACTCCCAATATCCCCCTGATCCCGGACCTGGTCTTCCACATCTTCAGGAGTTACCCCTACTACTGAAGAAATAGCTTTCATAAGGAGTTTAGAGGCAATACCCAGTTCTTCTTCACTCCAAACTGGAAATACTCTTCCTAAAGCCATTATAGTAACTACTGGAAGTAATTCAGGATCAATATCTGAAAAAAACTCAGCAAGAATATCTGTTTTTTCCAGACGTTTAGTAGTGGAGTCCAGAGCCTGGTAAACCTCCACCATGCTTTCATATGTGGTTTTATTCTTTTCTAGTGACATTTTATCGGCCAAAAAGTTGAATTGTATATTATTTTAGTAATTGTGATAAGAAGAGAATTTTAATAATACATTATTTTATTATAACTTCCTTTTAATTATAATTTGTCAAATAAACGACATACTTGTGAGATAAACCAGATGAATTTAATTAAATAAAAAAAAAACTGGAATCTACCTACAATAATCAATACATATACTCCAAGTTAGCTATAATTTAAACTCAGATGCTTGGGAAAGATAATGATTAAATAATTTGTTCCCCCAGGATACTGCGTCATGACCTTCACTGATTAAAAAACGATTTGAATCATACACCCCATTATCTAGAAACAGGCCCAGTGCCATGAATTCATCAGCCAGGGCAAAAGAAAGTTTAAGATGATCATCAATTCTCCATAAATTGACATCAGAATGGTTTATTTTAGATAAATCCTTTTTATAATCGTTTAAAAGAATATTTCCCACATCATTGGTGACAATTAAATCTACTTTTAGTCCTGAAGATTTCGAATTTCTCAAAACATCCAAATGAAAAGGATAAAATACCGAAGAAATTAGTTTAACTTTTTCAGAGTTTAATACCTTATCTGAAATAGTTTTATAAGGTCCCATTAAGTCGTGAGGCCTTGATTCTAAAATAATTCCCTTTTCTAATGATTCAATATCTTGCAAAAGTTTCGGAGGGATAACTTCTATTTCATGATTCAAAAAAAGACTTTGCAATTTATTCATGGATGAAAAAGACTTCATTAGACTTACTAGTTTTAAGGCAGACAGTTCACCCATTTGGGAAAGAGAATAAAGTCCCGAATTCTTAAAAACCAGTTTTTTATCCTCTAACTGATACATGCCATGTAAAATTGTGGAAGAGCTAAAATTTAATTCTTTCCGTAATAATGCTAAATCTTTAGGTTTCTCCTGTAAACTTAACAATATCTTGGATCGGACTTCAGAATTGACAAAAAATTTCATATCATTCTTTACATCTTCGTACAAACCCAATGCTCGGTCCATGTTCAATAAATTCACCCCATATAAGCTTTTAAAACAAAAAGCTCACCCTTATGCCATGGAAAAGTAATACACTTCTATTCGTAATTTAAATAAAAGTACTATTTAAAATATTTTATTAAAAAATAATAATTAAATATTACAATTTTCCTTAGAAGTTAATAAAGCTTATGAAGGAATAATATGGAAAATAAACAACAATAACTAGATTAAAATTAAGATTAAGATTGAAATAAAAATTGATAAAATAAAAAAATAAATTATTTTAGATAGAAGTCTGTAAGATTAGAAAATATTATTTAAAAATTTTTATGGTCAAAAACAATCATAAAAATCGTTCAAAACGTTCTTTACCCACTTTACAGATGGGACATATTTCAGGTGGTTCGTCCCGGGCACACAAATACCCACAAACCCGGCATCTCCATACTGGATATGTTAAATTAGTCATAGAAACACCAATATCAGATTCTTGACCAGTGAATTCTTTTTTCTCGTCAAAAGGAGGTCTTCGCTCAGGAATGGAGGTTAATTCTTTTTCACCCCGTAAAATTTCACCAGACACATAAAGGCCACAATAACAAGCCCCATATTCATCTAGATCCGGGTCCCGGTAGTCACAGGGACAGATTATATCCAGGTCTTCCTCATTTTTACCAGAAGCTAAACGACATGGGCAGGCCCCATATCCATAACGCTGTTGATTAATGAGTATGCTGGATAATAGCTCTTTAGTAAATTTTTCATCGCTATTAAGATGATATCCTGACGATTCCACTTCAGCTTTAAGTTTTTTATAATATTCCTCCACCTGAGAATCATCTGGTTCTCTGGAATTCATCCCAGTTCCTCCACAATAGTATCTTTGTCAAAACCAACTATTGATTTTTCATTGTTTAAAACCAATGTAGGGAAAGATAAGGAAGTATTCCATTTTTTAAGGTTTTCAATGATTTCATTTCTTTCTTCACCCTCAGTTAAATCAACATAAACGTAATTATAAGCTACACCCATCTCTTCCAATAGGAGTCTGGTTTTTTTGCACCATCCACAAGTGCTTAAGGCAAATAAAAGCATATCACCCTTTTCTTGACCATCTACATGTTCAAACTTCATTAAATACCTCCTTAATAACAATTACTTCTCTATAATAATATATGGACGTCTTTTTATATTATTTTATGGATTAAAAAAAATAAATTAAAAATTATTTAAAAGATAAAATTAAGAAAATGTAAAAATAAAAAAATAAAGAGCAAATTAAAGATTCAGAAATAAACTATGTATCCTAAAAATCGTCACGGGCCAATCTAAGAGCGCAGTATTCTCCACACATGGCACACATATCATCTTCTTCTACTGGACATTCTTTTCTGAATTTTTTCGGTTTTTCTGAATCAAAAGCCAGTTCAAACTGTTTTTCCCAGTCAAAGTTACGACGGGCGTGTGACATTTTTTTCTCATTTTCCCAGGCAGATTTAAGTCCTAGTGAAACATCGGCAGCTTGAGCAGCTATTCTGGAAGCTATTACACCTTCTTTAACATCCTCCATTCCAGGAATGGACAAGTGTTCAGCAGGAGTCACATAACACAAAAAATCAGCCCCAGAAGAAGCGGCAATGGCTCCTCCGATAGCAGAAGTTATGTGGTCGTATCCTGGGGCCAAATCAGTTACAATAGGACCCAGTACATAAAAAGGAGCTCCTTTACAGATTGTTTTTTGGATTTTCATGTTAGCTGCTATTTGATCCAGTGGCACGTGACCCGGACCTTCTACCATACACTGCACATCAGCGTCACGGGCTTTTTGTACCAAATCACCCAGGGTGATTAATTCCTGTATCTGAGGAATATCTGTAGCATCAGAAAGACATCCCGGCCTCAGACCGTCGCCTAAACTAAGAGTGACATCATATTCATAAGCCACTTCCAGTAAATAGTCATAATTTTTATATAAGGGGTTTTCCTGCTCATTGTGTTTAATCCAGGAGGCTAAAAAGGCACCTCCCCTACTAACCACACCCATTATCCTCTCTGCACGGATTAATTTGTCCACCGTATCCCGGGTAATACCACAGTGCAGAGTCATGAAATCAACCCCTTCTTTGGCCTGATTTTCCACAGCACGGAACATATCATCTTCGGTCATATCAATTACAGTTTCTTCCCGTGATCTGGCAGCTACTCCTGCTTCATAAATAGGAACCGTTCCAATAGGCACATCTACAGCTTCCAGTATGGCCTTTCTCACTTGTTTAAGGCCCGGTCCCGTGCTTAGATCCATTACAGCATGGGCCCCATATTGGACGGCCACCAGGGCCTTTTGTACTTCCTGATCGATATCCTCTCTTTCTGATGAAGAACCAACATTAGCATTAATTTTGGTACTTAAACCTTCACCCACTGCACATGGCGCTGATTCCCGGTTAACATTCCGGGGTATTACTATGTGGCCGTTAGATAAACCTTTGATAAGCTTTTGAATGTCTATATCTTCAATTCTAGCAACTTCTTGCATTTCAGGAGTTATATGGCCTTTTCTAGCTTGTTCCATCTGTGTCAATTTTTATCCCTCAATTTTGAATATAGATTAATCTTTAATAGTAAAATCGAAATATTTTGATTTTTTAAATTTTTTTAATATTATATATTAACTTTAAAAATTTAATTCTTAAATTTAATCCTCAATTTTAATATATGAGCACAAATACAAATCCTTAAATTTAATCCTCAATTTTAATATATGAGCACAAATACAAATAAAGCTATGATAAAAAACTTGCATGCCCATGATGTCATGATAACTGAAGTTGTGGTTTCCGCCCCAGAAGACCTGGTTGCCGCGGCTAATCTTAAAATGGTGCGTGCTAACATAGGGGGTGTCCCTGTGGTTAAGGATGATAAGTTAATAGGACTTATAACACACAGAGACATTCTTTTAGCAGGAGGAGAGGCTCTAAAACTCAAAGTAGAAGATCTAATGAGTAAAGAACTCGTAGTTGTTAATAAAGACACTCACCTTAAAGATATAAGTAAAATCATGGCCGATACAGGATATCAACGCATCCCAGTAGTTGATGGAGACAACCTTATTGGTTTAATAACTCAAAGTTGCATTATAAGAGCTGTGGCCGATTATCTGGACTAAATTTTAATCAAAACCACTACTTACCAGCAAGCCAGAGCTGGCCCGCTTTATATAGCTATTTCTGACAGAAGATTAGATAAAATTTTATTAAATTTTTAATATAATTTTTTAATTTATTGTTTTAAATAAATGCCGCATTATATTATATAAGTGGTTCTGGACACCGAGCATCTTTTTTAGGCTTTAAGCCGCCAATTTTTTCTATTCTCCTTAAAAGAAATTCTTTTCCTTTTTCTGTGGCCGCAAATATAGGTATTGATTCCCCCACCTTAAGAAGAGCATTTTTTTCTCCAATTTCTCGAACATATTTGGAAGCACATGCCGTAACCACGTCAGAATATTCAAAAAGTTCCCGAGCCTCTTCCTGTGATATTCCCGTTACATGTACGGCAAATATGAAAATATGGAGCCCTTCTAGAGATGATTCCATTGATCTTAGCCGGGCCGCATCAGCTGGAGAAGCTATAGTAACTGCAATATCCTTAAATCCCATATCAATGGCTTTTTTTACCCCTTTTATCTGGTTAATCTCTGCTGTTTTGGGATTCAGCACATTATTTTCTCCCAGAGCACTTATTACCTCTTTAATAGGACTAGTACTAACAAAACCAGATATTCGTCCTCCTATCCCCTGAACAGTTTCTGGATCCCTTATTAATACTGTACCGGCACCATCACAGACTATAACTGCACAATCAACTATTTCTTCTTCTAAGAGAGTAGAAATAGTCTCAGAAATACCAAAAGATAGAAAATCTTTCATTTTAAGAGTTCTTTGAGGCTGGCACATTCCAAAATCATTTATTCTAAATTCAATGTTCTCTTTAATAGAGTCTGAATCCAGTTTTTCAATCCCCCGGTACTTGTGAAACAATGGACAGAAATCAATCTGAGCTTCCCCCACTTCAACCACTTTACCATTTTTTACAACAATTCTGGCCTTTCCCATTGCTTCTATAACATGTTCGTCCATATAATCACTCATTAGTAGAATCTTTATTAAATCATTATTAGCATCTTGAATTAGATTTTTAGTCTAAAACTAAATATAAAATTTTGATTCTTACTTTATGAATATGTTTCTAAGCAATGATAAAACATATTTATAAAATGAGTATAAGAATAGAAAACTTTAAATTCTAGAAAAACTGATGTTCTATAAGTCACACGCCGGGGTGGCTCAGCTGGTTAGAGCGCACGGCTCATAGGGTATTAAGCAGTGCTCTGACTTTTTCCTGGGATACCGTGAGGCCGCGGGTTCGAATCCCGCTCCCGGCACTCTCATATTAAATCCCATAAAATTAAGAGTTTTTAACTCTAATTTTTACCCCAGGAAGAACCTTATCATTTTTTTAATTTTGCATTTTTCTATAAAATATTTTTATAAACTATTTTTCATGCTTAAAAATTCTATTTTCAATCTGACTAGAAATAGAATAATAATAATAATAATAATAATAATAATAATAATATCATTGTAAGAAAATGAATTATTTCATTTAAAATCTTCATAAACCCTTAAAGATTGAGCTAAAGCATTAGTTTCTGCAATCATAGAACCCATTAGAATAGCTGAAAGAACTTGATCATTGGTTGCCCCTAACTCCCTGGCCACTTGTAAATGAGTAGATAAACAGTGCTCGGCTCCCAACGCCGCAGCTGCCCCTATGGCTACAAATTCTTTGATTAAGAGTGACAATGAATCATCTTTCATCATAGCATCTGATTTTTCAAAATAAGCTTTTAGTACTGGAGGGTTATCAGATAATACTTGAAAAATCTTGGGAACAAAACCAAAATAATTTTCAATCTCTTTTAATATTTCATCCACATTTATATCTTTATTTTGATCCTTAAAACTAATTTAAACGCCTCCCTAATAAATATTTAAAAATATTTTAATATTTTATCTATTATTTCTAAGTAGTTAATATTATAATTAAATAAATCTCTTAATGGGTTATAAAGAATACTGAGGAAACTTGAGGCATTTGGGCAATTGGAATAAATAGTAATTTATTTATTCTTAAACAAGATTAATAAAGATTAATATTTACTAAAAAATTGTTCTTAAAGGAGAGAAAATCATGAGCCAGTACTCTGTGAATGAATTTGTACAAAAAACAGCCGAAAAAGAAGAATCCGGAACAGAATTGTTTGACCTTGAAAATGATCACGTACTATATGTAAATTTAAATGGTAAGGTCTGGGTTAAATTAGGATCCATGATTGCCTATGCTGGAGATATAAACTTTAAAAAACAAAGCAGTTTAGAAGGAGGAGTTAGTAAATTCCTTAAAAAAGCTGTAACCGGTGAAGGCGCCCATATGATGTCTGCAGAAGGTTATGGTAACCTTTATTTGGCTGATGATGGTAAAAGAATTGCCATTTTAAAATTAGATAACGATAAAATCTATGTAAATGGAAACGACGTTATGGCCTTTGAACAAACCATTGATTGGGATATAAGCATGATGAAAGGTTCTGGAAGCTCCTTAACCGGTAATTTATTCAATATGAAACTTCAGGGAACCGGATTAGTAGCCATAACCACCCACTACACTCCTTTAACCTTAATCGTGACTCCAGAAAGGCCAGTATACACCGACCCTAATGCCACAGTAGCCTGGTCTGGAAATTTAAAGCCTGAAATAAAAACTGATATAAGCTTCAAGTCCTTAACTGGACGGGGAAGTGGTGAAGAGTTCCAGATGAAATTCCAGGGCGATGGTTTTGTAGTTGTACAACCCTTAGAGGAATATCCCGCTGTAGAATAATCCATCTACTAAAAAAACAGTTTTAAAAATCATTTTTAATTTTTAAACTGTTTTTCCATCTTTTTTATTAATAATCAAAAATAATTCTTTTTTATTCCATAAATTTTAATTAATAATATGAATAAATAGAAATTATAAAATTATTTTTAATATTTTTAAATATATCTATATTTTACAACCAAAAAGAGTGTTTCTATGCCAAAAAGATACGAAGGAATGGCTTACTGGGAGATAGTAAGTCGACAAATGAGTATTGTGAGTAAAAGTCAGCAAGAAAAGCTTAAAAATTCCAAAATAACTGTAATTGGTTGTGGAGGAATTGGAGGAGCGGCCATAGAAATGCTGGCCCGTATGGGTGTGGGCCATCTTCAAATTGTGGATAAAGACTCATTTGACGTATCTAACATTAACCGCCAGTTGATGAGTAGTTTTTACAGCGTAGGAAAATCCAAAACCCAGGTTACTAAAGAAACCATACAAGCCATTAATCCTTTTCTGAATGTTGAAGCATTTGAAGGTGAATTAAATGGTTCTAATGTAGAAAAAATCGTTTCAGGCAGTGATGTGGTGATTGATGCCCTTGATAATCTGGTTTCACGCATAATATTAAGCCGCTGCGCCATGGAACTTAATATTCCATTCATTCACGGAGCAATACACGGCACCATGGGACAGCTATGTGTTTTTAATAATGAAACACCAACTTACGAAAAATTATTTAAATTACCCTCTCAAAATAAGGAATTAACTCCAGAGGTTATAGGAGAGGTTCTTAAATTAAGTCAAGATATTCCTCCTGTTTTAGGGCCCGTGCCCAATATTGTAGGTTGTTTACAGGCATCTGAGGCCTTTAAAATAATTACGGGAAAAGGAAAATCTATTTTGGCCCCTAAAGTGTTGAATTTTGATTTAATGCGTGGGGAACCGTTTTCTGTGATTGAATTATAAATAAATAATTTTTAATTATTATTTTTAATTATATTTTCTTCTATTTTTAATTTCAAAACTTAAAATCCATGCCATCTAATTAATCCATTATTCTGTTTTTTAAATCAAAAATGTTAGTTTCAAAACATTTATATACCACTAAAAGGAAATCTCTTTCCGGTGTAATATACCTTATATTTACTGACTTTAAATTCACGGAGGTAAATCCATGTCAGACAAAGTAGGACAAATAGTAAATAAAATGGATGAATGCGGCGTTAAGTTCGTAAGACTCCAATTTGTAGACATACACGGAACCCCAAAAAACATGGCCGTTCCATTAATGAGAGCAGACCAAATTGAGGACATTATAAAAGACGGACTTTTATTCGACGGTTCATCAGTTGAAGGATTCGCAGACATAAATGATAGTGACCTGATCTTAAAACCAGACCCGGAAACTTTCTCCACTCTCCCATGGAGACCAGATGAGAAAGGTGTTTGCCGGTTTATCTGTGATGTATATCATACTGATGGAAAAACACCTTTCGAAGGAGACCCTCGATATGTACTCCGAAAGGCCTTAGAAAAAGTAGAAAAACTAGGATACGAATACAACGTAGGCCCAGAACCAGAATTCTTTATCCTCGACCAGGACGAAGAAGGAAACATAATTCCTCATGATGATGGTGCTTACTTCGATGTAGAACCTGTTGATAAAGGAACTGACATCCGAAGAAAGTTAGTCATGGACCTGGAAGCATTGAAATTCGACATAGAAGTTTCTCACCACGAAGTGGCTCCGGGACAGCACGAAATCGATTTCAAATTTGACAAAGCTTTAAAAACTGCTGATGCAGTAATAACCTTTAAACAAGCCATTAAGGCCATTGCAGATAATATGGGCCACTATGTAACCTTCATGCCAAAGCCATTCTTTGGAGAAAACGGAAGTGGTATGCATATTAACCAGTCACTCTTCAAAAACGGGGAAAACGTGTTTTACGACCCTGACACTCCAACCCAACTATCTGAAGAAGCTATTCACTTCACCGGTGGTCTCTTAAAACACTCCAAAGCTCTATCAGCCATATGTGCTCCAACCGTGAACTCTTACAAGCGTTTAGTTCCTGGATACGAAGCTCCAGTATACATTGCTTACGGTCTCAAGAATAGATCCACCCTGGTCAGAATCCCTGCATCACGTGGAAAACGTACTCGTGTAGAGTTAAGAATGCCTGACCCATCCTGTAACCCTTACCTGGCCTTTGCAGCTGTTTTAGAAGCTGGTATGGACGGTATCAAAAACAAGGTCGACCCAGGAGAACCAACTGAAATTGATGTGTTTGGAAAAACCAGTGCTGAATTAACTGATATGGGCATTGATGTTTTACCTTCCAGCTTATGGGAAGCTTACCACGCTCTGGAAGCCGACGAAATAGTTAAATCTTCATTAGGTAACCATGTGTACGAGCAGTTCATGGCAATCAAGCACAAAGAATGGGACGACTACCGTATACAAGTATTCCCATACGAGTTAGAGAAATATCTAACGATATAATCTAACCCTAAATTTTTTTATTTTCTATATTTTTATTTTATCTGTTAATTTTAAATAAGACCCCCTCTAACATTATTAGGGTGGTAATTAAATGCCCAATGAAACTGATCAAAAGATGATGGAAATCCTGAGAATACTCGCCGACCGCGAGGAAGTTCTTGGAGCTAAAACCATCGCTGAAGAATTAAAAAGAAAAGGTTATAATCTAGGAGAGCGTGCGGTTCGCTATCACATGCGCATTCTAGATGAAAAAGGATTTACCGAGCGTATAGGATATGCTGGAAGAAAAATAACCACTAAAGGCCTTAATGAGTTAAAAAAAGGTCTAATTTATGATCAAGTAGATTTTATTTTTTCCAAGTTTGAAGGAATGATTTATCAGACTACCCTGGATGCAATCAAAGCTCAGGGTAAAGTCGTGGTCAATACTTCCAGTTTTACCCATGATAAAAAAGCCATGGATATCGTAAAAGAGGTATTTCAAAGTGGTGTGGCTGTGAGCCCCCTGGTTCAAATAAATGAGCTTGTTAATGAGGAAACTTCAGAAAAAGAAGTTCTGATGAAAACCGTTTGTGGAACCACTATTGATGGAATGCTCCTTAATGAAGGCATCCCTGTAATTCCCCAGTATGGGGGAATTGTAAATGTGGAAGATTATGTTCCCACTCATTTTACGGAATTGATTGCTTACCAAAAAACCTCCATGACCCCTCTGGAAGCTTTTACGGCCAAAGAAATGACTTCTGTACTGGATGTTGTTCGAGAAGGCCAGGGAATGATACCAGCTAACTTCCGAATTATACCCAGCGCCTCTAAAGAAAGGGCCCATCAGATGTTCCAGAATTTAGAAAAAATCGGAATTTCTGGAATGTTAAAAATAGGAGAAGACGGCGAATCTGTTCTGGGAGTTCCTGTAGAAGATAACATGGTAGGTATCGCAGTAACTGGAGGTATTGCTCCTCTTTGTGCTGCTAAAGAAGCTGGATTTGATGTGAATATTAAGTTAGCTGAGAATTTAATGAATTACAATGAATTAGATAAAATTGGGTCATCTAAAAGTGTCCTGAAATCATCTGGGCCTGAAAATGGTCAGAAAGTAAAATTTTTACTTTCTAAGGCCTGGAATTTAATACAAAAAGTTGATTTTGACCCTGAAACCAGAAAAGGACATATGATAGCCAATATTTCTTATGTGCCCCAGGAAGATTTGGAAGAAGCACTGGAAATTATGGCCGAAATAAATAAAATGCGTCCTGAATATTGTACCAGCCCCTTTTATAAAATATTTCCCCACCCTGATGATAAAAACAAAAGGGGAATTGCCACCGTGTGTAGTTTAACTGTGGACGGTATTTTAATAAAAAACGGCATTATGTCCACCCCTAAATACGGTGGAATTCTAGAAATAGAAGAAAAAGGCCCTCGTTTTGTGGAACTAACAGCATATAGTGGTTCTTCACTTGATCCACATGAAATATACATTTCTAAGGATATGACTTCTGTAAACGATGCTTTAAATGGATACGGACGTTTACTGGCCAGTTTAAAAGAGATTCCATATCTGGCCCGACCACATGCATTGGAAATATTGACCCATGTGAAAGATTCCGGATTATCTGTGTTTAAAATTGGAGAAACCAGTGAACTGATTTATAATGCCAAAGTAGAGCGTTATAGAGTAGGAATCGTCACTCCTGGAGGTTTAAACCCCTTAGCGGCTGTGAAAGAACAGGGCATACCGGTGGAACCTAAAGCTGTGGAAACATTAGTCCAGATGTCTGAGCTTACCGAGTTTTAATTAAGAGAATATAAATATTTTAATTTATATTTTTTATATTTTTAAAAAAATAATAAATACACACTTAAAGCCCAAATAATTAACTCCCAATGTTTTATTAAATTTCTTAAAGTTCATATCAAAATGGAATTACGTAATTAAATTCCATGATAGAGTTTAAATATTGGAATATAGAACATAATTAATTACATTAATCAGGTGATGATATTGAAAAAAACTGAAAATGTCTGCGCTAGCTGTGATGAAATTTGCCAATATATAAATGAGGAAGTAAAGTCTGGAGATACTGTGCGTTTATCTATTGGAAGAGTTTACATCCCAGGAAAAGTAGTGACCAACAATGACGGTGTCATCCAAATAAAAATTGACAGCGAAATGATAAAAGGATTAACTACCATTGACGTGGAAAAACTCAAAGAGCACCTCATAGAGGTTGAACACGAATGTGAGGACAGCATCTGTGTTTTAGAAGCTACGGATGACTAAAATATAAATAAACAGTTATTATAAAAATAATTATATTTACTCAAACAGTAATAGTAATAATCAATTAGGTGAGCATATGGATCAAAGTATGTTAGTTCTATTAATTACCATGGTAAGTTTCGTTGTAGTGACTATAATGAGTCAATTACTAAACAAAAATGCCACAGATTAAAAAGAAATTATTTTATTTTTTTATGGAAATCGATATGTTTATATATGCAAGTCGTAAATTGTTATATATCAATTATATTTGGAGGCCCTCTTATGCCAGTGATTATTGACCAAGAAAAATGCAACGGAATATCAGAATGCCCTGGAGAAGGATTATGTATAAAACTCTGTGAAAAAGGAGCATTAGAAGATAAAGATAACCAAATTGTATTTATTGCAGAAAAATGCGACGATTGTGATATTTGCATACAAAACTGTCCCAGCCAGGCCATATTGAAGGAATGATAAAATGGCAATTGTAAAAAGAGAAGGTAAGCAAAAACGTTCTCTAGAACATAAGAACCATAAATGTCTGGGCTGTGGAATTTGTACAGATGTTTGTCCCACCAGTGCCCTGCGATTGGGCCCCATTCTTCCTATTGCCCGAGGACTTTTAAAAAGTGATTTTATAGGTATTGATAAAGAAAAATGCTGCCTATGTGGACTATGTGCATCTTCATGTCCCTTTGATGCATTAGAATTTTGTATAAACGGTGAAAATGCGAAAAATATGGGCCAATATCCACAATGGAATCATAAAGCATCAATAGATGATGATGAATGCATATACTGTGGTAAATGTGAAGTATCCTGTCCCAGAGACGCTATTCATATGCAAAGAAATCTCCCACCACGTTCTGATCTGGTTATTGGAGAAACAGAAGTGGATCTGGAAAAATGCATATACTGTGGTATGTGCGAAGAAATGTGTCCTGCTGATGCCATTACCATTGAAAAAAATGAAATCAGTTCAGATAAACCATATTTGGGCACAAATACCAAAATAGACGAATCAAAATGTATATACTGTGGGATATGTAGACGTATTTGTCCAGAAGATGCAATTAAAATCATTTGCACCACTTGTATGAAAAAGGACACTATAAAACCTGTTTCCGTGGAAGGAAACATAATTCTAGACGATGAACAGTGCATAAACTGTGGCTGGTGTCAGGAAATTTGTCCCGTTGATGCAGCACATGTAATTAAACCCTTTGAAGGAAATATTACTTTCGAAGAGGACTTTGAGTGTAAAGGAGATTCATGTCACGCTTGTAAAGATGTTTGCCCTTGCAATGCCATTAGTATGGTAGATAACCATTCATTTATTAATCCCCAGTTTTGTGTTCTATGTGGCGCTTGTGCCCGAGCTTGTCCTCAAAAAGGAATAGTTATTGAACGTAATGATATGAAGCTAGCAAATGTACGTTCCACATCATGGGATGAACGGTTGAATAGCCTGAAACAATCCAAATAAAGTTCATTTTTGATAATTTGAAAAATAGAAAAATCCTCCAATTTTTCTATTTTATTTTTTTTTAAAAGTATATATTTGTATTATATTATATTTGCACGATAATTTACTGATTTTTGATAATTTAGATTGCTTTTTTATTATTTTTTTTAAAAAAATTAGATTAACCGATATGTATATATTTGCATATCGATAAATATCCAATTATCACATTAAAGGAGGTGAAAATGTGAAGAGAAAAAATACATTCCTGTTAATTGCTACAGTATTTATATTTTCAATGACATTGTGTGGAGCCGTTTCTGCAACAGAACCTTATGCTATTGGAGAATTAGTAACAAAAAATGCTATTTCAGATCCAGATTTAGGTTTTTCCGATGCAGATGATGTTTTATGCATATCAAACGGTGGATCCGCACATTACAATAATATGAGTACGGAAGACAGTTTACAGGGTGTAGTTGATACTACCAGTAGTAGACCAGATAAACAAAAGATAAGTGTAGGAAAAGGAAATTTAATTGGGATTTCTGACCCATTAGGAACTCTATCATTTACTTTTGTAACCAAAAAAGGAAACAAATTAATGGCCAAAGAATACACAGCCACCAATAGTGGTTCAGCAATGACCATAACTTCAAGTAGAACTGTGGACATTTCCAGTTACATCAGTTCAACCCAATGGAATAATGCTAAAACCCAATTAGGAGCAAATACTTTCCAAATAGCGAGTATAGCCAATGCTTGGGCAGCTGGTGCACCTGCTGATTTACTAAGGATAGCAGGTTCTAGTGGAGGTGTATCTCAGGGCCTTTTAAGTGGATATGTAATGTCAAAAAGTATTAATCAAAACTATCCGTTATTAAGTGGAGACGAATCTTACCACATAATAACTACCCCTGGTGGTGGTGATGACAATGTCCCACAATACTTACTAGAGTTAACTCCATTAAAATGGGTAAGAGACAATAATAAAGTAAGTTACTTTAATTACATGGCCATGGACAATGGGAATCCTAACCAAGCAGCATACATGTGGTGGAATAGGGTTAGTCAAACTGGAGTTCTTGTTTTAATGAGTTCTCAAAACTTGAAAAATCAGTTCACCGCTGAAAACGGCGTGAACGTAGTTAGTGGAACTATAAGTGAGATAAAATTTAATAACTGGTTATTAAACAAGTTAAATAATAATCCAGCCGCTTTAATTACAATAGATAGTCTAAAAACCATCAATAAAGAAAATTTCGACTATTTATGGACTAACGGAATAGAACTGAATTATATTAATAGTTTAGCTGACGAAACTAAGGCCTATTTGATTGGTAATGTTCTAACCACCCCAGATTATAACAATATGTATAATCTTGGAGAGCAGGCAGCATTACTGGCAAAGAATGCACTTGGGTTCCAAAAAGGAGATTCTAATTTAGGATTGATTAGTTCAGCAGGTTATGTGCTTTTAAATGGAGTTTCAACCCAAGGTGCGCTGGACGGAGCCATTAGTGTTACTGGTACCACCATATCAAACTTGATGAATCTTAAAAGAGCCATGTGGCAGCCATTGTGGTTTACATTTGTCAAAAAAGAAGCCAGCGGGCAATTGAATGCGGTGATTGTAAATTATATCAATGGTGCACTGGTTGTAAGCCAGGTTTATGATATCTCTGCAGAGGCCTTGAAAAATAATGCTTACGCTAAATCAGTTTCAGCAGCATTTTCTGGAGGAGATGCCGATAAACCTTACTTCCAGCAGGACTATTATATTGTAAGTCTGGCTAATCAGTGGGCCATTGGAGTACCTTATGACTACCAAATTTCAGGTATAGGTGGCGGATGTCCAGGTTCTGGACTATCACAAGGTTATTTGATAGCTAATTATTTATTAAGTAGTTATCCTTTAGCATCAGGTCAGCAATATATCACCATCAGTATCCCTGCCCACTGTAAAGAACAGGTTATTATGGATGTTTTAGGTGTTTCTCCGGCTTTAGGTTCTTATTACACTATGGGTTTATCAAGTTACGCTGCAGATGCCAATCTAGCTGGAATATTCGTTCTTTGGAGTGAAAATACCCAAACAGGTAAAGTTATAGTACTGAATATGAACCGGGACGTAATAAATGCCATGCAAAACCAGGACGTGGGTACTAACAACTACTACTATAAAACCATGTACTGGGCTTTATGGTATATAGAAAAGGCATTCCCTGGCCAATCACGTTATGCAGAAGCATTGAGCGCTTTTAGTGTTGTAAGAGAAATACCCATAACACAAAAAGAGTTAAGTACCATGTTAGCTGCTGGTACAGACCCCGTGCAGTTCGTTTTAAATTATGTGGTTCCCGTTCCACCTACAGACGATAATAACCCCACAGATCCAACCAATGATCCATCGACCCAACCTGATAACGAAGCTGGCAACAGTCCTCTTGATCAAGGAACCGGGATATCTGAAGGAATTATCTCCACCATAAACATCGCATTAGCTTCTAATTCAGCAGTTTCAACTGAAAATCAAGCAGTTTCGGGAGTACCCTTAGAGAAAAATCCATTACAGAACTCTACTGGATCAAGTATTGCAATGATTACTCTGGTTACTCTGATTTTATTAGCTGTTTTTGGAGCAGGACTATACTTTGGAAGAGATAATCTCATTTCAGCACTGAAAAAATCTGAAAAATTAGGTAAGTAGGTTTTTTGGCCTACTTTCCATTTTTTTTAAAAAAAAATTGAGATAAATAAAATTTATTTAAGTTAATATGAAACCTAAAAAATTTTTGCCACTAAATTCTAGATATTCCATCCATAATCTATTTAGCCGGCGCAATACTGTATTTTTTATTAAATCAGAAGTTTTTAACTCTAATTCATGTATAGTAAAATTTTATTCAGAACCAAATCCTGAATTAAAAAGTTATATCGAGTATGAAAATCTTAGGAAGCTAAATAACCAAGGCATAAAGGTTCCTCAGATTAGAAGCAGCCATTCTGGTTATAATGTCATGGAATATATTCCAGGATTATTAATTAGTGATTTAGCCTACAGTTTTAATATAGGGCCCTGGATAGAAAAATTAGCTTACTGGATGTTTCAGATCCATTCCATCCATGAACATAACCATGAAAATATTAATAATTCATTTTTAAAGGGAGATTGTAATTTAAGGAATTTTATTTATTATCAAAATGAAATTTATGGACTGGATTTCGAGGAAAATAGTTATGGAGATCCCCGTGAAGATTTGAGTGAAATATGCTATTTTATTCTCGATAATCAAGTAAATAGTCCTGAGAAAATATTTATGGCCCAAAGATTTTTAAAATCTTATGAAAAATTTTCAGGGCAAAAAATTAATAATTTAGATTATTTTTTAAGAAAAAGCAGTTTAAGTGCCGAAAAAAGAAAAAAGAAATGGAGAAAATCCAGATAATTTTCAAATTATTTTTTGGCAATCATTACTTCACTGGATTTAATAATAGCCATTACTTCATCGCCAACTTTTAATCCCAGATCTTCCACAGCTTCTTTGGTAATGGTAGCTGTAATTTCACCGGGAGTTTCAATTTTCATCTTTATGGTAGCAGTGACAACTCCTTCCTTGACTTCTTCAACTTTTCCTTTTAATGAATTCCTAGCACTTATTTTCATTATCACACCTCTTAATTAATTATTTTGTAAGTTGATGTATTAAAAATTAACGACATTAATACTAATAATGAGAAAAAAAATATCGATAGGATTATATATACAAATCGATATATTTTTTTTTAATGAATTTGTAATATTTCTAATTGAATATTTTGGAGGTTAAAAATGAACAATAAGCTTATAGCAGCAATTATAGTTATTATTATTGCATTGATAGGTGTTGGGGCTTATGCCATGAATGGAGGTTTTCAGGAAAAGCAAATCCTTCGAGTGTCAACCACAACCAGTTTAGAAGATACTGGACTACTTGATACCTTAGAAACTGCTTTTGAAAATGAACATTCCAACATCGATGTGCAATTTGTCTCAGCAGGAACTGGAATCGCACTTAAATACGGTGAAAACAGGTGACGCGGACATGGTCATAGTTCACGATAAGAAGAAAGAACAACAATTCATAGAAGATGGATATGGAACCAAGAGGTATCCATTTGCCTACAACTACTTCTATATTGTGGGACCAACCAACGATCCTGCGAAAATAAAAGGCATGACCAATGCTACAGAAGCATTTAAAAAGATTATGGAAGCTGGAGAATCAAATTCTTCCGTTAAATTTGTATCCAGAGGAGATAATTCCGGTACAAACTCCCGTGAATTGAAAATCTGGAACAATACTAAGGCCAATTATAATTCCAGTATAAATGGATCTTCCTGGTACATTGAAACTGGAAAAGGAATGGGTGATACTTTAACCATTGCCAATGAAAAATCCGCTTACACTCTATCTGATTCTGGTACTTACCTGGCATTTAAAGGAAATATAACTTTAGTTCCTTACCTTACTACTGGTAAAGATCTTTTAAATGTTTACTCAGCCATACCAGTGAACCCAGAAAAGATAAAAGGCGTAAATTACAATGCTTCCATGGAATTTGTTGATTTCCTGTTATCCGACTGAGGGTCAGCAGTTAATTGGAGACTATGGTAAAGAAAAATACGAACAACCACTCTTTATCCCATTGTATGGAAAAAGTGAGCCTACTTAGGTAGTTTGATTTTTCCATTCCTTATTTTTTTGGAAATTTTTGGGATAAATATATAAATTAAGGGGTTAAACACCCCATATATTCATTTTTTGGTGGTTTAATGAACGAGTTTTTAAATGGAATGTTACAGGCTATAAATCTAATTTTAACATTAAATCCAGAATTAGTTGAAATAACCACCCGTACTCTTTTCATATCTCTTTCAGCCACATTTATAGCAGCCCTGATTGCCATTCCCCTGGGAGGATTAATTAATTTTAAAAAATTTAAGGGTAAAAGAAGTCTGATAAATCTAATTCAAACTTTATACAGTCTCCCCACAGTTCTGGTGGGTTTATTTGTATTTTTACTACTCTCCCAACAAGGAGTATTCGGTGATCTCAATCTATTGTTCACCCCCACTGGAATGATAATAGGTCAGACCCTTTTAATATTACCCATATTAATTGGATTTACTATTACTGCCCTTAAAACTGTGGGGAAAGACCTCACAGATTTATCTATTTCCCTGGGAGCCAGTGAATTTCAGACCATTTACACCATAATGCGTGAGGCTAAGTACGCCATTATGGCTGCAGTGATTCTTGGATTTGGAAGGGCCATATCCGAAGTGGGTGTGGCCATTATGATCGGAGGAAATATCAGAGGGGCCACCAGAGTAATAACCACCACCATATCCCTGGAAACATCTAAAGGTAATTTAGAGCTTTCCATAGCTCTGGGAATTATTTTGCTGGGTATTGCACTTATTATCAATCTCATGTTAAACCAGATACAGGAAAATTAACTGGAAAAATCTAAAATAATCTAAAATAACAATTAAAACCCACAAGAAATCAAAAATATAAAAATAATTTTAAAAAATAATCAGGAGAAACCATGAATATTTTAGAATTAAATGGAATTTCTAAAAATTATGATCAAGAAGAAATTCTAAGTAATGTTAACCTCAAAATAAAAAAAGGCACCAATATAGGACTTATTGGGCCTACCGGGTGTGGAAAAACAACATTACTGAGAGTTATTGATTTACTGGAAGCTCCTGATTCTGGAAAGATTATTTTTAAGGGTAAAGACGTGTTAAATTATTCTAAAAAAGAAAAAATCAAATTTAGAAGAAAAATAGGTATGGTATTCCAAAAACCAGTGGTTTTTAGAGGAACAGTCATGGAAAATGTGGCCTATGGCCCGGATATACGGGGACAAAACAAAAATGATCTTAAAGAAAAGATAAGTGAGACTCTGGAAGCCCTGGGACTGGGAGGTTACGAAGATAGAAATGCGTCCAGTCTATCTGGAGGGGAAACTCAGAGAATGGCCCTGGCCAGGGTTCTGATTAACGAACCAGAACTCCTAATTCTTGACGAACCCACTGCTAACCTGGATCCTTTGTCCACCGAAAAAATTGAATCCATAATTTTGAAACTTAAAAAGAAAGAAACCACTGTTATAATGGCTACCCACGATTTAATCCAGGGCCAACGATTATGCGATGAAATTGCCATTTTGAATCATGAAATTTTCCAGATTGGCTCCCCGGAAGATGTTTTTAGTAAACCAAAGAATCGTTTTGTGGCCGATTTCGTGGGAGTAAAGAATATCATCCAGGGCCATGCTGAAGCAGCTTCCGAAGGATTATCTGCTATAAAAACGAGTTCATTAACCATTTATTCATCGGAGTCGCTCAACGGTCCGGTCCATGTGAGCATACGCCCTGAAGACATAACTCTTTCTCTAAATAAGGTAGAAACCAGTGCTTTAAATGAATTTAAGGGTAAAGTCACAGAGATAAGTAAACAGGGCGCATTGGTTAATGTTAAAATAAATGTTTCCACCGAAATTTTCATGGTTTATATGACCAGAAAATCCTTTTTAGACATGGAACTTAGCCTAGGGTCACCAGTGTGGATTCAGTTTAAGGCATCGGCCGTTCATGTTTTCAGATGATATCTTTACTATTTGATGTCTATTTACATTAGAAGATGGATGTAGTAGACTATCAAGAATTGTTAAAAAAGTTAATCTATTAATCTTATTAAAATTAGCTTTGTTTATTTTGATAGTGTCCTTTAGAATATTTATTTAATTAAAGAAACTTCTTATTTAATAATATAAAATTAAAATGCAAATAATCCCAGATTTTTTATTAATTATATTTTTTTATTAAAAATGATTTTTCTTATCAATTTAAAAAGGAAAATAATATTCAAATTTATTTCTTTTGAGAAAATCAATTGCGCTTAACCGCCGTAAGAAGACCATCTCTTCCCTCTTCTACAAATAAAACCGCCTTTCCATTAACTGGACAGGGCTTTACTGACTTATTCTCTTCATTAATTACTTCACCAGTCGTCACTATTCGACCGTCTATATTAAAAATGGTGTCAATTCCGGCCTCCAGAAGATTTTCCACAGTTTGAGTACCAGTTAAATTTCTTATTTTTCCAATTTGTAGGAATCTGCCATCGTTATTGGTAAAAGCCAGACCTAAACCTGCCATTGCCCCAATAACTCCATCTTCAGTTCCGCCCAGTCCTTCCAACCTAATATCTAAATTTCGAGCTAGAGTTCTGGATTTACCTTGATTTAAAACTGTATCCTTAGCATCACGGCCATAAGCCACCAGTGGTGGTAAAATCTGGGTGTGATGGGCCGCCGCCAGTCCCGGATCACTGCCTTCAATAAAATCATTGAGCATTTCTTCCCGGGCTATTTCAAAAATATCGGGTAGAGAATCCTGTTCATCTGATTCTATGTGGATTACACCACAGCTGTTATGGGACGTGTAGGGTATGTCCGGGTGAAAATAAAGCTGGTGCCTGGTAACTCCCCTAACCGGATAATTTTTGGCCAGTTCTGCTGCCACTGCCCGAGCCAATCTTCCAGTGCCTCTGGAATGTAAATTGTCAGTATCGTCCATGCAAACGTAAATAGTCATTTTAATCTCCTTCTTATTAAATTAAGAAAACCACAGTTAATAATTAAAAAATGAACTATATTAACTTAAATCAGTAATTACTCGTACTGCACTACAGTTCTTTTTTTAACTCTTAATCGTCAACTTCCCTGAATCATGATTAATTTACCAGTTTTAGGATCCTTATAAACTTGACCTAGTTGCTCATATCCACTTCCACTCCCATTTTCTATCTGTGGAGTTTCATTAAGCTGAGTAGCCATTTTAACATCAACTGTTTGTTTTAAAAGCTTGGCCACTTCTTTTTTCTCTTCAGGACTCATATCACTAAATACCACGCTTTCAATGTTCATGGACATCACCGTAAAGATCAAAAAGCCCACTGCCAGTACCAGCATGCAGTCTACCATGTTTACTGCATATATCATAGGGTCTATCTCATCATCGTTAGATAGCCATCTTCTTCTTCCTCTCAGGATTTTAAAACCTCCAGAACTGATTCAGCCATTCCTTCCAAGTTGGAAAGTTCTTCTTCATACCAGCGCCGCCTTATTTTGGATATGGTGAAACCTAAAGCCGCTGAAGCCATACCCAGTATGGCCGAATCAAAGGCTAGTAGCAAATGACTGGCCAGTTCTTGGATATTTCCAGCGCCTAGAGCAGCTAAACCTGGACCTAAGGGAATTAATGTCCCCATTAATCCTATAGCCGGACCTATTTTAGCAATAATATCTGTTTTTTCCAGTTTTTTAGCCACTGATACCTCTTCATTTTCCACCATCTTCCGGGCCAGAAGTTCTCGGGCATCTGGGCTTAAATTAGAAGCTTTGGCCAGTTTCACCAGAATATCTTTGTGACTAGCAGGCATTTTACATTTCTGGATTTCAAAATTTAGTTTCTCAGAATTTCCAGAGGAAATAGATAAAATAATATCCTCAATTTGCACGAAATCCGTTTTGGTTTTTCTCCTCAAATGGTATTCGTATATCAGCCCACCTAAACTGATTACGGCGTATAAAAGAAAAATTAAAAGGATTATAATAACCGGGATTAAAAGTACCTGGGAAACGTTATGGAAAGAATTGCTTAAAATGTTGTAAATTGAATTGGCTGCCATTTTTGAACACCGTTAAAATTCATAAGATTCCATAATTTCATGGATAAAAAATTGGATAAAAAATTGGATAGAAATATGTTTTAAGCGTTTCTCATCCTGTTAAAGTAACCAAATGAAAGCAGACCTATTACAGCTAATGTTGCTAAAATGCCGTAAAGCCAGTTAGTGGGAGTTTGCTTGGTTGGAGTAGCCTTTGTAATTTCATAAGCTTTTTTAGTGCTACCTTTACCCCCATTGCCATTGCTACTCTTTAAGGCATTAGATTTATCTAATTGACTGGTTCCTGTACTGGCCACACCATTACTGTTGGTTATGTTTCCATAAAGTTCTTCGTAAATGGTGGTTATGTTACCAGTAGTATTACCATTTCCAGTACCGTTACCATTACCATTACTTGTCCCGTTCCCTGTGCCATTCCCGTTTCCCGTTCCATTTCCGGTTCCATTACCCGTTTCAGTTTCATTTATTTGAACTTTTAAGGTGTCTGGAGATGCCGAAGACACATGGCTGGCAAATTGGGTTTGAGTAGTTTCTAAAGTGATACTGCTAAAATGACCAGTTGCCCTCACTGTTTTTCCTTCAGCAGATGGTAAAACTTCAAAAGATATGTAAAGAGTTTTAGTTTTACCATTAGAATCGTGTCTCATGTTTCCAACCACCCATGATCCGGAAGAAGACGAATAATCAGCTTTAGAAACTGTAGTATAATGAGATAAATATTTTAGTCCATCAGGTACAGGAATAGAAACAATTACATTATTCCAGCCCACTGTTCCAGTATTATACGCCGTAACTGTAAGTTGAACTTGATCACCAATATTAGCCGATTGTTTATTGAATTGAACCGTTAAAAATCCGCTTGAATCTGCAAATGCAGCTCCAGATGATGAAAATATCACCAAAAAGGTTAAAATAATAGTCAAAAAAGGTTTAATATTTCTCATTTTTATCATTTCCAATATAATCAAATTTATTGCCATATTAAAGGCCATTTTATTAATTTAGTAGGTTGTCATCAATTTTTAGAATATTTAAGATAAATAAAAAAAAGAAAAAAAATATAATTATTTTATTTAATCACAGGCCCTTGAATAACCTTTGCTTTAATTCCTGTACTGGACATTTCCATCAAAATTGATGAATAAACCCTTTTGAGAAGGTAATAACTTAGTTAGATATATCTTTTGTGTGAAAGCAGGTTTCCCAGTCATGGATAACTTATTATACACATTAATAGTCTTTCTGTAGGGTGATTTGTTGTAGATGTAACTGTGCAAAAGTAAATTTAGTGCCCACAGGATATTTACCCAGATTTACAACATAGGCTTTGTTGGGATAAAGAGTTGTAGTGAATTTCTTGTATTGTTTGATTATTGGTAGTTGACCATCAAGTAATAAGTTAAAGATATTTTTCCCGTGCCTTTATTGTAAACGGTTAAGGAATTTGTGGGGAAAGCTAACTGATAGGTTTTAGTAACCACTGCAGCCCAGTTTCCTACATTATCAACCGCTGAATATTTTAAATAATTAGTTCCTTGTTTACTAACTTTAATTGGAGACGTGTATTTTTTCTTAGTAACACTGGTACGAGGATCACTTCCATCAGTAGTATAATATATGGTCGAAGAATCGCTTGACGTGATTTTTACATATTTATAGGTGTTATAATTTCCACTGGCGACATCCGAAACTACAGAGGGTGCATGAGTATCTATGGTGTAGTTTTTAGTGTAAACATCAGACCACACATTTTTCCAGTGACTATAGTTTCCTATGGCCGCAAATTTTACAATGGTATTCCCTTCTGCACTGACATTAATTGGACCTATATATTCCAGTCTGCTGGAGCTATTACGAGGATCTGAACCATCTGTAGTGTAGTAAATAGTTCCATTTTTATTTGGAATTAGTATTAAGCTTACAGGAGACTTATAAGAACCTGATTCCGGAGTGGAATTAATTTTAGCAGCGACAGGCGTTAGATAAGCATAATTCAGGTCGCCATTACCATTGGAATAGGCTATTTGAGGAACTCCCAGAGAATCCATTGCCAGTGAAATCGATGGAAAAGCACCAGAAGTAATATTTATGTTTTGAATATTCCAGAAAGAACTATTCTGATCTTTATAAGCAAGTTTTAATATTTGATTTACCGTATCTAAATAGCCTATTTGTGGATTTCCTGCCAAGTCCAGTATCATATTTGTCCCTTGGACCGCAGAATTATCAATTATTTCATATATCCAGCTTATTCCATTCCATTGAGCGTATTTCAATCCTCCATCTTGTAATATGTAACTTATTTGAGGATTACCCTGAGAGTTCAATGTTAAAGAGTTCCAGGATCCAACGTGAGAAGAATTGTCCACAATTACGCTTTTCCAATTATTAGGGCCTATTCTCATAGCATATCTTAGATCGCCATGAATAATCATCGTGGTAAGCGATTCTAGGATTTCCAGTAGAATCCAGAATCAAAGAGTTATAATGACCAGCCGATCGGGCAACAGACTCTACAACCCAACTTGTACCATTTTTGTAAGCATATTTTACTGTTTCTGCCCCATTATCAAAGAAAGTGACACAAGGGGTGTTATTATACATAATAATATTGGTATAAGATACATCTGCAGAAACTATATTTTCAAAATGCCAACCAGAATTATCCTTATAAGCATGTTTAAGCGCAGTATTACCATCATTATATACAACATGAGGATTATTAGATGAATCTAAAGCCAAATCTGGATAAAATCCAGTTCCCCTAGTAGTGGTGTTATTAGCTATTGTTTCATAAATCCACCCATTATCTGTTTTATACGCGTATTTCAAAACTGGAAATTGAGAATATAATAAATGAGGATTGCCTAAGGAGTCCATTACCAGAGAAGTATAAGAGCTACCATTATCCAGCAAATCACTTTTCCAGACACTATCTAATGGTTCTACTAAAGAACTGGTAGAATTAGTATTTAAAATAGCAGCCGTATTATTTGAAATTAACAAGTTAACGGATGAATCAGGAACTGTAACATTCTGTGCATTGGGCAGTAGTTTAAAATTCAGATTAGTTTGTTGTCCTGTCAGATTCAAAGCTATTCTAGCAGTAATATTTAGATATTTTTGATTTCCTGCTCTTAAATTACCAAGATACCATATTCCTTCTGTATAATTATTATTGTTAATATTAGTCCCATGAGAAACATATTCTAATCCATTTGGAAGTAATCCTTGAATTTGTAGATTTGAAAGGTCCGTAGTACCATTGTTTTTTATAGAGACCGTGAAATTAACCAGATCACCAGGATTTGCAATTGATTTATCAACAGAACTATTTAAAATTATATTTGAGGCATTAATACTGGAATTAGTGGTGTTGTTAGTAGTATTATTAGTGTTATTAGTAGTGGTATTGTTAGTAATAGTTAAACTAACCAAACCGTTGGTAGTTGTGACGTTTTGATCAGAATATAATAATGATGATGTGAAATCCACGATCTGACCTTTTAAGACATCCAGAACATTTACCGTTATATAAAGCTGTTTTGAAACTCCTGACTTCAAGTTGCCAATATACCATGTTCCATTGACATAATTACCATTAGAAACATGAGAAATATATTGTAATCCCGAAGGCAGTAAAGCCTGTATCTGAACATTAGTATAATTTAAAGAACCATTGTTGGTGACATTTACCATGAAAGTTACATTATCACCAATATTCACGATGGGCTTATCCACCGCATTGTTTATTATTATTCCTGAATCTGCAAAAGCAGACCCGGCCATTAAACTAATTATTAAAAACATGAGTATTGTTGAAATTAAAGACTTTCTCATATACCCCTCTCCATTTATTTTTATAAAATTTGATATTTTTGATTTATTGAAAAGCATATAAATACATATCGATAATTCTTGATAAAAAAATTAAAAAATATCATTTATATAATTAAAATAAAAATAAAGGATTTTAAGTGCTAATAAAATATTGTTACATCAAAAAAAATTTAACAATATGTTTATTAATGCAAGTAGTTAATTATGATTATCAGTTTGATGATATCAGTTATAATGAAATAAATTATCTCCACATTTAGTAGAACTAATCTTAAAAATTATCCTAAAATATCCTTAATTTCTTATAAAAGTTAAAATCTTAATCACGAAAAAACTAGGTGAATACATTGAATCAAAAATCCCCTGTAATTTTATTAATATCTATTATTCTCATAGCCAGCGGAGTAGTATGGCTATTTTTTGACACCACACAGGCCAGTGACATTGATAACCAGCAAGTTACAGACATGCTGGGCCGTAATGTAGATATTCCCTCTGAGACTAATAAAGTCGCTTCTATTTCAGCATCCACCACTGTAGAGCTTTTTATGCTGGCTCCAGAAAAGATGATCGGATGGAATGAAAAAAGAACCAGTGAAGAAAATATTTACATGATATCAACTTATTCCAGCCTTCCGGTTATTGGCGGGGGTAAAAAAGATGCTAATTATGAGAATATAATCTCCATGAATCCAGACATAGTCCTGATAGGACATGGAGGAACTATAGACCAGGTTGACCAGATTCAAAGTAAGTTTGGTAGCATACCTACCCTGGATATCGAAGGAGACAATAATTTAACCAGTATTACACCTTCACTGGAGTTTTTAGGAAAAGTGCTGGGTAAAAAAGAACAATCTGACAATTTAATTAGTTTCTATAATAATATGATGCAGAAGGTAAATTCTACCGTATCCACCATTCCAGAAAGTGAAAGGAAAAAAGTGTATTATGCTCGGGATTCCACCGGATTAATGACCAATCCTCCTGGTTCTACCCATACCCAACTTATTGAAATTTGCGGAGGGAAAAACGTTGTGGAAGCCCCTTTAACTAAAGGTAGTGTAGGAGTTTCCATGGAGTTGATACTGCAGTGGAACCCGGACGTTATTATCACCAGTAATCAGCAGTTCTATGATAATATTTATTCTAACTCATTATGGGCCGATGTTAAAGCAGTCAAAGAAAAACAAGTATATATGGTTCCCACATCACCTTTTAACTGGTTTGAGGGACCTCCTGGAGCGAATACCATAATAGGCATACCCTGGACTGCTAAAGTTTTATATCCTGATAAATTCCAGGACATGGATCTAAAAAAAATAACTAAAGAGTTCTACTCCGAATATTACCATTATAATTTGACAGACCAGGAAGCCAATGACATATTAAATTCATCTGGTTTGAAAAGTTTCTAAAAGTGATTATATTCTAAAATCAAGAAAGAATGAATAGACAAATAATAGATAAAGATAGAATAAAGAATAAATGATAAGAAAATATTTTTAAATCCATTTAAAAATGAAAATACAGGCAGCTGATAATGTGATTAAATTAAGATTCAGAAATTCATCGCATAATTCCAATAGGGATGATTCAGCACTAAAAAAGTCCTGGATAAACAATTCACTGCTTAGAAAATTATCAGTGACTACTTTACTGATAATTCCTTTAATTATCTTATTTTTTATTTCTTTTTTAATAGGCCGTTATCCCATATCTCCTTCCGAGGTTTTAATGGCCTTAGCTGCGAAAACTACACTGGTAAATTATAATATACCTCCTTCAGTAGAAGCGGTTATTTTTCAAATCCGTTTGCCCCGAATAATGGCTGCTATGATGGTTGGCGCGGCTTTATCCATAGCCGGGGCCTCATTTCAGGGTTTGTTCAAAAATCCGCTGGTTTCTCCCGATAAGTTAGGAGTTTCTGCTGGTGCTGGTTTTGGAGCTGCTCTTGCCATTTTATTCGTGGCCGGGCCATTTATTATACAGTTTTCAGCATTTATGGGAGGCCTATTAGCAGTGGGCCTGACTTACATGATCAGTCGAACCTTTAAAGGAACTTCCATGCTCACCCTGGTTCTATGCGGGATAGCCATTGCCGCTCTGTTTTCGGCTTTTATATCCCTGATAAAATATGTGGCTGATCCTTATGAACAGTTACCCACCATAGTTTTCTGGTTAATGGGCAGCCTATCAGCCGTCACCAGCCAGGACATACTAATGGTTACTCTACCTATGGTAGTGGGCTGTGGAATTCTCTTATTAATCCGTTGGAGAATAAATGTGCTTTCCATGGGAGAAGATGAAGCTCAAACCCTGGGAGTGGATACCAAAAAACTCCACATTATTATAATCACCTGTTGTACCATTGTTACCGCGGCTGCCGTTAGTATAAGTGGAATAATCGGATGGATAGGCTTGGTTATACCACACATTACCCGTATGATTGTAGGGCCAGACCATAAAGTTCTTTTACCTGCCAGTATTTTTTTAGGAGCTTTTTTCCTTCTTCTCATAGATGACGTGGCCCGTACCATTACCACTGTAGAAATCCCCCTGGGAATATTGACGGCTATAATCGGGGCCCCCTTCTTTCTCTATCTTTTAGCCAAAAGTAAAGAGGGATGGACATGAGTATTTTAAGTTCTGCAAATATACCAGATATGCCAAATTCAGACATTTTAAAAAATTGCCTGATGCAGGTTTCCCATGCTGGTTTTTCTTATGATGGAAAAGAAAACATATTTGAAAATATTAATTTTTCAGTGCAAAAGGGAGACGTTTTTTGCATACTGGGACCTAATGGTACTGGAAAAACTACTTTAATCAAATGTATTAATGGTCTTATGAAATTAAGCTCTGGAGAAATTTTATTTAATAATAAAAATATTTATTCTATGAATAAAACAGAAATCGCTAAAAATATTGGTTATATACCCCAAATACACAACTCAACATTTCCTTTTTCTGTTATGGACGTGGTTCTCATGGGTCGGTCCCCTCACCTGGAAATGTTTGCTTCCCCTGGGGAAAAAGATATTAAAATTGCTGAAGAATCCTTGAAAACTCTTAACATTACCCATATGAGAGATGTTCCCTACACCGAAATAAGTGGGGGTGAACAGCAGCTAGTATTTCTGGCCCGTATACTAACTCAAAAGCCCAGCATTCTTTTACTTGATGAACCAACATCGCATCTTGATTTTGGAAATCAGATGAGAACACTCAATATAATTGAAAAATTAGCCCAAAATGGACTTTCCATAGTAATGTCATCCCATTTTCCAGATCAGGCCTTCATTTCCGCCAATAAAGTAGCTTTAATGAAAGGGAAAAACTTTATTGATATAGGATCTCCTGAAGAAGTAATCAATGAAGAGAATATGGAAAAAATATATGATATCCAGGTTAAAATAGTAGATATAGAACATCGAAAAGCTTGTATTCCTTTAAAAGTTAATAAATAAATAATTATCTTGTTTAATGGGGTTTATCTTTAATTTAAAGAAAATTTAAAGAAATAATAAAGGTTATCCAAGCATTATACAACAGCACAATACCTGAGAATTTTTTTGATTCAAGTCCCATAAATATTAAAAATAAAAATTAAGTTATAATGGATATTTCAAGAATAATTCCATGCAAATATGAATTCTAGTAAATAATCACCAGATTGGAAGGTTAGGATAGATTTGTATTGATGTTGAATTAAACAGACCTTCGAATCATTAAATCCGGGATTAGTATAATTTAAATAAGAGTAATAATATTACACCCACTATAATTATCATGAAGTAGTAAAGAATTATTTTAATCCCCACCCTTCTTAAACTAGCAGCATCATTTTCCGACTCGAAATAATATTTAAAAACCAAATATAAAAATAGCATGGTAGCAAAACCAGCTATCAACATTGCGTACTCAGATGCAATGTATAAAATTATGGTATTGGTTAAAACAAAGACCAGTAATCCTATAGCAAATATTCTGAAATCAATTCTAGAGCTAGTATTAAAATTAACTTTTAGACTCTTTTTGCGAGGTTTTAAAGGTTTTTTACATTTATAACAAGTTTCAGCTTTTTTACTGACTTTAGTTTTGCAATGTGGACATAGAATTGTAGATACCAATGTAACACCACTTAAATTAATTTTATTTAATGTTTAGAATACATATACTTTTTAAAATAAGTAAAATCTTGGAAGATTATTTAAGTTATATATTGTGTCATCTTTTTAATGTGTATAAAATAAGGACTTATAAAACTTACTAAAATATCTAAATTCATAACATATCAAATTTCAAAGAAATCAAAAATAATAGAACAAATAAATGAAAAAAATTAAACAAAGTAATATTAACTGATTATTACTATTTTTAAGCATTTAACCATCCGCTAAATTTCTTTTTTTTGTATTGATATGTAGGACCCTGCATAACGCATATATATCTTTCGAAATTCCTCTATTAACAAAAGTATATATCATTACAAAAAATAAGATTTAATTAAGAATGTACATGAATATTCATGTAAGATTTGAAATCTACCATCAAAAAAAAGTACCAAAACCCATTTTCCAAGAAAAATGGGATAAAAAATACTAAAAAATCATGATAGATTCCAAACTATCATGAAAAATATTCATTACAATTCCCAAAAAAAATAGTATATATAAATAGTAATAATATGGAGGGTTGAAATATATGGCATCGTCATTTAAATCACCTGCAGATACCGCAAAAGCATGCGTAGGTATTGCAGCGTTGAAAGAAAAAGCATCATTAACAAATTTAATACTCTTAAGTTTTTTAGCAGGAGCCTACATCGCATTTGGAGGACTCCTCGCTGAAGTCGCAACCGGAGGAATGGCCGCTGCTGGTTACCCAGTAGGACTAACCAAATTAGTATTCGGTGCAGTATTCCCAGTCGGGCTAATGCTAGTAGTAATAGGTGGATCAGAACTATTCACCGGAAACAACATGTATATGCCCTTAGGAGTACTCGAAGGAAAAGCAAGCTGGTTCGGACTAATCCGAAACTGGGCAGGAAGCTGGATATTTAACCTAATCGGAGCACTATTCGTCGCATACTTCCTCGCATACCTAACCGGTATCCTAGTAGCAGACCCATGGGGCCCAACCGCACTAACCATCGCCAAAACCAAAGCACTAGGCGGAGCAAAATTCATAGCCGCAGGAAAAACAGTAACATCCCTAGACTTCACAAAAGTATTCCTAAGAGCAATCGGATGTAACTGGCTAGTATGTCTAGCAGTATACCTCGCCATAGCCTCAGATGACGTCGTTGGTAAAATATTTGGAATATGGTTCCCAATAATGGCTTTCGTAACCATAGGATTCGAGCACGTAGTTGCAAATATGTTCTTCATACCATTAGGAATATTCATGGGCGGAGTAACCTGGTCCCAATTCTTCATCAACAACATGATCCCCGCAACCCTAGGAAACATCATCGGTGGAGCAATATTCGTAGCCTGCATATACTGGTACACCTACCTCAGAGGAACCAGCACCACAGACTAAAAAAAAAAACAAGGAAAGCCCAAAAAAAAACTTTCCAACTCTCTTTTTTTCCTTTTTTTACTATAATAATTTTTATTAAATAATAATGGCCCAAAAAAATCCTTAAATAAGGAAAGGTGATCGAATGTCTAACGAAATTGAAAAAGAAATACAAGAACAAATAAAAGGAAAAATTCAAGCTGAAATTGAAAAAGAAATACAAGAACAAATAAAAGGAAAATTAGACGCGGAAATCCAAAAAGAAATACAAGAACAAATAAAAGGAAAATTAGACGCGGAAATCCAAAAAGAAATACAAGAACAAATAAAAGGAAAATTAGACGCGGAAATCCAAAAAGAAATACAAGAACAAATAAAAGGAAAAAAATAATCGCAATAGATTGCTGATTATTAATATTTTTCAATTTTTTTAATCCTTCTGATGAAATACATTAATTTTAATTTTTTAAATCTACTTTTAATCCCTTAGAAATCCTTTATTTTGAGTATTGACATGTTTGGCTTTGCATAACGCATATAAGCTTTTCGAAATTCCTCTATTAACAAAGTATATATCATTACAAAAAATAAGATTCAATAAGAATGTACATGAATATTCATGTAAGATTTGAAATCTACCATCAAAAAAAAGTACCAAAAAACTCATTTCCAAGAAAAATGGGATAAAAAATACTAAAAAATCATGATAGATTTCAGAAACCATCATTAATTACTAGAAATATTCATGAATATATTCAAAAAAAAAGTGAAATAAAATAGTAATAATAATTGGAGGGTTGAAATATATGGCATCGTCATTTAAATCACCTGCAGATACCGCAAAAGCATGCGTAGGTATTGCAGCGTTGAAAGAAAAAGCATCATTAACAAATTTAATACTCTTAAGTTTTTTAGCAGGAGCCTACATCGCATTTGGAGGACTCCTCGCTGAAGTCGCAACCGGAGGAATGGCCGCTGCTGGTTACCCAGTAGGACTAACCAAATTAGTATTCGGTGCAGTATTCCCAGTCGGGCTAATGCTAGTAGTAATAGGTGGATCAGAACTATTCACCGGAAACAACATGTATATGCCCTTAGGAGTACTCGAAGGAAAAGCAAGCTGGTTCGGACTAATCCGAAACTGGGCAGGAAGCTGGATATTTAACCTAATCGGAGCACTATTCGTCGCATACTTCCTCGCATACCTAACCGGTATCCTAGTAGCAGACCCATGGGGCCCAACCGCACTAACCATCGCCAAAACCAAAGCACTAGGCGGAGCAAAATTCATAGCCGCAGGAAAAACAGTAACATCCCTAGACTTCACAAAAGTATTCCTAAGAGCAATCGGATGTAACTGGCTAGTATGTCTAGCAGTATACCTCGCCATAGCCTCAGATGACGTCGTTGGTAAAATATTTGGAATATGGTTCCCAATAATGGCTTTCGTAACCATAGGATTCGAGCACGTAGTTGCAAATATGTTCTTCATACCATTAGGAATATTCATGGGCGGAGTAACCTGGTCCCAATTCTTCATCAACAACATGATCCCCGCAACCCTAGGAAACATCATCGGTGGAGCAATATTCGTAGCCTGCATATACTGGTACACCTACCTCAGAGGAACCAGCACCACAGACTAAAAAAAAAACAAGGAAAGCCCAAAAAAAAACTTTCCAACTCTCTTTTTTTCCTTTTTTTAATGAAAAAAAAGAACTATCCAAATCCAAAATTCTATCATGAATGATCATGAAGCAAAATGAAATGTTTCGATGCACAGCGCTCGAAATTTATAAAATTACCTTAAATATCATGAATGTTCATGGACATTAAAAAAAATTTATTTCATTTATATAATATTTTGAAAGATAATAGGAGGAAAAATATGAATATCCAATATACACCAACCACTTGCCCCTACTGTGGGTGCGGATGTGGATTTAACTTAGTAAGCGTCGATGGAAAACTACAAGGTGTAGAACCATGGAAAAGAAACCCGGTTAATGAAGGAAAACTATGTCCAAAAGGTAACTTTTCACACGAGTTCGTCCATAGTGAAGACCGTTTAACTACCCCTTTAATTAAAAAGAATGGTGAGTTTCAAGAAGCAACCTGGGATGAAGCACTTGATCTGGTAGCATCCAAATTAACCGAAATGAAAGAAGAAAATGTTGATCAACTGGCTTTCCTATCCTCAGCCAGATGTACCAACGAAGACAACTACACATTTCAGAAGTTCGTGCGAACCGTTATTGGAAGCAACAACGTAGATCACTGTGCAAGACTGTGTCACGGTCCTTCAGTTGCCGGACTGGCCCAGACCTTTGGATCCGGAGCCATGACCAACTCACTGGAAAGCTGTGCTCATGCTGATGTAGTGTTCCTAATTGGAACCAACACCCTTGAACAACACCCACTGATGTGGAGAAGGGCCTTACAAGCTAAAGCAAACGGTGCTAAAATCATGGTAGCAGACCCTCGGTTCACACCATCTGCCAAGCAAGCTGACCTATACATACCATTCCAATCCGGTACAGATGTTGCTTTACTAAACTCCATGATGAATGTGATTATTGCCGAAGGACTGGAAGATAAAGAGTTCATTGAAAACCGAACCAAAGACTTCGAAGAACTAAAAGCAATGGTCCAAAAATATCCTCCAGAAGAAGTTGAAAAAATAACTGGAGTTTCCGCTGATCTAATTAGAGAAGCAGCAATTATGTACGCCAAAGCAGAAAATGCTGCCCTACTATTCTCAATGGGTATAACCCAACACACCGTTGGAACTGAAAACGTTATGTCCACTTCCAACATAGCTATGCTCACAGGTAACATTGGAAGACCTGGTACTGGAGTTAACCCACTGCGAGGTCAAAACAACGTGCAAGGAGCATGTGACATGGGAGCGCTCCCTGTAGTATTCCCTGGATACCAAGCCGTAATTGACGAAGAACTGGGAGAAAAAATGAAATGTTCCTGGGGATGCAGTGACCTGTCATGTAGACCTGGTCTCACTGTAGTGGAAATGATGCACGCAGCTCATGATGGAGATATTAAGGGAATGTACATTATGGGTGAAAACCCTATGGTATCCGACCCTGACCTGCAACACGTTGAAGCCGCTTTGAACAACCTGGACTTCTTAGTAGTACAGGATATCTTTTTAACTGAGACCGCTGCCCTGGCTGATGTTGTATTACCAGCATATTCCTGGGCTGAAAAAGATGGAACCTTCACCAGCACCGAAAGAAGGGTGCAATACATAAGGAAAGCAGTAGAAGGACCCGGTGAAACAAGAGACGACTGGTCTATAATTTCCGACATTGCTACCAGAATGGGTTCCGATCTCTTTAAATTCGACAGTGCAAATGAAATCTTTGAAGAAGTACGATCAGTGACTCCCCAATACGCTGGTATGAACCAGGAAAGGTTATCCAAACCAGAAGCACTACACTGGCCTTGCCCTGACGAAGAACATCCTGGAACTCCTATACTCCACTCAGAAAAATTCGCAACCCCTGATGGTCTGGGAATATTCAAAGCAATCGAATTCAAACCACCAGCTGAAAATCCAGATGATGAGTATCCATTCATCCTTACCACTGGACGTATGTTGTTCCACTGGCACACTGGTAGTATGACCCGAAGATCAAAAACGCTGGACCGTGAGATGCCAACAGGTTTCGTTGAAATTAACCCAGCTGACGCAGCTAAACTCAACATTAAAAACAAAGAATTGGTAAAAGTTAAAACCCGACGTGGTGAAGTCGAAGTTCCAGCTAAAGTTACTTCAGACATCATTAAGGGAACAATCTTCATGCCATTCCACTTTGCTGAATGTGCTGCAAACATGCTTACCAGTGGTGATGCATTGGATCCATTCGCCAAAATGCCTGAACTAAAAGTTTCCGCTGCAAGCATTGAAAAAATGGAGTGATTATAATGGTTCAAGTAGGAGATATGTATTATGCATGGGGTTCAGATGACGAAATAGCCACCAGCGGTGAATGTGGTGGAGCAGTAACCACCATATTAAAGTTCCTTTTAGAAGATGGCATAGTGGACGCAGTCCTTGCCGTTAAAAAAGGTACAGACATATATGACGCCGTGCCCACCCTAATAACCAACCCAGAAGAGGTCATAGAATCAGCAGGATCCCTTCACTGTGGAACCCTCAATATGGCTAAAGTAGTGGGTAAATACCTGGACGGTGCCAAAAACATGAAAATAGCGGTGACCGTCAAACCCTGCGACGCCATGACCATGGTAGAACTAATTAAACGGGAAGAAGTGGATGGAGACAACGTGCTTATGGTAGGGATTAACTGTGGAGGAACCATGCCTCCTGTTAAAGCCCGAGATATGATCGAAAAATTCTATGAAACTGATCCTGATGAAGTGGTAAAAGAAGAAATCGCCAAAGGAAATCTGATCATTGAAACCAAAGACCACAAAGAACAAGAGATAAGCATAGATGAGCTAGAAGAAGCAGGATACGGTCGAAGAACCAACTGTCGAAGATGTGAAGTCAATATCCCAAGTATGACTGATCTCGCATTGGGTAACTGGGGAGTAATCGGACCACTAGCCGGTAAAGCCACCTTTGTAGAAGTATTCTCCGAAAAAGGTGCGGATGTTCTTGGCAAAGCCATAGAATCCGGAGCTCTTAATACCCAGGAACCAATACCAAAAGGTGTTGAAATTCGAGCTAACATTGACAAAATCATGGTAAAATTAGCCACTAAATGGCAAAACAAAGATTTCGATGAAAGCAGAGGCGAAATACTGACTACAATTGCACAGTACATGGATGAATTCAGTAAATGTATCAAGTGCTTCGGTTGTCGTGAATCTTGCCCAATCTGTTACTGTGAAAACTGCTGTTTAGAATCTGATAATGGTCCTGACTGGCTGAGCAAAGAACTTCCACCATCACCACAGTTCCATATGGAAAGGTTACTTCACATGGTGGAGTCCTGTACTAACTGTGGACAGTGCGAAGAAGTCTGCCCAGCTGAAATCCCACTTGCAAAAATTTGGCATGAAATCAACCTTAAAATGCAAGAAACCTATGGTTTCACCAGAGGTATGGATGATACTAAGCCACCACTATCTTATTTCCCTATGCCCGGTAAGTAAATAGTAAAATACCCAAGGTGGGATTTTCCCACCTTTTTTGTTTATTAATTAAATTATCTGAAGTTATATCTAAGAAGTTATATATGAAGTTCATAAAATCATTAGAATGAAAATTGATTCATTAAATAGTCAAAAATTCACGATCTTGAAGCATTGCCTTACAAGATAAACAAACCACATTTTGGATATTCACTCTGACATAATTATTATTTCGCTCAAAAAGTCACCAAATTAGTCAGTTAAGAACATCCTCCAAGCTAAATCCCAAAAAATGCAAAATGTGGTTTGTTTTTATTATAATTCAATAAATTGTTCTTAAAATAAATGTTCTTATATTACGATTATAGTTAAAAAAATTAGATGAACCAATACAAAGGAGAGAATTATATGGAATGGATTCCTAAAATAATAGTTTTTTGTTGTAACTGGTGTTCCTACGGTGGTGCTGACACTGCAGGTACAGCAAGGATGCAATATCCACCAAATGTGCGCATAATTAGAGTTATGTGTTCTGGAAGAATTAATCCACTTTTTGTTTTAAAGGCCTTTGATGAAGGAGCTGATGGAGTAATGGTTGCAGGTTGCCACTTTGGAGACTGCCACTACGATAGAGGAAATTATGCTTGTGATCGCCGAATGAAAGCATTAGAGACAGTCCTGAAAACTATTGGTATCGAAGAAGGGAGATTCTATCTTGACTGGATATCTGCATCAGAAGGTGAAAAATTCGCCAACGCAATGAAGATGGTAAATGACCGTGTCAAAGAACTTGGTCCATTCTCCTGGAGACAGAATAAGGCAGAAATAAGGTGATTAGATGATTAAAGTAAATGATATGTTTTATGCAGAATCTCCTGATGAAGAAATTGCAGAAATTGGAGAGTGCGGTGGAGCCGTGACATCTGTAATGAAATTCTTACTTGAAGAAGGTATTGTAGATGCAGTATTAGCAGTTAAAAAAGGTGCAGACCTTTATGATGCAGTACCCACTTTAATAACTGACCCAGAAAAAGTTATAGAGGCAGCAGGTTCTTTACACTGTGGTACACTGAACATCGCCAAAACGCTCAATAAATACCTCAACGGCGCAAAAGACATGAAGATAGCTGTTACAACCAAGCCCTGCGATGCAATGACCATTGTAGAGCTCATGAAAAGAAACCAGATAGAAAGAGACAATGTTGTAATGATTGGAATTAACTGTGGTGGAACTTTACCTCCTGTTCAGGCTCGTGAAATGATAGAAAAATTCTATGAAATCGACCCTGATACTGTGATAAAAGAAGAGATTGCCAAAGGTAAATTAATCATAGAAACTGCAAACGATGAGGAAAAAGGAATAAGCATTGATGAACTGGAAGATCAGGGATTCGGCCGAAGAACAAACTGTAGAAGGTGTGAAAACAATATACCTGTGATGTCCGATATTGCTATGGGTAACTGGGGAGTAATCGGACCACTAGCAGGTAAAGCCACCTTTGTAGAAGTATTCTCCGAAAAAGGTGCCGAAATCTTAGATAAGGCCGTGAAAGCTGGAGCTTTAAAGGTGCAAAATCCAGTGCCCAAAGGTATTGAGATACGTGCAAATATAGATAAAGCAATGGTAAATCTGGCAAACAAATGGCAAGATCGAAATTTCGGAGAAGAAAGTGGTGAGTTACTATCCCTTGACCAGTACATGGATGAATTTGCCAAATGTATAAAATGCTATGGCTGCAGAGAAGCATGTCCACTCTGCTTCTGTGTAAAGTGTTCTATTGAGTCAGAATCTGTTGAATGGGTAGGAAAAGGAGAAATTCCACCATCACCAATGTTCCACTTTGTAAGAATGCTTCATATGGTGGATTCATGTACAAACTGTGGACAGTGCGAGGAAGTGTGTCCGGCTGAGATTCCACTTGCAAAAATATTCCATAAGATAAATGTCCAATTACAAGAAACCTTTGGATACCATACCGGATATGACATGGAACAAAAACCTCCTCTTTCTATTATAGATAAAGAACCAAGTGAGGAATAACCTCCTTTTTTTACTTTTTTTACTTTTGAACTTAAGAATTCTAGAAAATTTTTTATTGGTGATACAATGATGCTTGAAGAAGTATTGAAGGCTAACGAAGATTTTGTTAAAGATTTTGAACCAAAAAAATTGAGCCACATACCACAAAAAAAGTTGGCTATTGTGACTTGTATGGATACCCGACTCACTGGTTTCTTAGAACCTGCCATGGGAATTGAACGGGGCGATGCTAAAATAATTAAAAATGCAGGGAATGCTGCCGTAGACCGAGATGTAATAAGATCCGTTGCCGCCGCCATATATGCCCTGGGTGCTGAGGAAGTTATGGTGGTTGGACACTATGACTGTGGAATGGCTAATGCTGATCCTGTAAAACTCGAAAGTTTAATGAAAGAAAGAGGCGTAGATGAAAAAGCTCTTTCTGAAGTTAATATAAAAGAATGGATAGGGGCAATTGATGGTGAAGAAGAAAATGTACTAACAGTAGTAAATAAAATTAAAGAATCACCATTTATTCCAGAAGACGTACCAATACATGGCCTTATAATAGACCTTTATGATGGTAAATTGAAGGTTTTAGTTGAAGGATAAATCCTTAATTTATCTGAATTTTTATTTTTTAATTTCATTTTTGAAAAAATATCTATTAAATAAAAAATATTTAAATAATAGATATAAAACTCTTTTATCAATATATACGAATTATTTCCTATTTAATTAACAAATCTTCGTTTATGCTTGGATATTATAAAACTCAAAACTCTTCACACAAAAAATCAAGACGAAAAAGATAACTATCAGAAGTTAATTATGTTAATTCATGCAGATATTTATTAACTTTTGGAGGGATTTAATAAATGAGTAAAATAGACCGACAAGGCATTCTGGATGTTTTAGATGGGTATGATAAGGAAGACATAACTATTGCAACTTTAGGAAGTCATTCATCACTACATATGTTCCAAGGGGCGAAAAAAGAGGGATTTAAGACCGCAGTAGTGTGTGAGAAAGGAAGGGAAGTTCCCTACCAAAGGTTCGATGTAGCGGATGAATACATCATAGTTGACAAGTTTAGTGACATAGTAAATGACGATGTCCAAAAAGAATTAATAGAAATGAACAGTATAGTTTTCCCACATGGATCTTTTGTTGCCTATGCCGGACTTGACAACATAGAAACTATTTTTAATGTTCCCATGTTTGGAAACAGAGATATTCTACGATGGGAAGCAGAAAGGGATCTGGAAAGAAAATTGATGACTGAATCAGGCATCCGTATTCCTAAAAAAATAAACGACCCTTCAAAAATTGATGGTACTGTTATGGTTAAGTTCCCAGGAGCCAGGGGAGGAAGAGGATACTTCGTTGCCAACTCCACTGAGGAATTTGATGAAAAAATAGAGGCCATGTTGCAGAGAAAATGGATTGAAGAAGAGGATATAAAAGAGGCCCATATTGAAGAATACGTATTAGGGTGTAACTATTGTATTCATTACTTCTACTCTGGATTAAATGATGAAGTAGAACTTTTAGGAATTGATAGTAGATATGAATCCACTATAGACGGTTTAACCCGAGTACCTGCTAAAGATCAGTTAGATATAGGTATGGACCCATCCTACGTCATAACTGGTAACCATCCAGTAGTTATGAGAGAATCCCTGCTCCCACAAGTATTTGACATAGGAGACAGGATAACAGAAGGTGCCAAAGGATTAGTACCACCAGGATTTAATGGTCCGTTCTGTATGCAGACCTTAGTAAACGATGATCTGGAAGTAGTGGTCTTTGAAATGAGTGCCCGGTCAGATGGAGGAACAAACACCTTCATGAATGGATCACCTTACAGTTACATCAAGTTTGGTGAACCTATGAGCATGGGCCAGAGAATGGCCAGAGAAATCAAAAACGGTATAAAAGATGATAGATTGGATGATATCATAACCTAATTATTTTACATTTCTTTTTTCCAATCTTTTTATTCTTTTTTAATAATTATTTTTAATAATTGATCATTCCATAAATTTATAAACTATTTTTTCTATAAACTATTTCCTAATCACTAGAATCTAATTTTCTAATAATTAGTTCCAATAAATCTAATGTTAATATTTTATAGGTTCAGTATCCAATAAAGCAAGAATTAAAATAGGATTAGCATAGTATTTATTAATAATAATTATAAATAAACTATAATAAATAAATAAAAAATCCTTTGAAAGGTGTATTTTATTGTTAACTTCCGTCCAAAAAGAAATATTACAAATTTTGATTGACCTCTGCATGAAATCAAACTACAAACCAATAAAAGGGGAAGAAATCGCTGCAGTCATGAACCGCAACCCAGGAACCATAAGAAACCAAATGCAATCATTAAGAAGCTTAGGAATCGTGGAAGGCGTCCCTGGACCAAGAGGCGGATACAAACCCACAATAGAAGCTTACAATGCCTTAAACATCACCACCACAGACGAAGACACAACAGTACCTCTATACAAAAAAGAGAAAAAAATAGAAAACCTAAGCGTCGCCAGAATAGAATTCTCAAGCATTCCCAACCCCGAAGAATGCAAAGCAAAAATAAAAGTCATCGGAGACATCAAACAACTAGATCTCGGAGACAAAATAAGAATAGGACCAAGCCCCGTGAACAAACTAATAGTAAACGGTGAAATAATCGGTCGAGACGACATAGACAGTATTCTACTCCTAAACGTTAAAGACATACTGACCATACCCCACAAAGCAGTATCAGAAATCTCCAGCAAAAATCTAATAACACTAGAACCCCAAATGGATATAAAAGAAGCAGCCTGGATTCTATCAAACAACGGAATAGACGGAGCACCAGTAATTCAAAACCAAGAACTCATAGGAATCCTAACACTAATCGACATCACCAGAGCAATAGCAAACAAAGAAGAAAATCTCCAAATAAAAAACCTGATGTCCAAATACATTATAACAATCCAAAAAGAAACCATGATCTCAGAAGCTATGGAAATCATGAACAAAAATAAAATAGGGCGCTTAATAATAACAAACGAAAAGAAAGAGCCCACAGGAATCATAACAAAAACAGACATCCTAAACCAAATAACAGGCTTAAAATACCTAAACACCAACTAACTCAATATACTAATTCATATATTAACTTATTTTATCCTAGAATTTAACTCATCTTTTTTATACGCACTCTGGTCTCATAATAAGGAGTTCCATCACCCCGATCACTAATTATGTCTTCAGTAAGAACATTAACACATTTATTAAATCGCATCCAGCCCCCCCTGTAAGTTGAAACACAGTCTATGCGACTTTCTTTATCAGCACGTACTATAATGGGTAAAGCCGCTATTTTTGATTCTAAAAGAGCTAAATCTCCATCTTCAAGACCTTCATACTCAATAATCAAAGGATTTACATTAACTTCCAGATATCCTTCCCCATATTCCTCTTCAGGTAACTCTGAACCTATCCATCTCTCAGGCATAATAGAAAGAAGTCTTAGAGGAAATTCTTCATTTTCTTTTTCTTCCATTTCAAAGCGGGATATGAATCTGAATTTACGGGAGCGAGTAAAAAACTTTTTATCACTGAAAGGAGTTAATGGAGGACTGGGAACTCTTAGGGGTTTTTTCATGAGTTTATCCATAGTTAATCCTTCTTTTATTAAAGGTGAAGCAAGTTTTTCCAACCATTCCCCGGCACTGCCTTTCATGTCATCCGCAAAACCCAATCTATGAGAGAGTTGTTGAAATATCCATAATTCCGATCGGGCCTCTCCCCGGGGTTTTATCACCGGGTTAAGGGGCGCAACAACATTATGGCCATATCCACCCACCAGATCCCGTTCTTCCAAAAAATTGGTGGCTGGTAAAAATAAATCTGCCTCTTGGGAAGTATCATTCAGAAAATGGTCCACCATTACCACAAAATCAACACTTTTCAGTGCTTTTTTAACCTTTTCTGAATTAGGGCACATGGCCACCGGATTTCCAGCAGTGATAAAAATCATTTTAATTGGTGGGTCTTGTGCATCCAGTATGGCCTGGCCTATGATAGGCATGGGAAGTTTTCTGGCCTGGGGGGCCATTTCATCAGCATTCCAGGTATGATCAAAAAAACCGTATTCATCAAAGCCCTGGCTCACACCGCCTCCTGAAACTCCAATATTGCCCGAAACTGCTGCTAAAGCATCAATCATACGGAAAGTAAGATGACCCTGTTTATAACGGTGCAAACCCCAACCAGTTATAATGCTGCTGGGGCCATCAACATAAATATGGGCCAGTTCTTCAATATTTTCCTGGGGAATATCACATTTTAAAGAAAGATCCTCAAGGGCGTATTTATCCACTATTTGCAGGTAATTAGAAAAATTTTCACTGTGATTTTTTAAAAATTCCACATCGTAAAGTTTGTCTCTAATAATAATTTTAGCCATGGCCAATGCTAAATAAGCATCAGAATTTGGTTTAGGTTGATAAAATTGAGATACAAGACGTGCAGTACGGGTTTTAACCGGATCAATAACAATAGTATTTATTCCTTGCTTCTGGGCTTTTTTAATTATTTTCCATAGATGGATATCCGTTATAGCTGGATTTCGTCCCCAAATGATTATATTTCTACTATTTAGATGATCCTCGGGATCATGGGATATTCTAGTTCCCATATCCATCTCCTGACCAGCCTGGCCAATACCACCACATACAGTACCATAAAGAGTACTAACCCCACCTAAAAGATTGAAAAATCTTTTATTGAGTATGCGAAGAGCGGTTCTTGCACCAAAACCTTGATAATAAAGGATTGATTCGCTACCATAATCTTTGACATTTTTTGAGAGTTTTTCTGCAACAATATCCAGGGCTTGGTTCCATGGGATTTTTTTCCACTGCCCATCAACTTTTAAAAGAGGATTTAAAACCCTTTGAGAATTATAATGTCTTTCCTGTAAATATTTAGCTGTGCTGGGACACAAAAATCCCTGGGTATATGGATGATCAGGATTACCCTTCAAAGAAACAACTTTACCATTTTCAACACAGGCAATAATACTGCAGGACCCAGGACAATCCCTAGTACAAGCGGTTAAAATTTTTTCCAATTCCATCCCTCAATTATTATTTAATTTTTAATACATTTTGAAAATTTTATTTAGTATTAGATTAGTATTAGACTTTATTAGTTGATTTAATTAGTTGATTTATAGTTTATATTTCGCTTTCAATTTAATTCTTCATTAATAATTCTTAATAATATTTCATTTAATTAATTGATAATTAATTGCTTAAATAAAATTTTATAACTTCCCTGATAGTTCCCGTGAATTGGACCGGATTTATACCAACTTCTTCAAGTTTAGAGGCGGGTTCCTGCCCCATTTTACTACATAATATAACATTACAGTCTTTTATCATCTCCAGAGACTGCATCCACCTGTCAGAGTGTTCTTGAAGAGGTTTCTTTTCTTTTTGTCTTAATTCCATGAAATTTACCTGGTTTCCTTCCATTTCAAATATGAGAAAGTGGGAAGCATCACCAAAATGCAGGTCCACATTTTTCCCATCACTGGAAGCCACTGCTATGCGAATATTCTCACCCATATTTTCACCGCTTCATTTTTTTTATTTATTCCATAAATACATTCTAAACCCTAATTACAAGCCGAATAACTACTCGATTTCCCATCCTGAAGCATCATAATATTTTTCCAGTATCATGTTGGCCAATGTATCCACCAGACGAATACCTGCAGAATAACCAACCATGGGTGTTCTCTGGGCCCCCATCCGGTCATATATAGGAAAACCAATTCTCAAAAGAGGTATATCCTCTTCACTGGCTATCCGGGCCCCATACGAATTTCCAATCAATAAATCTACGGGATTATCCTGGATATAATTTTGAAGATCATATAGATCACATCCTTCCATTACTGCCGGTTTAGATGCGCTTTCTTTAGCCACTTCTTTCATGTCCACCACAAACCGGTCGCTTTCAGCACCAGTACAAGCCACAGCAGGAATCATTCCCAGTTCAGCCACGAAACCAGCCAAAGCACTTACCAAATCCGGGTCACCATATAGAGCCACTTTGCGCTGATAATTATAAGGATGGGCGTCTATTATAGCATCAATAAGTCTTCCTCTTTCTTTTTCCAGTTTTTCCGGAATTTGAGATTTCTGGATCTGACAAATAGCAGATATAAATCGATCCGTGTTTTTAAGTCCCACTGGAAGGGATCCTGTAATAGATTCCACCTCGAAACGTTTTTCTAAGAATTTAGCCCCGGAATCTGCATGTTTACACAGTGAAATGGTGGCTTTAGAATTGGCTGAATCCTGAATTTCATCCACAATAGTTCCTGCAGAAGGTAAAAATGACACTGAATCTGTATGGGGAGCATCCAGAGATTCTGAATTGTCAGTAAGCATGATATAGGAACATTCCATTAAATCCAGAATTTCTTTAACTTCTCGCACGTCTGCTGGAGAAATATTTCCTGTTATGATATTTATTTTATCATTAGGTTTCTCCTGGACAGCCATGTTTTCCAGAAGTGATTTTATAACCTTATCATACCCATCCACGTGAGAACCAGAGTAGCTGGGAGTGGATATAGGAACTATAGGTGGTAATTGTTCATCATGATGTTTGGATTTGAATTTCCGGATTATAAGACCCATATCATCCCCAATAGTTTCTGTAAGACAACTGGAAGTAACCCCTATTAATTCTGGATTATATTCTCTCCAGATAGTCTCCAGAGCTTTCAGAAGGTTTTCTTCTCCTCCATATACCACCGTACTTTCACTCATGGATGTGGACGAAACATTCACTGGCTCGCGAAAGTGACGGCACAGCTGAAATCTCATATAGGTACTGCATCCTTGAGAACCATGAATTAAGGGCATGGCCCCTTTAATCCCCAGTAGGGCCTGTACCGCCCCCATGGGCTGGCACATTTTAGAGGGGTTGATCACCGCAAAATGTTTATTTGATTGAGGGAGGTGGATTTCCCCAGCGTCATCACAGGATTTACATGGTTTTGCACATCCTTTACCTGTATTAGGCATAGAACATTCTACCATACTCTCTGAACATTTAGATTTAGGGATTAATAGATCTTCATTCATTTTTAACTATCCCCTGATAATATTTTGATGTTAATTTCCATACCGGGCTGGAAACTGCCCGGTCCACTTCTTTAGCAAAGTTTATGAAACCTTTAAATCCAGCAAATGAAGTTATACGATCGTGATTAAAATCACAGAACGGAATTCCCAGCTTGTGGGCCATGTATTTCTCCTTGGCTCCAGATACAATTAAATCAGGATTATATTTTTGCAGTAGGCGGGCCAGTTCCATGGAGTTGGCATCGTCCACTACCAGAGTACCTTCGCTTACTGTCTCCATTATGCGCTGGTAGTCTTCTGGCAACCCGTTCTGAGTACCAGTCATCATTACTTTCATTCCCAGTTCTTCAAAGGCCCTGATAAGAGACCATGCTTTATTACCACCCACATAAACCGCCACTCTTTTTCCGGTTAATCTGTCTTTATAATGGCTTATTTGGGATCTTACCCTTTTTATCTCGGTCTCGATTATTTCTTCCGCCTTTTCCCTGATTTCAGGATACTGGTCCTGAAAAAAATCAGCAATGGAAAGCAGGGATTTTCCAGTATCTTCAATCCCAAAGAAATTCACTTTAAGATGAGGAATACCGTATTTTTCCTCCATTTGCCGGGCCAGGTAATTAGATGACTTCTGACATTGCACTATATTCAAATCAGCCCTATGGGCATTGGCAATTTCTTCAACACAGGAGTCTCCAGTTATGGCTGATTGAACAGTTATGCCCATTTTCTCAATCAATGGCTGTATGGCCCATAAATCACCGGCTACATTAAATTCACCCACAATATTCAAAGTAGGATTGGGATTAGAAGTATTTTTTTGCATTTTGCCTGGTAATTTTTGATCCAATCCTGTTTTTTCCAGTTTTCCAGTTCCAATCAAATAATCCAGCATGGCATCACAGGCCAGCTGGTGGCCCAGTGATTTATTAAAACTTCTAAATCCTTCCGATTGAACCGGGATGATGCGGCATTTGGTGATTTTTTCGGCTTCCCGACAAACACTTTTTAAGTCGTCACCAATGAGTCCCACCACACAGGTAGAATATACAAATATAGCTGAGGGTTTATAAATTCCATTTAGTTCAATGATGGTGTCAAAAAGTTTTTTCTCTCCACCAAAGACAATATCTTTCTCCTGGAGGTTGGTAGAAAACCCTTTTTTATAAAGTTCTTCTCCCGAGCTTCTGCTTCCTCGAATATCCCAGGTGCATGCGGCACAACCAATTGGTCCGTGGACCAGGTGTATGGCGTCAGTTATAGGCATGAGAACCACCCGGGCCCCACCATATACACAGGATCTCTGGGTGACTGCCCCTGGAACCGAAGCCATGTTACAGGCCGGACCTGCTCCATCATCTTCCTGGTCTTTTTTAACACACATGTGATCTATTCTTGACTCTAAAGTCTTTATAATAGAATCAGGAACTTCAGTTATTATTAAATCATCTACCTCACTTAAAGCCGGCTCAGAGTCACCATTTAAAACTTTATCTGAATCATTTAAAGAATGAGAATTAGTAGAATTATTTTTTAGCGATCCACTTGAATTTAATTCCTTCTTTAAAGATTCATTATCACTGGATTTTAATGATTCTAACCCTGTTGATTGTTTTGAGGAATTTTTCATATACACCACCGCTTAAATTAATTAAATTATTTGAAATTGAATTGAGCATTAATAATTTGATTAAAATTGAATTGATTAGATTGATTGATTAATATTGAATTTTTTTTGAATTTTGAATTGAGTTATTATATTTCATGAAAATGGTTATAAATTGAAAAATTAGAATTTTTAAATTATTAAATTCTAATTTAAACCCCATGAGACATTTATAAATAGAAAATGGTAAAAAAATGGAACTTAGATTAGAATAAAAGATCTTTAAATAGAAATATAATGGTTTGGACTTTATTTAATTAAGCCCAGACTATATTCTATTTGGAATTACTGCTGTAGTTTCCAGTGTTGTTCATCGTAGTATTTTTCCATGACAATATTAGTTATACGATCAATGAGGTTCACACTACCATTGTAACCTACAATAGGTACCCTATGGTATCCTGCCCGATCATAAACCGGAAATCCTACCCTTACCAACGGAATACCTAAATCTTTAGTAATCAAACGTCCTTCAGAGTTTCCAATTACAAGATCAACTGGTTCTTCCTCTAATCTTACTTCCAAAGCTCTTAAATCAGACCCAGGCATAACTTCTACTGGGCCTTCCGACTCTTTACCTACCTTTTTCATCTCTTCCGTGAATTCAGGATTTTCAACTCCAGTACAGACAAAGGAAGGAATCATTCCCATTTCACATACAAATCGGGCCATTCCTGTTACTAGTGCTGGATCCCCGTAAATGGCAACTTTTCTTCCAAATAAGTATCTGGAGCATAAATCCGCCATGGAATCTATGAGAAGCCCCCTTTCATCCAGAAGTTCTTCACTGGCTTCCAACCCGGTCAATTTGGTAATATTTCTCACAAATTCATCAGTATTCTGAACCCCAATAGGCATGGGCCCGATTTTAGCCGGGACATCATATTTTTTCTCCAGAGACAGGGCCGCGTCGTCACCATAGAATGGTAAAGAAACTGTTCCCAGACTATTAGATGAATCTGCAATTTCTTCCACCTGAGTACCGCCTTTAGGATAAAAAGGCATTGATTCCGTGGTGGAAGGCCTTAAAGGAGAGTCAAAAGGATCAGAAGTATCACTTAACATAATGGCTTCAGTCCCCATAAGACTTAACATGTGTTTTATCTCCCTTATGTCTCCAGGATTTACCATACCAGGAATAATATTCACTTTTTCATTAGCATCAGTGGGATCTTCTGCCAGTGTGTCCACAAAGGCCTTGACTGCATTACCATAGCCTCTGAAATGATGTTCTACAAAACTAGGCGTGGATATATGCACCAATTTAGTTTTGTTTGCTTTTTCTTCACCTATTTCCTCAGCCAGTTCCTTATGGGCCACTTTCATGAAACCGTCCACATCGTCCCCAATTATCTCACTGGAACAGGTGGTTACTACCCCGATTAAGTCTGGTCTGAATCTCTTGGAAAGGTTCTTAATACCACTTATAAGATTACTTCTACCTCCAAAAACAGCAGCGTCCTCGTGAAGAGAGGTGACCGCTATTTCGGCAGGTTCTCTAAAATGTCGGTTGAAAGCATATCTCACGAAGGTATTACATCCCTGAGAGCCGTGAACCAGTGGTAGACCTCGGTGAATACCCAGGGTGGCAAACATGGCCCCCAGGGGCTGGCAAGTTACCAAAGGGTTTACAACCAGAGTCCTTCCCCTTTCAACAATATTTACATCACTCATTTAATCACCTGATTTTAAATTTTAATTATTTGCCGGCACTCACTTCGGCCTCTTCTTCCGACTCATTTTTAACTGAGATTTCTTCTTCCATCTCTGGCTCGAATTCCATGAGTTTCCACACCGGGTTGTAAATTGCGGCATACATATCTTTGGCCAGGTTAAGGAATCCTTCGAAACCAATGTATGGTCCGTTTTCATAGGAGTGGATCAATATGCAGGGTACTCCCATCTTATGGGCCAGATATTTTTCTTTAACACCTGATAAGACGATGTCCGGTTTGTATTTTTCAATGATTTCTTCAGCTTCTAGGGAGTTAGGATCGTCAATTATGACCGTATTTTCCCCTACTCTTTCTTTGATTTTCTCGTAACCATCTTCGTGTTCGAACATGGTGGAAACAGCAACTACTTCCATTCCCAGCTCTTCTTCAAGAGGCTCAGGAAGGTGCCAGTTTTTAGGTCCCCCTGAGAAAACCCACACTTTTTTACCCTGCAGTTTCTCTTTAAGTTTATCCAGTTCCGGCCTAATCCATTTCATCCGGCTTTCAATAACCTTTTCTGCTTCTTCCTCTTTTCCAAAGTATTCACCCAATGCCCTAAGATTTTCAGTAGGGTATCTAACACCAAAGAAGTCCACTTTTATGTAAGGAATATCGTATCGTTCTTTTAAAAGTTTGGCAATGTAGTTAGATGATCTTTGACACCTAACCAGGCTCAGTTTGGCCCGGTGCATCCATCCAATTTCATCGTGACAACAATCCCCACTGAAGGTACTGAGGATGTTAATTCCCATCTCTTTAAAGTATTCTCTTAAAACCCAGAGGTCCCCATCAATGTTATATTCACCAATTAGATTTACGTCATATTCCGTGGTACGAGGGGGTTCTTTGGTTCCTACCAGGGTTTCAAATAAGGTGTCATTGGCTACCTGGTGCCCTTTGGACTGGGTAGGTCCAGCAAACCCGGGAGCATTTATAGGAATAACGTCTTTTCCTATTTCTTCGGCTACTTCCCGGGAAACGGCGTCTATATCATCTCCAATTAGCCCGGTGGTACAGGTGGCATAGGTATAAATGGCATTAGCTTCCGGGAACTCTTTATTAGCTTCCAGTATGCATTTTTTTAGCTTGTCCATACCACCAAATACCACATCAGACTCTCGAATATCAGTTCCGGTGATATATTTCAGGTTAAAATTTTCTATAGGGAATTTATCCCCATTGGGCATGTCCGGAGTGGTAGGATATCTTTTAGTACCATAGGCATAGGCCGTGCATCCCACCGGAGAATGCACCACGTGCAGTGCATCTTTAATAGCCCCAGTTATTACTCCTTTTGCTCCGGCAAAGGCACAACCTCTCTCAGTCATGCATCCTGGGACTGTAGTGGTGTTACAGGCCGGAATGTGTTCTTTAGGATCTTTAGAATCTTTAATGTAAATGTGTTTTTTCCGTTCTGGAATTTCTTTATCAACTTCAAATAGATCGAAAGGCATATTACTCTCCCAAATACGTGATTTTTTGTGATATGCTGATTTTTTTGTGATTAAAATATTAATTAAATGCAAATTCTTAATTTACACAACATTTAATCAAATTTGTCGGGTTATTTTAATTATAAATTAAAATTATCCAGTTATTTTAAATTTTTATTATGAATTTATTAGTTTAATCAGCAAATATTAAATTAAAAGCCATAAATCAAGTTATGGCTTCTTCTCCTTTCTCTTTTGTCCTTACCCGGATGGCTTCATCCACCGGACACACGAATATTTTACCGTCCCCGATTTGACCGGTTTGATTAACTCTCATAATGGCTTCTACTACTAAAGAAGCATCTTCGTCAGGCACTATGAGCATCATTAATCGTTTAGGGATGTAACGCATGCTGCCCTCTTTTTTATGAAGTTCCTCTTTTTGTATTTTAAAAGAAACTTCGTCGATTATGGCCTTTTGTTTACCTCTTCCCATAACCCGGTGGGCAGTCATGGCCGGGAACCCCAGGGCAGTGAGCACTTCCTTGGTGGCGGCCATTTTATTAGGCCGTATGATAGCTATTATCTCTTTCATGAGGTACACCTTGTTTATTTATTATATTAATGATTTTGAATTGTGATTATTAAATTTTAAATTTTATAGTCCTTTAGTTCTTGTCCTTACAGTGTATGCCTCATCAACGGGACTTATAAATATCTTTCCATCACCAAAACTTCCAGTAAATGCATTTTCATTGACTATATCCACAATACCGTCTGTTTCGTCGTCTTCCACCACCAGTATCAGCATGGTTTTAGGCAACTCGTCATAGTAGATTTTTTCAATTTGAATTCCTTTCTGTTTTCCTCTACCAATAACGTCCATTTTTGTTAATGCCACATATCCAGATTCGGATAATGCATCAACAACTTCTTCAGTCTTATCAGGCCTTATAATTGCTCTAATCATTTTCATTTTGGTTACCTCCACATACCAAATTCCAAAGCCCCCAGGCCTTAGTCCATCATTCCGTACTTAACTACCAGATCTTCCATTTCATCCATGGTCATGGGAGTAGGAATAACAAAATTTTCATTTTCGATTATTTTACGTGCCAGCTCTTTGTATTCATTGGCTTGATTACATTCAGCATCGAATTCTATGACGGATTTTTTATTAAATTCAGCTTTCTGCACAATGTTGTCTCGAGGGACAAAATGGATCATCTGAGTTCCTATTTTTTCACAGAATTCTTCCAGTAGTTCTCTTTCACCATCTACATTACGACTGTTACAGATAATTCCACCTAATCGAACCCCACTCTGTTTGGCGTATTTTACCATACCTATACAGATGTTATTAGCTGCATAGAGTGCCATCATCTCACCAGAGGCCACGATGTATATTTCTTCGGCTTTACCATCCCGTACAGGCATAGCAAATCCTCCACATACCACATCTCCCAGAACATCAAAGAATACGAAATCCAGATCTTCTTCGTAAACTCCGTGTTTTTCCATGAGGGTAATAGCAGTTATTACTCCCCGGCCAGCACATCCCACACCAGGTTCAGGACCACCAGATTCTACACATTTAATTCCGCCGAAACCAGTTTCCAGCACTGCCTCAGGTGTACAGCCGCTTTCTCCCATTGTTCGGAGAGTATCCATCATGGTGGTTTGCATTTTTCCCCCTAATATCAGTCGGGTACTGTCAGCTTTAGGATCACAGCCGTGAATCATGATATTTTTATCATAAAAATGAGTCATAGCTGCTGCTGTATTTTGTTGAGTTGTGGATTTTCCAATTCCACCTTTTCCATAAATTGCGATTTTTCTTACCATATAGAACTCTCTTTGAAAATTTTTTATAATTCTAAATTTTATCGGAATACGGAAGCATACTTCCGATACTTCGACAATAAAGGGTTGGGAAATATCATATATAAATATTTCGATTTTCAGCAAAATGAATAGAAAAAATCAGGATATGATGCACATATATGTACACATTTTTCATTTATTTAGTAAAAATAGTGAATAATATTCAATTTCAAAATAGGAAAGACATTAATAGAAACAAAATAGATCAAAAATAAGTATTTTTTTAAATTTGACAGAAATTTAGTTGATAACTGTTCATTTTTGCAGATATTACCCATAATACTAAAATGTTCTTAATATTCCTTTAAAAACAATTTAATACCTTTAAATTAAAAATAACTAAATTTTATAGTTAAAATTATAAAAACAGATTAAAATAAATTTTTTAAATATAAAGCCTATAAAAAAATAAAAAATAAATAAAATAAATAAAGTCCGGAGACTTTATCTTATTTTAACACTTATTTAGAAGCTTTTAGTTCTTTTACTCGGACTAAAAGTCTTTCCAGGATTTGCTTATCTGATAATAAATCAGAGTTGACTACTTTCCGCATTCGGATAGGTACACCTTCCATACGGTAAGCAGAACCTGCCGCTTCCATACCTACTATTGCTGGCGGGATAATGATATCAGCCATTTCAGTGGTAGGAGTCCGGTGAGGCTCAATAGCAATAACTGGAATTTCAGCCATTCGCTGTAAGGACTTTTGTGGGAAGTGAGCTCCAGGGTCAGAAGCAATAACCATCATGGAATCTGCTTCTTTACTCTGTAGAACATCGTTGGATCCGGTTTCACCAGGGTTGTACCTAGGTGATCCATCAGCAAAGTCCACACAGTAAGGGTAACCAGTTTCCCAGGTACAAACCTGGTTAAATCCAGTTACGTTGTAGTGTCCTCTCATTGGAATCAGAGTCCACTTAGAGTAATTGTTCAGGTCCTGAACAAGCTGAATAGCTGTATCAATGTTCCTGTGTTTTCCACGGGTGTGGGTTATACCCATTCCGAAGAAAAGACAACCAAACTGAGCCTTTTTCAAAGCATCAACCACTTCTTCGATTGTTTCCCTGGATATTCCAGCTACTTCATCGTAGAGGATTTCATGACCGGCCATTACAGTTCTTATTGCATCTACTAATTCGTAGTCCTTGTTGAAGTCCAGTTTTAAGTGTATGTCTGCCAGTTTTGAAGAATCACTTTCTCTTGGATCGACCACAACAACAGTCCGGTCAGATCGGCCTCTTTCTCTGAAGAAACCTCTTCCATATACGTGCCTGGACATGTGTCTAGGGTGAGCGTGGAAGGGGTTGCATCCCCAGTAAATAATCACGTCTGCCCTGTTTTTAACTTCTCCAAAGGTACATATAGGGTATCCTACGTCTTGCAAGGCCAGTACAGATGGTCCGTGACATACTGATGCGGTGTTATCTACAACCGCTTTAGATGCTTCAGCCAGTGCTACACCTACAGCTTGAGCTTCACAATCGGTACAGCTCCAACCGTACATTAAAGGTTTTTTAGAACCGGCTATAACTTGAGCGGCCTTTTCAATCGCGTCATCATAGGTAGTTTCTACGAATTCGTCACCTTTACGAATCATAGGGGTTTTCCATCTCATGGCACCTTCAGCGTGTACGAATTTACTGTGACCGATTCGGCAGGCATTATAAGTACCTACAATTTCGTCATTTTCAACTTTACAGATGATATCGTCACATAGAGTTCCACAGAAGGGGCATACTACGTTTTTTACGAGTTCCATAATTTAATCCTCCTTTAGCTTACGGGGCTATGTGACTATTACCTGCAACTGCAGCATATATAGTCCCTTTAGCTCCTTTAATAGCTAGATCTCCTTCAAATTTGTAGAAAGCTCCTGGAATAACTTCTCCTTCTACTTCAATGTTTTTCTCAACGCCCAGATATTTAAATCCTGGAAGGAATTCGTCAATGACTCCTTTAACCACAATGGTTCCGCCAGCCATTTCTCCACCAGTACGGGCTACAACATTACCTTCAATTATGAGAACACCACTGTTCATGTGTATTCCAGGCATGGTGTTGACATTGCCTTTAATGACGATTTTTCCACCGCCCATGTACTCAGCAATTTCGTTTCCCACATTTCCGTGAACGGTAATTAAACCGCCACTCATACCTCTCCAGTCACCACGGTAAGCAGATCCTACATAGTCACCAGCATTTCCCATAACGACTATTTCTCCGCCTTCCATGTCCTGACCTACCCAGGCATCAGCGTCTCCTTCAACAGTTATTAAACCGCCTTTCATTTCGAGACCGACGTATTTGTTGACGTTACCTTTAATCAGAATTTCACCATCAGTCATTCCCTGTCCAATACGCTTGGTATTGTACACATCACCATCAATAATGATTTTAGGGAGTTCGGAGGCTTCACCTGCTACTTCAAAGAAGTCACCAAGTTTAGCAATCCTGTTACCGTGCATGATTTCTAATTCTTTGATTTCGTCCACAGTTTTACCAGCGAAAACATCAGATCGTATGTTTGCGGCTTCTATAGGTACGGTTGGTTGTTCTTTAGGAGTTAAAATAATCTCACTCATAACATCACCCCATTAATAGGAGCAGACTTGTTAATGTAATCTTCCTGTACCGGGTAGTTCTGGAAGTTTACAGAGTAGTATTGTTTGAATTTCTTCTCTACATCAGCTAAAACTTCGTCGTATAAAGTTTTTTCCACTTGAGTGTCCACCCAGTAGGTTCTACCGTGTAAACTGGTGTTTACGACATTACCATCGATAACTGCAGTTTCGCCGTCTTTTAAAACCAGACTTGCTTTTTCAAAGGCTGCTTCTATGGCCATGTAATCCTTAGTTAGATCAGTGTTTTCCGGGTTCAGGTCGTAGATAACAATATCTGCATCTGCGCCGACACCGAGGTGTCCTTTGGTATCACTTAGACCCAGAACTTTAGCAGGAGTGGATCTGGTAATTTGAGCGATTTCTAAGAGGGAATATTCCCGGTCAATAGCAGCTATGCTGGTTTTTCGGTGAGCCCAGCTGTGTAGTTTTTCATCTAACATGTCATTTCGGTACTGGTTACTCATTAACCAGGCGATAACACGTGGGTATCTGGTGAATGGACCTGCGTTAGGACTGTCTGTAGTTAAACAAACTTTTCCTGCGTCTTTGGTCAGTAAGAATAGCTCCATACCAACTGCCCATTGCATGGCAGATACTGGTGCTTTAGCAGCGTAGATACACGGAACTACACCAGAACCAGTTTCCATTTCTACGTCACAGTTAGCCCATTTGAGTCCGTTTAAAGAGTGTAAATCGAATTCGAATGGACCGTCAGCGGTCATGGTTGTGGTTTCATCCAGAGTTACTTGACCTACATCGAAAACTATGTGGTCGCTTTTGTTAATGTAATCAGTCACTTCAGGAGCGGCTGAAACTACGTCTCTCCAGGAGTTTCCACCGTAACTGTGGAACTGCACGTGAGTAGCGTATAGTACAGTGTCTCTTGCTCCGGTAGCCGGGTTAGCTTTAATTCCTTTTGGTAAATCAAAAGAAGCTAAAGTGGTTTCGTAATTTCCTGGGTGTCCCAGATCATTACAGTGAAGGTGTATGGAGTGAGGGAGTTGTAGTTTTTCGTTTACTTCTGCCAGTCCTTTAATAATTTGACCAGGGGTCACGTCGAAGTAAGGTGTGACGTCGTTGATACCGTGCAGGTTTCCGCCCCATCCCCAAGCTTCAGTTCCACCAGGGTTTACTATTTTAAGGGTGTAACCTTTGGTGGCTTTTAAAAGCCAGGATGCGTATGCTGCACAAGAATCAATATCTCCGTCTTTTAAGTATTCCATGACAAACCAGTTGTTTCCAAATAGTGGGTAAGCAGCGTGGTCTAAAATAGGGATGTCGTGGAATTCTTCGTGAGTGTGCCGGGCCAGTAGTGGAGGCATTGCTGCTTCCATAGCGGTGGTGTAACCCATTTGAGCGTATCGGTAACCGGTCATGAAAGTAGATGGTACAGAGAAACCACTTCCACAACGTTTACCTTCTGGTCCACAGGCTTCAACATCTTTTTTACTGTCTTCTGGCCGGTACATCCGTCCTACGTTAACTTTTGCCCCTGCAATGTGAGTGTGAGGGTCCACACCACCAGGCATTACAATTTTGCCTGAGGCGTCTATGACTTCTGCATCATCGCTGACACTGTCAACAATTTTTCCATCCTTGATACAGATGTCCTTTTTTTCACCATCAATGTTATTTAATGGATCATAAACCATTCCATTTTTGATAATTTTTTCCATGAAAATCCTCCTCATGATTTAAAATGGATATTAAATTTGCCCTACCTTGTTGTAGACTTTCATTAAAGTAGGCATATCCAGTACAGGTTTATCTGTAGGTAAGATCTCTACTGGGATATTTTTAAAACTTGGAGTTGCAGTTGAGTTAGTATCAGGGTCAATAACCCGATTAGCCCAAGGACCCATAGGTATGTAAATCATTCCTTCAGGTAGGGTTTCTTTGGTTGCTACAATTTTAACTACCACATTTCCAAAGTTAGAAATAACTTCAATATTGTCTTCAGGTTTTATTCCAAGCTGGCTCATCATTTCTGCACTCATGTGGGCAATAGCTGCTGCATCCACGTACATTTCCAGATCTTTACCAGATTCTATGGCTTGTCCCTGCCATACAGTTCTTCCAGTGTTTAAAATAACCCTCATCATAATTCCTCCAATTTTATGGCTTCTACAGGACAAGCTTCTACGCAAGTTCCGCACTTTCCACATAGATCAGGATTTTTAATTTCCACTGCTCCGTCTTCAACGATCATGATAATATCTACATCGTCAGTAGGACCCTTTCCTCCGGCTACTTCCGGGCTTCTCAGGGAGTTGACAGGACAGGCTACAACACAGTTACCACAACCGTGGCATATTTCTCGGTATGCTTTTAATCCGATTGCCATCAAATTACCTCCGTAAATTCGACATTCTTAATTTTCTAAAGATTCAAAGGCCTTTTTCCATGCTTTTGATTTAGTTGGGGTGTAGTTTATCTTGGTCCGTTTTACATCAATGGCATCCACTGGGCATGATTTTGCACATGCTCCACAGTAAATACAGTATTTTTCATCTTTGTAAAGTTTTTCAGCATTTACACCTGCTTTCTCAGATTTAGGGAAGGAAAGCACGTTACATGGGCAGACCATTACACAGGTTTCACAACCCTGGCAGGTTTCTTGATCAAGGGTCAATTCACCTTCAAAAGGCTTGGTGACTTTGGCCGCATCTACTGGACAGATTTCCTGACACCAGGAACAGTTTACACATAGTTCTGGGTCGATGTTGGAAGTTCCAGTGATTTCTGGTTCAGCGATTTCGTATTCACCATAAGGACAGATACGACAAACTTGAGTAATAGCGTCTACAGGGCAGATTCTCTTACAGATTCCACAGTGCACACACTTGTCTTCATCAACATTAATATCAGTAGATACTACAGGGTTGTCTGCAGTAGGCATTTGATGTTCAAGTTCTATGGCGTCTACCGGACACATTTCTTCGCACATTCCACAGGAGATACAGGTATCTTTGTCTATATCTATTTCCCCGGTGATGAGTTCTGCTCGGGAAGGTAATTCTCGAGTAATAGTTATAGCGTCCTGAGGACAAGCGGTTTCACATGCTTTACAGTTGATACACGCATCATCATCAATATCAGCAGATTTAATAATTTGAGGATATTCAGGTATGTCTTTTATTGATACACCATCAATTTGCAAGTCTAAAGCTTGGAAAGGACATATGGAACTACACATTCCACAAAGAACACATTTGTTCTCATCAATATCTAACTTACTTGCGTCTTGCTCTGTTCTCACCATTGCACCAGTTGGTTTAGCTTCAATGGCACTTACAGGACATATGCTTTCACATAATCCACAAACAGCGCATAGATTGTCTTTGAAGAGAAGTACTCGGTCTTCTTCGCCTGCTCTCTCCACGGTAATATTCTTACCATCTATTAGTTCAGTTGTTTCCATCAATCTACTACCTCCTTAATTTCTATCGAGTTGGTCGGGCACATTTCCACACAAATGAGGCATCCGCAACACCATTCAGAATTAATATGTGCCTTTAAGTCGTTCAACACGATGGCCTTCATTAAACACGTGTCCACACAAAGGCCGCACCCAATACAAGAATTTCCAATTGCTCCTTTAAATTTTGAGTCAGTACAGGTCTGGATTATGGTCCTGGTCCGCTCAGTATCCTTTAAAAGAGCATGGGTTAAAATTAAAAAATCTTTGGGACAAAAGTGGGTTACTATTTCCGCCACTTCTATGGAATTCCAGGAAAGGTTTCTTCCATTCAAATAATGAGAAACAGTAGATCTGTCCATGTCCAGCGCTTGAGCTATCTCTCTCTGAGTTTGGCCTTGTTTCCTCAGGTTGACAGCTGCGATATATTTTAATCCAGAAACTATATGTTTGGGCATTGAGTCACCATGTGTGTTAATTACACTTTCACTTAATCATTTATAAATAAATTCCTACTAGAAACATATAGAAAATTATATATATTAGGGTGTAGGAAACACACTAAAAGTATAGGAGAAACTATTTCAATATAAACCTTTTAAATTAGATAAAAAATTATTATATTTAATAAAAACTCTTTTTAACATTTTAAATTCATTATAAAGTTAAAATAAATAATTTTAGACATTATAAAAATAATAATGGAAAAGTTAAGGGTAATTTATAGAGCCCCAAATTAGCTCCTAAATCCTTTAATTTTCCTACATTATACAATGATATTTTTAGCCTCAAAATACCATAAAATAGGACCCCTAACCTTGTTGGTGATACCATTGCCTGGGGCTTTTTTAAAGATTAAAATAAATTATAGGTTTCCATTATCCATATAATCACTGATTAAAGCATTAAATTTGATTTTAATTCATTAAGATTCGATTTTTATTGGGTCATTATTTTCATGAAATATCCGTCTTTAGGGGTTTTTGTTAATTAACTAAATTTATCTTGTCTTTTTTGAAATCATAAAATATAAAATAATAATACTCCAACCAGAGCGAGTATTATAATCAACATAATGTATTTAACTAATAAAATTAGTATTCATTTTATCTAACTTAGGTGGTCCAATAAACCCATTTAAGAAAAATTTTTTTTAAGACACGTGGTGTTGATAATGAAAATAATAACCGTCATGGGAACCAAGGATACCGGAAAAACAACTTTAGTAACTAAAATAGTTAAGAAACTGACCTCAAAAGGATATAAAGTTGGAACGGTGAAATTCTCTCATGTGACCTTTGACCTGGCTGACCGGGATACTGGAAAACACCGCCAGGCCGGGGCCCAAATTGTGGTGGGAACTGGAAAAGAAACATTTATACTTTTTGACCAGGCCCTGGATCTAGATCAGATCATATCCACCATTGAATTCAATGAAGGACTGGACTTCTTAGTCCTGGAAGGATTTAAAACCTCCCAGTTCGCTAAATTTTCTGTTTCTGATTTAAAAGACGAGTACACCATCCAGCAAGTGGATGTGACAAGTCTGGATGAGGCAAAAGTGGATGAACTGGTTAAACTGGTGGAAGAGAGAAGTTACGGTCTCCTGAAGGACTTAGATTGTAAAAAATGCGGTTTTGACTCTTGCTATGAATTCTCCATGGCCAAGGTACAGGGACAGGCCCCAGATGTTGACTGTAAAAGCCAGTTTAGACAGGCCCTATTGCAGGTCAATGGCCAGAGGATACCACTCAACCCCTTTGTGCAGAATATAATTGCTAAAACCGTTACCGGAATGGTGGATTCCCTGGATAAGGACGCAGACTCCATTGAAAGAATTGAATTGATGGTGCGCAATAGAGAGAAACCTTAAAAAATTGTTAACTAACTTCCCAGGCACCAATAAAAACTAATTAACTCCTAAAAACTTTCAACAAACAAATTCATTAATTAACTGATTAACATGTTTACCCAAGACAGCTACCAGCGACCTATCATTTCCCTGAGAATCTCCATAACCAGCCGCTGCAATGTGAATTGCCTTTACTGTCACCACGACGGCATAATGCCCATGAGTGAGGAAATGACCGCAGAGGAAATATTCCGCATAGCCCAAGTGGCCCGGGAAATTGGAATCCGCAAGATAAGACTCTCAGGAGGAGAGCCACTTATCAGGCCAGATATTGTGGAGATTGTAGAGAAAATATCTACCCTGGGATTTAAAGACGTTTCTATAACCACCAACGGGACATTAATGGAACGTTACGCTGATAAACTGGTAAAGGCCGGGCTAAACCGGGTAAATGTGAGTCTGGACACCCTTAATCCAGATACTTATAAATTCATAACCAGCCGGGACTACCTGGAAAGTGCTAAGAAGGGAATCCGGGCCGCGGCCCAGGCCGGTATGGACCCGGTTAAGGTGAACATGGTGGTAATGAAGGACCTCAACCACGAAGAAATATGGGACATGTTCCAGTTTTGCAAAGAAAACGGAGCCGTTTTACAACTCATAGAACTTCTAAAAACAGAAAGCTGCCCAGATACCGAATTCATAGACCAGTACCACTATGAAATGTCTGATTTAGAAGAAGAACTGGCCCAGGCCGCCGACAAGGTCAAGACCCGGGACTTCATGCAGGATAGGAAGAAGTACTTTGTGGATGATGGGGAAATAGAGATTGTCAAGCCCATGGATAATACCGAGTTTTGTAAAAACTGTACTCGGCTGCGTATAACACCAGATGGGAAGATTAAGCCCTGTTTATTGAGGAATGATAATTTAGTGGATATTATTGGGGCCATTCGCGATGGTAAGGATATGGAAGAGTTGAAGAAGATCTTCATTGATGCCATTGAGAATAGGGAGCCTTATTATGGTGGATGTTAAGACATTTATTTAGAAAATTGTGTTTAACAAATTTGATCCAAGTAATCTACCATTAATGAATAAAAAAGTGGATTTTCAAAATCTGTTGGAATATCTCTAGAAAAAGTCTCATCAGTTAGATTTCGATAAAAATTAATATCTTCCAAAAATTTGATTATGGATTCAAAAATTCTGCGGAGCTCATAATCGTTTCGCGAATAGTTTTTTTCATATTAATTTTATAATCAGCTTGTTTGATCGGTGATTTTCAATACTTAGAATATGAAAATTCTTGTAATTGTTCCAAATATTCTTTAGCAACTTTTTTTCTTGCATTTCCTCACCGATAAACTCAATATTTTATACTCATAAATCATATGAAAACAGTAATAGGAATCACTTGTAAAGCCGGTGCTTCAACAGTTGTAAACTAGTTTAGGGCTTCAAATCCTTTAATATCCTGCTTTCAAATGGTTATGTGAATCCGGTTATAATCTCATCATTTAGTCCTATTACTGAGCCTTGAAGAAGATCAATAGAATCGTCACCTTCAATTTTTCTTACAACTTTCCCCAGCATTTGAAATTCCCCATAAGGCAACTCTACACCCGCACGATCACGAATAAAATCATTAAACAAGTAACTAACTATTTTATTTTCAGGAAAATCTTTCAGTTGAATCACATATTTCTGAAAATTTTCATCTTCCAAGTCTTAAGTAAATCATTAATCATCTCAATTAAAGATTCCATTTCCTTAAGTTCATCTTCTGCATATTTTTTTCAGTTCCTTTATGAAAGCTTATCTATCATTTACTATTCATCCCGTTGAAGAGAAGGATCAATTCCATTAAATGAGATCCTTGATTGTTTGCTGAATCTTACTAGCATGTTAAAAAGATTATTATAATTATTTTCAAAAATTAACAAAGCATTTGGAATAAATTCACCTTGAAAATCAATAAAGTTAGGATTCATTGAAATTCCAAATCTGTTTCTGTCCCAATTGTTCATAATTGTTTCAGCTTCGTATAGATTTTTGAATTAATCGATTCATAAAGATCCATAAGTGTGAACTCTCTAGCTCTATCTAAGTTCACAGTTCTGTCAAATGTTATCTTTAACCAGCAAATTATTTTAAACATGTCAAAACACTTAATACCTCAAAAGTTTCTTCACAGAACTCTTTGATATATCCGAATAGATTCTCTAGTCACAATTTTCTCTGCACTGAATCATCTTCCATAGAAGCAAGAAAATTAATAATTTATTTTATCTAAATATATCTTGATAATACGACCATGAAGATTTTCGTTCTACATTGCCATAACTCCCAATAACATCTATTCCAAAAATTACTTACAATATTAATATCAATATATAAAATTATTATAATTATATTTTAAGTTAATTCATATTTTTATATCCGAAGTGATGCCAAGTTCATACCAATAATAAGGAATACTGAATCACCTATTCCAGACCAATCCCTATCCCTGGACCCAAGTAGTCTATTTCTCCAATAAAAAATACCGGCCAAAATTAATATCTCCTTCTTCCAACAGCTTAAAACCGGCCTGGCCAAAGAGAGATCTCCATTCCTTGTTAGAGGTCATTAACAAAGAAAACACACTCATCACGGCAAAGGTGTGCAGGCCCGGTACAGGAACAATAACCAGTAATTTTCCACCTGGGATTTAAGAACCCTAAACAACTCCTGCAATCCAGAAAGTTTGGCCGGGCCTAAATTATTCAACAAAAGGGCACTGACGGCCGAATCAAAGGTATTATCCTCAAATTCCATGTGGGTCACATCCCCCTGGACTATGCGAACCCGGTTACTTATTCCAGCAATTTCCAGGTTTTTCTCCAGCAAATCCCTTCCACCAGACATGGAGTCCACCTTAGGATCAAAGAGATCCAGGGCCACTATCTGTCCATTTTTCAATAATTTGCCCACTTCAATGGTTACCCGGCCAGCACCGCACCCGGCATCCAGGACCAGGTCATCTGGTGAGGAAAATAAATCAACGAAAGGGAAGGGCCATATAATCAGGAGATATTACCTTGCGGGCCACTATACTTCCTATAAAAAAGTTTACAGCCAGTAAAATAAGGGGCAATGACAGAATCTGCAGATAAGGCCACCAGGTATTAAAAAATAGCACTAAACTGGCCGCCAGAGAGATTATTCCCATAATTCTAAGGCCGTAAATGAGGCCATTGGTCTTATAATAGAAATCATAATGTTGTTCGTTCATTTATTCTCACCCTTTTCGTCTTTCATTATTTCAACTGCCACTTTGAGCTGAAAAACGTGTAGAAATACGTATTTTAGACAGGATTATGTTGTTTCCCACAGTAATGACCACATTCCCCTTTTTGTGGCCTTTCTCAACATGCCGGTGAGCTTCAGCAATCTGTTCCAATGGATAGTGCCTATCTATCACTGGTTTAAGTTTTCCTGCCTCAATAAGCTCTTTAATAAAAGTCAGAGATTCGGTTTTTTCAACTGACATGGCAAATATTACTTTTTTACTGCCTATCACTCTGGTCCATAGCGTTTGTAAAATTGGTGTAAGGCCCATAACCGTCACCAGATAGCGTCCGTTTTTATTTAGTGAATCCTTACAATGTGAAAATGAGCTCTTGCCTACCGTGTCAAAAATAATATCATATTTCTCACCGTTTCTGGTAAAATCTTCTTGAGTGTAATCAATTACTTTATCAGCACCCAGAGATTTTACCAGTTCTACATTTGCGCTGCTGCATACCCCAGTGACCTCTGCCCCAAAGTATTTGGCAATTTGTACTGCAAAAGTACCTATACTTCCTGAGGCACCATTTATAAGGACTTTATCTCCGCTTTGGATGTTTGCCTTTTCTTTGAGGAAAAACAAGGCGGTTGATGCCCCGTCAACCACAGCGGCCGCTTCTTCATAGGCCATATTGGTAGGTTTTAGTACCAGTGATCCTTTCTCAGACATGCATTTGTACTCAGCATAAGCACCCGGCCCAAAACCAGTGAATCCATAGACCTGGTCGCCTTTCCTAAATCGTTTCACATCCTTGCCTATGGATTCAATTTCCCCGGCTAGCTCCAGGCCTGGTATTTTGAATTTCTTTCGGGGTTTTCTAAGGCCCAAAATGATCCTGCTAACCATGGATTCTCCCTTCCGCATCATGCTGTCGGCAGTAGTTACTGTGGTCGCATGTACTCTTATCAGTACTTCATTGTCCTTGGGAACAGGTTGAGCTACCTCTTTGAGTTCCAAAACATCTGGTGATCCGTATTCTGTGTATACAATCGCTTTCATATTTTTTTCCTCCAAATTAATTTGATTTGCCCAATTTATCATTTGCTGCTCATTTTAGCAATTATAGTGATTCAATTAATTATTCAGCAGGTTAATTGACCCTTATTAACATTTAATGGTATTTGTTTTTAGTTTTTTATTATATTGGTATAATTTTACTATTATATAGCCATAAAAGACCATGGACAGGATTAAAATTGCTGAAATCAGTTTAGAAAGACTGAAATTGACAATTAAAACTATAGCCAGTAAAATTAGAGTCACCACCACTCCAAAAATGACCGTCCTGATTTGACGATTGTTTTTTTCAATTAGCGATTTTGTATCGGTGTAGATGTTGGGCCTTTCATCTTCATAGGGTTTACCCCAAATAAACCATGGTCCCATTTTATTATCCATTGATTCCCAACCATCTTCTTTGAAAAGCTCAAAATAATTATCTCCAGGATAATTGGGATAATCCCAGCAATATCTCATTTTCCTACTTTTTCCTTTCTTAAAAGTGAACCTGACCTGAAAAAAATCGACTTTAGTCAGATTCCATCCGTTCCTTTCCATTTCTTCCAGCCAATCTTCTACTTTCTGAGTGTTCCAGCCCCACCACCAGTGCCAGACATTTTTGATCTTTTCCATTTTAACCACTTATTTCATTTTAATGCTCTGAATTTTCCCTATTTTAGCAAATCATCAACAAATACAACACACTTCTTTGTTTTATCATCATTCATAGAAACTGTTATCACAGCATTTATTTGCAGAGTGCTGTTTTCTGGAATTGGCGCAATTTGTTTCTTAATTTGAGCTTCGTCAGTAGTATGTGGATCTCCTGTAGCAAAAACCCCTATTTTAGTTCCTTCTACAGGTTTCAATATTTTTAAATATTTTTTAACTGCATCGCCAGTGTTTCCTCCATAAATAGGCCCTCCCACGACAATCACGTTATATCCTGAAGTATTTTCGGCTTTTGGATTTTTTATACCTACCAGATCGACCTTGTATCCTTTTGCCTGTAAATCCCCTGCAATTAAGCTTGCTACATTTTTTGTGTTTCCAGTTATGCTGGGATCATAAACAACTAAAGCATTTCCAACAATTGCTCCATTGGGGTCCAATGTTTCAAAAACAGTTGCTCTATTACTCATATCATGAGAAATTAATGGAATTATCCCTAAAGCTATTACTACAACTAATATTATACCAATTCCAATAATCATCACATTCTTCATGATATTTCACCATATTGTGTTTTTCCATTTCTTCTGAAAATAATTGCCAATAAAACTCCCGAAATTATAAGTAATGGACAGTAAATAGCAAGTATGACTATTTCAAACATTACAATGTCATAATTCATTAAAAATACACCAAATAAAGATCCAATAGTTAAAATAAAACCTATGATGAAAATCCATCGTAATACATTCTCAATTTTTCCCCCTTCAAAAACAGGAGCAATGGAAAGTAAAGCTACACTCATCATTAAGTATGCTACAGATTCAAGGGCAACGAATACTCCATGGGGATTATACATAGAAAAAATAGATAAACCTGCTGTTTCTCCGAGTATTGTACTGGGCAAAATTACAGTCCATAGGATAAAGTAGTCAGTAGTAATCACTGCTGCATAGATTAATGCAAATGCTAAACCAATTAGACTGTATATTTTTTTGTCTAAAGTAGCATAATAGTGAATGCAAGCCATCAAAACCACAAATACAGCTGAAAGAAGAAACCCTGGAATAAACAGAGCATAATCTATAACTTTAATATACGACCAAACATAATTAACCATACCTGGAAAAGTATCCCATGAAGTGGAACCAAACATACCCATTGTGATAAATGCCGCAGCTAATATTGCTGTAAGGATCGCTGCCCAGAATCCAAGCCTGTTAACTCTTTTACCAAGCTTTTTTCTAGTTTCTATATATTCTTGATTTAATTCTAAATTAACCATTATTTTTCCCCTTATTGGCTATTTCCAATTTAAAACTTGTTATTTACCATTTAATTGAGTTTTGTTTCAGTTTTTTGTTATAGCAGTATAATTGCACTATTAAATATCCATAAACGATAAATGACATGATCAAAATTGATGATATTAATTTAGTACTGTCAAAATTGCTGACTAAAACTAGACATAACAGGAATATACTTACAAAAACTCCAAAAATAATATTTCTAATTGTGCGATTGTTTCTTTCAATTAATGATTTAGTATCGGTATAAATATGGGGTTTTTCATTTTGGTAGGATTTACTCCATATAAACATGGGTCCGCTTTTATTATCTACTAGTTTCCAACCATCTTCTTTGAAAATCTCAAAATAATTAACATCAATCCTGCTTTGATAATCAAGACAGTACCTAATTTTCCTACTTTCTCCTTTTTTAAATTTTAACCTCATAGGTGAAAAAGATGTAAAATCAGCTTTAATTAGATTCCATCCATTCATTTCCATTTCTTCCATCCAATTTTCTAGATTATCTATATTCTCGCCCCACCACCAGCGCCATACAGTTTTGACTTCTCTCATCTTGAATTCCCCATTTCAGTTTTACCGTGACTCAGAAGCTCTTCTAAACGTTCAAGTTCAAGTTTTTGCACAGTTTTACCTTTTTCACTGAGTTCATAGATTTTTTTACGATCTTCTTCAGCAACTGGAGTTATTAATCCTTCCTTTTCCATTCGAGACAGATTTCCATACATGGTTCCCGCCCCGATATTAATACGGCCATTGGTGATCTCGTTGACGTGTTGCATTATCCCATAACCGTGCCGTGGCTTATTTAGAGAAATTAGAACATAATAAGCCGCTTCGGTTAATGGTAAATACTTTTTTTGTAATATTTTAGTATCCATAATAATCTCCCGAATTGATACATCGTGCAATGTTATACCATACTACGATATATCGTGGCACGTTATATATAAACATTCTGATTTCAAAAAATTAAAGAAAAATAAAATAATTCCTATTGCCAAGGCCCAAAAAATAAATAATTATTCATAAATCCTTATTTTCATCAAATAAATCTTATTTGTTTAGTAAATTATATTAATTATTGAAAACCAAAACTATCTAGGGGCAAATTGTGGGCAAAGCAGTAGATATTGATACACTATTAATACTGGAATCTGAAGGTAATAAAAAGAATTTAGCTTTTATTGAAAAATTAAAGGTTCCCGGCCTGGCCCTGGTCATTTTAATTATTTTTTTAACTGTTTTATTTACTATTATAGATATAGAAACAAGTTATGAGCCAGAAAATCTAGTTTTCTTTCTTAATGTAATATTTGTGGGCATACCCTCCTTTATAATTGCTTTTGTGGGCTTGCGTGGTTTTCTACGATCTGGATCCTGGCCGGTTCTTTGGTTGGGAATTGGGACCCTGACTTTCGGAATCTCGGGCCTCGTTAGTTTCCTGGTGGGAAAGGTTCCAGCTAAATGATGTTATAACCATACACAACCTTATTATTTTTTTAGCTGCGTTATTATACTTTGTAGGGGCTTTTTTCATGATAAACAGAATTTATCCGCTAGAAAGTATCTCAGGAAGACGATCTGCCGCCCTGCAAGTCTATCTAGGTTCTCTAGTCTTAATATTATTAATCTCCTTCATCAGTATCCAAGGGCTTTTACCCTCGTTCTTTATCCCCGGATCAGGTGGGACAGGAATTCGCCAGTTTATACTGGGCCTAACCGCTGTAATGCTTTTTGTGGCCAGTTCCATGATTTTAAAGCAGTATTTTAGATCAAAGTCTCTTTTTATTTACTGGTATGGGTTGGGACTTCTTTTGATATCCCTGGGTGTGGTGGGAATTTTAATGGAGAATTCCATGGGTACCCCCTTAAACTGGATGGGTAGAGGAGCGCAGTTACTGGGGGGAGTTTACTTAATCATAGCCACCATGGTAGTAGTAAAAGAAGCTAGAACTAGAAACATAGCAGCAGATGAGGCTTTATCAAGTTTTTTTAGTTTAAAGAAATCCAATTTAGAGCAGTTATTGAAAAATGTGAGTGATGCCATAATAATTACCGATTCTAATCTCCATATTATCGGATGGAACCCTGCCGCCGAGGACATTTACGGGTGGAAAGCAGATGAAGTGCTGGGAAAACCTGAAATGGAATTTTTAGAAACCACATATCCTCAGAATATAAATCAGAGTCATTTATTAAAGGATTTAAATATCAAAGATTCCTGGAATGCGGAGGTTATTCAGAAACACAAAAATAACGAGGATATAAATATCTTGACTTCCATTTCATCCTTAAAAAATGAAAAAGGTGATTTTAATGGCACTATAGCCATTAATCGAGATATAACCCTGCGAAAAAAGGCTGAAGAAAAAGCCGAGGAACAGGCCAGAGAGCTGGAAAAATCCAATGCAGAACTGGAACATTTTGCTTATGTGGCATCTCACGACTTGCGGGAACCTTTAAGAATGATAACCAGCTTTTTACAGCTACTACAGCAGCGATATAATGATAAATTAGATGAAGACGCCCAGGAATTCATTGAATTTGCAGTTGACGGAGCCCGACGTCTGGATGATATGATCAATGATCTTCTGGAATACTCTCGGGTAAAAAAAGAAAGAGATTTTATTCCAGTGAATTGTGAAAAGGTCCTGGAAAATACTTTAATGCTATTAAAAGTTCCCATAGATGAAAATAATGCCTTAATAACCCACGATACACTACCCACTCTCATGGGAGACGAAAAATTGATGGTTCAGCTCTTTCAAAATCTCATAAGCAATTCTATCAAATATCGAGGCCATAACCATCCCCACATCCATATTTCTGCTACCAAGGAGGAAACTCATTATCTTTTCTCTATAAAAGATAATGGAATTGGAATAGATTCCAAACACTTGAAACGTATTTTCACCATTTTCCAGCGTCTGCACAAGCAAGATGAATATGAAGGAACCGGAATAGGCTTGGCCATCGTTCAAAAAATAGTTCAACAATTTGGAGGAGAAATCTGGGCCGAATCAGAACCAGAAAAGGGATCCACCTTTTATTTTACTATTCCCGAGATTAATAATTAAAAAAATATCGACTTTTAAAAAATATTTAATGTATTCCTTAAAAGAGAAATACTCTAGGAAAAATACTCTTTTTGCCAATCCAAAATAAACTATATTCTGTTTTCATATTTTAATTCCTGGAATGTAATCCAGTAAACAGTTCCTTCTCCTTCCAATACTTCCATATTACCATCTAATTGGCCTACCAGTAAATTAACCAGATTCAATCCCAGAGTGGTAGTATATAAGTCTGATTCGTCCTGGTATCCAATACCATTGTCCCCCACCATCAACACATATTTCTCCCCTTCCTGGTGCATTTGCACAGTTATTTTACCTTCCATGAGCAAAGGGAAAGCGTGTTTAAGGGAATTGGAAACAAGTTCGGTTATTATTAGGCCACAGGGAACTGAAGTTTCAATATTAAGTTCTATCTCCCCAGTATCCAGATTCTAAATCAACTTTAATAATTTCAGGATAATTATATATTAAACTATTTAAAAGGGTTTTCAGATAATCTGAGAAGTTTATGGAGCTTAAATTATCGGACTGATAGAGTTTTTCATGTATCATGGCCAGTGACCGCACACGGTTCTGACTCTCCACAAAAAGTTCATGATCACGCTTATCCACCACGTTTTTAGACTGAATATTCAAAAGACTGGTGATAATCTGTAGATTGTTATTCACCCGGTGATGAATTTCTCTTAGAAGAGTTTCCTTTTCTTTTAGTGATTTTTTAACAAATTCTGCTGATTCTATCTGTTCGGTGATATCCCGAGCTGCTGTAAATAAATCCTTTAAGTTCTTCATCCTCAAAAACAGGTTTTCCAATGGTTTCCATCCACATAGTATTTCCCTGCAGCATTTTTACAACGATATTGTAGTCTTACGCTTCCCTGGGAGGCCACTGATTTTTTAAGATTATGGCTAATTTCTTGCAAATCATCGGGGTGAATTAAATACGGAAATGATTTTCCTAATAGATCTCTGGGGAGAATAACCTAAAACCTGTTCAGAGGAGGGACTTATATATTTGAAGAATACCCTTTTTCATCTGATTCAGTGATGAGATCCATCATATTAGTGGTAATGAAACTTAGTTGTTCTTTCTTTTGCGAAATTAATTCTTTATTCCTTTTATATCTCATTTAAGGATACAATCTGTCTGAGAATTACCATTACCACCACTATTCCCACCCCCCAGATTAAGGCCTCATCTGGATGTGGTGATAATTAAAAGACCGTATGTAAAAAGAACCAGTATTAATGGCAGATAAGAAATCAAGTCATTTTGTGCTTTTGATCTTCTATAAGATGATTTTAAATAACCTAAATCCAATTGGATATTTTTTAGAAAGGATATGGCTGCTAAAGCAATGAATATGAGTATTATAAACATATAAAATATTAAATAGCCATCCATAGATCAGAGTGGGTACCACCATATAATAAGCATATATCATGTCCCCAAATATCTGGAAAAATAATCCCAGGGAAACTAATGCTATGGGTAATTCAGAAATCTTCTTATTTCGATTAAATAGTAATGCCAGTACTATAAAAAGTATTATAAGGTCTAAAAATATATAAAATAAAGAAAAAATCATGGATAATGTGTCTGGTTGGCTGGGTTCCACAATGGGCCAGATCAGTGGAAACCATACAATAAAAAATGCAGAAATCATGACAATGGCTGTGTCCAGTAATGATTTAAATCGAATATTAAATGGTCTTTTAAAAAATAATAGTAGTCCCATGATTAATAAAGGATACATGGCCAGATAAAATACATCTGCAATGGAAGGAGAAGATATTACCCTCAGAACATCTTCAAAAATAAAATAAAACAAATTAGCAAATGGAATACAATAGCATTGCCAGGCCAATTAGCAACCATGGTTTAAAAACATCTTTCTGGTTTTTATAGGACCACCATGCAGTGTAAATCAGTATACTTGCAGCTAAAAAGCTTATTATTGGGATTAAGCTATGTATATAAATAGAGATACCAGACTATTATTCCAAAATAAAAAAGGTATGATCGTTAAAACAGTTAAAACCACTACAAATAATATTATCTGATTTTAATTTATTTAATGAGGAGGACATGCATTTTTTTACCCCTGAAATAGTGATTAAGTTTATTACTTTATGTATTATTAAATTTATTGAAATGATTACTAATATTAACCCGTAAATTGTAAAGAATTAAATTCCAAACATAATCCAATTCCCCATAAAAAAAATTAAAATCTAAAATAACTGGATTTTGAACCTTTAGATAAAATTTAATATTAAAAAAATAATAATTAATAAATAATTAAACTCAAAATCCAATCCCCAAGGACCAAAAACCATGAAAAACCTCTCCTCCTACTTACCCATAACCAGATGGGCCCGAAACTATAATAAAGACTGGCTCAGGCCAGACATCATAGCCGGAATCACCGTAGGAGCCTTCACCATACCCGAGGTCATTGCTTATGTTTCCCTGGCCAATTTACCTCCGGAAGTTGGTTTATATTCGGCCATGGTGGCCCTACTGGTTTACATGGTTTTTGGATCATCCAAACAGTTATCTATTGGCCCCACTTCCACCCTTTCCATACTGGTAGGGGCCACCCTGGGTTCTCTCATGATTCCCAATGCGAGCCAGTATCTCATGATGGTTTCCCTGGTAGCTGTGGCTGCTGGGGTTCTGGCCCTGATTTCCTGGGTTTTGCGGTTGGGTTTCATTGTTAAATTCATTTCTAAAACAGTGTTTAACTGGTTTTTTAGCAGGTATTGCCTTATTTATTGCCTCGGGCCAGCTTACCTAAATTATTTGGAATACAAGGCACCACTGGAAATTTTTTTGAGCGAATTTATTATCTCATCTTGAATCTTGACCAAACCAACCTCTACACCCTGGCCCTGGGTGTGGGAGGAATCATTTTCTTATATGTGGCCACTAAAAAGTTTCCTAAAATGCCCAACACCCTTTTTCTGGTTATTGGATCCATTATACTGATTACTTTTACCAATCTTAGCTTCTTTAGGGGTTAATCTAGTGGGTTACATTCCTCAGGGATTACCCATGGCGATTATTCCAGATCCCACGTTTAATAGATGTTAATATCCTCATTACTCTGGCCGCCACGGTCTTTCTGGTAAGTTACATTGAAGGGTATTTATTTGCCGAAGAATATGCTGCTAAATACCGTTATAAAATTGATGGGAACCAGGAACTGCTGGCTTTAGGGGCCTCCAACATAGTGGTGGGCCTTTTCCAGGGACTACCCATTGGGGGAAGCTCTATCCCGTACCGCAGTAAATGATGAAAGTGGGGCCAAGACCCAGTTATCCGGAGGATTTGCTGCTTATTAATTTTATTAGTACTTTTATTTTTCACCGGAGTTTTTTACAACTTACCCGAGGCCATACTGGCCGCCATTGTACTCTATGTTATAAAAGGCCTGGTGGACATCCCTCATTTTCGCAATATTTACAATTTCAGTCAAATAGAATTTGCCATTGCCCTGGTAACCCTGTTATCAGTGCTGTTTTTCGGGGCCCTGGAGGGAATTGTTATTGGAGTTATATTATCCATTCTGGGACTACTTAAAAAATATGTACAACCCAGATGTAGTCATATTAGGACGTATTCCTGGCACTGATCAGTTTTTAGATATTAAACGCCACCCAGAAGGTCAAATAATTTCCCATACTCTCATTGTAGGGTGGATGGTTCCCAGATATTCCTGAACACCGAAAATATAAAAAATACCATTATAGATCTGGTAGATCACAAATATGAAGATACTAAATTGTTTATTCTGGATTTTGAATCTTCAGCTTTCATTGATTATTCCGGAATCCAGATGCTGGAGGAACTTAATGAAGAATTGAAAAGCGAGGCATTAAAATTAAAGCAGCCAATATGTATGGTCCTTTAAGAGATTCCATTAGAAAAAGCAGTCTGGAAAAGGAAATCGTGGATAGTGACTATTTGTTTAAGTATTGAAGATTGTATTGAAAAGTGGGAAATTGAAAAAAAGGATTAATAGGACCTGATTTAATAATTAATAAAATAATAATACCTGACAACTTAATTTGTAAATTTTAGATATTCCCTTATTTTTGTTTTTATACCAAAGATTTAAATAGTAATATGTTATATCTATCAAACATAATGTTATAAAAATATAACATAATGTTGCAAATAAACAACATTCTAGATAGAATAAAAATGAGGTGAACAAATGAAAACGGAATTCAATTATTTCTGGGGTATTTTAGGTTTTTTAGGATTAATGGGATATGTTTTAGAAAATCCCATCTATTACGTGTTTTTTGCATTTTTCCTATTATTTCTGGTGCCTCTTTTTAACAAAAAAGAAAAAAATGAAGAAAACAGTACCCAATGGTTGGAAAATTATAATTTGTATAAACTAAGTATCTGGCTTGGATCTGCTGCTTTAATGCTTTCAGGACTTGATAATGATGGCTACCAAGACCATGAGCGATTTAGTATCAGTTATCCTCCTCTTAGGAATAATGGCCCTCACAACTAATTTTTTCACCTATGTGGGTATGGATAAAAAAGCTCAGGATGAACGATTAAGAAAAATAGGAACATTTGCTACCACTTATTCCTGGTACATAACCTTAGTATTTGTTTCTTTCCTGGTATTGACCATGTACTGGGGGCAAAAAATACGCAACCCCATCGAATTAATGGGAGTGACCATTTTCGTCATGACCTCCACCATGCTTATAGCCAACACCATTTTAGGCCGTAAAGGAGACATAGACTAAAAATAAATACTTAAAAAACAGATTTAAAATAGAACTGGGTTAAAAACAAAGATAAATTAGAACTTTTTTACATTATTAGGGCGTACCATAAGTTAAGGAGAACGTGAATGAAGACTAGAATAAAAGAATTACGGGCTAAATACGATTTAACCCAGGCTCAATTAGCAGAAAAAGTAGGAGTTAGAAGGGAAACCATTGTTTTCCTGGAGAAAGGGAAATATAACCCCTCTTTGAAGTTAGCCTACCTAATAGCCCGGGTCCTGGATGCCCGAATTGAGGATATTTTCCTTTTTGAGGACGAAGAACTGGAAATAGACTAATTCTGTATTTCTTGATTTACCATTTGTTTAGTTGAAGACTGATTAGTAGCGGGAAATAGAAAATAGGAAATATCTAATTTATTTTTTTATATTAATCTTTTATTTATCCGGGAAGATTATTCACAAAGCAAATCAAAAACATATTCCAAATATTATAGGATAGTTTTAATCAGCTATTATCAATAAAATTGGTAAATTTAAGTTTTAATTCAATTTTTGATTTAAAAATAAAAAAGAAAAAATTTTAGGAAAATAATTCTTTTTTCCAAATTTTACTAAGATATTAATATCTGAATAGATCCTTTAGCATTTACATTTATTATTAAAAATCCTTTAATTTGGGTGTCATTAAAGGTATAAGTAAATGTTTTTGGACTTGTTTCATTGGATAAGTCAATGGTTTTCTGTAAAACTACGCTTTTGTTGTAATTTTTGATTATTTCTGTGTCATTTCCAGTAATAGTTTCCGTCACCGGAACGACACTTAACGCGTATATATTCACGAATGAATTGCTCAAATTAGAATTAACTTTCGTCAAATTTTGGGCATCAACTTTAGTACTATTTGTTCCATTAGGTACAGTAACATTCTGTATCCCTATATAATTTGGAGATTGACCCTCTGATAGATTGTACTGGTATAATACCTTTTCATTGCTGGTGCATCCTGAAGCAAGAACAACCAACATCAGAATAGATATACCTCCTAAAATAGCTATTTTAGATTTCACATCATCCCTCCCTTTTCACTCAGGTTAAACGAACATAAGTTATAACTAATTATACAATTGAAATATTAAATAGTTATGGAGTGGTTATTAATTGATTTATTCGTTTCATTTTGTTTAATTTCGCACACTTTTGGAGTTACATGAAACTCTTTTTCACCACAACCAAGTACCATTAATAACAAAAATATTAGTGGTGATGGAAATGGCTGATGTTTTTGAACAGAAAATGGAAGCATTAAATAAAATGCCAGAAGATGAACTAAACCAGTTTCTGGAAAAAGAAAAGGAATCTTGTATCTGTAAGGACTGTTCCACCTATGATTCTTGCATGCAGGGAATTATGGAAGGCCTGTACTGTGCTTTAGGTAAAAGCCCATGTGTAGTTCACGAACAGGAGTGCATATGTCCCGGATGCCCTCTTTATGAGGAATATGGCCTGACCTATAACAAGTATTGTATAAAAGGTAGTGAAGCAGAATTAAGGAAAAGACAGCACGAGCTGGATATTATAACCGGTGGAGAATAGAATCAAGCTGTTAAAAACAATATTTAAGCTTAAACTGGCCTAGTTTACCGTTTATAAAAATATGGATATTTAATTCTTTTTAAATAAAATATAAAAAATAAAAATTTTAATCTCCAAACTTAATCATCTGTTTAGGCTGGAAATTAGTGGCCATGGTCCAGAAATAGGCTTCTCCCTTAGAAATGCGGAATATTATCAGTCCCGGGTGGTCAAAGGTCATTCCAAATTCTTTAAGGAATGGTCGGTCTTCTAAAACTTTCTTTTTAAGTTCCGGGTCGTCCACAAACTCCACTTCACCGGCCACTCGCATCATAGTCCCGGTCTGTTCATCTGGTTGCCAAAAACAGGCTTCCACTTTAGGGTTGGCCTGCATTTGTCCATACATATCTTTTACCGCACCTATCTGGAAGTAGAATCCAGTTTCATCTGCAAACCAGAATCCCAGAGCCCTTACCCGTGGCTGATCTCCCTCTACCGTGGCCAGATAACACACCGGTGTTTCATTGGCAAATTTTATACATTCTTTAAAATCCATGTTATCACCAGCATAATATTTCTTCAAAATAAGTTATGTTTTTATCTGTTTTCCCAAAAAAATATTTTTTAGCCAAAATAAGGTTAGAAATTTGTAAAAAACAACTACCTCTTAAAAATAATCACATTATCCTTAACAAATTCCACATCATCCACTTTGGCCAGTATACCAGCCCCTGCTTCCAGATCAGGATCATAATATTCAGCGGTGAAGGCCCCGTGTTTTAAGTGCATTCTACTTATTTTTCCTTTTAATTCTCTTCCGTCTTCTCCCCATTTAAATATAACGTCTTTACATTCTAATAAAGCCAGTTGAGATGAGATATCCATATTATCACCTTTGATAAAAGTTAATGCCAATTAATTACTAGGTCTTTTATATTATTAGTATTACCTCGTAGTATAAACCCCGAATAATTTCAGGAGTATCTTATAATATGTTTATATTAAGGGATAGGTAGATTAATATCATTAAGAATATTTTAGGTGGAAAAAAATGCAAAAATCAGTTTTATGGATAATTTTAGGTCTCTTATTTATAGTGGTGGGTCTGGGAGACTTTATTAATACTGTTATGCTTACTGCAGGATTAATATTCCTGATTAGCGGCCTGTTCATGTATAAAAAATTTGAAAATAAGAATATTTACGTGGGCCTTATATCGATTGTTTTAATTTCCATGGGTATTTTAACATATTTGCAGTTAATTAATCCAGATTATGCTGGCAGCCTGCTATTTAATGGATTATTCTTTGTAGCAATTGCCCTGGTTGGAATCTACATCATGTACCGGTTTCCAAAAAACTGGAAATTATAGCAATCACATATTTTACAAACTAGAAAAATTATATAAAATAAATTAAATTCTATTAACTGGAGGCTTAGATTTGGGCAAATTTTTAAATAATTTTAATTATAGGGCGGTCATTGCCGGGCTTTTCATAAGTCTTTTGTTTACCATTATTCTGAAATATTTAATAGGTGAATCAGCCCTATATTTACTGCCCCTGCTGGCCAGTTTTCTTTCAGTATTTTTAGCCAATGAGGATGGGTATATTACCGGAATAACCACTGGTTTATTGGCCGGACTGATTTCCATAATAGGAATTGGTCCGTATTTCCTGGTTTTAGGTCCCCTGGGAGGTTTCCTGGGAGTCTTGCTGAACCAGTATTTAAATAAAGGTGTGGTTTTAAACCCGGTTTTAGGTAGAAACAATACCCAAGATCGTATGGCCCCATTAAACAACTGGGTGAAAAATTTAAGGATTAATAAAACAGTTATGGCCATAGTAATTGTTTTACTGGGAATAGTTCTGATTTGGGGAGTTTTTGCCGGGGCGGGTACGGTTTCACCAACAGATAATTCCCCGAGTCCAAACAACACCACCAAAAATACTACTGTAAATTCCGAAGATGTAGCCCTGAAAAATAATGTAACCCATGGAATAGAAATATTTTTCAGTAATTTTAACACCTTATTCAAACAAAACGGGGTAAGCACCGGTTATATAATCAGCACCATCAATATAGAGAGTTTAAATAAAACCTCTGACACTCAGGTGATGGTAACCGTGAATTTAACCCGAATTGCCAGTGATGGTAGTCAGTTTAATTCAGTGTGGACCGGCCCTTTTTATCTGGTTAATGGAACCTGGGTGGATCAAGGAGAATTCGTCCAGATACACTCTTATAATGCAACTTCAGGAAAAGATACCCTGTAAATTTCCTTTTATTTTTCTAGATTTTCACTGTAATTTATGAATACAATAATTCTATTTTGAAATTCTAATTTTGAAAATTAAACTAAGACTTTATATCCAGTTTAACCCCTCTAATCCATTATAAAAGAAATATAAACCAATTATAATGACTAAAATTGCGGTTAAATAATGACCGTTCTTTTTTATCCAGTTATTTAATTTAGAAAGAATTTTATCGGCCTTTTGAGGAGTTATAAAGTATATTAAAACGGGTAACCCCACCATTGACAAAGTTATGGCCATTAAGACAAATAAAGATATTATTGTACCCAGCCAGCCTAAACCCGCTGCCGCTATTTTACTTCCACCCAGGAAAACCAGGGCAGTAGTGATAAAATTGAGGGCAAAAAGACCCATGGCCAAAACCAGACTACTGAGAAATTCTGAGGTGGCAGATTTATTATTTATTGGGAGTTCCAGTTCTTTCTCCTCCTCAAACCAGGCACCCCTCTTTAGCAAGATTTTAATCCCATAATAAAGTACTATGATTCCTAAAAACAAGTCTATCCATACTTTAAGTGGGCCTGGCTCGGCTTTGGTTAAAAGAAAAGCACTTTCAGCAGCTATCATACCTAACAATGCGGCTACCAAAATTACCAGGGATGATCCCACTAAAAAGCCAACCCCACTGGTTTTGGGTCTCTTGGATAGAGACAATAAAACTATGATCAGAGCGAAACTGGTAGGGCTAATGGCCGCTGTTAAGGCTATAGGTACGATTTCTAAAAGTAATGTGACTATTTCAGCCATGTGATCTCCTCATTTTTAAAATAAGAATAAATAGGTTTATTCAGTATTTAACCGTTTAATTGTGTCTTTTTTCTACATAAATCATTAATTAATTTGATAAAACATTATTTCATGTTATAATCATGGAGAATAGTATTTAAAAACCTGTTTAGTCAATTAGAATGATTTTTAATAAGATTTATTATGGCCTTCACCCATATAAATTAAATGTACGAAAAACATCATGACAAAAAATCATGACAATTAAATTACTAAATTTGCATGATTGATTTATAAAATAGGAGCGGATAAAAATGGCTGAAGAATTTCCAAAACACCATGTTAGTATAAGAACCAGATATCAAGAGTATAGCTCTGTTTTATCGGATTTAGGAAAAGTTGTAAGAGAAAATGGTCCTATAGACCATAAAAATTCCCATTTAATCCAGTTAGCTGCATCAGCAGCCATAAGATCTGAAGGAGCTGTTCATAGTCATACTAAAAGAGCTATAGAAGCCGGGGCCAGCTCTGAAGAGATTTATCAGGCCATAATGTTGGTCACCAGCATTATTGGATTTCCTAATGTGGCAGCAGCTATTTCCTGGGCCGACGACATAATAGACGAATAATTCATTATTTTTTTATATTTTAGAACTTCACTTTAATTCCATGATACTTTAATCCCTAATAATCATGTAATAGTAATAATTAATTCAGGTGCTCCTATGACCATGTATGAAACAGTTCCCGCCATTAAAGTCCGTGAAACTTCGGAATCTGTAATGGAAAAAGTAGTAAAAGACGAAGAAATAGAATTAATTGCCAATGAAACTTTAAAAAGGAAATTTTCCATCAGTCCTGATTCTTTAAAGGAATTTGCCCTGGGATACCTCCTGGGAGAAGGCCTAATCCGTTCCCTGGATAATATTAAAGACATTAGAATAGAAGAAAAGACCATCCATGCCCAGGTGGACATGGAAGATTTTGATATAATCCAGGAGCTGGTGGTTGGTTCTGACTGTTTTGGTGGATGGAGACAAAAAATAGAATTTGTTAATAAGGTGGAATCTGATTTTACGGTGAATAAACAAACCATCCTTGACTCGGCCCGGCAATTGAGAGATAGTGCTCACACCTGGCAGGAAACCGGTGGGACTCACGTGGCTGCCCTGGTTTATAAAGATAAATTCCTCTCTAGAGAAGATGTTAGCCGACACGTGGCCGTGGATAAAGTAATAGGGGCTGGTTTAATAGAGGGTGTGGATTTTAAAAATAGTTACATCGTTTACAGTGGACGTATGCCCGCCGACATGCTCATAAAAATTGCCCGAGTAGGAATACCCGTGCTTACCTCCAATGCAGCCCCCACCACATCAGGATATGCTGTGGCCGAAGAAGCCGGGGTTACCATGGTGGGATTTGTGAGGGACGACCGTTTTAATATTTATACCCATCCTCAGCGGATTATCCTTTAAAAAAAATACTCTCATACTCTATTTTTCTAAATTAATAGATTAACTTTAGATAATTTTAAATTTGGATATTTGGAAGTGGATAATAATTATTAAATTAATTTCTAATAAATTTAAAAAAAGAAATTATTTCACTCCAGCACATTGTGCTTGAGCTTCATATCCTCTTCGGTTTTTTCCATTTTATTCATAAGCTGGGCAATAAAACCATCCAGAACTATAAGAGTGGAAATCTCAAATAAAGTTCCCAATGGAGCCAGAGACTGGTGTTTACCACCCATTTGTCGAGTAATGTAGTCTTTTTCCATATCTATTTTCGTCCGGCCCTTAACTGGTACAACCAGATCTGATAAACTGGCCAGAGTTGATTCCTCATAAGAAGTCACAGCAATGATTTTGGCCCCTCGTTTGTCAGTGATATTTGCCGTACTGATAATATAGCTGGTCTCTCCAGAGCCAGATATGGCCACTAAACAATCATCATCATGAATAGCCGGTGTTATGGTCTCTCCCACCACATAAACACTGAAACCCAGGTGCATTAGTCGCATGGCAAAAGCCTTGGCCACTAATCCTGATCGACCCAGCCCCAGGACAAATATGTTTTTAGAGGCAATTATGATTTCCATCATCTCATTTATGGTTTTCTCATCCAGTTCCTGAGATACTTCCTGCACATTTTCCATCATTTCATTAATAGCATCATTTATAATCATTTAAAGTCCCCAATACTATTTAAAAAATTTAATAATAGATATAATCAATAATAAGGCATATTTGGAATGAAAAAATATAATACCGTGAGGATTATCTTAATTTCAATCTCATAAATAAAGTATAATCAATTACGTATATAATATATTTATGAGATTCTAATCCATATTAGATTTATTTAAAATGGTAATAAAATTATTAAAATTATTAAAATAATTTATTTGAGTTAATCATGAAATTTAATCCACTATTAGGTATGGAAATCAATGGCCAGGCCTTCAGTTACAAGTTTTTCCAGACTCTGCAATTGATATCTCAAACCTGGTCTCAGCGCAAGGCCGCCAGAGAATTAGGAATTTCCGCCCCGGTTTTAAATCGACGCATATTAGAAGCAGAGGCCAAATTAGGTTTTAAGCTAGTAAATAGTACCGGGGCCGGATCTGAGCTGACCCCTCAGGGACTGGAAATTCTGGAAAGGCACCGCCGTTTTTTAACCAAGATGGAGGCCGGTGAAAGACCGGTTATTTGTGGAGGACATATTTCTTCCGGACTCCTATCTACCCTGGCCCACGAATATGGCCTGGATGCGGTGATATATGGTAGTGATGATGAGAGTTCGTTTTATCTGGCCCAGAAAGAACTGCTGGATATTCTAGCCCTTGATGATCCTTTAATTGCCTTTCAACGGGACCTGGATTTTACACCTATTGCCTTTGACCATCTAGTATTGGTATCCAGTCCTGGAAGTGATATAACTAATCTGGAAGAACTTATAAATTCCCATTTTATTGGGGTTTCCAGTTCTTCCCAGAGGCTGGCCTGGAAAACCCTGCAGGATAGGAAAATTCCATTTAAAATTGTAAAAGAAGTTAAATCACCCTATGAGGCCTATAAACTGGTGGAAAATGGTGAGAATATTCATACATTCTTAAATGCCAGTTTCTTTTCAGGTAGTGACATTTTAAAAGAAGAAACACAACACGTCATCAGCCTGGTGCGTTACGGTGATTTTAATCCGGAAATTGAGGCATTTATTGATTTTATACTGGGGCCAGGACAAAAGATTGTGGAAAAACAGGGTTTTAAGTCGCTTTAAAATAAATTTTAAAAATTAAAAAAAATTAGAATGATATTTCGATTTATTACGATTTATTTCGTTTACTTAACTTGATTATCACCAGGATAATTATTCCTGCGATTATTAAAAGAATTAAAAGCCAGAATAAAAGTTGTCCCACTGACACATATGTGGTTGTGGTGGTTACCGTACTAATTACCATATTTTTTTGCTCCTAAAAAATTTCATGACTTTTCACAACCCTAAAATAAAATAGTGTTACTATTATTTAAATTATTATTCCTAAATTGGGCAAATAGGCAATCTTAAAAAATTTTAAGTACCACAAAAACCAACATAAGCCAGGTGATTTATTGAGTGATAATAGGGATTTACTGGCCATAGGCCACACTGCTTTTGACTATATTATACAGGTAGGGGAGTTTCCAGACCCCAATTCATCTACTGCCATTCAGAAAATGAAAAATCTTCATGGCGGAGCCGCGGCCAACGTAGCTGTGGTAGGATCCACTTTGGGACTTAATACTGCCCTGGTATCTGCAGTGGGTGGTGATTTTAAAGAATCTCAATACAGAAAATTCTTAAATGATACTGGAATTGACACTAACCACATGATAGTGGTTCCTGAAGACAGTACTCCCACCGCCTTCGTAATGACTGATGCCAATAACGATCAGATCAGTTATTTCTACTGGGGAGCAGCTAAAAACTTTAAAAATGCCCTTGTGCCAGAAGAAGCCATTGAGAATACCAGAGCTGTGCATCTGGCCACTGGAGACCCTAGTTTCAACCGTAAATGCGGAGAAGTGGCTCGAGAGAAGGGAAAATTAATATCCTTTGATCCAGGCCAGGACCTGCACATGTACTCTCCCAAGGAGTTAAAAGAAGTAGTTTGCCTGTGCGACATTCTATTTGGCAATCACTTTGAGATAGACCGCATAAAAGAAACTCTGGGCATGAGTATGCAGGAATTGCGAGAATGCGGACCTAGAATTGTGGTAAAAACCTATGGTAAAGAGGGAAGCACTGTTTATTCCAATGGGGACAATATCAAGGTAAAATCAATCTTTCGGGAGGCCGTGGATCCTACTGGGGCCGGAGATTCCTATCGTGCCGGGTTTTTAAGGGCCTATTTAGCAGATAAGCCGCTGGAATACTGTGCTAAATTTGCATCTGCCGTTTCTTCATATATTGTAGAAGCAGAGGGCTGCCAGACCAATATTCCTAATTTTGAAATGGCCTTAAAGAGAATGAACGAATGATATACTGGATTGAATATTAATTCTTTAATTCTTATTTTTTGTATCCGTGTCAGAATAAAATAATCTGATAGGAGATAATTGAATGAGATAATTAAAAAATAAGTAAACTAATTTTATTATTTTACCCTATAAAAATATTATAACTATTGTTAATATATACTAGAAACTCTAATATAGCATACTGGAATCATCTTATTTATATATAAGGGAAAATTAAAACAGTATATCTTTTATTATGGAACAGAGATATTAACTGCACTATGATAGAACACATGTATTGACTATCATATTAACCATATTATTGATAAAGATATTATTAATAAATCTTGATTCCAATATTGCTCCGGCCAAAAAAAGACTTGATATGTTTCAAGCAGGGTCGTGAGTCTAAAATTTAGAACATGGTGATTCTATGACACAAATGGATGACGCAAAGAAAGGCATAATAACAGAGGAAATGAAAGCGGTGGCTCAAGCCGAAAACGTTTCTGAAGAATTCATCAGAAAATCCGTAGCTCAGGGAACCATAGCCATCCCCAGTAACATAAACCGGGATAATGCAAAAGCTGTGGGTATTGGAGCTGGACTAAGGACCAAAGTAAACGCAACTATTGGTACCTCCACCGATATCTGTGACTTCGACCTGGAAGAAGAAAAGGCCAAAGTAGCCATGGCAAATCACGCCGACACTTTAATGGAGCTTTCTGTAGGGGGAGACCTGGATGAAATCAGACAAAGGATTTTAAAAGTCTCTGACCTACCAGTGGGAAGCGTACCTATTTACCAGGCCGCTGTGGAAACCATCAGAGAAAAAGGTTCTGCTATTTACATGGAAGAAGAATCCATGTTCAAAGCTATTGAAAAACAGGCCAAAGATGGTGTGGACTTCATGGCCATTCACTGCAGTGTGAACCGGGAAACCCTCAAGCGATTGAAAAGACAGGGCCGTGAAGGTGGACTTGTCAGCCGAGGAGGAGCTTTCGTATCTGCCTGGATGGTAGAAAACGAAATAGAAAACCCCCTATACAAAAACTACGATTACATCCTGGAAATCGCCAAAGAACACGATTTCGTCATGTCCATGGCCAACGCCATGAGAGCCGGAGCAATTGCCGACTCCACTGATCGGGCCGGAGTTCAGGAACTAATTATTTTAGGAGAATTAGTGGACAAAGCACGGGAAGCTGGTGTACAGACCATTGTAGAAGGACCAGGACACATCCCATTAAATGAAATTTCAGCCAATGTAACCCTCCAGAAAAAACTCTGTAGAGGAGCTCCTTTCTACATGTTAGGACCTATTGTAACTGATATCGGTGCAGGATATGATCACATCGTGTCTTCCATTGGAGCAGCCGCATCTGCCGGTGCTGGAGCCGACTTCATCTGTTACGTAACCCCTGCCGAGCACTTAGCCCTTCCTTACCCAAATGACGTGAAAGAAGGAGTTATTGCCACCCGAATCGGAGCATACGTGGGAGACATGGCCAAAGGTATTCACAACGGTGAAAAAGACCTGGTAATGGCTAATGCCCGTAAAAAACTCAACTGGGAAGCACAATACGAAGCATCCCTCTGTCCTGCCGAAGCCCGTAAAAAACGGGACGAAAGGCCACCAGAAGACCCAGATACCTGTACCATGTGCGGTAACTACTGTGCGGTCAAAATAGTGAATGAATGGTTGGACAACGCTGAAGTTGATGTGTTTGATTAATTAAAATAATTAATTAAACTCTTTTCATTCTTTATTTAATTAAAATTTTTTTAAAAGGAAATATTTTTAATAAATATCTTTTTATATTCCTTATTTTCAATATATGATTAATTAATATCAATATTATTCTTAAATAAACTTGAAATAAAGCTAATTAATTCTTGAAAATGCAATATTTCAGATTTCTATAAATCTAACTATAAATCTAATATTTAAAAAAATTTAATTTCATATACTACTTCATAATAAAATAAAAATAATCTTATAAATATGATGACGGATTATTTTTAGTTCAATCTTAAATTTGAGCAAAAATAATTTTAAGACTATAATTTACTCTATAAACTTTAGGTGATTTGATTGAGACACTGGATAGAAAGGATAGCAGACGAATTAAAAGAGTGGGATGTAGAGAGTCATGTAGTGGCCAGTGGAACATCCATCTCTGGATCAATACATATTGGAAACTCCTGTGACGTATTTATAGCAAATGCTGTGGGCAAGGCCCTTAAACGAGAAGGAGCTTCTTCCAAGACCATATGGATAGCTGATGATCATGATCCTCTGCGTAAGGTCCCTTATCCTCTTCCAGAAAGCTATGAAAAATACCTGGGAGTTCCTTATTCCCAGATTCCATGCCCAGAAGGATGTTGCGACAGTTTTGTAGAGCATTTCCAGAAACCGTTCCTGGACACCCTGGATGAATTTGGCATAGAACTGGAAACCTATTCCGGTGCCCAGATGTACAAGGACGGATTATACCTGGATTACATACGCACCTCCCTGGAAAAGGCCCCGGAAATTCGGGAAATATTTAATAAATACCGGGAACATCCTCTGGCCGATGACTGGTTACCTTACAATCCTATCTGTGTTGAGTGTGGTCGGGTAAATACCACCTTTGCCTATGACTTTGAGGGCGATGAGGTTTCTTACCGGTGTGAATGTGGTTTCGATGGTACTATGGACATTAAATCAGGTGAAGGAAAACTCACCTGGAGAGTGGAATGGGCCGCCCGGTGGAAAATATTCGGAATAACCTGCGAACCATTTGGAAAGGACCACGCTGCCAGCGGAGGATCTTATGATGTGAGCAGTGTCATTTCCCAGGAGATTTTTGATTATAAAGCACCCTACCCGGTGCCATACGAGTGGATCACCCTCAAAGGAGAGGCCATGAGTAAATCTCACGGAGTATTCTTCACCCCAGGCCAGTGGCTGGAAATAGGACCAGCTGAGAGTCTGTATTATTTCTTATTTAGAAGTAAACCTATGAAACACAAAGATTTCAATCCAGAAATGCCATTTTTGGATTTTGTGGAGCAGTTTGACCGGGTGGAACAAATCTACTTTGGAAAAGAAGAAGCAGCTTCTGAAAAGGAAGAAAAGAAACTTAAAACTATTTATAAGATGTCTCAAATCCAAGAAACTGAGGAAATGCCATTCAGGCCATCTTATCGATTCTTAACAGTGGCCTACCAGATTGCCGGCGATGATCTGGAGAAAATCTACCACATATTACAAAGAAACTCCCAATTAGGTCCTGAAATGGAAAATACTCCTTTTGAAGATTTATCTGATGATTTAAAAGAAATGCTGCAAAAGAGAATCACCCAGGTTAAAAACTGGTTGGATACCTATGCTCCAGGTTTTGTCAAGTTCCAGGTGCAGGAAAAGATGCCTCCGGCCACTTTATCTCCAGAGCAAACGGCCTTTCTAAGTGACATGGCCAACTTACTGGAAGAAAAAGATCTCAATCCTGAGGAACTACACGACGAGATGTACAATATCCTAAGAGAACATGATTTAAAACCACAAAAGGCTTTTCAGGCCATTTATCGAGTGGTTATTGGTAAGAAAATGGGGCCACGGGCCGCTTCATTTATACTGTCCTTGGATAAGGACTTTGTTATTAAAAGGTTGAGATTGGAAGAATAATCCATAAATTAACTATTTTTTTTATTTTTCTGGAAAATTCGTAAAATTAAGTAGAAGTGGTATTTTTGAAGGTTAATGTAACTGAAAGAGATGTAATGGATCCTCTGGCTGATTTTGGTGGGGAGAAAATTGAGTTAAATGAGATTCCCTCTGAAATTTCCAAAATATCCCTTTTTGACAATACCAAACCCAATGCCAATGTTATTCTGGAAACTATAGAGTCCCAGCTTAAAGGAATGCTCAAAGGAGTAGAAATTATTCATTCTGAAAAACCAGCTGGGGCTGGGGCCACCCCAGAACAGTTGCAAAAGGCTGCCCAGGGAGATGTTTCTATACTGGCCCTGGGAGACTGCGGTTCCTGCACCACCTGGGTTATTTTAGATGCCATACGCCTGGAAAAAGAAGATGTAGCTACTATATCTATCTGTTCCCATAAATTTGCTTCTTTTGCCCGCAATTTGGCCCATGCCCACGGAGCAGAGGGTTTAAGGATAGTAGAAGTGGAGCATCCTATTGCCGGACGGGAAAGGGATAAAGTAGAAGAGAAAACTCTTAAAATAATTCCAGAAATTAAGAAAATTTTAAAATAATTCCTTAACTCTAATTTTTTTCCATATTCTATTCTATGATGTTTAAACTGGATTTGCAATTTTTATCAATAATAGAAATATTTAAATAGTTAAACTTTTACATTATACTTTGTACACAGTCCGAGTTAGAACAAGGAGTGCCCTGTTGATAAATAAATCAACAGGGTTTACCCCTCCATAACTAATATTATATTTATAAAAGTAATAAAATCAATTTATGTGTTTTTATGAACTTTAAAAAAGTACTATTTTTAATTTTAACTTGTTTCATGGTTTTAATTAGCTCAGGTGCCATTGCAGCCACAGATTATTCTAATTCTATTTATAATCAAACTCTGGATACCCAAGTGGGTGGTAATGTTTATTTAAATCCCCTTATTCTACCCTACCTTAAGCAAAATTCAATGGATACCATGGATTTTAATTTAGAAAATGGATCCCGAGTTTATCGTTTTGGAAATGGAAAGGGAAAAAAGATTCTGATTTGTGGGGGAATACACGGAGACGAAGTTCAGGGCCCCTTAACAGTTATTAGTTTTTTATATTACCTTAAAAGCCATGGCCACAGAGGAACCATTTACCTTATACCCTTTGCCATACCAGTTGACACCGAAAAGAATACCAGGATGTATAACCAGTCCGGCACGGTTTATGATCCCAATCGTAAAGCCGATATTCCAGGGACCCCTGTAAATAAAATTCTTAATTTTGCCCTGAAACATAAAATAAACTATTTAATAGACATACATTCAGGAACCGGTGTTAGTGAGCAGGGAATGGTTTACTATGGAAATGAATTTGAAGAAAAGTGGGCTTCCAGCATTAGTAACCAAACCGGTTGCGTTATGGAAACAAACCCGGTCAATGGAACCCTGCGCTCTGAGGCCAGTGCCAGAAATATTAAGGCCATAACTCTGGAAGTAGAAAAGATAGACCAGGGCGTTGATATGCCGGTACAGACTGAATTAAATATTTTAAAAAAGGCCTGTGCTTATTTAAGGGTTATTTAGACTCCTTTAAGTAAAAATTAGTGCATTTTATAATATTAATTTTTCTAAATAAATTTATAAAAATCACTGGTTTTAGGGTTCCTGATTTTTACTCATCCTCATCATGATCATATTTAATAATGAGATTTTCAATAAAAATTAATGAATAAAATTAATTTCTCACTTTTCAAGATTTTAATATATTTTAAAATTTTTATTAAATATTATCAATTTATTACCAGGGATTTCATGAAACAAAAAATTGACAAATCATGCGGGTGTCTCATTGAAGACATTCTGGGAGAAAGTCCACAAAAATCTAATAAAGAACAAACCATTGAATCCGTGAAGAAGTCTGACAGATTATGCCCTACATCGGCTCAAGATGTGGAAATATTTGTAGATCCTGACGTGGAAAAGATAAGCCTTGATTTTTATCAGAAAAAATATACTGATGGTCTACCTATAGTGCCCCCAACTAGGGAAAGAGTGAATAAATTCTGTAAATACTCAGCCTACGAACCTCATGAGGTACTGGCCCTGCTCCCCCCTAGACAGGGCAAGGCCACTATAGAAAAAATAGCCATAAATGGAGTCATGGCCGGTTGTCTTCCTTTATTTATGCCTGTTTTAGAAAAGGCCATCATGGGAATGAGTCAGCCCCAGTTTAATCTGGCCGGGGTCAATGCCACCACCCATCCTGTGGCCATCTGTGCCCTGGTAAATGGTCCTATAGCTCAGGAGCTGGAAATGAATGTGGGTGCCGGTTGTCTGGGGCCAGGAAACCTGGCCAATGCCACCATAGGCCGGGCCATAAGGCTTTGTTTAATTAATATTGCCGGGGCCGTGCCTGGTATTGGGGACCATGCCACCATGGGCTCTCCGGCCAAGTACAGTTACTGTTTTGGTGAAAATGAGGAAGAAAGCCCCTGGGAGCCACTGCATGTGGAGCGGGGTTTGCCCGCAGATAGCAGTGCCGTTACCGTGCTGGGAATGGAGGCCCCCCACAATGTGAATGATCACCGCAGTCAAAAAGCAGTAGATGTGCTGGATACCATTGTGCACACCATATCCACTGCCGGGTGCAATAACAGCCACGTTCCCGGAGAATTAATGGTTATTATGAGTCCTGAACATGCAGAAACTGTGGCCGGTGAGGGCTGGGCCAAAGAAGACGTTAAAAACTACATTCATGAAAAGGCCCTGGTTCCGGTGGAATTAGGAGATCGGGGTGGCCGTCGATTGGATAAAAAATGGGTAAAAGAAGATATGGTTTCCCTGACCAGAACACCTAGTGATGTGATTGTGGTAGTGGCCGGTGGAGTGGGAAGGCATACCATGGTGGCCCATGGCTTTGGGACTTCCAGTGAATCGGTTACTGAGGGTTTAAAACTTAAAGATGGTTCTTATGCGAAGTCTATTAAGGATTATATTTGAATAATTTTTTATTTTTTAATTTTTAATTTTTAAAAGAATTAAAGTTTTTAGTTATAAATAATTAAATTACCAATTAATTGCACTACTAATTAGTCAATAGCATCATGATAAAATACTACTATTATAATTAGCTAAATGATAATCAATTAGATATTATTGTCTGATTTGTAAATTAGAGCTATGGATCTAGAGAAAAATATGTAGATATAAGGGGTTAGAATTAATGCATCAATTAATTTTTCGAATGGAAAAGTGGGAATAAAAATTAAAAAACCCCCAATAGTAACTCCTATAAAAAATATCAATAAATTAAGTACACCTGTGAATAAATACCAGGAATAAAATTTAACCCATCCTATATTTTTTATTTTATCGAATATTACTATAAATTCAAATGCATGACTCAATTTACCCTCATTGTTAGCCATATTAGCTATTGCCATCAGAGATATAGGGAAAATTATTAAGAAATATGCTATATAAACAGAAAACCATGTTGAAAACCATATTGCATCCCAATGTAAATATGCTTGTAATATTGCACCCATTATACTGATAATAAAGTCAGGTCGGTATGAATAAAAATTGAGTAAAGATGAATTTAATATTATTAAAGGTAAAGTTACAGGTATTGAATATATTAAGCTTACACAAGTTACTTTAAATCCATTTTTAAATAATTTAACCCACTTACTAAATTTAGGAAGTTCATTTGTATTTTTTAAGGAATATTGAATAATTTTAAAAAGATATCCCGTAATAAAAAAATTAATTAATAAAGCAATAACTAAAAATTGATAAGTAAAACCATTATGTGAATTAAATAGACTTATAATTGGAACATAAATTACAACTATTAATCCCAATATTAGAATTTTCTTCCAATCCAAAAATGGATATTTAATCGAGTCTACTACAATTTCTTTAATATTCATGATAATCAACACTTCAATTTATAAAAATGAAATTTAGGTTAAATATTCATTCATAATTTTAAATAATAATCAATATTGTTTATCTTCTCGTAAATAATTCTTAAATGATTTTTATTTTTAAGTTAAAACATTCTTAATTACAGAAACTAAGAATTAAGACGGTAAATAATATAATAAACCCATAATAGAATATATAAGATGAAAACTCCTGTTAGAACGTAATATACAGCCCATATCCAGTTATTGGTTATAATATATAACCCGGATCCTATAAAATAAAGCAAGGGTATTAATAAAATAATTATAGATTGAAAAATAATTAATTTCCGTCTTTGATTTGTATCATTGAGTTTTATTTTATTTTTATTTCTAAATTCTAAAACAGCAGCAATTGTGAACAAAATAAAACTAATTATTCCATCTTCAAACAGTGGTGATAAATATACCTAGACCAGAAAATAAAAATAAAAAAGCAGCCAGGTCTGTATCTTTTGAAGATAATTTTATAGCAAATAAAGCGGATATGGAAAATACTATTGAACCCAAAAGAGCAAGTGAAACTAATGGATTAATAAACATCACAACAACCCACATATCAAATAGGCCTAGTAAAACTCCTATGATGACACCAATGTAGGCAAAAATTGAACTATACTTCATAACTAAACCACTCCCCTAATTTTTTTAACTTATCTCCACCTCGGGATGAATCCCATTCGTAGGCCCCACCCGTCCAAATTCCGTGACATTTAATGCATCATAGTAATGCGAGGCATCAACATTTACCCAGGTGCCATTACAATTAATCTGCACCCAGTAATGGTGGGGACGGTGTACATATCTAACGTCTTTTTCGGGTATATCCAGGGCCAGCGCAAGATTGTAAACGATTCTAGAAGTTTCTGCACAGTTTGCTTCATGGTATTGGGCTACATCATTAACAGAACAAAGTGTGTTGTAATGCAGATGCCATTTTGGTACAATTTTTTGATAAGTATAATTAAAGATGGCTTCTCCTTTTTGGCTATTATTATTTAGAGGATAATTTTTTTTGATATTCTTGGCCCAGGCCTGTATATTCTCATCAGAGGGCGAATAGGTGCCTTCTGGGTACTGGTTTTTATCCGCTTTTAATATATGTAAACCCCAGTAGTAGGTAGCTAAGGGCGTAATACCATCAATAGAGGTTTTAAAATTTGTTATTGTTTCGGATACCCCTGTTTCAGGAGTTGAATTATCATCTGTTGAATTTGAAATATTAGCAGCAGAAGGAATTATAAAAACCCCAAACAAGAAAAAAAGAATAATACCTATGGTAAACCCAGCAATCGATTTGTCTCCATCCATTATTTCACCAAATTATCGCAAATAACCCCTTTTTAATCATTTCAACTCTAATTTGTATTAATAAATATTTAATACTTTCTAAAAAATAATTAATCCAAAAAAATTAGAAAAAATATGATCCTTGCCCCTAATTAGGGATTTTTAACTTATTAATCCTAAAAAATAATCTTTTTTTATTTTTAAACACCTAAATAACTGGAAATAAGGGCAAAAAGAGCAAATCCCCCAATAAGGGCCAGTGCGGCCAATCTGGCTTCCCCATTCCTATGTGATTCAGGAATAATTTCCTCGGCCGTCACTGTTAATAAAACACCAGCGGTAAAGGCCAAAACTGCATATTCTACAATTAAGGGCTGACCTTTTACCAACCAGTAGCCGGCCAGGGCACCTATTAAAACCGGTACGCTGGCAAAGAAGTTTAAAATAATCCTCGTTTTCCTTTTAATACCTTTTTCTTTAAATGCGGCAATAGTAGCAAATCCTTCAGGAATATCAGCCGATACAACCCCTATTGCTGCTAAAAAACCCAGTTGTAAATCTATTAAGGACCCTGTGCCAATCATTAAACCATCGGTAAAGGAGTCAATGGCCACCCCAAAAAATATGGCCCAGGCGGTTTTGGACTTTTTCCCACCTAATCGGCCCTGAACAAAGTCAATTAACTGGTCTATGGTAACAAAGAAAAGGCCACCGGTAACAAATGCTAATATTATTATCCAAGGAGTGCTTGCTTTTAATGCTTGAGGAATTAATTCCACACTGATTAGGGCTAAAATAACCCCGGCCGCTACATGTAAAGCTAAACTTAAATTTTTCCGGTTTATGGTAATGTATTCTGCAGCAATTCCTCCCCCAAAAGTCCCCAAAGCCGGTAGTAAGGAGAATAACAATATTAAAAATAATTCGTCCATATCCTAACACCAAAAAGATTTCACCAATATTCCTATGGTTTTAATATGATAAATTTTCTTGCTCGAAGACAATTTAAAAAAAAAGAAGGAAAAGGAAATTAAAAAAAGAAAATAAGTTGTTTAATATCTTCCGGTTCTGAATTTAAAAGTGTATCCTTTAGATAAATTGTTACCAGCCATATCTTTTAAAGCAGAAGCAGGAATATAGACTTGATAAGTAGTATAAGAACTTCTTTTGGCCGTCATTTTAATATTTAGAATATTTCCACTTATGGATTTGGTGATTCCCACTATTTTTCCGGTCCGTAGGTTTTTAATATAAATTTTAGACCAGTTGGTACTGGTTTTAAAGTTTTCAGTAAGTTTAATAGAAATAGTGGATGACCGGGAAACCTTTATAGCACCATTTTTAGGATTAGTTGAAACCACTAATGGGGCTACTTTATCAATCACGTACTTTTCGGTGTAAACCGGGGACTGTTTGCCCTCTTCATCAATATTCATGAACTTCAAAGTGGTGGTTGAGGATATTTTAATTGGTCCGGTGTACAGCGTGCTGCTATTGGTGGGAGTACTTCCATCGATGGTGTAGTAAATACTTCCAGATTTAGAAGTGAGTACCACATTCTTTGGAACATTATATATGCCCCCTGCAGGATTAGCAGTTACTGCCGGTTTATTTATGGCCGGGCTGTCCAGTACCTCAACAAGACTACTGGCATCTGCTGCTTTCTTGGCCACCGAGTCATACATATATGTTTCATAGACTATGGCGTTTATTCCATTGTTGGCAATAGGTACCGTGACATATTGAGTACTGGTAGGATTTGGAGGAGCATATGAAACTAAAAATGGCATTTTAGAAATTATTTCATTAACAAAAGTGTTAGTTTGAGTATTTTTTGAAATAGGATATAAAAAACGGGCGTATTTATAACCACTGTCTTTGTAGTGATTTTCATGCATGTCCATAACTAAAATAGGATTTTCACTGGAAACATCAGGAACTATGAATTTTTGGGCCAGAAGCTGTCCATTCATTCTCCCTTTGCTGTAATCATTAGCATCTTTGGTCACATGGACATTATAAATGACATATTTTTTATTTAAGCTAGAGGATTTAGTTTTAATGGCATTCAGGGTGGCAGTGTGTATTCCATTTTCCTGAGGATGCACCCCAATTATAAGAACTATGGTATCATCAGAACTTTGATTTCCATAAATTTCTTTGGTTACATAACCATAACTGGTACTGCCTATTTGGGCCGCAAAACTAACACTGATGGCTGAGAATACTATCAGCACGCATAAAATAATCCCTATTATCCTACTCATAACAACATCTTCCCTATTTTTATTCGATATGATTAATACAGTAATACTTATTAATAAGGTTAATGTTTTAAAATCAAAAATATGAAAACATTGGAATTATTCTATTATTAAACTGGGTGTAAATGGTACAAATATTTAATTCAACACCATATTTACAAAAACTATTAAAATAATAAAAATTCATTCCAAATCCGTAGAACCACCCACTCTCTCCAATTCATCGGCCCAAACCTCAGGATTATCCTTAATATATTCTTCCAGGAGTTCGCGGCACTCCTCCAGGCCCAAGTTAATTACTTCCACCCCATTGGCCTCCAGAAGATCCTCGGCCCCCATGAGGGTAGTATTCTCCCCAATGACAACTCGCGGAATTTTATAAAGAAGCACCGCCCCAGAACACATGGGACAGGGCGATAGTGTGGTGTAAAGGGTGCATTTTTCATAATCAACTCCCTTTAAACGGCCAGCAGTTTCCATACAGTCCAGTTCCCCATGTAATATAACTGAATCATCCTGCAAAAGTCTATTATGGCCCCGGCCCACTATTTTATCATCTTCCACGAGGACGGCCCCGATGGGGATGCCACCTTCTTTTTGTGATTTTTTGGCCTCTTTCAGGGCCTCCTGGATGAATTTTTGGTGATTTTTCATACTATTGCCTTAAAATAGCTGTATTATTGAAAATAAAAATTCTAAAAAAGGAAATTTAAAAAATAAAAAAAATAAAATCCGAGAATTATCTCTCGAATCGTTTCCGATCAGATAATTCCTGACGTTTACCCTTATTCCATCCACCAGAGGAGGACTTGGCCCGGCCCACTTGCTGGACATAACCAGTAATCCGGTCGTACCATTCCACATCGTCCCGTTCTCCGCAGGTAGGGCATTGCTCATTGAGGCCCTTCATAAGAGTCTTGCATCCGATACAGAAGCTTAAAGCAGAGGAGTAGGCCCAGAAACCAATATCTGATTTCTTGGACATCTTATCCGTTAAACTCATCAGTGAATCAGCACTGGAATAGGATTCCCCCATGAAGGCATGGAATATGTGGCCTCCAGCGGTTAATTTATGGTACGGTTCTTCTATCTTTATCTTCTCCGGTAAAAGCACATCCGAGTTTACTGGCACGTGAGAGGAGTTGGTGTAATAATAAGCTCCCTTATCTCCCTGAGTTAAGGCTTTTTCCCCGAATTTCTCCTTATCCAATGAAGCAAACCGGTATGCTGTGGATTCTGCCGGAGTCTGTAGTACTGTCCATCGCAGTCCAGTCTCTTTTTTGAGTTTTGAGGCTCTTTCATTGATGTGTTCTAAAACTTTTATTCCAAATTTGTTGGATTCAGCATCAACAATTCCCTGACCCATGTAAGATTGTAGCATTTCATTTAATCCCACAAATCCAAAGGATAGAGTAGAGTTTTCAATCCGGTAGTACATTTCCTCACCGAATTTCTGGTGAAGGAAAGGTAAGAGGTTGTAATCATTTAAACAATTTAAGGCCTGCTCTCTTCTTAACATCAGGGTTTCCACTGCCATGTCCATGTAGGAGTCCAGATAATCAAATACTTCTGAATCATCCCGGGACTGGTAAGCGATACGTGGCAAATTCAAAGTGACATAAGCCAAGTTTCCTGTTCTAAAACAGTCTTTATCCCAATCTCCTGTCCAGTTATCCTGCAGAGCAGTCCGGCATCCCATGTAATTAGCCATATTACCCCGGTAACTGGCCAGCATGTTTACAAAATAGGCCGTTCCGTATTTAGCAGAAAGTTCATGCACCCGTAGAAGGTCTTCTTCCATTTCCGACTTTAAAGTCTCTTTTCTGATGTTATAAATAGTGTTAGGGAAGAGATGAGGTTTACCATCCGAGTCTCCTTCCAGTAAGGTTTCAGTGAAAGCTCTCTGGAGCATTCTAGTTTCTTCTTCAAAATCCCCGTAAGTTCCCACTAATTCGCCTCTAGGACCATAGGCTGGTTCTTCCTGAAGGAATTTAGGCACACTAAATTCCAGGTTCATGCTGGTAAAAGGCACCTGGGATCCCCGGGCAGCATAAGCCATGTTAAGATTAAATATAAGCATTTGAACTGCCTGTTTAACCTTTTCATAGGACATTCCCCGGGCAAAAGGAGCTACAAACACGTTCCACAGACTCATGGACTGTCCACCACTCATGTTCTGCTGTGCAGCCAGCATTATTTCACCCGCATGGTTCATGAGAGTTTCCATGTGTTTAGGAGGGCCAGCCACTGAGGTATGGTCCCCAGTACCATCCACTTTGAGCCCGTGCCGGATAAATAATCTTAAATCATGCTGGAGACAATTTAAAGGCCTGCCGGCAAAGAATTCTAAATCGTGAATATGAATATCCCCGGACATGTGAGCATCAGCTAGTCGGTTAGGGAGAATGTGCACCAGAGCATATTGTTTTAGGGCCTCGTCGGCCACGTATTTGTGCACGGTTTCCGGGTTGTGGATCATATTAGCATTGTCCCGGGAGCCGTTTTCAATTAAATTAGTAATGTTGTAAACCGGAATCCCCAGACGAGTGTATCTCCTACGTAAATCTTCTAGCCCGTGTTCCACCAACTTGGTGTTTACAATTTCCCGTATCATAGGGGCTGTAAGGTAATCAACGTCCAGTTTTTTAAGTTCCTTCCAGACATCAGAGGCAATTTTATGGGCCAATTCTTCAGATGCACCAGTTTCTTGAATCAAAGTATTTTCAATCTTCTTTTGATCAAAACCTTCAATTTTATCCCGTGTAGTACGCACTCGGAGTTTATTGGTGGCTAAATACTTGTCTGCTGCTGATTCTTTAATTTCTTTTAGATAATCATAAACCAGCATCTTTATTTCGGCAGTAGTTATCCCATCATAAGCCGCAGTGGCTACCCGGGATGCTATTTTTTCCGACGCCCATAAAGGAGCCCCTACCATCAAAAGGGACTTTACCAGTTTATCATGACTGAAATTTTCTCTTACTCCATTATTTTTTAGTACGCATGTCTCGGCCTTGGTAGGCAAAGCAGCTATTATTCGCGCATCCTTCATCAAAATCATCACCCGCGTTATAACACCCAATTTATCAATATTATTGATTGTTTAATTATTATTGATTGCTTTAATTGAACTACAAATAAATAGGGAAAAACATTGTTCATAAAAAGCAATATTCATCCCAGATTTAAGTAATTAGCAATCAAAATCTAGATTATCTTTTGTTTAAAGCAGTATATAAGTTATTTTATAGTTCGTTTTTTGTGCTTTTTTGCACGAACAAAGTCTTAAAAAGACTTACTTCACATTCTTTATAAATTTTAATTATTTTTTAAATAAAAAAAATAAAAAAGGAAAATTTTTAAACAAACAACTAAATTTTTTCTATTTAAGTGAAATTTATAAAAATACATCTAAAGAACTTTGTTTGGATTTGTCACTTTCAAATAGTGAATTTATACCAAATTCCAAAATTTCCAGTCGTTGTATAAGGTAGGGATCTACCGGATAACGATTGGCCAGTTCCCGGGAAATTTCCAGATATTTCACTACCGACCCTTTAGAAACACTTAATATAAGATTAGAACCGCACTTACACTCCCCAGTAAGGGGTATCCGCCGGTATTTTGAATTACATTTAGTGCATCGAACTTTTTGCCGGGAAAATGCTCTGACGTTTCCCATCATGTCGGGTAAGAAGTGAGAAGTGAGTACCCCTTCCACCACTCCTCGCTGGTCTACCGCCCTTATCTTCTCGGCAATTTGAATTTGTGATTCTACCTTATCTTTCATGGTAGGCAGGGTTTTGTAGAGACATACCTTGGGACCAGCATGAATACTGGTGGTATTATGAGAAAACATAATACCTTCGTATTGTCCAGGTGTTCCCAATCGATTTTTTACATTATCTACCAGATTCAGAACATCAGCTGGCTTGGCATGTTCTTGGGCTTTTTCATAGAACTCTACAGGAAATGATTCCATGGCATCAATGTTATGTGATTCATCGTCTATTTCTTCCGGATCAATCCGGGAAGAGAGAACCAGAGGAGCATCCATACTTCCTCCCCGAGTACTGGGCAGGTATGATTTGGAGAAATTAAGTATGGCATCCATCAACAGCATAATAGAGTCTTCGTCACTGTCACAATTTCTTCTTTTGGCTGAATGGAAGTAAGGATGAGCATAACAAGCTGCGGCCTTGGTAAATCCAACCACCCGGCCCAGTACTCCCGCCGAGGTGTGAGGGGCCAATCCCACCACCAGGTGCCCTACCAGGTCTTCCTTCTGTTTTACATTATAAAATCTTTCCAGACCATAAAACTTCTCTAAAAGGTCATCTATGAATCCAGCCACCCCTAAAAGGTACTGACCGCAGTGTTCAGATATAACCACATCCTGGACCTTTAGTTCTACTATCTGGTCTTCATTTTCCAGGTTTTTTCCATAGCAGTCTTTTTCATAGCCCATTTCCTTCAGTTTATCCACATTTACCCCTATTTCCTGGGGAGTGAAGTGGGTTAGAGGCAGATCCGTGGAATCATGGCGAATAGTAGCATCTTTAAAGGTAAATACCTCATTTTTAGCCCGTAGTATCCCTTTTTCCAGGGGCTCCGGGAATTTATCCGCAGATATCATCCCCACCACCCCTTTTATTTCGTCCATTCGACGGACCCCTACATTTTCCGAGGCTTTTTTGAGAAGACCCCCGATATTGATTTTTTTCCTTCCAGGCTGGGCCAGTTCCGTGGGAGCACCACAGTGAGGACAGATAGATTGGAATGAACTAATCTGACATTCAGTACATTTAGACCGGGCCAGTTCCACTGTTATATTTCCTTTTTTGGCCGCATCTACAATGTTCCGTCGACTACCACCATAATTGCCAATAGGAAATAGGGCGTGGGGAGCAGGCTTCATTTTACGTTCTTTGGTCTTTTCTGGCCTTCCCACCCGGGTTCCAATATAGGTAGGGGCTTTGGCCATTATTTCCACCGGTGATACTTCATTTAACGCTTTTAAAGTGGTTTCACCATTTTTATCCAGGGGCTTAACCAGGATTTTAACCAGGGCCATGGTCTCTTCAGGCCCAATAACTACTTGAGAGTCCCGCATTGTATGAGGGACACCCAATACTTCTAGAATCCTTTTTTGAGGAGACATTTCTAATTTTAATTCTTCCCCATCTACTTGATCCTCTATTTTAGTCCATATCCATTCTCGGAGTAGATTTAAGTCTTTTATAGAAAGATCATGGTAGAAATAGGTATAATCTGGATGGAGAGGTACCCCGTAGTCAGTTGATATTTTAAAAGCTTCTTCGAAACCTAGTTCTTTCATTCCCAGTGTTTTAATATCCAGAGGGTCTTTTTCCACATCATAATTCTCTGATGCTTCAATAAGCTTAACCCACCATTCCTGGCACCAGGCTGAGGGCAATAAAACGTGGTTGTTTCTTAAAAATTCCCCGAAAGCCACCAGCATGTCTCCTAAGAATAATATTTCATCCACCTGTGGCCTTAATTTACGGGCTTCAGCCGTGGTGGAGACTTTAATAACATCGCCATTTTTTAATTTGACAATAGGCCCTTCTATGGTATCTACCGGCACCACACAGTTACCTTTACCGGGTCTTTCGATTTTCATCTGGGTTCCCACAGCTAAAAATTCCAAAAGCTCCATGGTAGCCGGGCTTACACCCATAGCAGCCAGGCCCGTGTTCCGGGACCGACCATAACGCAATCGAAAAGCTCCTTTTTCTGAAGGGTTGGCCAGTACTGGCCTTCCTCCAATAATATCCTGGATATACTTGTGGTCAGCTTTAATTTCTATTTTCTCATCATCATCACTTTTGGCCGGAGCCTTTGAAAATTGTTCCAGCCAGTCCCATCCTTCCAGATTTAGTAATTTGGCATATTTAAGTACTTTAGGTGCTTTCTGGATAATACCCTCCACCATAGCCAGTAAGGCCCCGCCACGAATGTTATTGGTTTCCACCCGCTCTAAATCACGGTGAGAAACTTCCACAGGGTCTGTTGGTTCTCCAGTTACTTCCACCGGGATGTTCCGGGCAGCCAGACGTACTTCATCTGGTTTGGGAGAATACTGCAGATTGGTAACTTCTGACTCGTATAATTCCACTTCTTCCACGTATCTCTCAATTTCACCGTCAGTGGGAGCATAAGGAGCCAGGTCAATGGCCCAGCGAATATAATCACCAATCAAAACCGCCAGTGCTGCTGCAGTACCCCCGGCACTCCTGATTGGTCCGGCAAAGTATACTGCAAAGTAATTAGTACGGTCAAAGTTCTGTTTAATTTTTACTTTAGCTATTCCCTCTAAAGGCGCAGCCACCACACCTTCGGTGAGTATGGCCAGGGCGGTACGCACGGCCTGATCTGCCATGGCTTCTCTCTGGGTCAATTCATCCTCTTTACTGTTTTCATCTAAAGGGGCAGAAGCAATCTCTGCAGCAATTTTGAATGCTGCCTCTTCCCTACTGGACTGTTCTTCCAGGAATTTTATCCTCTCAGCAATACCTTCCGGGCCCACCAGCCCCTCTACTCGCTCGGCTAAATCCTTGGCCAGTGGAATTTCCGTTTCCGTTTGCACGTCCAGGCCTTTGGAACGAGCTTCTTCAGCTATTTTATAGAGTTTTTTGGTTTCTGCTTCTAATTTTTCGAAATAATCCATTTAGCATCCCTTTTAGTTTCATTGAAGTATTTTAATTTATTATTAAGCCTTTTTGAAAAATAAAAAATATAAATTAGCGGCAAATTTTCTTTAAAATATTATTGTGCAAACAGATATTTAAATTATTTTTTTAGATGAAGAAAATGAAATTCTCTAAAAACAAAATCATCATTAACTATTTAATAGGGTAAATTTCATAATAATTAAACAGAAACATTAGAAAATTATATTTTATAATTATCATCGGTGATATTCATGGCAAAGAAAGATAAAAAAAGCCTTCCGCCAAGTGGTGCTGGGCTGGTAAGATACTTTGAAGACGAAACAAAAGGTCCTAAGCTCTCTCCAGAGCAAGTAGTTGTTATGACCATTATTTTGGCCATTTTCTGTCTGGCTCTGAGATTCTCTTCAAGTTAATTACAGATTATTAATTAATTTAATATTTTTTAATAGATAAATAACTAAAACTTAAATTAAATTATTTTTCTACTTTTTTCAATTATAGAACTCGTAGACAATTTATAAATTAAGGAGTGATTTTTATGGCTATTCACCCTATCGAATTTCGTTATGGTACTCCAGAAATGAAAAATGTTTGGGAATCTGAAAATAAACTGCAGAAAATGCTGGATATTGAATCTGCCCTGGCCCAGGCCGAAGCAGAGCTGGGAATGATACCTGCAGAAGACGCAGCAGAGATAAAAAAGAAAGCTAATATTCAATTCGTAACCCTGGAAAGAGTAAATGAGATTGAAAGAGCAACTAATCACGATATTGCTTCCATTGTTAAGGCCCTGGCCGAGCAGTGCGAAGGCAATGCCGGAGAATACGTGCATTTTGGGGCTACTTCCAATGATATCGTGGACAGTTCCAATTCTCTTCTTTTTAAAGAGTCCATGGAAATACTCCGAGAAAAAATGGTTCGTTTCACCCAGCTTCTTTTAAAATTAGCAGACGAAAACAAGGACAACGTATGTATAGGCCGAACTCACGGACAACACGCCCTTCCCACTACTTATGGTATGAAATTTGCCCTGTGGGCTGATGAAATGCATAGGCAGATGGAAAGACTGGATGCCTGTCAGAAAAGATTATGTGTGGGTATGATGACCGGTGCGGTGGGAACCACTGCCGCTCTGGGAGAAGAAGGATTACAAATACATATGAAAGTTTCTGAAATTTTAGGCCTGGAACCAGTTTCCATATCCAACCAAGTAGTACAGCGGGATAATCACGCCGAATTCATGATGGTCATGGCCAATGTGGCTACCACCCTGGATAAAATAGCCCTGGAAGTAAGAAACTTACAGAGGACTGAGATAATGGAACTGGGAGAAGATTTTGACCCGGAAAAACAGGTGGGCAGTAGTACCATGCCTCACAAAATGAACCCCATCACCGCTGAGAGAATATGTGGTGTTTCCCGAGTAGTCAGATCTTATGTAGTGGCTGCTATGGAAAATAATCCATTATGGCACGAAAGGGATCTTACAAATTCTTCCTGTGAGCGAATAATCTTTCCTGAGGCTTGTATCTTAACCGATTACATTCTCAACCTTTCTCTGAAACTCATGGGAAACCTGGTATTCTACCCAGAAAACATTGAAAGAAACCTTAATTTAACCAATGGACTTATTATGGCCGAACGTTTAATGGCCGAGCTCACCCGTAGAGGAATGGGTCGTCAAACCGCCTATGGCCTGGTCAGGGAATGTGCCATCAAGGCCAATAAGGAACAAGAACTTTTATCCGATGTTATACTGGCCCGAAGTGAATTGGAAGGTTATTTAACTCCGGAAGATGTTCAGGAAATTATGAATCCCCACACTTACATTGGTTCCGCTGTTTTAAGTGTAGAAAAAATAATTGAACTTTCTAAAGACTGGTTTTAGATTTTTAACTAATTTAATAGATAAAAATCTGTTAAACAGTCCTATATTTTTATTTTTTCGATTTTATTTTTATTTTTCAAATAAGGTAAGAATTTTTTTAAATTAAATGATTTTAACTGACTAATTTTATATTTTCTATATTTTCATTTTCATATTCTTTAATTGTTATTTTTGGATTTATCCCGGATAACTATTCACTAGACAAAAAAAGTTAATAGCAACTTTAAACAGAAATAATTACAGTACCTGGGAGGTGCTTTTAATGAGTGAAATGAAAGAATTAAAATCAATTAAAATTGTGCCTTATACTCTAATGAATTCATCATTAGGTGCCGTATGGGCCTTTATATTTGCCATAATATTGTTGATATTTGCCGGTACTTTAGCCGCTGTTTTACCATCCGAGGCTTCTGCATTTTCTGGATTGTTTGTAGCAGCAGGTGTGGCCGGACTGGTTGTTTTTCCTGTGGGAACGTTCCTTTTAACCATAACCCAAGCATTCCTGTACGCTTTAATTTATAATCTACTGGTTCCTAAGCTGGGTGGAATAAAAATTGAACTGGCCGACATGAAAGAAATCACCAAAGCAGATCCTGTTCCTTTTGCATTGATTGTAGCTGGTGTAACCGCTGTTTTCCAGTTTTTAATACAACTGGTTATGGTTCCTCTCCAATACTTACTGATTGGATTTGCTGGAACTATCGCTACCACCATGAGTTCCTTAACCAATACCACTGCAACCATTCCTGCCGCATCCATGGGAGGATTTGGAGTACTGGGAGCTATTTTAAATATTATTCTAACTCCAATATTCACGTTTATAGTGGTATTCATTGGAGCAGTAATTGTAGCTTTCATCTACAATTTCTTAGTTCCGAAATTAGGTGGAATAAAATTAGAATTGAGTGAAAAAGCCCACGGATTCCTGGGAATAGATAATGTAAATCCTGTAGCATTCGGTCTTATCACTGGGGCTGTAGCAGCTGTTATTGGTTTAATAATTGGGTTAATATTCCTGATATTATTAATCATCTTTGCCGCGCTTGCTGGAACCTCTGTTGCTGGAGCATTTATAGGTGGAATATTGGCCTTAGTGCTATACGCCATACTGGGATTCATATTCATATTCATCGCCTATGCCTTGACTGCCATATTCTACAACATACTGGCTCCAAGAATCGGTGGATTTGAAATAAAATTAGAATAAACAATTTCTAATTTTTTATTTATTTTTTATCTTTTTAAAATTAAAATAGGGATTATTAAAATACTGATTATGAAATATTTTAATTATTTATTCTGCTTTTATTTAAAAATGCACTAAAAAGTTATAAAAAGATTTTAAAAAGTTAATAACCCGTTTTTTTAAATTGGCTAAGAATTTAAAATGAAATATAATGAAATATAAATGAATATATTAGTTTTGAATTTTTTTTGATTTTATTTTTTACTGGACCAGCCAGTTAGGATCATATTCCACATCCTTTACCCCAGCCACACAAACCAGAGATCCTATTGGCCTTTTAATTCCATGATGAGTCACCGCCACCACGTCATAGTTTATCCAGTTATCATAGGCCCGGCCCTTAATCTGGAGCCATACATGACCATACCATTGTTTATCTCCACATTTAACTCTTCCGTGTGCGTATCGAACGTCATATCCCATATCTTCCAGTACTGGTCGTAAAAGCTGGGAGTAATCCGTACAATTAATTCCCAGTCCTTTTCTAAGACGAGTTAAGGCCATTTTATTGTCAAATTTATCATTATAATAATACTTATATTCACCCTGGTCAGATATGGCATTGTAAAGCTCTTCTGCATTATTAAATTTGTTTTTCAGAGCTTCCTCTAATTTTATCCAGGATGCAGATTTTTTTCTCCCTAAAGAAGGTTTTATTATCTCTGAATCCTCATCCAGCCTTACTGATTTAGGGTTACGGCCTTTGGTCTTTATGAAAACATCCACCCGTTTCATCATGTCTTCGTACTGTTTTTGACCAATTTTAGTACCATTTAACGTAACATATTTTGGTTTTCGACCTCTTTCCATCTGAAACTGCATTATGCGCATGCTCATGTCCTGGTACTGATTATAAGAAATAATCATTTAAACACCCCTTTATCATTCAGGCCACATCTTCTTCTATTGATTCGGAAGCTTTTTCATTTTTTTCTACCTTTTCTTCAGCAGGTGCTGCTGGTACAGGTTGCTTCGAAGGAGTTTTTTCCGTGCTAGATTTAGATGATTCTGATTCAGATGCTTTACTTAAACTTCTATGAGATATAAATCCTGCTATACCCCCTACTGCAGCGGCAGCTATCTCATTTTGGCCCTTGTACATTCCCATAAGAGCAATTAAAGTTAAACTCAATATGGCCACTGTTTCTACCGCCACTATGTACACATTACTGGGATTTGCCATGTCATCGCCTCTAAAATATTATCATAACTAATTAAATTAAAAACTAATAATTATAAGACACGTAAATACATTGAAATTAGTTTAATCTTCCAATTATTTATTTTTATTTATTTACGTATTTTTCCGGGTTGTCCTCAAAGGTCTTTTTACACCCTGGAGCACAGAAATAGTATTTTTTACCATTGTATTCCGTTACAAACCTGGCCGATTTCTCGTCCACTTCCATTTTGCATATAGGGTCCACTGCCATTTTTACACCTTAGTATAATATGTTCCAAAAAGTATTAAAGTTTTTTATATCAGATTTATTCCTTTGAAAAATATCAATAAATTTTCCTTTAATTAAATTAAAAATATATATGATAATTAAATTAAGTAATGCTCTAACTCCCAATTTAATAGAAGCAAGCTACAAATAGATTAATTGTCTGTATTTTTGAGAACCCATGGTGAGCTTCTTAGCTTCAGGTACATAACCTTTTAAGAGTAAAGATAAAGAAACCACCGTAACCGAACTCAAGGCCATAGCCAAACCAGCATATTCCGGCCTAAAAGTTATTCCAAAGCTAGGATAAAGCAATCCTGCAGCAACTGGAATCAAAATAATGTTATATGCAAAAGCCCAGAAAATATTAAGCTTAATACGACCCATGACCTTTCTTGAAAGCTGTATACTCGCGGCAGCATCTATAGGTTCGTTATTTATGAGAACAATTTCTCCACTTTCTATGGCCACATCAGTACCACTGCCAATGGCAATTCCTACATCAGCCTGGGCCAGTGCCGGAGCATCATTTATCCCATCACCAACAAAAGCCACTTTTTTACCTTCAGATTGAATTTTAGAAACTTCTTGAGCTTTTTCATGTGGCAAAACCTCAGAAAGAACCTTACTAATTCCAATCTGTTGGGCTACGGCCTGGGCTGTTTTAGAATTGTCTCCTGTGATCATTACTGTTTCCAATCCCATATTATTGAGTTCCCGGATCGCTAATGCTGTGGTTTGTTTAATGGTATCGGCCACCGCAATTATTCCTTTTATTTCATTATTTTGTCCCAGGATTATGGCCGTTTTTCCCTCATTTTCCAAATTAGAAAGGGATTCTTCCACTTTAACATCCAGAACAATATTTTTATCAGCAAAAAGAGCCCGGTTTCCAATTAATATTTCCTGATCATCTACCTGGGCTGTTACCCCTTTTCCACCTATGGTGTCAAATTTAGTAGCTTCCTTTAATTCCATACCTTCCTGGCGAGATTTCATTAAAATAGCTTCGGCAATAGGGTGTTGAGAATTACGTTCCACACTGGCCGCCCAGAGAAGAACTTCCTTTTCCGTGATTTCATTTCCCTCATTTTCATTAAATATTACAATATCAGTCACTTCAGGACTCCCCTGAGTAAGGGTGCCTGTTTTATCAAAGAGAACTGTGTTTATTTGTTCTGAAACCTCCAGGGATTCTCCTTCCTTAATTAAAATTCCCAGTTCCGCACCTCTTCCAATTCCTACGGTAACTGCGGTGGGAGTAGCCAGTCCTAAAGCACAAGGGCAGGCCACCACCAGAATTGAAATTAGTACGGTAAGGCCAAAAAGCAAGGTAGAACCCAGTAAGAAGTACCACAACAAAAAGGACACTATGGCCACTGTAAGTACAGTAGGAATGAAATAAGTCACTGCTTTATCAGCGATTCTCTGTACCGGTGGTTTTGAACCCTGGGCCTGATCCACCAGACGTATTATCTGAGATAAAACTGTATTCTTACCTACGCGAGTGGCTTTGAATTTTAAAACGCCGTTTTTATTGAGAGTACCTCCTACCACTTCTTTTCCTTTGTCTTTAAATGCAGGTACCGGTTCGCCAGTGATCATGGATTCATCCACGTAACTTTCACCAGCAAAAACACGACCATCTGCCGGTATCTTTTCACCCGGTTTTACCAGAAGCAAATCCCCCACCTGCACGTCCTGGATAGGAACTTCTTTTTCTTCACCATCCTGGATCACAATGGCATTCTGGGGTTGCAGGCCAATTAATTTTTTTATGGCCGTGGAAGTCCTACCCTTGGCCCTTGCTTCCAGGTACCTTCCCAGAGTTAAAAAAGCGGCCAGCATCAAAGCAGTTTCATAGAACATGAATTCTGGGGTAAGGATTATATTGAAAGTACCCAGTACACTGGAAACAAAGGCCACCCCAATACCCAGAGAATACATCACATCCATGTCCAGAGTGCGGTTCTGCAGCGCCCGGAAGGCTGCCGAGAAAATGGGGTAACTTACATAGATAAAGGGAATAATAGAAACTACCAGCATAAAATACGGCATGTAAAAAGGTGTAGGAATCCCTAAAAGCATCATGGCCATTAAGGGCAGAGATACACCGAAACCCACAATAATACGGTACTTTTTAGATCTCAGATCTTTCTGCCGTATTTCTTCCTCCAGTTCCTGGCTTTCTTCCCCTTCTAAACCTAAAAATTGATATCCTAAATCTTCAATAGCATTTTTCATGTCCTCAATAGAGACCTGATCACTGTTGTAAGTTACATAGGCCTTTTCAGCCCCCAGATTAACATTTACCTCGCTGATTCCATCAAGTTTATTTAATACATCTTCAATGGCCTTAACACACATGGCACAGGTCATTCCACCTATTTTAAGGACTGCTTTATCCTTTACCACAACGTAACCTGCATCTTCCACTGCTTTTTCCAGTTTATTTAATTCTACATTTTGAGGATCATATTCCACCGAAGCTTTTTCCGTGGCCAGGTTAACCTGGGCCCCTTCCACTCCTTCCATGTTTTCCAGAGATTTTTCTATTTTTATAGCGCACGAGGCACAGCCCATTCCAGAAATTTTAATTTCAGTCTTTTTTGTGGGTTTTTCAGCCATTTTAATTCTTTCCCTAAACAATTTTGTTTGAAAAATCATTATAAATCATTGAAAATTGAATTTAAATCATTAATTTAATTTAAAATATTTTTGTAGATCTTACCATCTTTTATTACCATCAAAATATTTTCTTTATTAGCCAATGAGCCAATATCATCCATTGGATCCTTTTTAGCCACCACAATGTCGGCCAACTTTCCTTTTTCTAGAGTTCCCACCTTATTCTGCCATCCCAAACATTCAGCTGCCTTTTTAGTAGCCGCCTGGATGGCTTCCATTGGTTCCATACCCATGTCACATAAATAAGTCAGCTCCAGAAGGTTTAAACCGTGTTCTACCACCCCACAGTCTGTTCCGGCCACAATATTAACTCCCATGTTATAGGCCAGTTCCATGTTTTCTTTATGGACTTTAGCTATTTCAATGGCTCCCTGGCGACTATATTCTGGAAGCTCACCTTGCAGGGCTTTTTCTCGATTTAAATTGATTACCACAAAGGTGGGTACCAGATAGGTGCCGGCCTGAGCCATCATCTCACAGGCCTCCTTATCAACATAAGTTCCGTGTTCAATGGAATAAATCCCGGCTTTAACTGCATTTTTTATGCCTTCAGCACCATGGGCATGGGCCATAACCTTTATTCCTCCCCGAAATTGCGCCTCCTCCACTATGGTTTTTAATTCTCCCATGGTGAATTGAGTGAATTCTGGCCGGTCATTGGCACTCATAACTCCCCCTGTTACCATGACCTTTAGAACATCGGCCCCGGCCCTTAAAACTTCTCTCGATCTTTTTCTAACCTCATGCGAGCCGTCGCAGATACTTCCAGGCAGACCAGGATAAGAAATCTTCATATCAAATCCAGAATTTAAGTGAAAGTCAAAATGGCCCCCGCTAATAGATAAAGGCATTACACATATTTGCATACGCGGTGATGGGAAAAGACCCCTTTCACTGGCCATTTTTACCCCAATATCTGCCAGCCCAGCGTCTCGAATACTGGTTATTCCAGCTTCCAGAGTCAGTTTCATGTTTTCCAGGGCCTGATAGAAGTGTAGGGCCAGGGGATCGTACATGGTGTCTTCCATTCTAAAGCCATTGGACATTACATGAGTATGGGTGTCAATAAATCCAGGTAATATAAATGCACCATTTACATCGATGATTTGGCAATTTTCTGGGATTATGATAGAATTTCTCGGGCCAATATCTTTGATGATATTGTTTTCTACTAAAATAGCTCCATTTTGAAGTGTTTCATTTCCATTTCCAGAAATTATGGTTCCATTGGTGATTAATAAGGATTTCATACCGATTACTTCCTTAAATTATGATAGTTACTAACCTTTCATTATATCTCTCATGGTTATTGATTTTTTCCTTGAAGTGCAATTGAGAATATCTAAAATACTGACCTTAGATTAAGAAAAAAAATATATGGAATATAAGATAAAATAGTATCATATTATTATAAATGGAGGTGAAAAAATGGACATAAACTGGAAAGCCGTTATTATTGGATTTATATTAGCAATAATATTAAGCATAATTCTCGGACTCATATTAGGAAGTTGGGGAGGTTTTATTGCATACCTATTAGCAACTATATATGTTGGTTACACCGTTGGCGGCGATTACATGAATGGAGCAATTCATGGGGCCTTGGTGGGTGTAATTGGAGCGTTGATATTCGGAATATTAACCATAATTGGATTAGGAGTCCTTTTAGGTGCTGGTGGTGCTGCTATTGGAATTGTAGGAGTCTTAATAGCTATTGTAATTGACGCAATACTCGGAGGCATTGGTGGAGCCATTGGTGTGGTAATAGCCGAAAGATAATTATATAACCTTTTTTTTATTTTTAAATGGTGAATTCACATGGAATCAACTGAAAAACAAATATTCATATTTAACTGGAAAGCAATAATTCTGGGAGTCGTACTTACCATAATACTTGGAATAGGTCTCAAATACGTCATTCCATACAGTGGAATCATTTCCCTAATAGTATCCTGTATTGTGGTGGGATATCTGGCCAAAGGCCATGTTATGAACGGAGCAATTCATGGTGGAGCAGTAGGTGCTATTGAAGGAATAATTGCCATTATTTTAGCATTCATATCATTTGGAGGCGCCACCTGGGCTGGAAATGTCACTATGATCCTTTTAATTGCATTAATTGGTGATATAAGTCTGGGAATAATTGGCGGAACTATTGGAAACGTTATACAAATGTTTGCAGGTAAAAAAGACACACCTGCAGAGTAGGTGTTAGAAATGACTGATTGGAAAGCCATAATTTTAGGATCTTTAGTAACCGCTGGATTAACTCTGGCCTTGGGTCTGGCCATATTTCCCCTTTTCTTCCTGGGACCTTTACTGGGCGGATTTGTCACAGTTTACTTAATAAGTGGGAAAGAAAAAGAGGGCGCCATTCATGGGGCTCTGGCTGGGTTAATCGGTGGTTTAATCATTGGAATTCTCTCACTATTAGGATTAGGAATAATAACGGCCTTCATCGCCCTTTTATCAGCCAGTTTAGGAAATTTAGCCGGGTTTATTAGTGTTCTTCTGGGCGGACTTTTGACCCTGGTCCTGATTCTTATAACCACCGTTCTGGGAGCTATAGGCGGCGTTCTGGCGGAAGCCAATATAAACAATTAAAAAAGTAATCAGATCAACTTCTGATTCTTAAAATAATTTTTTTATATTTTAATTATTGAAAAAAGTATAAAATATTCAATTCTATTTTTAAATTATTTTAGAAGTTTTTTTTATAGTGCTATTTTATGGAAAAAAAAATAAAATAAATAAAATAAATAAAAAATATTTAAAATTAAAGTATTTTTATTTCTCCTTTTTCAGCATCCACTTCTATTTCCATTCCTGAAGACACCAAACTCATTATATCACCATCTATCTGATCTACCATAGGTATTTCAGCCATTATGGCCCCAGTAGCAATAATAGGTTCGGCTTTAAGACATACTATGGCCTTAGGAGCTGTTTTGCTTTTGGCCATCTGGAATATAACATAAGACCCCACGGTGGATCCTTTGCCTCCTGGAATAATCAATATTTTGTCTTTAATGTTTTTGCCATTAAGTTGATGCTTGGAATCAATAACCTGACCACTGTAAGGGTCTACCCCACCCAAAAAACTTATAGGATCATTACTCACTAAAGCTTCACCCCGGGCCTGGCCCCGGGAAATTATTCGACATTTTAAAGTATTCATAACACTCATCTCTCCCTTAAAAACATGAAAATATAAATAACTAAACTGTTTCGCTTTTCATAATCTCTCGCAACACCGCAGTGGCATAACAACCTTTGGGTATGGAAAATTCAGTTAAAACACCCTCGTCAGTGGCCTTAGCAGACACATCCCAGATTTTAAATCTTATGGCTCTTCTTAAACCGTGGCTACCTAATCTGGGCATTTTAGGGCATTTAAAATCTTCCAAAGTTACCTTTTCTTCATCCAGAACCTTTTGCTCCATTTCTGTTAGAGCTCCTCCAGCTAAAGGAACCTTACTACCATAAAGGGGAGCCGTAGGGTGGGCCTGGAAATTATCTATCAGTTCCTGGAGCTTTTCAGGCGATGTATTGTGAATAAGGTGCTCTTCATTATCAATGACGATATCTCCATCCATAAATTTATTTATTCCCATGGCCGACCTTTCACTGACCGCTTTGTTAAATAAAAAGGACTGGTAGGCATGGACAAACATTCTGCTTAAGGGTTTAGGGAGACTCTGCAGTGCTTTACGATAAGAATTATCATCCAGTGTTTCTTTCTTTTTTTGCTCCTTTAACAGAGCCCGAAGCATCATTCGCTCATAGCGCATACCAGTGGGCATTAATTCATAGGATTCTTCAAGATCACCATTATCATAAGCCTCTCGAGCTTCCTTTATCCACTCTGGTTCCTCAGGATGAGGATTTCCAATATAAGCACCTACTGTTTTGGCCAGATCATTTTCCACCAGCGCTTTTCCCACCAGATGGGTGTTAGAACGTGGTTTTCCAAACCTCTGCCATCCATAATAGTTAGGAGTTCCCACTTCTACCAGCTTTTCCAGGGCCTTCTGGGCCTCAAGTGCGGCAGATTCTGGATCTTCAATGTCTTTAATCAGGATTCGAAATTTATTTCCAATTAGCTGTCCAATTCTAAGTTTTTTCTGGTTTTGAGTGATTTTAAGAAATTCAACGTTGTGAAACTGGTCTTTCATCCCTTCAATCTGCTCTGGTTCGAAATTACTGATACACAACCATTGGCGAGTAACTGCCTTTTTATCCTTCATACCAGCAAAGCCCATTCTTTTTCGGTCAAGATGGAGATCCCGGGCCATGTCCAGAACCACATCCAGAGTGTTTCGACCGATTTTTTCTATCCATATCCATGTATTGGGGCCTTCACCGCTGGGAATGGTTTCGGGAATTTCTTCCACATAAAAATCCTCGTATTTTACTCTAATTTGTCCACCAATACCTTTAGTATCAGTAATATAAGTTTCCGCATTAAGCATTAAATTTCCTCAAGTTTTAGAATTTTTGAATTATAATAATTAAGATATTATTTGATTATTTTTTAGAATTTAGTATAGTTTAGATATAAAAAAGGTAATTGATAAAGTTTTAAGAATAAAATAAAATAGAAATAAAAGAAGTTTTAACCTGATTAACGTCTATCAACTATTCTTTTTGGTCTTCCCTTGATTGTATAAAACTCCAGATCCCCGGGACCTTCAAAATTAAATAAAATATCAAATGAACCATCATGGTAAGCTTCTTGAAGTCCTTTTTTATACTGGAAGAACGATTTCAGGAAGTTTTCCTTCACCAGGGCCTTATCACAGTTATCCATGCTCTCACATTCCATACTGACCCTCATGGTCACTTCACCCTGATCTTCATCACCATAGAGAAATGCTTCATATTCTCCGGTGAGATAATCCATGTTTTCCCTCTGGAATACTCCTGCTTCCACATCTACCCTGTTAAAAGGTGATCCAGATACCCAGAATGTTTCAGCTTCTCTTTCCGGGTTCAAGATACGCATGTGAGTTCGGCCACAGGCACATTTTTCCCTGGAAACTACCACACTGGTATCATCCGTGTCATAATTTAATAATAAAGTCCCAGTTTTTTCCCCTTCAGGTAAAAGAGTGGTTAAAACGATCCTACCACATTCCCCATCATCTACAAAGTCCTGCAGCCGAGGATCATAGACATCCAGATGCACCATATCTTCCGGGACATGGAGACCCACTTTTTTACTGCATTCCCCACACATGGTCCCCTCAGTACTACCATAGGTATTATAAATGTCTACTCCCCAAATTTCTTCGGCATATGCCCTTGATTCTTCAGAAAAGCTTTCACCACCAGCAATGAGTCGTTTAATACTTGATTCTTGTGGTTCCTGACCTTCAGCTTTCATTCTTCTGGCCAGTCGCAGCAGTTTGAATATGCTGGCCACTATTCCCGTAGGTTCATAGTTTTTAATGATTCTTACAGGAAATGTACACTTACCTTCAGGTATGATGGTCATTCCCATTTTCTGGGCAGCCAGTGTCATGGTATTGGCCCCTACATTCATTCCATAGGAAGCACAGACTACAATACGATCTCCTGGGCCAAATCCCTGGGAGGTAAATGAACGGGCGTATTTTTCGGCGTATCTTTGCCAGTCATCCCAGGTTAAAAAGAATGATTTAGGCCGACCACTGGTGCCACTGGTCTCGTGGATGGTATAGATATCATTCCAATCACCGCATTTGAATTCAAAATCTTCAGTTTCCGGAGGTTGTCGCTCCCTCATGGTTTTTCCCGTTATAATGGGGAGTTCTTGCAAGTCTTCGTGGGTTCTGATATCTGAAACATTTATATTATTTTTTTTGAACCATTTATAATAAAAAGGAGATTTATCATAGGCATATTTAACCGTGTACTTTATACGCGCTTCAATAAGGGCATCCAGATCGCCCCTATCCATAGTTTCAATTTCCGGGTTGAAATAAGAAGTCATGGCCACACATCCTGAGTATTTAATGGTTTTATATTTGTTTTCAGGAGTTAATAGATTTAATGTTTTTGTAATTTTAATTTAAATTTTTTTTATATTGTAAATGGCCACCACATTCACAATTATGATCGAAATCATCTGGAGAATCCTCAGGGCCCAGACCATAAGAAACACCACACTTATCGCAAACCAGATAACCTGTGAATTCTGGTATAGAATCAATAATGCTCTGAGGAGCCTTATAAACTGTAATATCAGTTTTAATGAACTTCAAAAAAGTCTTATATGCCAGTATTACATCCTCTGAATTAATAGTATCCCTTCCATTATGTACCGCACTGCATCCTGCTAAGAGCTGGATAAATAAATCCTCAGTAGGACGATAATCCTCCGAAAAATCACCGAAATTGTGGCCAAATATGTCATCTTCTATATGCATCTGTAAAAGTGTTAATTTCATGTATAAGTCAGATGTTGCCTTGCTTGCTATTTGTGTTTCGCCTAATTTCTGGAAAAACTCGGCAGTTGGTTGAGGAACCTCTTCTAATTCATCGAATTTATCTAATCCAAACATTAGTCTTGCATCTAGGCCACTGAAAAAGGTATTCAAAACATCTTCCCACACAAATTTATGGTCAATATTCATGAAATATATTGTGTCAATGAAAGGTTGCATAGTTTTAAAAACATTTAGATCTGTTTTACTGAAAGCAATAGTCTTAAGATTCGTTTTAGGCAAATTTTCAGCTGCTAAGACAAGTAAACGATTATTATATAGCTCATCAAAAGTCAAAAACCTAGTATCATCCTTATCAACAACAAATGATAACATTAACTCTTTATAAAAGCCAGACCGCCAGTTATTCATTAATTCATCTAAAATAAAATCTAAATTTTTTATTTTTAAATTCCTCAGATATTCCGAATATTCTTTAAGTTTTCTATTATTCCAATCAACTCTAGTCTCTCTACCCAAAGAAGAGTTGATTTTATCTTTAAAATCAAAAGTCGAATTCAGAAATTTCATCCAAGTTTTCAAAAAAATCCCCTCAAATAATTTGTAAATAAATTATAATATTGGTTTTGACATTTATTATTTATGTGCCTGGAAAAGGATGATTAAAAGTTTGATCTAATGCTTCCCAAAAGTTATCTACAGTTTTACCATAGTCACCATGACCAACTCCATCCACAAGGAGACTATATACTACTTCTCCCCACGATTTCCAAATTTCTATGGATCTAAGAGGAATTGTGCAGAGCCCATTACATCTTTTACAGAGAGCATCCTGCTAAAAATAGTATTATGTCCATTTGAGTTTTGAGAAAAGACGCTTCTTTAACACCATACTCATCAAAAGCATAGAATCGTAACACTCGTTCCAATCGTAGAATGAAAATCTTTAGTTTTCCGATTTTCCCATCTAATTTTTTTGAATTTCTGAAAGAAATCAGGAGTTGATTTCAGGATTTTCTTCTGTTCTGTCAAAATCCAATAACTGAAATGTGATTTTTTCACCCAAACCACTTTTAAATAGAGTTAAAACATCATCAGATGTTAGATCTCTTTCTAAATTCATAGAATAATTCCATTCCAAAAATGGAAAAGAAATAATAAAACATTGGATAATTAATAAGATCTGAAGAAAAAATACCCGGACGTTATGATTGAGATTTTCATGTGCAAGAGTCAATAGATAACTTTCACTAGCAATCTCTAAACTATTATCACTTCATAGCTGAAACAGGCTCTTTCCAATTCGAAAAAATATCAAATAAGTCGAAATAACTACCCGAATCTAGCAACTCAATTAATAGAACCATCAATCCATCAATAAATCTTCATCAGGATATTTATCCATCAATTTTTTCAATTCAAAATGACCAGATCATTCGCGTAGGAGATCTGCAGATTTTTTAAAATAGACATTAACAATAACTCCTCATTTATATTTGTTAACTAAATCATTAAATTTTTGTGAAAGTTCTTGAAGTGATAATTGATCTAATATGCTCTATTGCTGGATCAACATATTTTTCAAGTACTGGGAACCTAACAGCCAAATTTCTCAATCCAAGACCAATTATTATTATCGGTCCAAAACCAGTAATCGGTGTAAACAAAAGTTCTTCAAGAGTGGGTGCAATATACCTTCCATATCTTACATGTTGTTGACATTATAAAATTCTGCATAATCTTTAGAGTAGCCAATCCAAGTTAAATACATTAAAATTGTTGATAATGCTCCTAAAATTGACCCAGTTTTAAGTGATTGTAGATATTCACCAGATTTACTCGGAGTAATAGCAAGCGCACAACCTATTAAGCACCAATAAAAGTATAGCTATAATAACCAATGGTGCATCACCATATTATTCTTCTGATTCATCATCATTAAATGGATTTAATGTCCAATCTGCTATTTTTGCATCTCTTCCGTCCACCTACAACATCACGTACACTTGCAATATCTCTTGGTAATTGATCATTTGAAGATATTGGTTTATGCGGATCTTTAGGTTTAGGTTGAGGCCCAGGTGGTTTAGGAGTTGGTGGTTTAGGAACCGGTTGAGGTTCCGGAGTAGGAGGCAAATCAGGCCATTCAAACTCCTGACTATTGGATCCTGGTCCATCAGGACTTTTAACATCAAAACTATAACTGGCCATATTATTACCGCCATTAGAATCACTCATGGCCGCAGTGGACTTCCACTTACCATTGAAAACCTTAACAATTGGTTTAAAAACAGAACCATGTGTACTGGTTAAATCACCATAAACAGTAACCACATTCACAAAATAACCAATATTAGTGGCCTGCAAAACCAAATCCAAACTAACCGTACCATTCACCAACAACAAACCAGCACTCCACACACCAGTAACCGCATCATAAACACCCGGCCCTTGAGAAGATAATAACTTCAAACCCATCGGTATCTTATAATTCAATTTAGCATCACTCTTATTAGGGCCTAAATTACTAAGACTAATAATCAAATGAACCGTATCACCAATATTCAAACTACTAGCATTACCAGCAATATTCACAGCCAAATCCGTGGCTTCAGAAGTAGCATTCAAAGCATTAACACTGATATCATAAATCACTGGAGAATTCAGGCCATTAATTATCTCTAAAACAGCTTCCACTTCCAGATACTGGCCTGGAGGCGTCATCTTCAAGTGAAAGGCCATTACCTGCATCCTCCCAATTAGACCAATTAATTTGATCATTAGAGCTGCGAACATGGATACTAATGCGAGTACCAGATGGTTCATAACCATTCCAGGTTACATTGCTCCAAGAAGTGTTTAAAACACCAGAATCATGAATTACTATCCAGGACCCACTTTGTTGAATACCATTTTGTGAAGAAGTTGTCATCTGGTTATATCCCACATGTGAACCAAATACTATCCTCTTAGATAAATCAACACCATTAATAGTCGGATTAATGCGGTGTATATACTCATCATTATAATCCACGGTCCATATCTTACCATCGGCATCTATAGATAATCCGCTGGGCCCATAACCTGGATAAATGGTGGCTTTAACAATACCATCATTGGAAAAGCGAGTTACACTGTGTGATTCAAGATTAGCTGTCCAAACATCACCATCATCAGTTACAATTACACCACGAGCACCATGAGGAGCACTTTTAGTCCATTCCACCACACCACCAGTAGTATTAATCCTTGAAAGAGCGGAATGCTCATAACCTGTGACAAAAAGATGATTATTATTATCCAGAGCAAGACCATAAGCCCAATGTGGAGTATTTATCCGAGTAAAAGACCCAGTATTTGTATCTAAACGAAGAATATTTCTATTAGGACCTGCAGCAGACCAAATCACGTCATTATCATCGATAATTGCCCCATAAGGAGTATGTCCAGCAGATGATACATTGATAGTCCCCAATATCTGACCAGTGGTTCCATTAAGCTGGAAGAATTTTTGCAAACCATAACAACCCACCCAAATACTTCCCCTTGAATCCATTACAATGGCCAGAACACCAGGATTGGCCCAGTTATTAGCATATCCACCACTATAATTACCGGGAGTGTAATTTCCTTCCCTGCCGGGAATGAAAACAGTTTCATAGAGAACACATTCATCATTACCCCAGGCCAATATCTCACTTCCCGTTATAATCCCATTATTATCCAGATCACTAGAAGTATCAATTATCCCATTCTTATTTCTATCAATTCCACTCTCCAGTGACCCTATCTTAACAATGCTTCCCACTTGATAATTAGCCACCCAACAATTCCCATGAGTATCCACAACTGTACGGGAAGGATTGGCATTATTCAAAGGACTGGTACGATAACGAGACACTTCCTGACCAGATTTAACATTTACCTTAGAAATAGTACCTTCATTGTTATTAGGCACCCAAATATAGTTATGGGCATTAGATGACTCTGGAAGCTGTAATTTATCATCAGACCCATTAACATTATTAAAAGTACCCTTAGAGAAGTCCTCATCAGTAGTGTAATTAGTATCGGTCGCCCCCACATTTCCCACGCAGAGCAAGGCGAAGAACAAGACGATGAATAATAAAACCCACTTATTAGGCCTAATTTCATTACTATTTTTATTTAAATAAGCTGCAAAGAACATGAAAAGAATAGCAATTCCTGAAAAGTTAAGGGGAACTCCAGTCTGCTCCATTGGAACCGAAGAACCCTTTTTACTTTGAGAATAAGAAACAGTATTGGCCTGAGGATTATTTTGATTATTATTTTCAGGATTATTAATTGAACCATGCTGGCTCGGACTGGAAGGATTAGAAGTACTAGGAGTCTTATTACCTTTCAATGGAACCAGAGTCATAGTAACTGTCCCATTAGAAGGAATAGAAGTTATAGTCCAGATTCCTCCTTTAAAGGTGCCATCCGATGTATTAGGAGTATAACCATTAGGAATAGAAGTTTTCACATTAATATTAAAAGCATCATCAAATCCAATATTCCTCACAGTCAAAGTAGGCTTGCCATTTTTAAGAGAATAATCCAGCTTAATATCTGAAAAAGGAACATAGAACTTAATAGTGACGGGTGGATTATTTATCGGATCATATTCATGATGGGTCTCATTTGCAGAGTAAGTAATATTTTTACTGGTTAGATTTTGAGTTATATTACCTACAATCTCCAGTATGGCCATCTCACCAGGATTTAAATTATCAATAATCCACACTTTACCATTGAAAACGCCCATGGTAGGAGTTAATGGTGCGAACCCAAGTGGAATATTTGGAGATACAATAATATTGTGAGCAGAATCTAATCCATCGTTGGTAACCACTGTAACCAGCTCAATAGTGTCTCCTAATTTAGGAACTGAATTGTTTATGCTATTTATGACATTAATATTGGATATTAATACACGAACTGAGAGATCATAAAGTATAGGAGAAACACTTCCACTAAGTCTCCCCAAAGTAGTCTCTACTTCTAAATACCGACCATTAGGTGTTGAATTCAAATATTCACCATTTATTGCTTCTTCCCAACCAGACCAAGTAATTTTATCATTAGAACTTCTAACACGCACTGTCACACTTGTACCATTAGGAGTATAAGTATTCCAGGAGATAACACCCCAAAAGGCATTGTTTATACCCGAATCATGAATTAAATCCCATGATCCATGATTTGTAGTAATGGTATTGGATATAGCCCCGGTCATGTCACTGTATCCATAATGGGTCCCTCCCACTATTCTTTTTGAGAATTCCACTCCATTAATAATATTTCCCTCACCATCTGTTTGATTATTAGATGGATTTATACGGTGAATATATTCGTCATTGGTATCCACTGCCCAGATTTTACCCATATTATCCACAGAAACTCCACTAGGTGTATTTCCCACAATAATAGTTGCTATAAAAACACCATTATTAGAATAACGAGTAACAGTTCCCTTAGTATTATCTGCAGTCCAGATATCGCCATCATCAGAAACAGTTATTCCCTGAGCATATGAAGCAGACTTAGTCCATAAAATAGTCCCATTTAAAACATTTATACAAGTTATACGATAGTGATCCAATCCTGAGACAAATAAATGATTGTTACGATCCAAGGCCAGACCATATGATTTATGGGGAAGATTAATTCTGGTGAATGTACCATTGGAAGGATCCAATCTTAAAATATTATTACCAGTATTCCCAGAAGACCATAAAATTCCATGCTGATCTATCACTGCACCATAAGGAGTGTGACCTACAGAAGACACATCAATTGTCTTTAAAATCCATCCATCGGAACCATTAACATAGTAATATTTCATGGTTCCATAAGTGCCCACCCAGAGATTGTTTTTGGAATCTATGGCTAAACCTCGAGGCCCAGGATTGTAATAATCATTTACATACGAACCATTATATTTACCTGGAACAAAATTGCCTTCTCTTCCAGGAATAACGACTACTTCCCACAGAACACATTCATCTTCACCCCAGGGCAGAATTTCAGTGGAATTAATTACTCCATTACCATCCAGATCATGACAAGTATCTGTCACACCATTGTGGTTGCGGTCGATCCACTGTCCGTTTTCTAAAAGTCCTATTTTAACTACAGTTCCTATGTTCCTATTTCCCACCCAACAGTTACCCTCCAGGTCCACGGTGGTTCGGGACGGATTGGAATAAGTGAGATTGCTGGTTTTGTATCGAGCCACTTCCATACCTGTGATAGTATTGACTTTGGATACTGTCCCTTCGTTACTATTAGGAACCCAGATAAAGGGGTTTGCAGAACTGGAACTATTAGAAAGTTGCAGCTGATTATGGGTGCTGTTGTATTGCAATCCAGTTAAAGTGCCTTTATCAAAATCAATGTCGTTAGTATAGTTGTTATTAGGGCTTGTGGCACTCACGGCACTTATATTGAGCATTAGCGTCAAAGATATAAATATAAAAATATAAATTTTCAATTTTCCCACCTAACTTAATCATATTCTATGAAATAGTATTACTTAAATTTAGATGAGACCTCGGTATTAATAAATTGTTCTATTAGTAATAAATAAGAATATTAATATATTAATAAAAGTTATATAATTAATATTTTCTAAAAATCAAATAAAATTAGAATAAATAATTTGATAGTGCATTTAAACAAAAAAGTGCCCTGACCGGGACTTGAACCCGGGTTATAGGATCCGCAATCCTAAGTGATATCCACTACACTATCAGGGCAAAGATAAAACAGTAAGTAAGTGTTTCAAGTGTCAGATTTGAAACCTATAAGTAGTTGATTTTTTTTATATTTAAGTGTTTTTTCAGTTAGTTGCTTATAATTTTATTAATGTTTTTAAATTAATAAGAAAAAACATTTTTAAAAAGTTCAAACGAGAATTTGCACATTTAAATTTCTAAATATTTTATTATTTCCATTTTAATTTTGTTTTTTAACTCTTCTGAAACATTAAAAGATCTTCCCCTGTCATACATGGTGCTCATACCAAAACAAGGGTCTTCAAATGTTTTTCCCTGAAAAACAAATGATGATTTGTAACGTGGGATGAAATGCCAGTGCAGAGTGGGGCGTAGGAGGATCCTGAAGGTAACATGAATTCATTAAACAAGCCCAGTTGAACATGGTGGCCTTAAATGCTTTTCTAACTGCGTGTTCAAGTTTTTGAACTGTATTGGATAAATCGGCCCATTCATCAGGATTTAAACATGAGAGTTCTATTTCATCTCTTTTAAGGGCCACCACACAGGTTCCCAGATTCCTCTGGTCAGGGGCCAGTATTATTAGCCAGTATTTTGTCTCCCCAATGAGATCACCAAACTCCTGATCCTTTAGTTTTTCAAAATACTCACATTCCATTTGAACACTTCATTCAGTTAGAGTAATTGATCCATAAATAATTTAGCTAACCTACAACGCCATGGCAGTATGCTGATCTTCCATAAAATGATTAATAAGAGCACTACGATTGTGTTGGTCAGGAAAATGTCATGAAACAATTTAGATATTTTTATTTTCTAAATTTTACTTACAATAAATTAGTTCCAGAGGTATAATTGAAAACTATAATTTCCATAATGCCTGGTGGCCAATTGAATATTTTTAACATTCTCCATATTGCCATTGGCAACAATGGTTGCTCCTTTAAGATTACTGGTCTCTGTAAAATTGTATTTCATTCCAGGAACCGTTTTATTTAAAAAATCTCCCACTATAGTCCCCGAAGATTCAACTGCCTGCTGGCTATTATTTTGAGAGATTAAATGGATAGTTATTTCACTTAAAATTGTCTGATCCTTGCCTTCAACAGAACTGGTGGACATAATTTCCATAACATCCTGGACATTCCTTTCAGGATTTATTTCCTGGGAAATAGAGGGCATGGGTATATTAAAAGAACTTAAAACCGCGGAAAGCAGAATAAAAGTTACTAAAAGGCCAAAAATAGCATCAGCCGTGGCCAAAAACCCTTTTTGATCCATGGAAAACTCCATTAAATTCTGGATACTATTCACGAATGGCTTTAACCACCCTATTTTTCTTTTCAATAGAATCTAAGGCAGCTTGTTCCACCTTTTGCTTCATTTTCTCAAAATCTTCTGGAGTGGTATCCCCTACCAGTTTTTTGATTTTGGTATAGGCCGCTTCTCTAAACAAGGGAATCAATTCTTCCACAGAACCATCCTCTTTAATCATGCGAGCCATTCCAGTATCATCAACTTTTCCAATCTCCATCACTCTTACTCCAGCATCAGAAATGGCCTTCTTCACCGGGCCCACCACTTCAGGAGGAGCAATAATCATGAGAGAATCTACAGAAACACCTAAGGGATCAATATCCAGATTTTCCAGCATTTCTAGGACTTTAGGATTGATCATTTGCCTGATTTTATCCTGATAGAATTCCAAGCCCAAACCCGTGGTAGTTGAAATCTCGTGGGCATCGCCTCGGAGCCCGCCATTGGTCACATCAGTCATAGCATGGACTTCTGGGAGCAGCCCTGCCCGAATAATTGCTTCGGAAGCCTGAATGAAATTAATATCCATGGTTTCCCACACCACATCAAAAAGGCCATGGTACAGGGCTGTCGTGGTGATGGTTCCTCCACCGGAACCTTCAGTTAAGAGAATGATATCTCCTGCTTCTGCTCTTTTTCGGGCCGTAGGGGCGTATTGAGAGACTCCTATGGCTCCCACAGCACTTACCAGCCGGTCACCAAGGACCATGTCCCCGCCTACTCTGAGAGTACTGCCAGCTACAATAGGCACATCAATCAATTCCGAAACGGTAGCTACCCCTGCTGTAAAATCAAAGAGTTTTCCCACATCTCCATCATCTGCCAGGTGCAGATCACAGATAATCGCTACTGGTTCAGAGCCCATAACACACACATCTCGTAAAGCCGCCCGTGCCACGTGAAATCCTCCTAAAAATGGATATTCACTGAGTCTGGAGTGTATACCATCCACTGCTGTGGTTATATATACGTCTTTACCCTCGGAAGAAGTTTTAACTACTCCCCCATCGTCCTGAGCTGTTGGATTTATAAAAGAGCTGGTTTTGGTACTGGCTACAATTTCTGCTATTTTTCGGTGCACAAAAAAGTCCCCGGCCCCCCGGGAACCCACTCCCATTTCTCCCATGGCCACATCAGCCCTGTGAAATCCTATTATTTCTTTTAAAAATTCATCTTCCTGTTCTTGAATTTTTAAAGTATATTGAACTTCATCAACCACTGCTGAGGCCATTTTAAGAGCATTATCCTTTCCTATATCTTTGAATTCCATTATTCTGTCTGAAAGTACATTTTCTATAGTATTCTGATCATCTTCAGCAATTCTTCGCCTTACAAAACCCTCGATATCCATCCCATCACCTTAAATGTTTTGAAATTAATTATTAGAAATCCGTTATATTAAGATTAAATAAGTAATAATATATATTATTTTTGTAATAATATTTTTTTTTATTTAATTAGAGTTTGAAAAAGTTAATAATTTTTTTAAAGTTTAATCATTTTAAAAGATTAACAAAATTCTTTAAAATCTTCAAACCAACTTCTCCACTTTTTTCAGGGTGGAATTGAGTTGCAAATACATTGTCTCTGCAAAAAACTGCTGGAACGTCAATTCCATATGAAGTGGTGGCCGATACCACTTTTTCATCTGCAGGACTGGCATAATAAGAGTGTACAAAGTAGAAGTACTCTTTTCCAATGCCCTCCAGTATAGGGCACTCTCGCTTAATATCCAGCTGATTCCAACCCATGTGTGGTATTTTATGTCCTGGAGGTAGCCTGATAACATTACCAGGGAATATGTCCAGGCCCCGAGCACCTGGGCTCTCTTCACTCTCAGTTAGAAGAAGTTGAAGACCCAAACAAACACCTAAAAAGGGCTTGCCTTCTTCCACATGGTTTAAAATGACTTCCTGGTATTGAAGCAGATTATCCATGGCACTTCCAAATGCCCCTACTCCCGGCAATACCAGGGCCTCTGCATCTTTCATTTTTTGAGGATCCTGGGTTATTTCAGGTTCCACACCCACTTTAAGAAAGCCATTACGAATGCTTTTTAAATTTCCACTGCCGTAATTAATAATTGTTATCATTTAATCCCCGAGTAAAGAGTTTTCAGATTATCAGAAAGTGATTGTATTTAGATTGTTTAGAAGTTGAAAATTATCTGTTTTTCAATTAATATAAAAATAAAAATATTAAAAATTATCGAGTATAAAAATCATGTACTCGAACCGTATCGTCCAGATGAGGGGTTGAAACCTCGTGAAGAACTGTGTTTTCCATAGCCACGATTGAATGAGGTTGTTCTGGTTCTATACGCACAGTGTCGTTAGTCCCAAAGTATTCTTTCTTGTTTTCAAATTCAATATAGCCAGCTCCAGAGACAATATACATGGTTTCGTCTTTGTGTTCGTGATAGTGGAAAGAAGTTTTGTAGCCCTCTCTAATGAATAATTCCTTGGTGAGGTACTTTTCCGTGTTAATAAGGACTTTTTCGTATCCCCATGGCTTGTCTTCCCGGTTCTGGTACTCTTTACGGATTTCTTCCAGTTCTTTGGAAGTATCAATGGCCATCCAAAATAGTCCGTCTTCTTTATAGTAACTCAACTGGTTTTCTTTGGCCATCATGGGGAACAAAGTTTTTTCAATGTCACCTACATCAAAATCACCGAAATCTAAAGGTCCTTTAGCAAAATAGACTCCTGCATTTATATAATAATCCAGAACAGGTTTTTCCTTAAAGGCCACCAGACGGTCTCCACTGACCTCCACAATACCATAAGGTGATTTCATTTTGGTGATAAAAATAGATAAAGGATAATCAGATCTTTCGCCCAGATAAATCATTTTTTTAATATTCAAATCGGCTACTACATCACCATTACGAATAATACATTGTTTATTGCTGTCAATAGCATCCATTCCAAGTTTTATAGCATTAAGTGTCCCTAAAGGTTCAGTTTCTTCAACATATTCGATTTGAACACCTTTATATTCTTCACCATATCTTTCCTGGATTTTGTCACTTAAAAAACCAGTTAAAAGATATACTTGATCCACACCAGCGTTTTTAAAGTCAAAAAGTTGTTTATCAAGTATGGTGTATCCTTCCTTCATTTCAATTAGAGGTTTAGGGATTCTCTCCGTAATAGGGCGTAGTCTTTTTCCAAAACCCCCACAGAGAATCATACCCACTGTTTTACTCATTTTATCACCCTTAAATAGCTTAATATGGTCCTTAAAAGTATTTAAAGACCTGAACAACAATTAATTAAATTTATGATTGATTAATGTGTATATTTTAATCATAAGTTGATATAATCAAATTTATTATAAAAACTTGAATAAATATATGTCTAATATAAGTTTGTGGACAACATCCAATTAATTTTTTTATAATTAAGCGCTTAAAATCATTATTAAATGAATTTTCTTAGGGATTCTCCAAAATCGGACTTTACAATTCTGCTGGTCCCCAGGGTTTTGGAGTGAGCATCCAATTCCGCCACCACATAGGTATATCCCAGTCTCCGAAGAGGTTCCACAATTCTAGGACCGTCGGTAACCGCCACAGATTCTATATCCAGTTCTTCGATAGGCAAAGCATGGGGAACACCAGCAATAACCGCGAATTCTATTTTCTCATCTTTCAGTATCTCTGCCGCGGTTTTGGCCGTGATCGGATACTCATCCAAACCACCAGTAATATAATCTACTTTAATTCCTTCATCCAAAAGCTCTTTTTGAATGTTTTTCGCGTGTTGTCGGATTCTTGGTAGCCCAATCTCTGGATCAAGATTGGCCACTACCAGGGGCAAGTTATCAGGATTTATTTCGGAATAGGGAAGCTTCATTACATCGGCAAAAAGATATGAAGTTTCTTTTTTAGCATTTAAAACCATAGCCACTTTTTTTCCACTTTTAAGTGCGTTTATAAGTTTTAAAGCGATTTTTTCATGGTTGTCACCAAATGAGGGAGCTATGTATTCTCCCTGGGCCATTCCTCTCGTTTTCTCAATTTGAGTGGCCATTCTAAGCATTTTTACCTGCCTTTCAGCTTCTTCAGGAGGTATTAATCCTTCCAGTACAGCGGCTTCCAGGACTATTATCGCTCCCTCCGTGTTATCTCCTTCACCAAATCCACCGTGGGATTCCACCGGTAAAACCCGAGCCGGTATGTCAGCCCGAGAAATGGCCTCTTTAAGATCCTCCCCAATTATCATGCTGGCGCAGGTACCCACAATTCCCACTAATTTTGGAGAAAACATTTCATCAGATTTTTTAAGGACTTCTTCCAGTTTTTCACTGGCCCCGAATATGAAATCGTTTTCAGACATGGCTGTGGTTAGTACCCGTACTCCGTCGCTTTCCAGGAGTCGACCCGTTCTAAAACAGCAGCCGTGTGGGCCATGGAGAATTACAACATCTGCATTAAGGTCTCTTAAAGTATAAAGAGAAGCGGCAATAGGACTTGGTCTTGGATGCAAAAATTTCACCTCTTTAGTAGTATAAGTTGTTATAATGGTTTTAGTAATATCGTGATGAATTCTATTAGACTAAATTAATAATCGGATTAATGAATATTATTTTTAATAATCACCTAAATTTTATAATCACCGTAAAGATTAGTTGGAATGGGAATCAATATATATTTATCAATTTTATTACTCAGGAATAGCATTTTAAAATTTCCTGAATTTTATAATAAAAAAAATAAGATACTATGCATAAAAAAATCCGGTCCAAATCGATTATTATAGTGATTATCTCTTTTATATTGATAATTTATGCTCTAAATCATTTAAATCTACCATTAAATCTTCATGATGATTTAAATTCTCATAATTCAAATATTATTGATTCTAAATATCCTAAAACTTCAATTAGTAATTTTAATCTTGTGGAAAATTATAATCATTTAAGTCCTCTCTCTTCGGTGGAACTTTTAGGGATAAGTCCTGCGGGCAGTGTCATAAAAACGGGTCCTTATGGAAATAAAAGCTCCCCTATTAAAATTGCTTATGTGGTTGGGGTGCATCCACAGGAACAAAATTCACATCAAGCTATTTTAAATATGATTTTAAAAAATCAGGGCAATTTAAGATATTCCTATTATATTTATATTGTAGGGGTAAAGCCCACGGATGATTACTTTAAAAATCGTTACTATGGACAGTTGCTGGCCTATAAGTACGCGGTAAGTGATATTAAAAAAAATAAGTTCAATTTAGCAGTTGATGTGCATTCTAACCAGGGAAAATATCAAAAAAAGACTTTTGTCTTTACTGCCATTCCCCAGGGCATTTCTATAACTACCAGCAATTTTTTAGTGAAGAATATTCCATGGTTAAGTTATTACGTGCCTCCCAGATCCAGTGAACCTACCAGCGCGCCCTACATCAGTGAACCACTGATAAAAAATGGAATCCCCACCATTGTTTACGAAACTTTACGTGATGAAAACTTAAATACCAGTGAAAAGAAAGCGGAAGAATTTATAATCGTCCTGGACAGTTATAAGTTTTAAGTTAAACCCTAAAGAGACTAATTATTATTTATACAGAGGAATTTCATGCAAATAGAAAATTTGATAGAAGGGACCTTTTTAGAGCGTCCTAATCGATTTACAGTTGTTTTTAAAACTAAAACCCCGGAATCTCCGGAAGAATTAGCCCATCTTAAAGACCCCGGTAGGTTAAAAGAACTCCTTTATCCTGGAGTTAGACTCCTTCTTAGGAAGGCACCCCCTAATACTAAAAGAAAAACTAAATTTGATGTGATTGCTGTTTTTAAGGATAATTTATGGATATTGATAAATTCTGGTTTCCACAGCGATCTGGCGCAGGAATTAATAGAATCAGGATTGGTTAGTGAATTTGAAGGATATGGAGTGGAAAGAAGAGAGTTTACCTTTGGAAAAAGTCGTTTAGATTTTTTGTTGAGACCTGTGGAAGATTCCATCCCAAGTACCCCAAAAATGCTGGTGGAAGTTAAAGGATGCACTCTGGTTGAGGATGGACTGGCCCGTTTTCCAGATGCACCTACTATTAGAGGGAAAAAACATGTGGAGGAACTGATATCTGCCACCATGCAGGGATATGAATCGTCAGTTTTGTTTTTAGTTCTTAAAGAAGATGCTCGAGTATTTTCTCCTAATTATGATACCGATCCTGATTTTTCCAGAGTATTGGAAGAATCTCAGTCTAAAAATGTTAATTTAATACCTTTCGTTTTTAAAACCAGAATTAATGATGGAATTCTATCTGTTACCCCATTAACTAAAATTAAAGTGGAATTTAAGGATTAAAATACCATAAGTCAGGAAAAGAGAAGATTTTAGAGTTTATGAAACAATAAAAAATAATATTTTATATATTAATTTTATATATTAAAAATATATGATGGAAAATGGAAAATAGAAGATTAAAAATTGAAAAATGGATTATTTAAGAAATTTTTTCCAGTTTTTCGAATTCTTCAGGTTTGCCTACTCCTAAAATTATATTTCCTTCTTTAATAACAAAATCCCGTGGAGGGTCAATAATCAGGTCTCCTGCTTCACCCACCCCTAAAACTACTACACCTGTTTTTTCATGGATATCTGCCTGCAGAAGGGTTTGCCCAATTAATGAACACCCGGGTTGCACTTCAACTTCTTTTATTTCCCGGTTACTATGCTCTGCCAGAACTTCCTGAACGAACATGGCCTCGTAGCCGTCCTGAATACTTTTAAACATTAAACGGCCAGAAATTACAAATGGGGAAATAACCTGATCTGCTCCGGCCAGTTTTATCTGTTCAATGTTCTCATAGCGTTCAACTTCAGCTATGATTCTCACATTTTTATCTAATTTTCTTATTCCCAAGATAGCATGTATAGATTTTGAATCAGACCCCATATCTACAATTATAGCTTTAGCACCTTTCACATTGGCTTTTTCCAGGTCTTTTATGCGAGTAGGGTCTCCATGTACAAAATTAACCTTATTTTTAATGGCTTTTTTTCGCACATCCTCATTTTCATCTATGACAAACACTTCAAAATCCTTTCCAATATCCTTAATACATTCCATGGTACTTTCGGTCCAGCCGCAAATTACCACATGATTTGATCTTTCCACATTAACCAGCCCCATTAATCTCAGCTGCTGTCTTTTAACCAGAAATTCCAGTAAAGACTCCACAGCCAGAGCAAAAGTTCCTATACCGAATACGATTAGAGAAATGGTAAAATACATTCCTAAAGCAGTTTCTGGACTATAATCTCCATAACCCACAGTACCAATAGTGACAAAAGTCCAGTAAAGAGATACAGTCCATGATTGGCCTTCTATAAAATGAAATCCAATGGTACCATAAGCAATAACTGTTAGAACCAGCGTTAAAATTTTGGTAATAGGCAATTTAATAACTTTAGGAAAATTTTTCTTGATAATTTCCAGTATTACAACCATGAGAATTACCTGTAAATTTTATAATAAGTTTAATTTTTATAAATTTAATACTAAAAAATAAAGTTATTAGGATTTAAATATCCTTTATTGTCCTTTATTTCCTTAAAAATACAAACCAGACAACTGCTACCACTGCCAGGAGAACTATTATTACTATTAAAATAAGAATCCACCATGGAAATCCTCCAGAACCATCATCAACGTCGTCATCGTCATCCCCATCAAGTTTTTTTACTGCTTTAGAGCTGGATTTAGAACTACTAAAACCAGAACTGCCACCACGACTTCCACCGCCACCTTTAACTTCTGGATTAATTTTCTCAGATCCTGAAGATAATTTAAAATCAGAAGCAGGATTACTTGTAGTCGAAAATTCAGCAGCAAACGCACATCCTGGAGCCACTAAAAGGCCCACAATCAAAAATATTGTTGAAATACCAAATAAAGTTCTCATTTTAAACCCCCGATAAACGGAATAAAATATAATAAAATTTCTATATTCTTTTAGGCATATAAATAAATTGAAATTAATTATGATTAATTATGGGATTATGAATGAAAAAAATTAAGAAAATTAAATTAAGACTTAGATTACACGAATAAATTTGATTTAAGTATATTTAATTAATTAATCATATCCATATTATTAATTAATAGATATAATTTTGATAAATTCATCAATTGTTATGTGATATAATGGATGAAAAAACTCCTCGGGGAATGGAATTCCGGCAGAAAATTCAGCGCACCATGACCCGTTACCGGCATAAAGTAAAAAATAGTGAATTTAAGCCATCTGATTTTGAATTAATACCTGTTGAAGTCATAATTCCAGATTTAGATCCTATATTTCATGATTATCGTATTGTGAATTTGTCAGATATCCATTTAGGACAGTGGATTACTCCTCACCATTTAGAAGGAATAATAGAACTGGTAAATCAACAACACCCGGACATGGTAACCATTACTGGAGATTTTGTCTCCTATATTCTTGATGAAGTAGAAAAACCACTGGAAAGATCATTGAAACGCTTGAAACCTCGCGATATTTCTTTGGCTGTTTTAGGCAATCACGACCACTGGCTGGGTGCTGAGAAAATTAGGACTATCCTGAAAAAATGCGGTGTAACTGATGTGAGCAATGATATTTTTACCTTAAAAAAGGAAATTAATGGTAAAAAAGCCATATTACATGTGGCTGGAGTGGACAGTGTCATGCTGAATAAACACCGCCTTGATCTGGTTATGGAAAAGATTCCCGCCCAAGGCCCAGCCATATTACTGGCCCACGAACCAGATTTTGCAGATGTGAGTTCCATAACTGGCCGTTTTGGTCTTCAAATTTCAGGCCACTCCCACGGAGGTCAATTCATAGTTCCTGGACTGGGAACCATTATCCGCGGCCCCCATTTTATTAAATATCCCTTGGGAAAATATCAGGTGGGAGACATGGTTCAGTACACCAGTAGAGGACTGGGAACTAATATTTTCTGGTTTAGAATCAACTGTCCTCCAGAAATAACTATTTTCCACCTTAAAAGTCCGGAGGTAAATGATGGAACCGGCCCCTGAAAAAAAAGACCATCACGAAGATATGAAGGGGAAAAGCAAGGGTAAAAAAACCAAAAAAAGTCCCTCTGCATTTTACAAACCAAAGCCATCATTTGTCAATTTTTTAGGTCGTACCTTAATATTGTGGGTGGGAGAAGTTATAGGATTCCTTTTAATTGCCAATCTATCCGTAGGATTGACTGTTAATAGCTGGATTACAGCCGCAGTGGTGGTGGGAATTCTGGGCATTATTAATGCCCTTTTCTGGCCACTATTATCCCGGATATTCCTTCCTTTTCTGGTTTACACCATAGGAATTGGTTCTCTCATAATTAATGGGATTCTTATATGGCTTATCAGCAATATAATTCCCGGAATAACTATAGAAGGACCGGCATTAATCCTGACACCTCTGGGAATGGCCTTGGTTACTACCATTTTATCCACCCTCATTACTTTGGAAGACGATACGTCTTATTACCGGACTGTTTTAAGGAGAAATATAAAAAATAAAACCAAAAATCCTAAAAATTATCCGGGAGTTCTTTTTTTAGAAATTGATGGCCTTTGTGAGGCTATTTTAAAAGAAGCCATTGCAAATGGACACATGCCCACTCTGGCTCGCTGGATGGAAGAAGGTATCCATAAAATTATCCCCTGGGAAACTGATCTTTCCAGCCAAACCGGGGCCAGCCAGGCCGGGATTCTACATGGAAGCAATTATAACATTCCTGCATTTAGATGGGTAGAAAAGCAAAATAAAAACAAAATAATGGTTTCTACGGGTCTTTCTGATGCTCCAGTTATAGAAAAGCGTATTTCAGATGGTAATGGACTTCTAGCCATTAATGGGGCCAGTAGATCTAATCTATTTTCAGGGGATGCTGAAGATGTCATATTCACTTATAGTAAATTAAAAAATCTTAAAAAGTTTTACAACTCAACCTGGTACTATTTTTATTCCAATCCATCTAATTTCGCCCGTATTGTGATTTTATTTTTCTTTGATGCCTTGATGGAACTGGGTTCCCAGCTAATTCACTGGATAAAAAATATTAATCCACGTATAAGGCGTGGTTTTACCTATGCCTTTGTCAGGGCTGGTGCCAATGTCCTTTTAAGGGAAATAACCACTCAGACCCTTATTGGAGATATGCTGGCTGCAGACGTGGATGTGGCATATTCCACTTATTTGGGTTACGACGAAATAGCTCATCATTCCGGTGTGCATGATTTTGACGCGTTTTATGCTCTTAGAGGATTGGATAGACAATTTAAAAGGTTGGAAAATGCAGCGAGGTATACTAAAAGACCTTATTACTTTGTGATCCAGTCCGATCACGGCCAAACCAATGGTGCTACCTTCAAACAAAGATATGACATTACTTTAGAAGATTTAGTTCGAGAATTGCTTCCTGATGAGATTAACATTTACAGTAAATTATCATCTAACGAAGATCACTTTGGACAGGCCCTTACTTCACCTTTAGACAATAGTAAACAATACGTTAGAGATAAAAAAGATTATGCCGTTGGTAAAGGTAGAGGACTGGTGGATGATACCCTGGAAAACATTAAAAACAGTCCTATCGGTAGGGGAAGAGTTTTGGACTACATACAAAACTATAAAGTTTCTCAAACACATACCCCTAGCACTGCTGAAGAGGCAGAAGTCATTGTACTGGCATCTGGAAATTTAGGACTTATTTATTTAACTAAATGGGCCGAAAGACTAAGTTACGAGGATATGAAAATTATTTTTCCAGAATTAATCCCGGGACTGGTGCAGCATGAAGGTATAGGCTTTATTATGGTTAATTCTAACCAATGGGGACCTATGGCCATTGGAAAAGAAGGAATCTACTATTTAAATTACGACCGGGTGGAAGGAAAAAATCCCTTACTAAATTTCGGAGCTAATTCCCCCAAACATCTTTTAAGAAGTGATAAATTTGAATATGCACCAGATATAATGGTTAACAGTTTTTATGACCCCAAAAACAATGAAGTGGCTGCTTTTGAAGAGTTAATTGGCAGCCACGGTGGTCTGGGCGGAGACCAGTCCAAACCATTTATAATGTATCCTTCACACTGGAAATTAGAAGATGAAGAAATTGTAGGGGCCGAACATCTCCATAAAGTCTTAAAAAATAAAATAAATGAAATTCAAAAAAATAATATTTAAATTAGTTATTAAGTCTAAACTTAAAAATTGATCGAATATCTTAGTCTAAATATCTATTTAGTCAATGCTGATTTTTTTAAATATTTAATTTATTATTGTTTAATTTATTTATTGGAATTTTCATGTTTATTTCTGGCGTTTTCTGAGGTAGTATTTTCTTAACTCATCTGCCCCAAACATTATAGGGATAAATGGAATCAAATAAGCCCATTCTGTCAATCCTAAACCAGTGGTATTAAATATGGGCTGTAACGGTGGTAGATAGACAATGGAAAGAAGAACTATGGTTTCAAATAATATTCCCCATATTATCCACCGATTTTTAAAGAGTCCTACGGTAATTGACGAGGATCTGGTGGTTTGACAGGCCAATAAACTTCCTATTTGAGCCATTACTATCCCAGCAAATACCATGGTAGTGGCCTGTAAATATAAGGGATCGGAGAAGGGTAAACTCTCACCTAAAGTCCATCCTCCCCTGTAAAGTGTCCAGAAATAACCTGACATAACCAGGACCGCTTCAATTAATCCTAAAAATATGTATCCCCGGAATATAACAGAAAAATTAAGTAATCGTTCGTTACGAGATCGGGGTGGGCGGTCCATGACATCTGATTCAGAAGGCCCCCTTCCCAGAGCCAGTGCCGGTAATGTATCTGTTCCCAAATCAATAGCCAGTATCTGCATGACTGTTATGGGGAGAGGGATTTTAAAAATTACCATCAATACAAAAGGAATTATTTCAGCCGTTTCGTGAGCAAATATGTAGGTAATAAATTTTCTTATATTTTCATAAATGGTACGGCCCTCTTTTATGGCGGTGACTATGGTGGCAAAATTATCATCAGTTAATACCATGTCCGCCGATTCCTTGGCCACATCAGTTCCTGTAATACCCATAGCTACCCCTATATCTGCTTTTCTAAGGGCTGGTGCATCATTAACCCCGTCACCAGTCATGGCCACTATTTCGTCCTGTTCCTCCAGAAGAGAAGCAATCCTCATCTTATGTTCCGGCACCGCCCTGGCAAATATTACGTTTTCTCCTGAGGTTAAAATTGAAGTTACCTCCTCATCATCCATGGCCTCTAATTCTTTTCCCTTAATAATACGATAATTTTCATCTCCTATTATGCCTACTTCCTGGGCAATGGCCCCCGCAGTCAGCCCATAGTCCCCTGTAATCATCATGATACGTATTCCCGCCCGGTGGCATTCTTCCACCGCCTGCTTAATTTCTGGACGAGGAGGATCCTGCATGGCCGTCATGCCCACCAGTATCAAATCTTTTTCCACCGTATCCGGAGTGTAGTCCGTTAGGTTCTGGGGTAGATTTCGATAGGCCATGGCCAGAATTCTAAGGCCCTCCGCTGCCAGTTCATCATGAATGGCAATTATTTTCTCTTTTTCTTCTTCAGAGAATGGTTGTGGTTTACCATCTACCGAAATCTGATTACAAAGAGATATGATTTTTTTAGGGGCTCCTTTTACATAGGCCACTCTTTTATCCATTTTCTGGTGAATAGAACTCATAGATTTTCTTTTAGAATCAAAAGGAAGTTCCAAAAAACGGGGAAGTTTTTCCATCTCTTTTTCCCAGTTAAATCCTATTTTACGGGCGGCCACCAAAAGTGCTGCTTCTGTAGGGTCTCCCAGTATCCTCCAACCTATTCCATTCTGCTGAGGAGGTATTAATTTAGCGTCATTACAAAAAGAAGCTGCCCTCATTAATAATTTAATTTCCCTAATGTCTTTATGGGTAACTGGGGAGACATTACAGATAAATTCGCCCTCGGGCTTGTATCCTGCTCCCGTAACCTCCAGAATCTTGTCGGGAATCCATATTTTCCTCACAGTCATTTCATTTTTGGTTAAAGTACCGGTTTTATCAGTGCAGATTATAGTGGTTGATCCTAAAGTCTCTACACTTGATAAACGCTTAATAAGAGCATTTTTTTTAACCATTTTCTTAGCCGAGGCTGCTAGAGCAAGGGTGACGGTAGGAAGCAGCCCCTCCGGTACATTGGCCACAGTGAGACCAATAGCAAAAGTGAATGCCAGATATAGAGGTAGCCCTATCAGAGAAACGTTAATAAAAAATAGAGAAACACCCATTATAATAGCAATAACCGCGATTATTTGGGCCAGACGAGATATTTGCTTTTGTAAAGGGCTGGGTTCTTCTTTTACTTCTTGGGTAAGTGCTGCAATTTTACTGAACTCGGTTTTAGGACCAGTGGCAAAAATTACTGCTTTTCCTGACCCGGAAGTTATACTGGTACCAGCAAAAACCAGATTGTGCATTTCCACCAGGTTTTCCTCTTCTTCCAAGACATCAGAAACTTTTCTTACCGGCCGGGACTCTCCAGTGAGGGTGGAATTATCCACTTTCATTTGATAGGCCTCGGTAAGCCGAGCATCAGCCGATATGTTATCTCCCTCACCTAAAACCAGTATATCCCCTGGAACCAATTGATTGGCCAGTACTTCCAATTCCTGTCCATCCCGGATAACCCGGGCCCGGGAAGGAAGAATATTTTTCAGGGCCTCAGTGGCCTTTTCCGCTTCGTATTCCTGCCAGAAGCTAAAAAGAGCATTTATAACTATAACACAAATTATAGCAATTCCCAGTTGAGGTATTCCTGCTATAAAAGCCAAAAAGCTTGCCGCCCACAGTAAAAGTGCTAGTATATTGTAAAAATTAGCTAAAAAAGCATATATTAATGGCCTTTTTTTAACCTCTTCTATCTGGTTAAGACCATATTCTTCTAAACGTTTCTGGGCCTCATTGGAGGTAAGACCATCTGGAGATGTCCCTAATTCTTTAAAGATTTCCTCATTGGTAAGCTGGTAAATCTTCATGGTTACACTTGAAATGTACCTCTTAATTTAAAATAAATTTATTATTTTTTTGTATTTTTTTAGATATAAAATAAGATATAAAATATGAAAATCTATTAAGGATTATTTATTAAGATTAATGGTTTAATAAAACATATAATTCAACAAAAAGATTATTAAACAAATATTAAGATATAAAAACAAATAAAAAATCTCCATCATTCTGATTTTTAGAATCTGTATGATTCTGGGGCTTTTTTAAGTAGAGGAAAATTACTTTGAAATTTATTTTTTTATTCTTCTATTTAATTGATTTAAATGCAGAAAAAAAATAAATTTAGAAAAAGTAAAAATTAAAATTTAAAAAAATATTAATTTTAAATCCTGCTTTTCAACTATCTACAAATAATACTAATAATATCCCCATTTTCCAATTCATGGTCACTGGCCACCCGCATATTCTTACGGGCATCCACCGCATGCAGGAATTTCTCCCCAATATCAGTGTGAATCACATAGGCCATATCCCTTGGTTTGGATCCTCGAGAAATCAGTATAGCATCTGGTAAAACATTTCCTTTCTGGTCACAGAGTTTATGTTCGTCTTCCACCGGGTAAACTACAATCATATCCAGCAGGTCAAACACCGCTTCATTCAAAGCTCTTTGAACTCCCGTGCTGCCGTATTTTTTCAAAACATTTTCCCTAATGTATTCCAGGGCTTTTTTCTGGTTTTCACTGAGTTTATCTGCTTCCAATATCTGAAAATCATCATCTCCCGATTGATAACTTATAAGGCCGGCCTGGGCCGCTCTGGTAAGGGCCATTTCTGATTCAGCAGAGGCTGGAATGACGTGAGGGTATTTTTCCTGTAATCGTTTGATATTTTCAGCTGATGTAGGTAAATCAGCTTTATTGGCCACTATTATGGTGGGTTTGGCGATTTTAAGAAGTCTTCCTAGAAATTCTATTAGTTCTTCTTTTTCCCAGGAAGTGTAATCAGTTTCCATTCCTCTACGGGCTTCTAAAATGTCTTCCAGCAATATTCCTGTTCCAGAAAGCTGTTCATGCAGTACTTTACCCATGTCCAGGCGTTCAGACATGGCTTTTCTCACCAATCGCTCCCAATTTCTTTCCACAATGGCATACAACCACATGGTTACTTCTGTTTCCAAAAAATCCACATCATGTAAGGGGTCGTGGCTGCCAGCTTCTACTGGCCTTCCTTCCTCATCAGTGGAACCTGAGGCATCTATGACATGTATCAAAACTTTGGCTTGTCGCAAATCGTCCAGAAATTTATTTCCCAGTCCCCGGCCTTCATGAGCCCCTGGAACCAGCCCAGCTACATCAATTAGTTCCACAGGTATTAATCGTCTTCCTTCCTCACACTGGGAATTTCTAGGACTGCATTCCACTTCCAGTTCCACACAGGGACATTCTGTGTCCACATGAGAGACAGCTTTATTGGCGTCTATGGTGGTAAATGGATATCCGGCCACTTCGGCCTCTGATAGTGTGGCTGAGTTAAATAATGATGATTTTCCAACGTTAGGTTTTCCGGTAACTGCAATCTGGAGCATAGTATCACTTTTTTTATTAAATAAACTAAATTATGTATTATCAGACAATTTAAAGATATTATAATATTAAAATTTAAAAATTATTTGAATATGGGCATTATTAAGATAATAGTAGAATATGAATATAGATTTATATCAATTAATTAAATAAATTGTTCTAATTAAATCCATTAGAATTGTCATGTTTCAAATTAATTATGTATCAATTAATAATTTAATTTTATTTAATTAAATAATAAAATATTTAAAACATTACCGGAGAGTATTTAAATGTCAAAACTTTACATAGCAGGCATAGGCCCTGGTTCTGCAGATTATGTAACTCCCGCTGCAAGAAAAGCAGTTAAATCAGCAAAAATAACCATTGGAAGTAAAAGAGCACTGGAACTGTTTCCTGAAGCCCGTGAAATTATTTCACTGAATGTCAAAGATGTACAGGAAAAATTAGAAATGGCCGTGGAGCTGGCCCATACCGGAACCAGCGTGTGCGTTCTTTCCACCGGCGACCCAGGATTTTCTGGGGTTTTAAAACCTATAAAAAGAATAATTAAAGAGAAAAGATTTGAAAAAGACATTAATCTGGAAGTTATTCCAGGTATAAGTTCTCTCCAGCTTTGTGCAGCACGTTTGGAGATATCCTGGGACGAAGCCGATCTCATGACATTCCATGGGCGTGAAAATTCCCTGGAAGTAATAGATATCCTGGATAATGGTCGGCCCACCATTGCTCTTCCCTCAAAGAGCACCAAAGATATGGCCCAGTTTTTACTGGATAATGGAGTGGATCCACAAAGAAAAGTGGCCATTTGCGAGCGTTTAAGTTACCCGGATGAAAAAGTGGTTAGCAGCACCCTGCAAGAAGTAGCCCATAGTGATTTTACATATATGTGCGTTATGGTGATTTATTAGTCAAGATTAGCTTAAAATGAGCATTTTTTAAAAAATTTAAATAAAGTTTAATTTATTTTTCCTATCTACTTTTTTTAAAAATTAGTTGAAAAATAAGAAAAAATATTCATTCTAAAACAATTTCATCGTCCTCTTCACTCCAGGGCGGGGAAACCACACATAAAAACTTCAATTCTTTATCTGAAATATTTTTAATAAACTGAATTTCTCCAGGGGAAATGTAAACCGCTTGGCCCGGTTCTAAGACGGCTTCTTCTCCACCAATATGCATTAAACCTTTTCCTTCTAGAATAAAATAAATCTCAGCTGATTCTTTCAGCCGGTGGGGATGGGAAGATTCACCAGGCCTTAAAATAGCATGGGCCAGACTGTAATTCATTTTTATATCAGCATTTTCCCTTTGAGGATGTAATAATTCACAAATAAAAGTTCCATCCACCGTTTCAAAGTACCTGGCAGTTTTTAAATCTTTTATAATCATAAAATCACTTAATTCTTAAAAATTTATTATTAAATATAATTGAAAATTTAAAAAAAGTCTAAAGATATAAAAATTAAAATAAGTCTTAAATCAATCGAAAAAAATATAGAAAGAAAATATTTGTTTATTCAAACATTTTCCGCATACATCTTCGAATGGTACCTTCCGCAGCCATTCCACCCATTAAATTCTGCAATTCTTTGGCCAGGGCCTGAGATGCCACCAAATTGGTTGGTTGAATGGTTCCTTTTTGCACCCATTTATTTACATTGTCATCCAGTTTTTCAAGAGTTCTTAATGCGGCATCCAGTTCTTCCTGTTCCTCTGATAAATGCATGGATTTAGCACTCTTAATTAGAAGTTCAGGGTTCATGGCTTTCAACATTCCATTAACACCCGAGGTTTCCACCAGAGAGGCTATGGTCTGTAAGGTCATTAAAATTTGTTTTTCCACCATTTCTTCTGGGGCCTTAATAATTTGAGTACCCACGTAGTAGTAATCAAGAACACCAGAAAGGGTTACTGCAGTCACCAGAGATCCCATATCTGCTACTGCGGAAGATACATCTGCTGGAACAATATAAGCGTCTTTTCCACAGCTTTCAGCTAGTTGCACACATTTTTGTATTTGATCTTCAGTAGCAATATCCAGATCACTGGAAGAATGACCACCAATCACATAGTGTCCATGCTGAGGAGTTCCAGGTACTGCTGCAGGGTGCAAGGAAGCAATTCCTATGTCTTTCCTGTCTTTTCGCAGTTCACGTTCTAAAACATAATACAAAACTATGGGAGAAACCGTACATGTGTTAGCAATAATTCCATTTTCAGGAATGTGTTTAGTGATTTCTTTAGCAACTTCAAAGGTTTTTTTACCAAATGGAGTGAAAAGAACAGCGATTTCTGCATGTTTAGCTGCCTCTGCATCATCAGAAGTTACAATAACACCAGCATCTTCCACGATTTTCCAGTGCTCATCACTTAACATTTCTCGGTTAGGTTCAGCCAGATATACATCGTGCCCTGCTTGGGCATATTCTATGGCCATTCTACTTCCTCCATAAGGAGGTACTCCACCGTATTTCTCTGGCAATTTAAGCTGATTTACATAAAGGTCCTGATTTCCTGCACCATACACTGAAATTTTCATTTACTTCACCACGAATAATTTCTGATCCTAATATTTTTCATCTTAACTATAAACAAAAATCTATCTTATACTATATGCTCCTAAACTACATATTAAAATTATATGGTTTGTATTTATAAACCCCTTTAAAATTGCATAAAAAATGCATGAAAATCCCAAATAGTTAATAAAAATCCTGATTTTTCTGATAATAAACTGAAGTTATCAATGAAATATAATCAATAATAAACAAATTAAAAATAACTATGCAAGATTAGACTTTTTACTTTAATCTTAAATAGCATTTTTGAAACTGGATATTAGACTCAATACGATTTTGATAACTTAGAATTAGTGATGATTAAAAAATATGCAGATTCTAAAAATAAATATAATAAAAAATATTTCAAAAAATTCAAAAAATAGGAAATTGGTTTAGAAATAAACCATATCCATGAGTTTTTCTTAGATTCAAGCCTTTTCAGGCTGACCATATAAAATTTCAGCGACTTGTTCCAGTGTTTCCAATCCTTTAGCTTCTTCTTTGAGTAAAGGAACTTCAGCCACTAGCTGGTCACTGAATTTTTCTTCAATCATTTTGAGTCTTTGTTGTTGTAAGTTTCTTCGGGCTTCACAGAACTCACAATCAGTGACTTCTGGCATAACCTGGTTTACAATGACCCCATCGGAGTGTATGTTGTATTTTTTCAGTGCTTCCATTGCTCTTTCAGACTCGTAAATGGACATTTCTTCTGGAATAATAACCATTTTAAAAGAAGTCCGCTCCGGATCAGCCATGATATCTCGGGCTTCTCTGATTCTTTTTTTGGTCACTTCCATGTCTTCTAAAGCCTTATCTTCCTCTTCTTCATCACCCATAAACGGCATGATGTTTTTAAAGGCCTTAGCCATACTTCCCACTTGTCTCCTTACCTTAATCATTTTACCTACCCAGGAATCCATCATTTCCGGGAAGGAAAGTAATCTAAGGGTGTGTCCAGTAGGTGCAGTGTCAAAAATAACAACGTCGTACTCGTTAGTGGTCATGTACTGCATGAAAATGTCAAAAGCAGCAGTTTCATCAATTCCTGGAGCCGAAGAAGCCATATCCATCTGGTCCTGGAGCATGTCCATTCCCATTCCAGGATTCGCTGCCTGCTGTTCCTGCATTTTGGCCTGGTATTGTTCCATGGCCACTTCCGGGTCTACTTCCACAGCAAACAGATTTTCAGCTATAGGGGTGGGATAATGTCCAATAGGTCTTTCCAGTGAATCACCCAGGGAGTGTGCCGGGTCAGTAGAAATTACCAGAGTTTTTTTACCAGACTTGGACATCCATAAAGCAGTAGCTGCAGAAACTGTGGTTTTTCCCACTCCTCCCTTTCCTCCGACAAATACAAAGGTCGTTTTTCCTTTGTTAAATTTAATTAGATCTTTAAATGCCATTACAATCCTCCTAAATAAATATTAAAACTAATGAAGTCTAATAAAAGCTTATTCTATCCTCATTGGTCCTTTTTATATTGGATATATCGAATATATTATACTTACTTTTAAACTTATCTTATATGAAAGGTATAAATTATATCTGTTAACTATTGAACAATTAATTAAGTCATTTTAGAATAAATTTCAATATTCAAATATATAATTCCAAAATAAAAAATATTTAATTAGGCGATTAAAAATGGATGATATGAAAATCCCCAGAGTAGATGCATCAAAAGCTATTGCTCAAATAGAAGAATTTATGAAACTAAAAATAGAGGAATCAGGATCGTCAGGAGTTGTTTTAGGCCTTAGTGGAGGTATAGATTCTACCGTAGTGGCATATTTGTCTAAAAGGGCTTTAGGAGCATCTAAGGTGTTGGGACTTATCATGCCCAGCAAAACCACGTCTTCAGAAGATGTAGAGCACGCTCAGGTGATTGCCGAAATACTGGGTATTGAATATGAAATAATCCATATTGACTCCTTAATTGAACCTTTCTATGATTTATGCTCTCATGAATCTAATGAACTTGCCCGGGCCAATTTAAAAGCCCGAATAAGAATGATGATTCTTTATTACCATTCCAATTCATTGAATCGACTAGTAGTGGGTACTGGAAACCTCAGTGAACTACTAGTAGGCTATTTCACCAAATATGGAGATGGTGGAGTGGATATATTACCTATTGGAGATTTATACAAGACTCATGTCCGGGAAGTGGCCCGGGAACTGGAAGTTCCTTCAGAAATAATTGAAAAACCGCCTACTGCTGGTTTGTGGCCGGGCCAGACCGATGAAGAGGAGCTGGGAATGAAATATACTGTTCTTGATGAAATTCTTCATTTAATGGTAGATGAATCACTGGCTGAGGATTTAATAGGTGAAAGGGTTAATTTACCTTTATCTGAAATTCAAAGAATAAAAAATAGGGTTAAACAATCCCAGCACAAGATTTGCTCCCCAGAAATCCCTTCTTTGCGATAAAAATATTTAAATAGTTTTTATTCAAAAATTTTTAGATCTTGAATAAGTTTTAGGTCCAATATCACCTATTGAGGCCTTGATTAATTAGAAATATTTGTAAAAAAAACTGAAATAAAGAGATGATGCAAATGTTTGCTCTGATTTATATTACCACTTCCAGTGAAGATGAATCCTCCATGATAGGGAATAAACTGGTCTCAGATAGATTAGTTGCCTGTGCCAACATAGTCAGCGAGATAAAATCGTTCTACTGGTGGCAGGGCAATCTAGAAAAAGACCAGGAGTCGGTACTTTTGGTTAAAAGTCTGGTAAGCAAAGTGGATGAAATTATCAAAAGAGTAAAAGAATTACACAGCTATGAAAACCCATGCGTAGTAGCTTTACCCATAATAAATGGCTCAGAAGATTATTTGAATTGGATTAAAGAAGAAATAGAATTTGAAAATTGAAAATACAGTTAATATACTTAATTTTCTAATAAATATCTAATTAAAGAATAATAATGAAATTATATTTTAATTAAAATTATATTTCCATGTTAATTGATTAATTAAGTTAATTGATTAACTAATATACCATTAATTGAGTAAAAAATTGTTTAGTTTAATTATATGATTTAAATAATATTAAAATACTTATTTACGAATTTAACTTATTGTGACGGTGATTTTGTTGAAAAAGAACGTGGAGAGCAAATGGCAAAAGAAATGGGATGAATCAAAAATATTTCAATCGGACCCAGATGATAGGGAAAAATTATTCTTAACCGTAGCTTATCCGTATCCCAGTGGCGCCATGCACATTGGACACGGGCGAACCTATACCGTACCAGATGTTTATGCCCGTTTTAAAAGAATGCAGGGATACAATGTATTATTCCCCATGGCCTGGCACGTTACTGGAGCACCAGTTATTGGAATAGCCAAGCGTATCCAGCGCCGTGACCCCTGGACCCTGGAAATTTACCAGAATATTCATAAGGTTCCTGAAGACGAATTGGAAAAGTTCACTGATCCAGAATACATTGTAAAATACTTCAGTAGCGAATATCACGATGTAATGGAACATATGGGATATTCTATAGACTGGAGAAGAGAATTCAGAACCACTGACACTTCTTATCAAAAATTTATTGAATGGCAAATCCGTCAACTAAAAGACAAAGGCTATGTAATGCAGGGTGCCCACCCGGTTAAATACTGTGGAGAATGTGAAAATCCAGTAGGAGATCACGATCTTCTGGAAGGAGAAGGAGTGGGAATTAACGAACTAACCCTTCTTAAATTTGAATTAGATGGTTATTACCTGGTACCCGCCACATTCCGACCAGAAACAATTTATGGGGCCACCAACCTCTGGCTAAACCCGGAAGCCAAGTATTTAAAGGTAAAAGCTGAGGGAGAAGAATGGTTAATAAGTAAAGAAGCTTATGACAATCTTTCTCAACAAAAAGATATGGAAGTAATTGAAAATGTGGATCCCCGACCTTTGATTGGTCGTATGGTGAAAAACATTGTTACAGGTGAGAAACACCCCATTTTACCCGCCAGTTTTGTGGATCCCGAATATGCCAGTGGTGTGGTATTTTCAGTTCCAGGGCATGCTCCGGCAGATTACATTGCCCTGCAGGATTTAAAGAATAATCCGGAACTTCTAGAAGAATATGGTCTGGAAGAAATAGTGGAAAAGATCCAGCCCCTGAATGTTATAACTCTGAAAGGTTATGGAGAATTCCCTGCTCAAGAATTAATTGAAAAGCTGGGAGTTAAAAATCAAAACGATCCTAAACTACAGGAGGCCACCAATGAGCTCTACAAACAGGAACATGCCAAGGGTGTCATGAGCGAACACATAACTGATTACAATGGTCGTAAAGTTTCGGTGGCCCGGGATGAAATCAGTGCCCAGCTAAGAGAGATAGGAAAGGCCAGTTTAATGTATGATTTTGCGGAAAGGCCTGTTATTTGCCGCTGCGGAAACCGTTGTGTAGTTAAAATAATGGAAGACCAGTGGTTCATGAAATATTCTGATGAAGATTGGAAAAATGAAACCAGAGCCACCCTGGAAAAGATGAATATGGTTCCTGAGGAAGTCCGGGCCAATTTCAATTACTACATTGGATGGCTACATGATTGGGCCTGTTCTCGTAGAATTGGGCTGGGAACCAAAATTCCATGGGATCCCCAGTGGATAATCGAACCACTGACCGATTCCAGTATTTACATGTCCTATTATACTATAGCCAAATACCTGAGGGAAATGAATCCAGAACATTTAAATGATGATTTCTTCTCCCAGGTCTTTTTAAATCAACCCGGCAATGTTAAGGTGAATGAAAACCTTTTAAATGAAATAAAAGATGAATTTAACTACTGGTATCCTCTAGACTGGAGATTATCCGCCAAGGACCTTATTGGAAACCATCTCACTTTCCATATTTTCCACCACACAGCCATTTTCCCAGAAGACAAAAGACCACAAGGAATAGTAGTATTTGGAATGGGACTTTTAGAAGGCCATAAAATGTCTTCATCTAAGGGAAATGTGGTTCTCCTCTCAGACGCCATTACCAATCATGGTGCAGATGTGGTGAGACTCTTTTTAATGTCTGCTGCTGAACCATGGCAGGACTTTGATTGGAGGGAAAAAGAAGTCAAAGGGACCAAGCGAAGACTGGAATGGTTTGTGGAATTTGCCCAGAAAGTAGAAGAAATCCATGATGGACCATTATACCTTAATGAAGTGGGAACCGAGTCAAATATCATTCCAGAAAGTTTTATCAGCAAATGGATGTTAGGTCAGCTCAATCTAAGAATAAAAGATGCTACCGAAGCATTAGAAGGATTCCAAACCAGAAAAGCCGTTCAGGATTCACTTTTCCTCCTTAAAAAGGATCTGGATCATTATTTCCGCAGAATTAACTCCTATATAGATGACGAGAAACAAATTCCTGAAATTTCATTTGTCCTGGCCACAGTTCTGGAATCCTGGATCCGTTTACTGGCCCCTTTCACCCCTCACACCTCGGAAGAACTGTGGGAAAAATTTGGGGGAGAAGGTTTTGCATCCCAAGCTCCGTGGCCGGTTTACGACCCTGATTTAGTGGACGAAAAGATTCAGAAAGCCGAAGAAATTATCCAAGGTCTGGTACACGACATATCTGAGATTAAAAAGATTGTGGATGTTGCTCCTGAGAAAATACATCTTTATCTGGCACCGGAATGGAAGTGGGACGTCTTTGACATAGCTCGAGAAGTTGGAAGGCCAGATATAGGACGCATAATGGGTCAATCCATCCAGAAAAATGTGCACGATGATAAAAAGGAAATTGCCGATTTTGCTAAAAAAATCAGCCGTGAAATGACCCGTATTAAGTACGTAGGTCACCTGGATGAGTACCAGATACTTTCTGATTCTCTGGATTACATCTCAAGAGAAGTAGGGGCCCAGGTTATCATTCATCAGGATGCAGATTATGATCCTGAAGGTAAAGCCAAAAATGCCATGCCCTACAAACCAGCCATTTTCATGGAATAGAACACTTATTATTAATTTGGAATTTTAATATTTCAATTTATATTCGGAGAATAAGGATGGGATTAGATTAAGGAAGCGATAAACATGAGCAAAGAACCAGAAACTAAAAGAATATATGCTTCGATAATAATTGGACTTTTATGGTTATTATCACTGGGACTATGGCTATTTTTCTATGCCGAAAGCTACAGCATTATACAAAATATTGCCGTGTTTATAATATCCTTAGTAATATTAGGAGCTATTTCTGTAGCATTATGGGTCCCCTGGAGCATGGAAAACTCCTTAGATTAATTAATTTTTGTATTGGTGATTCTTCTATTAATTTGAGGATTTATTAGGATATCAAATTAATAATAAAGAATTAATCCATTTTAAGTATTATTAAGTGATTATCATGAAAATTAGAAATATTGTTGCGATTTATTCCCTTTTTATTGGTATTTTAATGATAGGTGTGTGGAGCATGTTTATTTTGACGGGGCAAGTGCCAGAAATGGCCACTAAACCTGCTGAAATTATGCTACACTTACTGGCCGAATTTACCACAGCCGTTCTTTTAATAGGTGGAGGAATAGGCCTTATAAAGAAGATAAAAATAGGATACAACCTTAATCTGGTGGCCCTGGGAATGTTACTCTACACCCTGATTGTGAGCCCTGGTTATTACTTGCAAAGCGGAAATTTAGTTTTTGTGGGCATATTTACGGTTATTTTCATATTTACCCTGATATTTTTGATTATAAGCTTTAAAAAAGAATATGAAATCAAGTTGGATCGATTATCCCCAGAATAAATACTTTTTCGATTTTTATAAGAAATTTCTGAGCATGAACTTTCTTTTTAAGATTCTTACTTTTATTAATTTTTAAAAATAGCAAAATAAGAATTTAAATTTAGGTTTAGAACTTAAAACTTAAAAAATAATATAATCGAATCGGTTAAATACCTAAATTAAATTATTCTTTCTATAGGTACCACCAGAATATCCCGGGCCCCTAATTTTTTAAGTTTATTAACCAGATTGAAAACCTCAAATTCATCAACCACAGCGTGAACCGCCACTACATGCTCGCTAGAAAGCACTTTGGATATAGTAGGGCCTGTCATCCCTGGCATGGCCTGGGTAACCTGATCCAGATTGCTTTCATCCACATTGAGCATGATGAGTTTCTTACCTTCAGCATCCATTACTCCCCTTATTCCTGTGCGGACTTCTTCAATTATTTCTTTCTTTTCGTCGTAGCTTTGGGGATTGGCAATTAATTTGATGGAACTATCCAGTATGGTGTCCACGATTTTGAGATGGTTCATTTTTAAGGTGGTTCCGGTACTGGTGAGGTCAGTTATGATGTCTGCTACTCCAATAAAAGGTGCAATCTCGGTAGATCCACTCATTTCCACGATTTTAGCATTTATACCGTTTTTTTGCAGATAGCTTTCTGTAAGGTGAGGAAATTCCGTGGCCACTACGGTTCCTGATTCTATATCACTTAATGATTCTACCGGTGAATCTTCTGGAACCGCCAGAACCAGACTGGCTTTTCCAAAGTTAAGGTCTTCTAAAAGTCTTATTTGAACATTTTTCTCTTCAATAAGATCCAGACCGGTTATTCCCATATCTGCCGCACCATCAGCCACAAATTCTGGTATATCCGCCGCCCGGGTAAACATTACCGTTATGTCAGGGTGATAAGTGTCTGAAAAAAGTTTTCTATTGGCATTATCTTTCAGGCCAATTCCTGCCTTGGATAATAGTTTCACAGCAGGTTCACTGATTCTCCCCTTGGAAGGGATGGCTATTCTAATTTTCATTTTAGATTCTCCATTTGGTATGTGATGAATAATGTCTGAATAATCAAGTCATTAATTCATTAAAATTGATTTTTTAATTAAAAGTCATTCGATTATTATTTTTTTAATTTATTTGAAATTTTACTAAGAATAAACTAGTATAAATGATTCCATCAATCTGTTTTTTAAATTTATTATACAATATACTATGTATATATTGACATATAGTAATAAGGAATGAATTTAATAACCATTCGCAAACTCTAATTAATATTTCAATTATCTTATCCGCTATTATTAGCTATTTGGTGGTAAAATGGAAAGCAACAGTATCTTAATCAAAAATACTCTTATTTTAGACAGTTGTAAAAGTGAAAAAAGTTCAGTTTTAATTGAGAATGATAAAATAAGCGAAATTTCACAGGATTTAGTTTCTCAAGATGCTCAGGAAGTAATTGATGGTGAGGGAAAACTTTTAATTCCCGGATTAGTCAACACTCACACTCACCTTTCCATGACGCTTTTAAGAGGCCTGGCCGATGATTTACCACTGGATAGCTGGCTCAATGAACATATATGGCCCATGGAAGCTCATCTAAACGGTGATTACTGCTATGCAGGGGCCCTTCTGGCCTGCGTGGAAATGATAAAATCAGGTACCACCACCTTTAATGATATGTACTTTTTTATGGATGATGTGGCCCGGGCCGTGGAAGAATCAGGCTTAAGGGGAGTCTTAAGCCACGGAATGATTGACCTGGGAGATGAAGAGAAAAGAAAGGCGGAATTTAAGGAAACTAAACGCATAATTGAAAAATGTCATGATACTGCTGAAGGCCGGATAACCGTGGCCTTTGGACCTCACTCACCCTATACTTGCTCTCGGGAACTTTTAGAAGGAGTAAGAAAGGAAGCAGATAAATATGGGAACCGAATTCATATACATGTAGCTGAAACAGAATTCGAAGTTCAGCAGGTATTGGAGGCCCAGGGTAAGCGACCCTTTGAATATCTAGATGAAATAGGGCTTCTAGGAGAAGATGTTCTGGCGGCCCATGCCGTGCACCTTTCTTCTGCTGAAATAGAAATGGTTAAAAATCAAGGGGTTAAATTATCCCATAATCCTGCCAGTAATATGAAGCTGGCCTCGGGAGTTTCTCCTGTAGATGAAATGCTAAAAAAAGGAATTTGTGTATCCCTGGGAACTGATGGTGCTGCTTCCAATAACAATCTGGATCTGTTGGAAGAGATGAAACTGGCCGCATTATTGCAGAAAATCCATAATATGGACCCCACTTACTTAAATGCTGCAGATACCTTTGAAATGGCCACTATTAATGGAGCAACTGCTCTGGGAATGAATAATGAAATTGGAACCATTGAAGCGGGTAAAAAGGCCGACCTGGTTCTTCTAGATGTTAAAACCCCTCATTTAACACCATTTAGACATCCCATTTCCCATCTGGTTTATTCTGCCAGAGGAAGTGATGTAAATACCACCATCTGTAATGGAAATATTTTAATGGAAAATAGAGAGATTATATGTGTCCCTGAAGCTCAAGTTATTGAGATGGCTGAGAATGCTGCAGAAGAAATGCTTTCCAAAAGCTAAGATTCATTTAAAAAAAATTTATATTCTCTCTTCTTTCTCTAATCCCTCTTTGGAATTACTTTACTTATGTAATTCAACTTTGCAATAAAATAAAAATAGAAAATAATGATAATAATAAAATAATGATATTCATGAATCCCATGGTACTATTTGACATAGATAAAACCTTGATTGACAGATCAGAATGCCATCACCAGGCTTTTATCCATGCTTTTAAAAAAATTTATGATGTGAATACCATGGTGGAGGTAATCAACTATCATGGAAAGACAGATCCCCAGATTATGCATGAGGTTTTACTTGCAGAGGGCCTTAAGGAAAAAGATATTTGTCCCTATAAGACTGATTTTCTTGATTGTTTATCCGATTATTTTGTTTCTAAAGTAAAGTATGATAAAATTGAAGTGATGGATGGGTGTCAAGCACTTCTAAAAGCACTGGAAAACCGAAAAGTTTTGCTAGGTCTTTTAACCGGAAATATAGAAACTATTGCCTATGCCAAGCTCAATCACGTTGGTTTAGGTCATTATTTCAAATTAGGGGGATTTGGAAGCGACAGCTATTACCGGCCAAATCTGGTGTTAAAAGCTATTCAAAGAGCAGAGAATAACTTTGGATTTAGGAGAGATAAAAATAATATTTTTGTGGTGGGCGATACTCCCCTGGATGTGGCCGCTGGTTTGAAGGCTGGTATTTTGACCGTAGGAGTGGCTAGTGGAGATTATTCAATGGATGAATTAAAAAATAGTGGCGCCCATTTTGTTATGGATGATTTGAGTGATGTTAATGGATTTTTAGAGATTATTTCTTAAAGAACTGTTATTTTACTGTTATTTAATTATGATATTGAATTTGAATATTTTTTTAATTAATTAAAGTTTTAAAAAAAATGAAAAGTTAATTAAAATTGAATAATTGAATAAAATGAATCTAAAAGATTGAGGTTAAGGGAAATTAAATCAAGTCCGATTAATCAGACCAATCCTTCCATTTCTATTTAAAACTATGCTCTTTTTCCAGTCTTCCCTTGTTTCCGGGAAATCTTCCCGATAATGAGAACCTCGACTTTCCTGGCGCAAAACAGCCGCAGTGATAACCATTTTGGCTGTTTCAATCATGTTTTCCACTTCCAGGGCGTCCTGGAGATAGCGGTTGAAACTGGATTCCTCTGGAACATTCATCAGGCTTAGCTGACCCTCGATATGACTTATAGCCCTTAAAGCCATTCTTAATCCCTGTTCAGTTCTTATAATGGCCACATAATCCCACATAACCGTTTGAAGTTCTTTTTTAAGTTGGTTAGGTGTAATATCCCCTTCCTGAATTTTACTTTTGATTCGTTTTTCTTCCTTTTCCACAAAGGACGAGTTCAAGCCATCTTCAGAAACTAAGGCATTTTCCGCGGCTGTTTTACCAGCCCTTTCCCCAAATACCTGGGTATCCGCCAAGGCATTTCCACCCAGACGATTGGCCCCGTGAACTCCCCCGGTAACTTCACCAGCGGCAAACAAATTTTCCACACTGCTTCGACCATTTTCATCGATTTTTACCCCGCCCATGAAGTGATGGGCCGTAGGAGCCACTTCCATTGGTTCTTTCCGGATATCTACCCCTACATCGAGAAACTGGAGGAGCATGGTCTCCAATTTTTCTTCAATAACTTCAGGATCGAGATGAGTTACATCCAGGTAAACTCCACCATTTTCCGTACCTCTTCCTTCCCGAATTTCATTGTAGATAGCCCGGGCCACTACATCTCTGGTGGCCAGCTCCATACGAGAATCATAATTACCCATAAAACGATTTCTGTCTTTATCCAGGAGAATTCCACCTTCACCCCTTACTGCTTCGGTGACCAGAACGCCTTTCCTTGATTCAGGATAAACCATCCCTGTAGGGTGGAACTGCACTTGTTCCATGTCAATCAGGTCGGCCCCGGCATTCCAGGCCAGGGCAAAACCATCTCCACCCTTCTGGACAGTATTGGAAGTCACCGGATAAATCTGGCCAGCCCCTCCTGTGGCCAGTATGGTGGATTTAGCCTGGAAGATAATGATTTTAGAATCCTTAAGAGCAAGACCCATTGCTCCCTGGACTTTTTTACGATCCTCGTCCAAAATGAGAGCAGTTATCATTATTTCGTCCATGGTTTTGATTTCCCGGCGAATTACTTCCTCTTTAAGAGCAGTAATCATTTCATGTCCGGTTCTATCTCCCTGGAAACAGGTCCTTCTGAAAGTTTGTCCACCAAAAGGCCTTTGATCAAGTTCTCCTGATTCCTGCCGGTCAAACATGGCCCCATAATTTTCCAGATCAACCAGCCTTTCCGGTGATTCTTCCACCAGTATGCGGGCCAGTTCCGGGTCGTTAATGAAACCTCCTCCTTTGAGAGTGTCTTCATAGTGAATTTCTGTATTGTCTTCACAGTCCACATAGGCAAAAGCAGCATTATAACCTCCTTCAGCCATTCCTGTACATCCAGATTTAAATGATAATCCTTTAGAAACAATTATAGGTTTTAAGTTATGATTAGAGACTTCTATAGCTGCTCTACAGCCGGCGCCTCCTGATCCAATGATCAGCACATCACATTGATATAATTCGCTTTCCATGATTTTTCATTGATTATTATGATTATTATAATTTTATGAAAATCCATTCCCTCTAAAGATGAATTCTAATATGAAATTATTAATCCAGTAATAATAGCGGAAAATAAATAACCGTGCAAAGATGATTGAGAGATATAAAATTTAAGATAAAATATTAAATTGAAAAATAAATTCATTTTTATTCATTTAAACTAAGATTTAAAAAGTTTAAAATTTAGAAAACTCAATATAAGATAATGATAATAATTTTTAATAGAATATTTATCCTGCATTTTTAAAAATATAATTGAATTAATGATAATTAAAGGGTTAATATTTAGGATATTGATTTAGGATATTATTAATTATTGATAATTACTCAAAAAACATTTTGGGGGTATTATTTGGACAAAAAAAAGATTATAAAGCTTGCTAAGAAGGATTTTGAAAAGGCGTGGATGGAAAGTGGAAAATTATTAAAAAAACCACATCACGACCAGCAACACCCCCGGTTAAGATTCACTACCGGAAAATCACATGTACTATATGACACCATATGGCAGATTAGACAGGCCTATCTGCAGTTAGGTTTTCAGGAAACTATAAATCCTCTTTTCGTAGAGGAAGAACATATTTACAAACAATTTGGGCCAGAAGCCCCCGCAGTCCTTGATAGATGCTTCTATCTGGCTGGCCTGCCCCGTCCCGACATTGGTTTGGGAATGGATAAAATAGAAAAAATAGAAAAATTAGGTGTGGAAGTAAATGAAGATCGTTTAAAAGGTCTTCAAGATGTTTTTAGAGGATATAAAAAAGGAGACGTTGAGGGAGACGATCTGGTACACGATGTTTCTGCTTCCCTGGAAGTGGAAGACCATATTGGACTCCGGGTCCTGGAAAAAGTATTCCCGGAAATACACGAATTGCAGGCCATACCCAGCCGAACCACTTTGAGATCCCATATGACCTCTGGATGGTTTATATCCCTGCAAAATATCCATAACAAAACCAAATTACCATTAAAATTATTTTCCATCGATAGATGTTTTAGAAGAGAACAAAGAGAAGATTCAAGCCACTTGATGACCTATCATTCTGCCTCATGTGTAGTGGTGGACGATGAGGTCTCCCTGGATGTAGGAAAAGCCATTTCTGAAAGTTTACTGGAGTATTTTGGATTTTCCAAGTTCAAATTCATTCCTGATGAGAAAAAATCCAAATATTATATCCCTGAAACCCAGACCGAGGTTTATGGGTACCATCCCCAGTTAAAAGAGTGGATAGAAATAGCCACCTTTGGTCTTTACTCCCCTATTGCCCTTTCAAGGTATGGAATTGACGAAGAAGTTATGAATCTAGGAGTAGGGGCAGAAAGAATTGCCATGGTATTAAATCAGGAAAATGACATTAGAGAAATGGTTTATCCTCAGATTTACCGCAAATGGATGTTAACTGATCGTGACTTGGCCACCATGCTGCGTATAAACTATTATCCCGTCACTGTAGAAGGAAAATCACTCATGGAAAACATAATATCCCTCTGGAGTGAGAAGGCATCTACTGAATCGCCCTGTGAATTTACTATATTTTCAGGTGAGTTTTTAGGAAAAAATATAACCTTAAAAGCCGTGGAAGAAGAATCTAACACCCGTCTTTTAGGTCCTGCTGCTAAAAACCAGGTTTACATATCCCAGGGCAATATTGTGGGAGTGCCTGTAGAAGGAAAGCTGGACGACCCCCTCATAAAGGAAGCTATGTCCCGGGGAATTCCCACCAACATAAATTATATAGAAGCTTTAGCGGCCCAGGCAGCTTACCAGATAGAAGAAATGGTAGTAAGCGGAATGGAAGAGATTAAAATACGAAGCACCATTGCCCGATCACTTTCTGATATCAATCTGCAGCTGGATAATGTGGCCCTGAACTATATAACTGGAAATAACAAAGAAATAGATATTAGAGGCCCTATATTCTCTACACTGATTTGTAAAAGAGATTAAATGACTTAAACCTTTAATAAATTTATTTTTTCTAAAAATTTAGTAGGTCTGGAATAATAATTTAAGATTATTCAAGTTTTTTTTATTAATATTTTTTAAAAAAATTATAAAATATAACTTTAAAATAAAACTTAAATTTAAATTACATAAGATAAGAATTTATTATACTTAAACAATGATATTTTATATAAAACTTGAATTTGTAAATAATTTTACAAATAAGCTACAAAATTAAATTACTTATGATTATCAAGTAATTAAATACAAATTAATCAGTTAAGAAGGAATTAAAATGAAAATAAACGGATTAGTTACTTCCGGTTCACAAAAAGGCAGTTATTTCATGTCACAAGAAATATATGTCTCCCAATTCCAGGAAAAATTAGGATTCAAACCATTTAAAGGCACTTTTAATATTCTTATTGAAAAAAAAGATCTGGAAAATGTGCATAAAAGTCGATCCAAAAATTCAGGTCTTGTAAAAGGTGAAGGAGATTTTGGTGACGTTGAATTTATCAAAGCCACCTTACAAGATCAGTTAGAGGGAGCAGTGATTTTTCCGGTGAAAACTCATCATCCAGAAGAATTTTTAGAATTTATCACTTCTGAAAATGTCAGAGAAACTCTAAATTTAAGGGATGGAGATTCTGTGACCTTAAATGTGGAAGATTGAAATAAATTATATTCCATTAAACTCTTGATTTGTCCTCTAACCTTAAAAAGAATTGATTTTAGTATATAAATCTTAATAATTATTCTTTAATAAACTTAATAAATATTAATCTGTAAATAACTTAAAGTCGTGATTACATGATTCAAAAAGCTTTAGAAGCACTAAAAAACGGAGAAATAGTCCTGGTATTTGATGCAGATAATAGAGAAAGAGAAACCGACATGATTGTAGCTGCAGAGTTCATGACTCCTCAGCATATGACCACCATAAGAAATGACGCTGGCGGTCTTTTCTGTGTTCCCCTATCTGCTGAAAATTCTGACAAATTAGGCATTCCTTTCATGACAGACATAATGGAAGAGGCTGGACATAAATATCCAGTTTTAAATGAGTTATCCCCCAATGACATACCTTATGATGAAAAATCTGCTTTTTCCATCACTTTAAACCACCGGGATACTTTTACTGGGATTACGGATAATGACCGGGCCTTTACCATTAAACAACTGGGATTGCTGTGTAAAAATGGAAAACATGAAGATTTAGGAAAGTTATTCAGGGCCCCAGGACATGTAACTCTTTTAAGGGCTGCCGAAGGACACGTTCTTAAAAGAAAAGGTCATACCGAAATGAGTATTGCCCTTATGGAAATGGCTGGTTTGACTGAGGTTGCTGTGTGCTGTGAAATGATGGATGATGTATCTGGTGGTTCTTTAAGCACTGATGATGCCAGAAAATACGCCGAAGAAAATGATCTTGTTTTCTTAAATGGTGCAGATCTTATCGCGGCCTATAAAGAATTTGCAAATAAATGAGTGAGAGAGATATAAATATCTCTAATCCTTTTAGTAATCATTTATTTTAATAGATTTAGTAGAATGATTTAGTAGAATTAAAATTAAATTTTAAAACTAAATTCTCATATTTTTTTTATCTTTTCCTAGATTATAAAGTTTGAATAGTTGTAATCGTATGATCTTGAATATTTATTCCAAAAATAGCATCAAAGATAAAATCATTGAGATTTCCTCTGGTGATTCATGTATGTTTATATAATCTATAGGCATCAATAATATTAACTAGAAATTAGTAATCTTTATTTTACTATTAATAATCTAAATATTAATCACGTGAAATGTGGAATAAAATTTAACTAGTTATACTTAATCAGATGATAAATTTGGATTTAAGCTTTTCAGTACTCAGAAATTTATGAATTTAGGGTATAATTTTTATTAGGGAGGTACCTTTATGGAAAGAATTAGTATTGGAATTAGTGGATTGGACGATGCTCTGGGGGGTTTTCCAGTAGGAAGATCCATGCTAATTACCGGAGACGCCGGTTGCGGGAAAACTATTTTTGGCCTTCGATTTGCAAAAAGTAGCTGCGAAGAAGGATATGTTACAGCTTATATAACTGCTGAAGAAGATTCACATGATTTACATGTTCAAGCCAACTCTTTTGGCTGGAACACTCAGGAACTGGAAGAAGAGGGACTATTGACTTTTATTGAGCTTACTGGTATTCGTGCCAGAATTACCGAGGCAGAAATAAGTATGGATATGGACCCCATGAAGGGAAATTTCACCAAAATACTCCACGACATACCTCCAGAAACTGAAGTGGTGATTATAGATAGTTTAGGAGGATACACTGCCAAGCTTACTCCTTACGATTTCAGGAATCAATTTGATTTGCTAGTTTATGAATTAAAGCAAAGGGGAATTACTTCTGTACTTATTCTGGACAGTGCAACATCCCATGAATTTAATGAACTGGCTCTTTTTTCTGTTTACGGTGCCATAAAGCTGGTAAGAAGAGAAAATCCATATACCGGTCGGCGTGAACGGGTAATGGATATAATTAAAATGAGAAGTACTAAAACTCCCACCCAGTTTTTAACCTACGACATTGGGGAAAATGGAATAGAAATACAAAACGGAGAAGAATGCTACGAAGAAGATGAAATGCAGGAGAATTACGATATTTAAAATCATATTAATCCATATTTCTCTTCTTAATTAACATTTACCCTTATTTTCATTAATTAAAATATTAGATCAAAATTATTAATTAATAAATAGCTATCTGATTTAATTTATTAAAAATTATTTTAAAAAGTTTATCAGAGATTATTAGAATTAAAAATCTCTTCAATTTTTTTTATTGACAAAAAACCCCTAAATTGAGGTTTTTTAGCCAATTTAATTATTTTATCTAAATCCAGGTTTTCTTCAACCGTTTTTAATGCCATTAAACAGAATTCCTCTAGTTTTATTTCCACTTCAGGTGTGCCGCCTCTTTTGCTCAAGTTTACCTTTGGTACTTTTCCTATCATTTCCAGCTCATTGTCCTTTTTAAATATTTGAGATGCTTTCTGGAAAATTTCCGGATCATAAACCCGGTTAAAAATAACTCCTGGTACAGTAATACCCATTTTTCGCAGCATATTCGTGTGTGATACCAGATCCACAGCTGTTGTCTCGATACCACCCTTGCTACAACTAGAAACTAGCAATACTGGAATTTCAGCTGCCCAGGCAATTTCTGCCCCAGAATAAGGAACTTTTTCATTTAAAAGACCCGTGAATACACTCATGACCCCCTCTATTATCACCAGATCATAATTAAAGGTTTTTAAATTTTTCAAAGCGTTTTCTAAATCCATCCAGCCCAGATGACCAATTTTTATGGAAGAATGGGCTTCCATTTTTTCTTTGGTAAGATAAAGAGCGGGTACAATATCCCGTATATCAGGCCCCACCTTTAAAACTCCCACTTTAAGGCCTCTCCTCCGGAAAGCCCCTGCCATACCCGTAACCAGGAATGTTTTCCCCGAATCAGATCCTGTGCTGCCAACCATAATGATAGGAGGAATACTATCATGACTATCAGCCATATTTTCGGGACTAATTACCTTACTTTCCACATTTATTCCTGTTTCAATCCCCATTTTGCCTTTTATTTTTTTAACCAGATGTTGGTTATCTTTTGATATCTGTAAACGGTCCTTTTCCTCAGCATCAATAAATTTTAAAATGTTTTCCACCAGCAGAGGATTGTTATCCAGACATCCATGCACCATGGTCCCTACCACATTTCCTTCTGAATTTCGAACCCCCGCTAAAACCTCACGAGAGTCATCAGCGTAATTTACTCGCTTTATTTTTGAATGAAATATAGGAATAGCATCATCAGGACCGTTTTCCACAATGTGGCCATAGGTATGGCAGTGAAATCCGGTGATGGTTTCACCCACCAGCCCATTGGTTAAAAATGATTCACCGGTTATAGTGGCCTCCACCTGATCATTACTTATCATTGGAGAAAATGAAACGTCCAAAAGACCTAATCCCTCTTTTTCAATGGGAAAAGGTGATTTTCGGCCAATATCTGTTTTTTTAGCCAGTGTTTGGAATCCTGAACAAATACCCAGAACAAATTTTCCCTGAGCGGCCATAACATTTATCTGGTGGCCCAGTTCCGGAGTTAAACTTTCTGATTCTACTATGCTGCCTCCGGGAATTATGAGACCATCTAAAACCTGGTGGGCATCTTTACCTTCAATTAAACCGTTTCCTTTAACCAGATGGGTGGGTAGATTTCCAAAATTTTCAAAACCTGGAACCGCCCCTTTAACATAAACCAGTCCAATTTTCATGATTTAGCACTCTTGGATATTTATTTCAATTTAAAATTACAATTTGTAAATTAGAATTTATTAATTATAATTACTTATTTAAAATCCTGATTCGAAATTATTGCGATATTCAAATTCATTCAAAAATTAATTGAAAAAAATAAAATAATACTAGAAAATTACTTAATCTGCTTTTTCAAAGGCAGCCATGGCCTGTACAATTTTAGCATCATCCAGAGGCTTGGCCTGGAATTGCAGACCCACCGGAATACCTTTAACTTCCCCAGCTTTCATACTGGATGCAGGAATGCCAGCCAGGTTAGCTATTACAGTTAAAACATCATAAGCATACATTTCCATAGGTTCTAAAGTATCTCCCAGTTTGTGAGGTAGTTTAGGAACGGTAGGTCCAGCAATAATATCCACTCCATCCAGTAATTTGGTTATTTCTTTTCTTATGAGTGAACGGGCCTGTAGGGCTTTTTTATAGTATTTTCCGGAGAATTCCTGCTGACTAATGTAAGATCCCATGTGTATCCTCCGAAGAACCTCGTCACCACAGACTTCTTCAATCTGGTGGCCGTATTTTCGTCCGTCGTATTTTCGGGTAGCTGAGAAAAACTCCACGTAGTTTATGAGATAATAGGTAGGTAGGCATAAATCAATATAATCGAAGCTTAATTCAACTACTTCAGCACCAAGTTCGCCCATTTTATCAATGGAATCTTCAATTATATTGACGATGTGATCGTCAGTGACTTCCTGGAACTGTTTAACCACTCCCACTTTCATACCATTTAAGGCTTCTTCTGGATTTTCATCTAAAAGTGCACAGAAGTTAGGTACTTCCCAGTCCATAGAAGTACATTCATTAGGGTCCTTTCCAGCGATAGCATCCAGCATCATAGCAATCCCCGATGTATCAGAGGCAAAAGGCCCTATCTGATCCAGACTCATGGATAAATCCAGTAAACCTTGCCGAGAAACAGCCCCATAAGTAGGTTTAAATCCCATGACTCCACAGTGCGAGGCCGGATTACGAATTGATCCCCCGGTGTCAGACCCCAGAGTCAAATCACACATTTCAGCCGCAATGGCCGCTGCGCTTCCCCCACTAGATCCTCCGGGAATGTGGCCTGGTGCCGCTGGATTGTCAGTTGGACCATGGAAAGAAGTTTCTGTAGAGCTTCCTGCAGCAAATTCATCCATATTGGTCATACCAATGATTATACCATCTTCTTGTTTAATGCGCGCAATTACCGTCGCATCATAACTGCCCAGATAATTTTCCAGAGTGCGGGAGGCAGCAGAAATAGTGAAATCCTCTACATTTATATTGCTTTTGATACCAATGACCATACCTGCCAGTTTTCCGACTTGTTCGCCGTTTTTTATCCTCATATCTATTTCATTGGCCTTTTCCACTGCTTTTTCGTGGTTTATTTCCACAAAAGCATTGATATTAGAATTTTTCTTTGCAATAATTTGATTAAAATTCTCCAGACTATCCAGAGCTGTAATTTCTTGATTTCTGATTGCCTTAGATTTTTCCAGGAGGTTCATGATAACACCATAATTTTAACAATTAATCATCTAACAATAATTCTGTTATTTAAAATTCTTTATATGCTATTAATTTATCTAAATGATATTTATTATTAAATTAAACCGTTAATAACAGTTTATAAACTAATTCCAAGAATAATATTAGAATTCGTCATTTTAACTATATTATTCTGAGATTTTTCATGATATAAATTAAGTTTTAAATATTCTATTATATTCATAGTTTCTGATTATTCTTAAATTAATTCTTTTATAAATTATAATTTATTGACTATAAAAATAAAGTTATAATAGTTTAATAACTAATAATATAAAATTCATTTAGAAGATAAAGGAAAAATGAAAATGAAAAATATTTGATCAAAATAGATAATTGATCTTTTAATACCCCATAGGGATTAATAGCAAGAAATTAAGTATTTAAAGAACAAATACGCCCAATATAATTAAATATGTGCCTAAGTGTGAATATAGCAACTATACAGACAAATAAGGTAATAAAGCATGAAATTAACTAAAAAAATATTGTTTCGGATTTTTATCGTGATTTTATTTTTATTGCCCTTGCTATTTGTTCAAGAATTCTATCTGCATTTCTATGCCTACCTTTCCAGTAATGTAATTACTGAGGTAGTTACCCGGCAGTGGATGGTGGTTCTATTCTTTATTATTTTATTTATGGCATTTCTCATACCACTTTCCTATCGTAGAAAAGCGGGTTGGGTGGAATATGGATTGGTAGCTGCATTTTTCGTTTCTCTTTTTGTAGAAATGTATGGAATCCCCCTCACCATCCTGCTAGCCTCCAAATACTTCTTCGTGCCAGGGACACAACTCCCCCCGAATGTTTTGAACATTTACTTTATGGGAGTGGGCCTGGGCCTGGACATGGCCATGATTTACGGTTCTCTGCTGATTTTAATTGGAATGAGCTTGATTATTTTAGGTTGGGTTACTCTTTATAGAAAAAGTAAAGAAAAAGGACTTGTTACCAGCGGAATTTACCAATACAGTCGTCATCCCCAGTATTTAGGATTTATTTTCATTATTTTGGGGTGGTTCTTTGGATGGCCTACACCCCTAACCCTGGTGTTTGCCCCCATTCTAGTTTACAAATATCTGGATGTCTGTCGGAAAGAAGAATCGGAAGTTACTAAAGAACACCCAGAATACGAAGAATATAAATTAAAAGTTCCTTTTATGGTTTAATTAGTTATTAAATTAAACTTAGATCAGTATATCAGTATAACTAATATTAAAATAATAAAAACAGATAAATCAAATATAAATCCTAAATTCTCTTTTTAATACTTTATTTTGTTTTTAAGATTTTTTAAAGGCTTAAAAATTATAATATTATAAGACGTGATGAAATTATCAGAGATTAATTCACAAAATAAGAACAATTATGCACAAATAGGAAACTTTATATTGATCCCGTTACAAGAGCAAATTTAAATCAAATTGGTGATTCCCGAATATCTAATTTCTTAAAAAATTATAAAAATCATTTAAAATCATTCCTACATGAATAAAAGATTTAAGATAATTTCTTATTAAAAGAAAAGATGTTTATCTTAAAAAACCCAAATAAGGATTAATTATCTGCAGGTGAAAAAATGAAAGAAACAATAATTCTCAATCAAAGCGAAATAAAAGAATTAATACAGATGGACAAAGTTATTGAAGCTGTAGAAACCGCTTATTGTGAACACGCGCAGAGCAAAGTCCAGATGCCTGCCAAAGAATACCTATTCTTTCAAAAATTTAATGGTGATTTAAGAATAATGCCCTGTTACTTGCCTAATATGGGGGAAGCTGGAGTTAAGTGCGTCAATGTCCACCCCGACAATCCACACATGCATGATTTGCCCACAGTAATGGCCATGATAGAATTAGTAGATCCTGCAACTGGATTTCCCCTGGCCATTATGGACGGAACATGGATTACCAACATGAGAACCGGTGCTGCTGGAGGAGTGGGCACCAAATATCTTGCCAGGAAAGATTCTAAAACTTTGGGAATAGTAGGTGCTGGAAAACAGGCCTATACCCAGCTTATGGCCATAAATGAAGTAATGGATATTGAAGAAGCGGTGGTTTACTGTCGGACCTGTTCATCTAGAGAAGATTTTGCAAAAAGAGTTTCTGAAGTATATGATATTCCGGTGAGGGCTGTAGATACTCCCCAAAAAGCCGTGGAGAATATGGATGTGGTGGTAACTGTAACTCCGGTAAACCATCCGGTCATAAAAACTGAATGGATTAGTCCAGGTACCCATATAAATGCTATGGGGGCCGACGCTCCAGGAAAACAGGAAATTGAAAGTTCCGCGCTTTTAAAAGCAAAAGTATTTATTGACTGCTGGGAACAGGCCAGCCACAGTGGTGAAATAAATGTTCCTGTATCCGAAGGCCTTTTACAGCAGAATGACATTAGTGGAAAGCTAGGAGATGTTATACTTGGTAAAAACCCAGGCCGAACCTCTGATGATGAAATAACCATTTTTGATTCTACCGGCCTGGCAGTTCAGGACATAACTACCGCTTGGACAGTCTATGAAAAGGCAAAGGAACTTAATTTAGGCCAAAAAATTAATTTTCTGGAATAAATACCAAATTAAACTTTAAATCCTGGAAAAATAATCAATCTAGATATTAATGATTGATATTCCTCCTTTTTTTATTAATTTTCAAAATAAATCAAATTATTAAATTAAATAAATCAAATTTATTTTTAAGAACCACCACAATTAATTATTTTTAAATAAAAATTATTAAAAATAAATATATACCGGGCTGACCAATTTTAAAATGGTGTTTTAATGTACCAGTCTAAAATATATGTTAATGACATTTTAAACAAAATGAACCACGTTTTTGAAAGATTTACTTATTTAAGTCGTTCTAAATCCTTTAAAAAAGAGCACGTGGATCAAATTGACTACCATCTTAATGAAATAATGAAAATACTAAATGAATGTAATTAACATTCCATGATTTAGTAAATTTAATGATTTTTTATGATTGAACTGATTCTGTTTACAATTACCTCTTTTTTGGTAGGTTTATCTGGAGCGCTGGTTCCCGGGCCTATGCTAACTGTTACCATATCTGATTCTTTTAAAAAAGGATTTATTGCTGGCCCTTTAGTTACCAGTGGACATATTTTCACAGAAATATTCATGGTAATATTACTATTATTTGGTTTAGGATGGTTAATTGGATCCCCCACTGCTTCCTTTATTATAGGTCTGGTAGGAGGAATTGTTTTAGCATTTATGGGCCTCCAAATCTTTAAAGATACTCCCCAGTTAAAAAATTCTTCAGGAAATAAAGAAAACAATCCTGAAAATGATTTTATGGTAAAAGAACTCGATTTATCAGAAATTAATTCAGATGATGAAAATTTTGGAAAATTTCGATCCTTCCTTAATGGAAGTCTTACCAGTTTATCTAATCCATTTTTCTTTATATGGTGGGCTACCATTGGAGGAGCTTTTATTTTCAAAGGAATGGCTCTGGCCGGTGTTTTAGGGATTTTAGCATTTCTTTTAGGCCACTGGTCTTCAGATCTAGCATGGTTTAGTGCTGTTTCATTCTTTTCATCCCAAAGCAGCGCTTTGATGCATGCAAAAAACTACAACATCATAATGCGCCTTTGTGGAGTATTCATGGTATGTGTCGGTGGATATTTCATTATAAATTCCCTTGGGATAATTTAGAATAAAAAATAATTAGAATAAATAGATTTAGAATGGAAAACTGATCTAAGAACGGATTTATCCTAAATCCTTAGTATTTATTAATTATTCTTGAATGCTGAATAGAAAAATAACAAAATTTTAAATATCCTCCTAAACTAAATTTTATGGTATGGATAGGAAGAAGGCAGTGGTTTTTGACAATTCAGGAACTCTAATAAAAAGGTACCGGGCTTTAAAAAATATTAAAACAGGAAATATCTGCGATTACATGAATTCCATGGACATAGTAGATTATTCCGGGAACCGTGCCCTTATAGTTCTTCAAACTGACCCCTCAGAGTGTTTAATAAATGCTAAAAGTAATCAAACAATATACCAGTTCATAACACGAAATAATGTCAAATTTGATGTGAGTTACTCCCGCGATGATGTGAGTAACGAGGATGTTTTAAATGCTTTGAAAAAAGATGATTCCACTATAAAAGACATCCAGGACAGCATAATTGCCGTAATTGAAAAAAAATATAACGTGCAAATATGTAGTGGGTCTGGTTTTATAATGGACCTGGAAACCGGGCAAGTAGAGTTTACCATAACCGCTGGAGGCAAAGTATTCCCAGAAGTTATAGAGGTAGTAAATGAACTTAAAAAAAGAAATATTAACATTTACATCGCTTCTGGAGATCGCAAAGGATCACTGGAAGAATTAGCAAGATTTATTTCCATACCCCAATCCAATGTATTTGGAACCGCCAGTACTAAAAGAAAACAGGCCATTGTAAAAGAATTAAAACAAAATTACAAGGTTATGATGGTGGGAAATGGTTCTAATGATATATTAGCATTTAAAGAAGCAGATATGGGTGTTCTAACTCTTCAGCAGGACGAAGAAGTACCTGAAAAAGTTTTTAGTGCTGCTGATGCCGTGGTATATAATATAAAAGAAATTTTAGAAATAGATTTTTAATACTCAAATTAATTTCTAGTCCCCATTATTATAAATAATAAAAACTTTTATCCTAAAAATAAATATTCTAAATTATTAATTTAATGATTTCAAAAGGGCTTAAGAAGAATATGTACTTTTCAGGCCTTCAATCAGTTCTTTCTCTTTTTCAGGATCATTTATCCAATTTTTAACTTCTTTCCAAACGATATTACATTTTTCTCCACTTGGTTTCCCAATAACCTCACGTATGGCTAGATCAACTTCTTTACGTTCGTTTTTGTCTTGTGGACTGATTCCAGCTTCTTCTAAAACTTTTTTCATGTGTCTGAGGTAGCAGCTCATTTCAAATCTCCTTAAAAATTGAAAATATGATTTAACATTCTTAATTTTAATAGCATATGTTGTTTTAATGCTTACTAAATTAATATTATTATATCATTTTAAACATAAATTAATTATTAAAAAAGGGGATAATAAATGGAAAAATATAGAGTGGTATTTCAACTGAATGAAGAAGATCCATTGCGAATAAATCTGGTTTTAAGTAATATTCAAAATTTAATTGCAGATCTTGGTGGGGAAAATTTAGAAATAGAACTGGTTGGCTATTCCCATGGAATAAAAATATTCCTCAAAAGCTCAGAATATGCTGAAATAATAAATAATTTAATGTTCAGCGGGGTAAAATTTGCTGCCTGTTCCAATACACTAAATGCCATGGGAATAAAAACTGGAAGACTGGTTAAAGGAGTTGAAGTAGTATCCTCAGGAATTGGTGAATTAGTAAGAAAACAATCACAAGGCTGGATTTATATAAGGCCTTAGATATTACGCTTCTTTAAAACGCTCCTTTAAAGATTACGCTCTTTAATTTTTTATTTGTAAAATCTCAGTAGATATCAATTATTATTTGGGACCTAAGATTGCTTATTTTAGACAATTTCCATCTGGTTTAAAACTTTTTTGCTTTTTAATACCGAATCGTAGGAATTAAGTTCTATAATGCCCACTTGAATATTTTTTATTAGATTTAAGTCCAGAGAACCTTCACCTAGTGGTAGATGCTGATCTTTCTCCCCATTGTTATCACTTAAATGATAATATATGGTTTTATTTATTTTTAAGAATTCTGAAGGATCATTTGTTGTATTGGCGTGGCCCATATCAACAGTGGCCTTGCAGCCACATTCTCGTACCACGAAATCGTGTTCAGAAGCACTATTACATAAATAATTATATCGATTGGGCATATTTTCTACAGAAAAACAGATCCCCCTACTATCAGCATACTCGGAACATTCAGTGAGAGTTTCCACCGCAAAATCCAGTGCCATTAGCCTTATTCGTTCTTCAAGGCGCCTGATTATTCCAGGGTGGGTGGTTATAGCATTTGCTCCAATTTCAACTGCTAAATTCACTGTTTCTTCCATCTGTTTTTTGGTTTCCTCCCTAATTCCCTTATTAATGCTGGCCGGGTTTAGATCAACGGTGGGTGCATGTAAAAAAATATCTATATCATAGGATTGAAAAACTTCCAGGTCTGTACATTCGGCAAGTACATTGCGGGGCCAGTAAGGGCCTTCACATAAGATCTCCATGCATTGAAAACCATCCTTAGATGCCTTATCCAGCATCATCTCAAAAGAATTCATGAAAAGAGCTAAACTTGAAAAACCGTATCTCATATAACACTCACCATCCTTAAATTCCATTAAAAACTATTATTTTCTCTTGCAAGCGATAAAATTCTTGAATTATAGATATATTTTTTCTAATTTTTGCTGGTTATTTTTTTCTATATTTTTTTTAATAGTTTCAATAGTAATAACAAAAATTCCATTTATGCAAATATTTATATATCATAATTCGTACTATTGAATATTACAAAAACTGATATATCAAATTCCTGTATATCAAAAATTGTAATTAGCTATTTAAAATTAATCAATAATTAATATTGAATAATTTCTAATAAATTATCGTAATAATTGTTAAAATAATTTAAAATTAGTCAATTTCAAATAAAATCTATTTATTTACAAAATAAGCTTGGGAGGTGATTATATTCTAGATGAAAATGAAAATAACAATTCTGATAAAATTTCAGAAGAATGTGAATGCCATGACAAAGATTCTGATGAGTTAGTGCTTGAAAAATACGATAAAAACCTCATAAAAACGTTTATGCGTGGATTCGGGAAAACGATCATTTTAGGAATGATAAAAAAGCGTAGACTCCATGGTTACGAAGTAATGACCACCATTAACAAATTTTATCTATCACACAATATCTCTAAAAAAATGAAGCCACTGGGGCCCAGTACCGTGTATCCCGTATTACATGATTTGGAAAAAAGAGGCCTTATAAAAGGAACCTGGGAACACCAGGGAAAAAGAAAACTAAAATACTATGAAATAACACCCGAAGGCGAAGCCACAATTATTAGAATAAGAGAAATTTTCGAAAATAACATTGCCAAACTATGGGAAGATTTCTGGAACGATGATATTTACCTGGGAGACGAATTAGAAGATTAAGAATCAATTAAACATGGATTCAAAAGAGTTTAATTTAGATTAATATCTTTAATTCATTCTAAAAAACTAATAATTTAAATAAATATTATCCCATGGTTAAATTACTAAAATACACCATTAATGAGGTGTGATTAATGAAATATGCAATAGAAACCTTTGATTTAACAAAAAAATATGGGGATTTCATGGCCGTGGATGCATTGGATATGAAAATCGACAATAAGTCAATTTTCGGGTTTTTAGGACCTAATGGAGCCGGGAAAACAACCACTATTAAAATGCTTACTTGCCTAATCCAACCAACTGAAGGAAGTGCCAAAGTAGCGGGTTATGACATAATTAAAAACCCCAATGAGGTGCGACAGAAAATTGGAATGGTTCCTCAGCTGGTAAGTCTCTATGGAGACCTTACCGTTCGTGAAAATGCAGAACTATGTGCAGATTTCTATGGAATGTCCCGAAATCTTAAAGAACAGCGCATTGACGAATTAATGGAACTGGTAGACATAAAATACGCCGAAAACAAGCTGGTTAAACAGTTATCTGGAGGTCAGAAACAAAAAGTTTCTGTTGTGGCCAGTCTGGTGCATCAACCAGATATTCTGTTCCTGGATGAACCTACTATTGGACTGGATCCTACCACTAAAAGAGTACTCTGGGATTTAATTACCGAATTAAATGATAAAGGACATACAATAATCCTTTGTTCTCACGATATGTACGAAGTAGAGCTATTATGTGATAATGTAGGGATCATTAACCAGGGAACTCTGGCTGCCTTTGACACCCCACAGGGATTAAAAGACACCATGATCAAAGATGAGGAAAATGCTAAAAAGGCCAAATTAGGAACCATAATTGATAAAATAGAGCAAGAAAATCCTGTTGGAGAATATAGTTCCTTTAAAGATCTGAAAGGTGCCGTGGCCGATCTCGAACGTGAAGAAGGGAAAAGTAAGCAAATGAGTATCATGGTCAGTAATCTGAATGAGGATATTATTGAGGAAATACGAAAGCTTCCTGTGGTGTTTGAGGTCACCCAACATCATTCTGGTCGTGTGATAATGGAAATGGACGACAAATGTAAAACTGCAGTTAATGACGTAATATGGGCCGTTATGCAGAACAATGGGAATATAACCTCTATTTCCACCAAAGATCCTTCTTTAGAAGACGTGTTTATGAAAGTAACTGCTAAGGAAAAGGAGGACTAATAGTGGAAACTAAAAAAATAATGTGGATGCTCAAAAAGGACTTGATGGTTCTTTGGAGGCACAAGCCACGTTTAATGTCCCTTATTCTCTTCCCCATTATCATGATAACGTTATTTGGTTATGGAATGGGTGGAACCCTGGATAACATACCCATAGTAGTTGTTGATCAATCTAATGGGCCGGTAACAGATCAGACCTTGGATGCCATAAAAAATATGAGTTTATATGATATTAAAGGAATAATAAGTGACCCGGATAAGGGTAAGGAGATGGTGGAAACCGGACAGGTAAAAGCAGCCATTATTTTGCCATCAAATTATGATAACCTTACTACTAATCAGCCCCAGAGTGTGGTCATGTATCTTGACTCTTCGGATCAAATGGCCAGTGGGGCCCTGGTTCCAGCCACCCAAGCATTATTTAGCAAGATTTCCAGCCAGGTGGGACTGGAAAAAATGCAGATGAATAGTAGTGGCTCCACTGCCACGAGCAGTCAAAGTACATCTAATCAATCAGATATTCAAGTGAATACCAGCCAAGTAGCCCCTACACAAACCGGAGGAATAGTAGCCAGCTTCCAGAACCTGGCCAATACCATTAATTTCCAGATAGACAAAATTTATGGAGATATAAAATATATAGACTTCCTGGTACCGGCCGTTCTGGCCATGACCGTGATGTTCTCCTGTATGATGGGTATGGGGGAGTCAATTGCTGGTGAAAGAGAAAGAGGAGAACTTGCTCGATTATTTATGACTCCAACCAGTGTTTCTACGGTTGTAGGTGGGAAAATCATATCCAAATTAATAATTGAAACCGCAAGGGCAGTTATATTAATTGTGGCGGCCATGATCCTCTTTGGCATAATTATAAAAGGAAGTATGGGACTTACCCTACTGCTTCTGGTTCTATCAGCATTATGTTTCGTAGGATTTGGAATCATGATTTCCGCCAGAGTTTCTACTCAGGAAGATTACATGCAAATGGTTATGCCATTTACCATGCCCATGATGTTCGTATCAGGAGTATTCTACCCCGTAGAAACCATGCCCTGGATATTCCAGAAAATAGCATATTTAGTGCCCTTGACCTATGCCAATGACGCCTTAAGAGCAGTTATGCTTAAAGGTTCAAGTTTAGGTGACGTATGGTTAGATATTGCTGTTTTAGGAGGTTTTACCCTGATATTCTTTGCTCTAGGAGTCAGTAAATTCAATAGAGATATATAATTGGTTTAAATTATATTCTCATTTTTTAAATTCACTCTTAGAGATTTCTAAATCATTAAAAACTAAAGAATTACTAAAATAATTTAAAACCGATAATAAAAGTAAGAATTTTTGCTAAAAAGATAATCAAACGAATTTAAATTGTGGTGAAAAAACATGTTTAAAAAGAAAAACGTCCTAATCGGACTCTTGGTAATTTGCATCATGGCCAGTCCCGTATCTGCAGCAGATTGGCAGATGTTTCACGAGAATCAGGCCCATACTGGATTTTTAAAAGAAGCAGCAGACTTCTCGCCCCAGACATGGTACTTCCAAACAGAAGGCCCAGTTAAATCATCCGCAGCCATATTAAATAATATATTATACCTTGGATCAGATGACGGAAGTATATATTCCATAGATATGGAAAACGGAAATAAACTATGGGATTATAAAACTGATGGAGCTATAATTTCATCCCCGGTAATTCAAAACAAAACATTGTATGTTGGTTCCAAAGATGGTTACCTTTACGCTATAAATACTGATAATGGAGATGTTGAATGGAAATTTAAAACTGGAAATTCCATTGAATCTACCCCTTCTGTTGAAAACAATACGGTTTATGTAGGTTCTAATGATGGTCAGAGTTTATGCTATTGATACAGAAAACGGGACAAAAATTTGGGAATATGATACTGGAAACGCTGTAAAATCATCCCCAACCGTTAATAATGAAACTGTATACATTGGATCTGAAAATGGAAAAATATTTGCCCTGAATATTAATGATGGAAGTGAAAAATGGGCATACACTGCTGGAGACGCCATAGGTTCTTCTCCTGCATTTTACAACAACACAGTTTATGCCGGATCAAATGACGGTAATATTTATGCTCTGGGGGCAGATGATGGTTCCCTAACCTGGAAATTTAATATGGGAAATAAAATAGCTTCGTCTCCCACCATAGACACCAGTGAAAATAGTTTGTTTATTGGATCTGATGAAGGAAATATGACCTGTCTGGATACCCGTGATGGAACATTCAAATGGTCTTATAAAACAGGTAGCGCAGTAAAATCAACTGCAGCTCTTTTCGATAATAAAATCACCTTTGGATCAGATGACGGAACGGTTTACACCATAAACAAGTACAGTGGTAAAGAAGAATGGACTTACTCCCCAGGATACTACTTATTTAACTCACCAATAACTTCTTCTCCAGTAGTTTATGGAAAAACAGTTTATGTAGGTAGTAACGACGGTTATGTCTACGCTCTAAATGTGGATAAAGAGGCCGGGCCAACATCCGTGTTTACATACTACACCTGGGCGGCCGTTATAATTTTGATATTGGGACTTTTAGGATTAAGGTCTGTTATGAACCGACGCAAAAATGAAAAAGAATAAATTGATGAGAACTTAAATTATCTCATCTTTTTTATTTAATTTTTTATTAAAATTAAGGATTTATATTAAATAAAAATCTATTTCGTTTTTTTTTATTGCTTTAAATTCATTTTATATAAATAATAACAGTATAATTTTTTTAATCTTAATGCTTATTCTAATTTAAATGTTTTCATTCCATTTTATTCGTTAAAAATATATGCAGTAGTAATTTAATATATTTTTGTATATCACATTATACATCATTCATTACAGTTCCAAATGGATTTTATTTTACTTCAATTAATTTTTTGATGTGCACCATTACTCAAATAACTCGTGATATTATTAAAGTCAAAGGAATTAAAGTCATAAGGAGGTGAAAAGATAAGAAAACAAATAAAAAGTAATAAAATTAAGATTCTCTTTATAATCTGCCTTTTTACTGTTTTACTTTCAATTTCCAATGCCAGTGCCGCACCAAATGTTTATGTTAATGGTACCACTGGATTAGACACCAACCCTGGAACGATCGATCAACCTTACCAGACCATATCCCAAGGAGTAGGATCCGTTGATGAAAATGGAACAGTATACATAGCAAATGGAAATTACATAGGTGCAAACAACACTGAAATAGTGATAATCAAAAACATGACTATCAACGGCCAAAGCCAGACAGGAACCATAATAAATGGAAGCAATACCAACTGTATATTCCGAATTTCAGAGAATGTAACGGTCACGATCAAGAATTTAACCTTCGTAAATGGACGTGCAACAGGTATACTCCCTGTTACTGGTGGTGCCATTAGTAATAACGGTACTCTATCAGTTGTTAACTGCAATTTTACAGATAACTATGCATATAATTACGGTGGTGCAATCCACAACAGCCAAACGGGTACTTTGACAGTAAACAACAGCATCTTCACAAGTAACGGTGCTGCTAATGGTGGTGCTATTTCCAACTGGGGTACATTGATACTGAATAACAGCACCTTCAATATTAACAATGCAGCTAATTTCGGTGGTGCTATCTATAACGATGGTGACAAAGCTCAGAGTATTCCTTATGTAGGTAATGTGACTGTAAATAACTGTACTTTCACTAGAAACATTGCAGGTACTTATGATGATGGTCAGGGGAGTGGTGGTGCAATTTATACTCAACTAGGTGATCTGACTGTGGATGGCTGTACTTTCACAGGACAAAATGCATTGCGTGGAGAAGGTGGTGCTATCTACAGTGTGAGGAGTACTTCTAAGTTTAGTAACAGCAGTTTCACAGACAACTGGGTCTATCGTGGAAGTGGTGGAGCCATCAAAAGTGAAGGTAAATCCTTCGATCCAGATGTATTGATCGTGCTCAATTGTAGCTTCATAAAAAACAGCGCACAGTACAATGCAGGTGCTATAGGCAGTTGGGGTAGTTCTATTATTAATATAACCAATAGTACCTTCACAAACAACACCGCAGACAGCTATGGAGGGGCCATCGAAATCTACGGTACATTAACTGTTACTGATTGCAGCTTCACTAATAACACCGCAAGAAGTTTTGGTGGAGCCATCAAGAATAATGGCATATGTACAGTAAATGGCAGTGCCTTCACAAGCAACCGCGCAACTACTTATGGTGGAGCTATCTATAATGGCGGATCAACGTTCAATACAGTAATCTTGACTATTATGGACTCTAACTTCACTAACAACACCTCACAAGAAGGTGGTGCCATATGGGGGTATGATGATGGAACTTATGTAAAAGTAAATAATTCCAACTTTACTGGTAACTTTGCAACCAATGGTAATTGGGGTTATGGTGGAGGTGCCATCGGTACTATGTGTAGCTTGGATGTGATCAACTGTACCTTCACAGCCAACAATGCAAGTTACGACGGCGCTGCCATATGGAACAACAACGTCACACAGATAGTCAACTGTACCTTTACCAATAACCATGCAGAAAGCGGTGCAATATGGAACACAGGTGATGGAACATGTACAGTTACAGGCAGCAATTTCATAGGTAACACTGCAGGTTTTGGGGCTGGTATCGAGAATTATGGTATCATGACTATCGACAAATGCAGGTTCACAAACAACAGTGCAAGTAACGGTGGAGCCATTTCCCATTTAGGTAAGAGCCTGACCATCACAAACAGTAACTTTACCAGTAACATCGCAACATCATCTGGTGGAAATGGTGGGGCCATCTGGGCAGATTACAATACACATTCTTCTACAGGCCCGTTCACTATATCTGGTTGTATTTTCACAAGTAACAGTGCAACAGGACAGGGCAGCGTTGTATGGAATGATAGAGGTTCGGATATTGGCGTAATGCACTTCAACCGCATATTTGGAAATACAGGAGCCTATGACGTTTACTCTGCCAGCGGAGCTATAAATGCAGAAAACAACTGGTGGGGTGATAACTTCAACGGAACCAATCCCATTGCAGCTCAAAAAGTGAACAATAACGTGGATGCTGATCCATGGATCATACTCAGATGGAATGCTTCCCCTGATAGCATAATAGGCCTACTAGGTACTTCAAACGCAACTGCAGATATGAGGTACAACTCCAACGGCATTATTCCAAGTGGAACACTGCCAGAGGGAACGGTCATATTTACAGTCAACAATTCAGGAAACATCAACCCATTGAATGGAACCATAGGCAGTACAAGGGTTACAACAACATTTACCCCTGCGAAATACGGTTTGAGCACAATAAATGCGACTGTGGATGGTTTTTCACTCAGCACATCAGTTCTTGTGAATGGAATAACTACCAGTTTAACTATCAACACTGCTTCAGGCTACAAAGGAGACAACACAACACTAACAGCAACACTATGGGACACAACCCAGCAACAAAGCAATTACTGGCGAAATCATAGAATTCTACGTGAACGGTAACTACATAGGCCAAAACACCACTGACAACAATGGACTGGCAACCTACAACTACCAAATCACACAAAATATTGGAACCTACACCATAAACGCAACCCTCAACGCAACAACACAATACGAACCCAGTAACGGAACAAACACTCTTACTGTGAATCCAATACCAACCAGTTTAACTATCAACACTGCATCAGGCTACAAAGGAGACAACACAACACTAACAGCAACACTATGGGACACAACCCACAACAAAGCAATTACTGGTGAAATCATAGAATTCTACGTGAACGGTAACTACATAGGCCAAAACACCACTGACAACAATGGACTGGCAACCTACAACTACCAAATCACACAAAATATTGGAACCTACACCATAAACGCAACCCTCAACGCAACAACACAGTATGCCACCATCACCGGAGCAAATAATCTAATTGTAAAAGCAACACCAACCAATTTAACCATTGACAATGTAACGGGAAATAAAGGTACAAATGTGACTTTGAAAGCAGTTTTAACTGACACTGCCCATAACTTGGCTATCAGCGGAAAGAGCGTGACTTTCAAAGTTAACAATGTAGTTGTTGGTAATGCCACTACTGATACTAATAGTGTGGCCACCTTACTGTACTACATAGACATTGAGGGTGGAAAATACACTGTTGATGCAGTATTTACTGCAGATAACCAGTATTCAGATTCTAATGCCACAGGAACACTCGAAGTTCCCCAATCCAGTGTCTACGTTGTGGTAACAAGCAGTAAAAAGGATCCAAAGATCGGTGAAACATTCACCCTGACTTACAAACTCGGAAACAATGGACCAGACCCTGCAGAAAATGTTAAAATAACTATTCCATTACCAAAATACTTTGAAATATCCAACATCAATGGTGATGGAAATTGGACCTACAACAAAGAAACAAGAACCATAACTTGGACCTTCACAAACCTTGCAGTGGGTGATCCATATCTATACGTTAAGGGGACACTCAAAAAAGCAGGCTCGTATATCTTCAGTGTATCAATAGCCACAGAAACCTACAACGGAGATACACAAGAAATAACACCAATCACTATAAACGCAAAAAATCCCGTGCAGGTAAACGCAGTAAACAACACAATATCCATGCAAAACACTGGTACGCCAATAAACTACTTAATAATGGCAATATTAATGATTTTAAGTGGATTGTTAGTATCTAAAGTAAAATAATTTCCCTATTTCTTTTTTTTATTTTGGGTTCAAAATTTAACAGGTTTTAATCATATCTCTTAGAATATAATTTAAAATCAGTTTTGAAATTAATTTTTTAGCCCTAGATTTTTTGTGAAATTTTAATCTTTTTATTGGTTATTTTCTTTATTTTTGGGATTTTTGTAAATTTAATATGGTTAAAATACCAATTTTTTGATGATCCGAAACAATACAAAATCATTCATTTCATTTCCTAAATACAATTCAAAATAAAAACTCAAAAACAATTAAACTATCATTTAGAAGTTAAAAATATTATGCAGCTAATTCTGGATTTAAAAAATCATAAAATTGAAACCAAAAGGTTTCAAGGAATAATTCTAATAAAATACTAATTTAGTATATTTTAATTATCTTTCCGAAGTAGTATCTCAATAGCCGAAACATTTGTGGCTGTACCCTCGTTACCAATGATTTCCTCGGTGCATATGTCAATGCTCTGAACACCTATGTCTGTAATAAACCTGTTCCGAACAATCTCAGCAACATCCACTGCACGACTAATGGCCCTTCCTCTAGCTTTTAAAACCACTTCAGAAGTTCCACCATTCATTTGGGTTACAACGGCTAAGACATAGTTCATTACGGGCTTGTTTCCAATGTATACAACATTTTCCTCTGACATCACTTTAACCTCCGAAAGAATGACTATTATTCTTTCAGTACTACATTGTTATATATATTTTGTGATATACTCCCAAAAAGAATAATACTGATAAAACCTTATTAAAAAGTCTTTTTATTAAAAAATAAAAAAATTAAGGGGTTTAAATCCCATTAAGATAATTTTAAAGTATTTCAAGAATTTTTTTAAATATTTTACATTTTAATTAAAAAACAATTTAAAGATTAAAATTAGTTCCTATAATTAAAAACAAAAAAATCTGTTTATAATTCATGGAATACCAATACCCACCCTTCAATTTTTCCATTTTCGTCTTTTTCCGGGGTTAAAGTACCATTAATGGTTAATTTATCGCCATTTTTATTTTCAATTACTTCTCCCGAAAGTTCTAAAGGCCTGGCCATGGAAATGTCTTCCAGATCCAGAAGTCCCAGCTGACCACTAACTGGATTTAAGACTTCCATAAGGTCTGCTCCAATTGCATCCTCTTTCAACCATTCAGTGATATCTTCAGCTTTAGAATTAATCAATCTGATTAATCTCCGAGAATCAGTAGATATAACCGCATCAGAAATATTTTTTAAAATAAAATCAAGTTGTTGCTGATTTTTTCGAAGACGTAATTCCATTTTATGTTTATAGAGAGTTAATTCAATAGCAGTGTGTAATTCACTCTCATCAAATGGCTTGTTTAAGAAACTGGAATCCCCTTTAATGAGATATCCTGACGGTTCAGTGATTTTAGCCCTTTCCACAGTGTTTTCATCAAAATATGCAGTTAAATATATCACCGGTATTCCAAATCTTCTTCTAATTTCTTCTGCTGCTTCAATCCCGTCTATTTTTCCTTTTAAACGAATGTCCATAATTATCAAATCAGGCAAAAGTTCTTCTGCCTTTTTAATTGCGTCTTCTCCTTTTGATACTATTGCGGAGACTTCATAGCCCATTTTTATAAGCCCTTCACCAATGTCCTCTGCAGTAATATTTTCATCTTCTACCACCAATATTCTCGCACTGGTCATTTTTTCACCTTAAAACCCTTAAAAATCCCGAAAACATCAAAATTTATGTCAATTTTTGTTCTTAAAACATGAAGACACTATAAAATTTGCTATTGAATTTGTTTATTAATTATTTATCTTTAATGAATATTTGATTTTTGAAATATTTAAAATATTATTTTATTTGTTGAAAATTTAAGGAAATATTGAAAAAAACAATGCCAATCGTGAAATAGATCAGAGTAACATAGATCATAAATCGAATTTTAGTAACAGAATTTAATTAAAAAAATAAAAATAATGTCAAAAAATCCTCCAGAAACTGGAAAATTATTTGATGGACTATTTCATTCTTATGAATCATTTTAATGGCTGTCTGACCATTAAAATTTTGTTTATTGAATCCAAAACCGCCTCTACACTGGCCATTACTACATCATCTCTGGTTGAACGTCCGGTCGCATTATTACCATCAGCATCACTCATTATAACAAATACCTCTGCCAGAGCATTGGTTCCACCAGTTATAGCCTCAATATGATATTCTTTAAGCTCAATATCTGCCGTATCACCGACTAAACTCTGAATAGCATTAATTGCAGCGTCTACCGGACCCACCCCCGTTTTAGAAGCCGATTTAATTTCATCGTGTATGCTAAGCTTTACCGTGGCCGTAGGCATCACATTTTCCCCAGTCATAACGGCAATTCCTTCCAATTTAACAATTTGCTCCTTGGCCCGTCCCAGAATAGTCACGGCAATGGCCTTTAAATCCGCGTCAGTGACCTTTTTACCCTTGTCTCCCAGCGTTTTAATCTGGTCGTAGACTGTGCAGAACTGGTCTTCATTCATTTCAATACCATATTCATCTAATTTGGACCTAAGAGCATTGGCACCAGTATGTTTGCCTAAAACGATTTTTCGAGTGTGGCCAACCATCTCCGGAGTAATAGGTTCATAGGTTTCGGCGTGTTCCAGAATACCGTGCACGTGAATTCCAGATTCATGGGCAAATGCATTTTCTCCTACAATAGCCTTATTAGGCGGCATTTTTATCCCGGTTATTCGGGAAACGAATTCCGATAGATTTACCAGCTGTTCGGTTTTTATATCCAATGCCATGTCATAGCGAGCAATAAGGGCCATGACTACTTCTTCTAAGGAAGCATTTCCGGCTCTTTCCCCCAGACCGTTTACCGTGGCGTGTACTTGCTCTGCTCCTGCTTCCACAGCAGCCAGGGAATTAGCCACTGCCAGTCCGAAGTCATCGTGACAATGGACACTAATGCGAGATTTAAGATTATTTTTAAGTTCAGAAACCAGCCAATTCATGGAACGGGGCACCATAACACCGACTGTATCCGGGACATTAAGGAAATCGGCTCCGGCTTCATCCACGGCCTGGTAAATTTCAGAAAGGTAGTCAAATTCCGTTCGGGTAGCATCTTCTGCCGAAAATTCCGCCACGATACCGTGATCTTTAATATATTCCACCGCATCCACTGCTTTGCTTAAAATATCTTCTTTACTCATTTTAAGCTTGAATTTTCTGTGCAGAGGAGATGTGCCTATGAATGTGTGAATATAATCAACATCACAGTCAATTGCAGCGTCCAGGTCTCCTTTCAAAGTTCTTGCCAAACCACAAACCTGGGCATTTAGTCCCAGAGATAATATTTCGCGAGCTGCTTCTTTTTCTCCGTCTGAAGCCGCAGGGAATCCAACCTCAATTGTTTCGACACCTAGCTGGTCCAGCTTTTTAGCTATCCGTATCTTTTCATCAACGGTCAGGGCCACCCCCGGTGTTTGTTCACCGTCTCTTAAGGTAGTATCAAATATTACCACCTTTTCCGGCAAATTCATGGTTTTTTTTACTTTCTCAATGTACATAGACATTCCTCTTGGTTTGGCTAGGCTCAGAAAGATCTGATCCTGTTTTTACTGATTTTTTAAGTCTTATCACCCATTTAATTCTATTTTAACAAATATTCAAAATAGAAATGATGAAAGACTAAAGTTTTGTTTTAGAATGATAATATCACTTCCTTATCTAATAAAATATTTGTTAAATAAGAAAATAAAATATAAAATTTATTCAATTTGTTTTATATCAATATTGTTTTCGAACTTAATCAATATTTAAACTCCCATTATCAAACTCAAAAAATTCCTGAGTCCAGGGGCAAGACCCAGAATGAATATACTCAGTTTTAAAGTATTTCTTATTGTTTTATCTTCAATACTAGTGTCGATTATGTAAAGTGCCGATATAATAACCACTATTTTTAAAGGAAACATTACTAAGGCCGTTCCCCATAAATTAGTCAATGCGCCAGGGAGAACATGTTGCTCCCAGTAGCCATAGTAATCCACCGCAACATAAGTAGACGCTGCATCGAAAAAATGGGCCGAAAGTACGGCCAGGTTAAATTTTTCTTTTAAAAGATCCCATTTACGGCCAATTAAGGCAAATATTCCCGTAAAAAGCCCCCAAAAAATTAAAACATATGCCATAGCCATGAAATTAATACTTTGCAAGCTCAAAATGTTGGGAATACATATCAAAATTCCAATAGTGAAAATGATGTAACGATAATCATAGCTGGTCTTTTTTTCCAGATAAATCGATCCTAAAAGTGTGAATATGGTTATCAAACCAGTTAATACGTAAATTCCCGGAGTCACCAGCCAAAGAGTTAAGGGATAAATTCCATTATCCACCAGAGCTCTGGCACTTGATCCAAAAAATATGAATGGAATCAGGGCTATAAAAAGATCTTCCGGATCTTTATCAATCCATTTAAACATTTTAATTATTACAATTACTACCAGGCCTAAAATTAATCCAAATACAATAGTATTAAACAAGGTATAGCCCGGATGGAGATATAAGAAGTTATCCTGGATGAATTGAGAAATAGATGCAGGTGAAAATGAAGTGACTAGTTCCGGTAGCATGCAACTTAATTGGTATTTTCAGGATTTAATGATATCGCAAATTCCTTAGGAAAATTCCAGAAATTGATAATAAAATCTTAAAATTTATTCTTATTTTTTATTTTATTCTAAGTTATAAGTGAAAAGTTATAACTTATAAGTAATAAGTTATAATAAAACAATTCCTTCAAATCGCTGGTTGGTATCCTATTTAATAAAATTAGTATTCGTAAACTCTTTTTATCTTTTTATTAATTACTTCTTTAAGTATTAAAGGAAGAGGAGTTCTATCACCATAAGCTGTGGTTTTACCGTCTTTAATAGCTTTTAAAATACTTTCTATGGAAAAATCAGAGTCAACATCAGTCACACAGCTGCCCACAGCCCCTACAAAATGAGAATCACTGGCCCCAATTTCAGGTATGTTTTTTTCTATAGAGAGTTTTTTGGCCCGCCAGTTAGAATATCCAAAAATATAACGAGAATTCATGGTTTCTATGGCATCCACGTGCATGTGCTTAATTTTAGCAAATAAACCATCCCTATATCTTACAAAAGGATGGGGAACAATAGCTATTCCATCCATATCATGAATTAAATCCACTGACTCCTCAGGCGAAAGTCCTTTTTTAATCTCTTCATTTATTCCTAAGGCCACAATGTGGCCCTTGTTAGTAGTTATTTCCATGGCCGGGATTATGAGGATATCTTTAAACTCTTTAACTTCTTCTTGGGCGATTAAAGATCCTTTCATGGTATTGTGATCGGAAATGGCTATGGCATCCAGGCCTATGCTTCTGGCCCTTTTTATTATTTCTCGGGGAGTGCCCGTGGCATCGCCAGAATAAATAGTGTGAATGTGTGAGTCAATTATCATTTTATCATCTGCTATTGTTCTATTCGAATAATATATTAATCAGTTAATAGGAATGCTGATTTAATATTAATTTAATCAATATTTCAACATAATTACAGCCGATTTTATCTATAATTCATTTTTATTTTCAATTCTGTGTTTAATACATTTAATTAGCCCTACCGGCCCAGTCATCATTACATCACCAGCAGGGGCCGCATGATAAATCGGGAATTGAACTTTCTCCATCAAGCCGCGTCGGGGTCCGGTGACCACCACCTTTTCAATTTCAGTTATGGGCTCCAGAGCCCAGGCCCCGTGGCCGTGGTCATCATGTACCTCTTCGTGAGTAATAGTAGCATCTGCCAGTTTTTTTAAGTAGTATTCTATTTTTTCAGGCGTAAGGGAACTGGTATGATGCTCAAATATTCCCTTTATTTTCCCATTTTCAATGGATGCGGCCAGAGTGTGCCCATTACCTATATCCATGACAATGTAGCTGTTTAATTCTTGGGTGAGTGGGTCAGCTGTGGCTCCACAAACTGAAGCAAACTTAGAATCCATTAAAAAAGGATCAAGCCCAGAAAGTGTTCTGGAAACGGCTTTCATCCGTGTGAAATAATCAGGAATATCTCTATGATATGAAAATTCTTCAGGAAGTAATGGTTGGTTTAATTTTTCCCTGATTTTTAAAAAGCGGAAATTACGATCTCCCATTTCTTTATGATATCCATGGTCCTGTACCGCCACTCCCAAATAATCAAAATCAAGTTTTACACCGAAATAAGATAGTGCAGAACCAATACTATCTAAATCAACGTCCTTTAATTCTAATTTTATAAAATCATCGTATTCCTCTTGACTTTCATCAGGAGAAATTATTTTAATCCCTATCGAAGAAACTTTTTTAAGATCATCCCGTATGGTGCGGGCCGCATTTTCTTCCATGACCACCTGATATCCTTTTTGGATGTGGTCCTCTATGGCCTGATTTATAGGGCCTCCTCCCATGGTTTCGCCACTTATAAATAAATTTTGATTAATTTTAGATATTTTTGAAGCAATTATACGAGTAGGTGAAGGTAAAACAAGTTTTACAGAGTTTTCCATGTTTTGATGGGAATCAAAAAGCATGATATCCTGCGTACCCTTACCCACATCCACAGCCAGTATTTTCATGGGAATACTTTGAATTATTAATTATTAGTATTTAGTGGTAAATTACAAATTAAAACAACTAAAAAAAATAATATGTCATTATATCTATATATTTAATTTCCATAAGACTGATTATCCTGAATAATAATTAGATAATATAATATTTTATAAATTGCCAAGTTAATGCTTACGAATGCAATCCAATGTACATATTTGTACAAAAAAGATTTAAATAGTGCGGTGTGGTATTAATAAATAACAGCTTAAGACAATTATGGGCAAATAAAAATTAATGATAAAAAAATGGTGATTAAATGTACAAAATTACATTATCTTCAGATGAAATTCCAAAAAAATGGTATAATATAAATGCAGATTTACCGGTCCCTTTACCCGAGTATAAGGACTCGGAAGAAGGAGGAAACCTTGCAAATCTTCCAAAAATATTTTCTAAAGGTGTTTTAGAACAGGAAATGTCTCAAGAAAGATGGATTGATATTCCCAAAGAAGTAAGAGACGTTTATAAAATGATAGGGCGACCAAGCCCCCTATTTAGAGCTAAAAATCTGGAAGACCAGCTCGATACTCCAGCTAAAATATTCTACAAAAGGGAAGATTACTCCCCCACAGGTAGTCACAAATTAAATACAGCTATTGCTCAAGCATATTACGCTAAAAAAGATGGGGCAGAACGATTAACCACTGAAACTGGTGCTGGTCAATGGGGAACTGCTTTATCTCTGGCTTGTTCCATGCTGGACATGGAATGTAAAGTGTACATGGTAAAAGTGTCCTTTAACCAGAAACCATTCCGTAAAACAATTATGCAATTATATGGTGGAAATGTTGTACCATCACCAAGTCCGGAAACCGAATATGGCCGGAAAATACTGGCTGAAAATCCTGATCACCCCGGTTCACTAGGTATAGCTATATCTGAAGCTATGGAAGAAGCATTGCAAGATGATAAAGTTTACTACACCTTAGGAAGTGTATTAAACCACGTTCTGCTTCACCAAACAGTTATTGGATTGGAAACCAAAAAACAACTGGAAATTGCTGATGAAAGCCCAGATGTAATGATTGGCTGTGTTGGTGGTGGAAGTAACTTTGGTGGGGCTATTTTCCCATTCATTAAAGACCAAATTGATGGTAAAATAGACTGTAAATTCTTGGCAGCAGAGCCACAATCGTGTCCAACCCTTACCCAGGGAGAATATTGTTATGACTTTGCAGATGCTGGTGAAATGACCCCACGTATGAAAATGCACACTTTAGGTCACAACTTTGTACCTCCATCTGTGCATGCGGGAGGATTACGTTACCACGGAATGTCACCTCAAGTAGCATTACTGGTTAAAGAAAAACTGGTGGAAGGCCGAACTGTCACCCAACACGAAGTATTCCAAAGTGGAATCACTTTTGCTAAGGCCGAAGGTGTGGTACCTGCTCCAGAAACCTGTCACGCTATTAAAGTAGCCATTGATGAAGCTAAAGAATGTAAAAAGACTGGAGAAGAAAAAACAATTGTGGTCAGTTTCTCAGGTCACGGAATGCTGGATTTACAGGGCTACGACGATTACTTAAACGGTAAACTACCTGAAGGCAGCAAATAATAAATTACAGCGAAATAAGAGTAAAGAATAGGGTTAAAAAACTTAATTCTTTCTCATATTTCCATCGTATATTATTATTTTTATTCCCATTTTAAATTCATATTATTTTAAAAAATAAAAAACTTTAATTAAATCCAAAATTGAATTAATAAATTATTTTTCAGTTATTATTTATTTTAACAAAATAATTAAATTAAAAATTATCTCATCAATTTATTCTGCTCTTAAACACTTTATTAAACAAAAATAAGCTTTAAAATAATTTAAAAAATAGTTCGATATATATAAATATCATCATTACTTATGTTAATAAAAAGATTAATAAAATTCAATTATTTTACTAAATATAATATTTTCTTAAGGTGATAAAATGGATTATAAAACGGTTGCAATAGCAGTTATGGCCGTAATTGTGGTTTTGCTTGCAGGAGTAAATGCCGTATTCTTAATGAATCCTAGCGACAATAATTCCACAGATACACTCTCATTGAGTAATAATACAACTACTAATCTTACTTACTCCAATAATAACACTTCTTATGAAGAAGAGCCTACTCATAAGATTTACAAAACCAATACCACTAAAAAAAGTAATACTACCAAAACTAATACTGCCAAAACTGATACACGGTGAAAATGATGAATGATGGAAATGGTACGTAAATAATACAACTGAAATATGACTTTATCTAGATTTTTTTTATTTTTTAAAAATTATTTTAATAATTCATTTTTAACAAGTTACTTTTTTCAATTTATCCTATAATATATAAATGAATTAAAGAATAATATTTAGTTAGAAATAAAACTATATTTCAAATATTAGATTACCATTCTATGGTTCACGGATTTTGTTATCTTATCATCTAAGAAACCATAGAATTTATCAAAGGAGGACTTTAATGTATAGAATAGGTGAAGCTTTAATAGGAAGCGGAAATGAAATCGCTCACGTTGATTTAATTATTGGAGATAAAGAAAGCCCTGCCGGTGCTGCTTTTGTAAATGGAATGGCCCAACTTTCCCTGGGACACACCCCATTATTATCTGTCATCAGACCTAACCTAATGACCAAACCAGCCACTCTCATAATTCCCAAGGTAACTGTGGGAGATTTAAAAGATGCTGACAAAATATTTGGTCCGGCCCAGACTGCAGTAGGAAGAGCTGTGGCTGATGCCGTAAGTGAAGGAATCATTCCTGAAGAACAGGCCGAAGAACTGGTTATTCTGGCCAGTGTATTTATCCATCCCGAAGCGGAAGACTTTAGGAAAATTTACCAGTACAACTACGGGGCCACCAAATTGGCTATTCAGCGAGCCATGGACGGATATCCATCCATGAAAAAGGTACTGGCTGAAAAGGATCGTGGAAGCCACCCTATAATGGGATTCAAAGCTGTAAAGTTATGGAACCCACCATACCTGCAAGTTGCTCTGGATTTAGACAACATGGATGAAATGGAAAGGATCATTAACAGTTTGCCTGACCGGGAAAGAATATTACTGGAAGCAGGGACTCCTCTGGTTAAAAAATTCGGTGTAGGTATCGTAAGCAAGATCAGGGAACTGAGAAAAGATGCTTTCATCATTGCCGATTTAAAAACTCTTGATGTAGGACGTATTGAAGTTAAAATGGCCGCAGATGAGACTGCAGATGCCGTAGCTATCTCTGGACTGGGTACTGTAGAATCCATTGAAAAAGCCATACACGAAGCTCAAAAGCAAGGTATCTACTCCATACTGGACATGATGAATGTGGATAACTTTGTGGAAAAACTAAAGAGCTTAAACTTCATGCCTAACATTGTTCTCCTTCACAGAAATGTGGATTTAGAGACCATGAAAGCTGAAAGAGGAGAAGAAGCTGGAGAAATGACTGAATGGGGTAACATTGGCGAAATCAAGGAAATCCTGGGTACCAATGGATTAGTAGCTGTAGCCGGTGGAATTACACCTAACAAAGTGGAGCAAGCCTTAGACAGTCAGGCTGATATCATTGTTGTGGGCCGTTACATTATCGGATCCAGAGATGTCCGCAGATCTGCAGAAGACTTCCTGGAACATATGCCTCAAGACCCAGATACCATGAGACTGGCTCTTGATGAAGACGAGTCTATTTAATCTTAATTGATTAATAACTCGATTTTTTTATTTTATTCTTTTTTTGTATTATTTTGTTTTTATCGCTTCTTTTATTATTTATAGCAAATTAATCTTTTTTAAATTATATTAAAAGCTAAATTTTATTAGAAATAAACCACCAATCTTAATATATAATTCTTATAAATTTTTTAAGATATTACCGAGGTAATCATCATGATAGTGGGAATATGCGGCAGTCCAAGAAAAAAAGCCACCGATCACGTTTTAAAAGAAGCCCTATCCATTTTGGAAGATAAGGGCTTTGAAACAGCATTTTATGGAGTAAGGGGTAAAAATATTGGGCCTTGCAAGCACTGCGATTACTGTATGCGAAAAAAGGAATGTTTCTTAAAAGATGACATGATAGAAGTTTATGAATTATTGGATAAATCTCAGGGAATTATAATGGCCAGCCCCATGTATAATGGGGGAGTAAGCGGGCAAATAAAGTGCATAATGGACAGATGCCGTGCCTTAGGAGCCGCAGACTACGATTCTCTACGGGGAAAAATAGGAATGGGTATTGCCGTGGGAGGAGACCGGAGTGGAGGCCAGGAGATGGCCCTGTTGCAAATTCACACCTATTACATATTAAGTGGAGTTATCCCGGTGAGTGGGGGATCCTTTGGAGCCAATTTAGGGGCCTGCTTATGGTCTCAGGATTCACTAGAAGGAGTTAAGGAAGATAAAGAAGGCTTCCGAAGCTTACGAAAGACGGTGAATATGTTCGCCCGATATTTAGAAACTTACAACCCGGACACTCATGAAAAACCTTGATTCATATTATTTTAATTTCGTTTAAATTATTTTTAGTTTAAAATCTATCTCTATTCTTGAAAATTTAAAAAATTTATTTTGTTTTAGTGTTTTAGGAAAAATTAAACCAATAAATTAAGCAAGTTTATAAACTAATATTCTAAATAATATCTAGTTTAATTAAATTTTATTTATTTTACGAAATCATGCAAATATATTTGAGATTATGATTTCCTGGTGATTCAATGAGTACAAGTAAGGGCGCAGCAAAACTACTTAGGGGAAGTTTCCTCTTGATGATAAGTAATCTCCTATTTAGAGTTGGAGGTTATGTATATCGATTTTTAATGGCCAGACTATTGGGTCCTGAAGGATATGGAATATTAGGATACACCTTATTTTTTCAAGGTGTATTTCAGGTTCTTTCTGCAGGAGGATTGCCTCCAGCCATTGCCAAGTACGTTTCTCAGCATAAAGCCCTTGAAGAAGACCAAATGGCCAGTCAGGTGGTTTTCACATCATTAAAATTCATGATGTTTCTGGGAATTTTCTTTTCACTGGTTATGTTTTTTATTGGGCCCATAATCGCCAATGATATCTGGCATAAACCAGCGGTGGCCCTTCCACTTCAAGCTGTAGCATTAATAACTCCTTTCAGTGTTATTGTAGGTGCTTTTAGAGGTGCATTCCAGGGAATATATAAAATGGAATATGTGGTTATTACCAGAGCCGTAGAACAGGTTTTCATGATTGTTTTTGCAGTAATTCTGGTAATGCTTGGATTTTATGCTGCAGGAGCAGTAATAGGGACAGGAATAGGATTTATGGCCTCTGCAGCATCTGCCATAATCATTTTTAGAAAATATATGTGGAAATATTTACCATCACTTGATCCTGAGCATAAGTTCAATTTTAGACAGGAAATGGGACTTATCAAAACTCTTTTAATATTTTCCATACCAGTTATCATCACAGCATTATCTGAAATGTCTATTTATGGAGCAAGCATATTTATATTAGGAATTTTTATGGCTACCAAATTTAGTGGTTATTATAACGCTGTAGACCCCATAGCACGTCTTCCTCTGGTAATATCACTTTCAGTAGCCACTGCAGTACTTCCAGCCGCATCGGAAGCATTTGCTTTGAAAGATAAAGTGCTTTTAACAACTTATGTTGTTCAATCTTATCGTATGGTAGTTTTGACTGTGTCTTCCGCTCTGTATGGGTATCGCTATCTGTTTCCAAACCTCTGTTGGATCTTCTTTTTGGTAGTAATTATGTTTCGGGGCAGGAGCTTTGAGTATACTTGTAATCGGAATGGCATTTTATAGCCCTATTTATGATATCATCCAGCATCGCCCAGGGAATAGGATATCCGCGATTACCCATGTATGTTTTAGTGGTAGGAAGTGCAGTAAATATAGCCTTAAATGGATCCTATACAGCTCTATGGGATTGAAGGTGCAGCCTTAGCTACTACCATTTCTGCGTTTCGTTATAATGATCGTTATTTTGTGGAAAACATTTAACATTAACCCAGATTAAACCACCCTACATGTTCTTTTCTTAAAATCACTATAGCATCATTAATCATGGGTTTGGGAATTTTTCTACTGCCTCAAACAATCCCTGGTCTAATACTGGCCATTATAATTGCCCCAATAATATACATAATAGCTTTTACATTTTTAAAAGGGTTTGAAAAAAGGGATATCCGCCTAATGCGCAAAATTGGATCCAGAATAGGTCCGTTATATGGCCCTATGGAAAAAGTACTTACCTTCATTGAAAAATACGCTCAATAAAATGAGAAATTAGGAAAAATATATCAACTCTGACACATAAAATAAAGATAATCAAGGTGTCTTAATGGCTAATTCTAGAGATATTCCAGAGTATCAATTAGAAATAGGTGAGAAATCACTATTAATAGATGAAAGAAAATTTCAGCTTTTAAAGTATATAGATAGCCTGGGCTCTATTACCCGAGCCTCTAAAGAATCGAAAATTCCCTATAGAACCTCACTAAAATACATTGAAGTAATTGAAAAAATTATGGGTCAACCCATTGTATTGACAAAAAGAGGCGGAAGAGGAGGCGGTGGGGGCAGTAAACTGACTGATGCGGGTAAATTAATTATTAGAGAATATATAAAACTTAATCAAATAATTAAAAAACATTCAAATTTAAATGAGATTGAAGGGACTGTTAGTTCACTTGACCTTGAAAATAGGGTTATGAATGTTAAAATAGGTCAAAATGAGATTTTACTGCCTTTTCATGAGGATTTAGAAGAAGATGACAAAGTTTTAATTCTAATTAATCCCGAAGACATATTCATTATGCTGCGTCCCCAGGAATCCAGTGTTAGAAATATTGTAGAAGGTGAAATTGTAGGTATGGAAATTCAAAATGAAATGGTAAATCTAAAAGTAGCTCTGGACCCTTTAACCCACATTTTAGTGAGTATTACCAGATATTCCTGGGAAAAATTGGAATTAAGTCTGGAAAAAAAGGTTTTTGTCGGATTTAAAGCAACTTCCCTGTCATTAATCAAAATGTAACCCACTTATAACTTACAAGTTAAAAGTTATAACTTATCATTATAATAAACAATTAGTAGATTTTAGAGGTTATTATCATGAAAATATTAGTGGATAAAAAAAAATGTACGGGATGCGGAAAATGCGAGGAAGCGTGTCCTAAAGGAGGAGTAATCTGGTCAATAGATCGTAAAACAGATATAGCTAAAGCTTCTAACCTTGAATACTGCCACCAGTGTACAATTTGTGCCGGGAAATGCCCCGAGGGTGCCATAAAAATCGTCAGAGATGATAACTAATGACAAGGGAAACTAATAAGAAAAGAAAAACATCTGAAACAGATATTGAAATTTCATTAAATCTGGATGGAACCGGACAGTATAATGTTCAAACCAGTGTTGAATTTTTTGACCACATGTTAGAATCATTTGCCCGGCACGGGTTTTTTGACCTGAAAGTTAAGGCCCAGGGGGATGTGGGTGTGGATGATCACCACACAGTGGAAGATGTGGGAATACTTTTAGGAGAAGCATTTAAAGAAGCTGTAGGAGATAAGAAAGGAATAAAAAGAATTTCCCATTCCCTGGTTCCTATGGATGAGGCCCTGGCCATGGTAGCTGTAGATTTAAGTGGGCGAAGTTATTGTGTCATGGACATGCACTTTACCCAGCAAAAAGTGGGGGAACTTTCCACCGAAAATGTAGAACATTTCCTGGAATCATTTGCCAGCAGCGCCCGCATAAATATTAATGCTAAGGTAGAAGGAGAAAATGACCACCACCAGATTGAAGCACTGTTTAAGGCACTTGCAAGGGCCCTTAAAGATGCTGTTCAAGTGGAACACGACCAGATACCCAGTACTAAAGGCGTATTATAATTTAATTTTTTTAAAAGAGGAATAAGATGGTTTCCGAGATGCGAAAAAGATTTACCATGCCTACTGCGCGCCTGGAAACACTGGCCGATGGTATATTTGCTATTGCCATGACTTTACTGGTTTTAAGTATTGAAGCACCCAGTCCAGGAACCATTACTACTTCTTTAGATTTTCAAAATTACGTTTATGAGTTAATTCCTCAAATGTCAGTATATGCTCTAAGTTTCATTTTATTAGGTTCTTTCTGGTTAAATCACCATATTTTCTTTTTAATTAAAAAAACCAATACCCGGTTAGTATGGATAAATATCCTGTGGCTCATGCTAGTGGTTCTGGTACCGTTTAGCACGTCGCTCATTGGTTCTTACAGTCAGTATCCGCTTTCTGAGATAATATTCGGAATTAATATGTTTTTAATTGGTGTTTTATATCTTTTAAACCTTTTATATGCTTATTATGGAGATTTCATGGAAGAAAAGGTTCGGCCTTATGCATGGCGCATAATATTAAGCAATATTTCATTGCCAATTATAGCTCTTGTTTCCATAGCAATTTCCTTTAATAGTCCATTCTGGAGTCTGGCAGTTTATCCAATAATACCCATAATTATGAGTTCGTTTGCTGTTTTATACAGGGTGCGAAAAAATAAGGAAGAAAATTAATAATTAGATGTAGGGTGTCGTGCCCTAAGACGTAGATAAAAATAAAATTAAATCAAAATTGAATATTCTTTTCTCAATGAAATAAGTTCTTTTGACATACCATTTAACTCGTAAGATTCTATTTGAAAATCTAATTCATTATAATTGTCCAGAATATGATCTATTTTATCCATTACCAGATCAATCTTATTTATTTGGAATGCAATAAAGTCCCTATAATGTTTATTTTCTTCGCTTGGGCCATTGAGATCCTTGGTTCTGATTTCTGGCAGTTTAGCAGTCGAAGAAATTTTTATTTCATTATATTCGTCAAATATTTGATCTAATTCTGATTTTGAAAACATTACAATCCCCTAATTATGAATTATTTATGATTATTCTTCAATTAATTTCTCTAAACTTCGGAAAATCTGGCCAAAATCATTTCCAGAGACTTTTTGAGATTTCCAATATTCCATCATGCCTTTTTGGGCTTCTTCCAGATCTTTAGAAGTGACCCCATGTCGAATAGAAATCTTGGCCTCAGCAAAAGCTGCTAACTGATCACAAGCCTTTACTAATTCTCCGTCTAAAGGATAAAATTCATTTTTATTATATTTTTTATTTAACTCATTATATGTTATGAACTTAACCGAAGCATCATCTTTAATTTTGTTTTTAAATTCATCTCCTGTAAAATAAAGCATTTCTTCGTGCCAGGTCTTGGGAAGAAGAGGTAGAACTTCCTCTTTCATTTGATAGTCCTCATATTCTTTAATTATGTCTTCCAATCCCCGGACAGATCGTTTAACCGGAGATATGATGTCTTTGGTCATTACTTCTGGGAGATCATGGAACAACCCGGCAAAGAAGTTATTATAAATCCGTTTATCACACGCTTTAACACCCATTTCCATGGTGCACAGATAAGAGGTAGCGGCCACAATTAGCATATGGCCCAGAACAGAAGTTTCAGGGATTCTAGGAGAGTGTGCCCATCTTTTCTGGAATCTAAGTTGCCCACATAAATCCACAAACCCAAATGACTTCTTTTCCAGCATTATTTTTTGGACCCCTATTAGATCATAGTGGTCTTCAATCTGATTTTCTATTTTTTCTTTGGTGTTTTCAATACCATAAATAAAGGGAGCCGTGTTGTAAATTATTTTAAATTCCCAATTGGTGGCCAAATAATGGGCTGCCCGGAGAATTCTCTTCTCCAGCGTGCTTTCGCGACTGGAAAGGTAATTTTTAAATTTTTCCTCGAAATTTGAGTCTTTTAATCCTTTAAAATCAGTTTTTAATTCATTCAAGACGTGTTGATTTAATTCTTCTCTCTTTTCATCCATCATCCTGTGAAATACAGAAGGTTTAATATCTGTTAAAACCAGTCGATGGAAAAAATCAAATAAAAATCCTTCAATCAAGTTTATCCAATTAATAGAATCTTTTCCCCTACTATCTTCTTCTATTTTGGCCAGAACATAAGCTATGATCATCTTATGGGCCTGTTTATCCAGTTCTGTAAGTTGTACGGGCCTTATATGATCATTCCATCTTTCCATGGTGGCCGCTTTAAAGAAGCGTTCTATGAGATTTTCTATCATGATTTTACCTTTAGTTGAGGATTTTATTATTGATATTAGAATAATATTAAATATATATTTATTTATTATTACAGTGCCAATAAAATTTTATCAAGTCCAGACTTTGAGGATTTTGATATATGAGTTATTAAAAAGAAAAAAATAAACAAACAGGAATTAGTATCTTCCTGTTTTGAATTTAATTACATATCCTGGTGTCAAACCATTACCTGCAAGATCGCTAATAGCTGAAGAAGGTATGTAAATCGTGTAGTAGGAATTACTGCTTCTTTTACTGCTGGTTTTCAAGTAAAGAGTGTTCCCTGAAATCCACTTTGAAATGTTAACGATTCTGCCGTATTTGTCTTTGATCACGATTTTAGACCAGTTGATACCAGTTTTAATATTTTCACTAAATCTAAGGTAAATGGTCTTTGTTCTTGAAACACCAGTAGCCAACTTTTTAGGATAAGTATAGGTCACCTTAGGTGGAATTAAATCTATTTTGACCGATTTATGTATGCTCTGGCTGCCCGTGCTGGCTGCAACATCTGCCAGGCCTGCTTTAGAACCGCCTTTTAATGTTGATCGGGCCACCCCATTAGTCATGGCCACATAGGTTGTTCCAATTGTTCCCAGATTAGAGGTGAATTTCACTACTATGCCATCAGGCACATGGCCCTGGGTTGGGTTGTGATAAACACCATTAACATCATGGAGCAGGTCTGCGGTCAAAACAGCGATTCCACCATTTTTAATAACACCCGTACTTGGATTAAATCTTAAAATCAACCAGGAAGAAACATTGGAATCAACAACTCTATCTGATGGATTTTGATTGGAGCCCCACCAGTTATATCGAGCGTCAACTGAGCCTCCTTCATTGAATATGTCTTCGGGATAGTAGCCATCCATTCCATTTTCCATGATTTGACAGAAATGGATCCTTAGAATACCCTCATTGTAGAAAGCATCACCATCCATATAGGCGCCGTTTCTTTTGAAAGTGCTTCCAGACACATTTACCGTAGAATTACCCCAGTTAGAAATGGCCCCACCCATATCTGCATAATTATCGGTGAAACTACTTTCATAGATACTGGAATTACCATAATTAGATATGGCACCACCATCAAAAGCAATATCTTCAGCATCACTAGTTGCTGTATTTCCCGAGAATATCGTATTTTTAACAATTAAATAACCCATATTAGAAATAGCAGCCCCGCTATCAGCAAGATTACCTGTGAATTCACAGTTCCTCACGGCGGTTGTGCCCTCATAATTTGAAATAGCACCACCATTATAAATTATATTGTTATAATTACTTTGAGCAGTATTGTTTGTAAATTTACTGTAATTAATGATTAAAGTACCTGCTCCAGTGAAAATAGCACCACCCATACATCCCGTATCATTATTTAAACTATTTACTGAGTTATTGGTGAAATTATTGGCATTAATGGTCAAATTTCCAATATTATAAACGGCACCACCATATTCAGCGAAATTTAATAAGAATTCACAATCAGATAAGGTAGAATTACCCTGGTTTGATAGGGCCCCTCCAGCAGCGGCAGAATTCCTTGAAAATAAGACTTTATTTGAAATAAACTTACCACCATTATCTATGGCTCCACCAAGAAGATTAACTTCATTATTCACAAATTCACTTTCATTGGTACTTAAATTACCATAATTACCAATAGCACCACCATATGATATTCCATTTAAACTGCTGGCAGAGTTATTATTAAAAACACTATAAATAATATTTAAATCGCCTAAATTAAGAATAGCACCACCAACAGCTCCTGAACTAGATGTTGCAAAGTTCTTGCTAAAAATACTGTCATTGATCGTCAAATTACCATAATTAAAAATAGCACCGCCAAATTCAGCATTGTTAAATGTGAACGATGTTTCAGATAAGCTCAAAGTCCCATTATTAGATATAGCACCTCCCCTTGATCCATTACCATTAGTAATAGTCAAATTCTGGAGTATAACAGTTATATTTGCTTTAATCAGGAATATTTGAGCAGAATTAGACCCGTTAATAATCGTACCATCCCTACTATGGCCAGTTATAGTCATGCTCCTATCAAGAGTTATATTAACATTATTCTCTCCAGAATATAATCCATCAGCAATATTCACTATTCCACCATCGGTCACCGTTCCTGTAGCATTTTTAATGGATTTTTTAGGGCCAACAGTGCCTATTCCATCCCAAACATCAGATTCACCATCCCAACTATCATTTCCTGAGGAATCATTTACATAAATAACGCCTGGATTAGCAGAAACATCACCAACAGAAGCTAATGAAATTATTCCGAATGCCAGCAAAAGAAATATGACCATTGCTGGACTTTTAAGTTCTTTAAATGTATTTATAATCTTTTCACCTCCAAATTCAAGCAAATATAAGTAATAATTTACTAAGAATAGTTACAAAAAATAATACTTTAAGGTTTCGATTTATTTCTTAGAAAATATACATTTTATAACAAAATTTCACTTAATTCAAAAACCATTAGCCTGACTTTGAAATTGAGTAAATAATTTGAGTTAATATGTTAAAAATATAGTATTATTCATTGATACTTAATTAAAAATAAAAATTAGGAAAATAATAATTATTTTCCTGTTTTGAATCTAAATGAACAGCTATTGGCCAGATTATTTCCTGCATAATCTTTTACAGCAGCAGCAGGAATATAAACTGAGTACCAAGTATAACTACTTCTTTTCAAGGCCGTGTTAATTTTAAGGACATTTCCCGATATGGATACGCTTATTTTTACTAACTTACCTGTTTTAAGGTTTTTAATATAAACCTTGGACCAGTTAGTACTGCTTTTCAGGTTTTCAGATAATTTCACGTAAATTGTGGAAGTTCTGGAAACATTAGTGGTCAAGTGCTTGGGATAAGTTAAAACTGCTTTAGGGGCCACTTTATCTATTTTATAGGTTGCAGGATACACTTGTGATGGATTACCTGCATCATCAACAGCCATAAATTTCAAAGTGGTTGATGAGCTAATAGTCAAGGGTCCTGTGTACTTTGTGCTGTTAGTAGTAGGTGTGGAACCATTTAAAGTGTAGTATATACTACCTGCTTCGCTCATGGTTAGAGCAATCACCTTATTGGTGTTATAAAGTCCGCTTTTTAAATTAGCCCAGGCCTGGGGCATGTTTTTATCTATGTTGTAGTTTTCTTCATAGATTGTAGAAGGATTTCCAGATTCGTCTATAGCTAAAAACTTCAAAACAGTACTAGAATTAATACTAATAAGCCCAAAATACTTAATACTAAGATTACTCGGCGTAGAACCATCCAAAGTATAATAAATAACCCCTGGCTCACTCATATTCAAACTAACGAGTTGATTGGCATTATACGATCCACTCTTAATATCAGCAATTGCTGTAGGTAAAACCTTGTCAATATCATATGCTTCAACAGACACTTCTGAAGGATTTCCAGCTTCATCAACAGCTAAAAACTTCAAAACAGTCGTAGAATTAATATTAATCGGACCTAAATACTTAGTACTGGAATTACTCGGAGTAGAATTATCCAAGGTATAATAAATGCTACCAGACTCACTCATATCTAAAGCAATTACCTTACTAACATTGAAAAGCCCACCTTTCACATCAGCCCAAACCGTAGGAACAACCATATCAATAGTGAAACTAGAATCAAATACATTTGACAAATTGTTGCCTACATTGTCCTTCACTGCGTTAATTGGAATATTTACATTATATACTCCATTAACATAATCGACTGTCGGAGTCAAAAACAAAACATTTCCTACAATGGTTTTATTCATATCCACAATACCAGAAGGCCCGGTGACACTAATACTACTAAAAGCACTGCCTTCTTGAATAAATTCGCTGAAAGTAATACTGATTGTCTTATTTCCAATATTTATAAAAACATTATTAATTGGATCAGTGATGTTTACAATTGGAGGGGTTGTATCAGGTGTCCAAATTAAGTTGTCTATCCAACCACAGTTAGAACCCACAGAATTATTGTCACTACCGTCTTTGGTGTAACTCCACTTTAGAGTGTGTATTCCAGGGCCTAAAATGAAATTTTTATTTTGCCAATCCTGTTCACCGCTTATGGTAACTTGCTCTAAACCATCAATAAAGAATCTTAAAAAGTCGTGACCCGATTCTGATGATACTTTCCAGTCAAAGCTCAGGTATCCTAACCCTTCCACCAGGGTACTCATCCAGGTGGTCTCATTATTCCAGATAAACCCACTTTGAGCAGAATTTATGTCGTTTTGCCCTATATTTTGAGTTCCAAACCAGGTAACATTTCCTGTTCCATTTGTAGTCCAGTTAAGAAGTTCATTTTCTAAAGCTATGCCAATAGGTAACAATCCCTTCCATCCAAATGCAGCAGATGTCTGATTTTTGGGACTGGCCAGATTATAAACGTATATTCCTGATGAACCCGAATACCAATTACTATTGGGAGTTGTGGACGGGCCAAAGTATTTAGAAGGCTTATAGACATCTCCGGCATCGGCATCATGAGACCCGTTTTGTATATCAAACAATCCATCGGCTTGTACTAAATCAACTAGATTATGAACAGTGTTGGAATTATCATAGAAAAATCTTCCATTAGCATCTAAGGTAGCATCAATATGCCAGATATACAGGCCATCAGCTGGTACTCCTCCAGCCCATTTGCCAGTAGACGGGTAGTAGAAGTATTTATCATTTCCAGTTTTTTTCCTGTATTCCACCATATAAAATTCCTTGTTTTCAGGACCCAAAAACTGGCCAGGGTAAATTAATACACTACTATGAGTTCCATTTAATTCAGCCGGGTTGAGAATTAGCTGCTGATCAAGGGCACTAACATCCGTTACATAATACGGGTTTATCCATCCCAATAACATTTTAAAGAAACAGTTGAAGTCAGATGAACCTCCATCCATCATATCCAGGCCACCGACACCATATCCCGGACCATTTATGTTAGTATAAGGAGCAGTTCCGGTATCGTAATCATAAAGATCGGGTAACCCTAATAAGTGTCCGGTTTCGTGTATATCTGTTTTAGGATTGGCTCCATACTCTGCCCACATGTATTTATTCATTTTCACGCCATCTACAGTGAAATTATTACTACTTGGCAAAGTAATTACATAAGACCACCAGGTACTTCCCCATCCAGTATCAGGACCGGCCCATTTTAGAGCCATACCCTCCATATAACCGTCGCGATTGTTATCATATTGGGAGAAGTCAGTGGTGTTATCATAATAATTCATGACTTCCATCATCAATTCCATTCTATTGGTATAATAACTACGGTTATGTTGTGCAGTATACCATCCTAAAACATCTCCCGTGATGTTAAGTAATCCATAGGATGATCGCTGGTACCAGTTATGCAAACTCTCGTAAGGATAATAATTTATAGAAGTATTATAAGCTCCACTACCATTCCCAAAATAAATGGACTGTATTTCACCCACACTTTGAGTGGATTCATGTGGATAATCCGGGAAGTCCACCAGCATTATCAGCATTTTAACAGTTCCCGTTGAGGGCAATGTGGTTGAAGTAGGTCTGGTCGACGAGGGTTCAACACTTACATTATTTTTAGACGGATTAGAACCTAAATTCAACTTCTGGTTTAAATTATTGATTAATGTAGGATCCGTATTTTGATTTCCGATGGCAGTTACATTGGTAATTCTTTCATCGAGTGTACCATCTGCCTTGTATTGTGCAATTTGTTCTTCAGTAGGTTTTTCGGTTGCACAGGCATTACCCATGGCGAAAATTATCCCTACGAAAAATATCAGTGCAAAAAGCATAGTTTTATTTTTATTAATAATGACACCTCCAAATTTTTCACTCATTTTAGGGGGATGATGCAATAATTGGAATAATAATAATAATATATGATTCATTTAGTTTATTTTTGTAATAAATCGTATTAGAACATTAAGTTCTCTGAAAGTTTTTAACAATTTATAATTCATTAAAAAAAAAACAGTTAAAAGTACTAAATCACCATTATTATTGATAATATCTGCGTATTAATAGCAAATTTAAAAATAAATCAAAGATAACTTTTCTTCCCCCCAAAGTCATACAATTAATTGATAAAATGAATATATAAATTTTTCTACAATGTTATCAAGGTAGAAACTTACAAAAATAGAATGATTAATAAAAATATTCTTAAAAGTTTGTGATTTAAATGAGACTAATAATCCTAAATTCCAATTAAGTAATTTAAATAAAAACAAAAAAATAAGCAGTCCAGAGGACCGCTTCAAGATATAATTATTCTGGTTTTTCCATTAAAACGGATTTAGACATGGTTTGTCCTTTTCCACCGTGTGGGGTTCGGACAACAGTGTCGTTAGCCTTTTCAATTTCTCTTGCTTCAGCAGCGAGTTTAGCAGCAGTAGTTATCATTTCGTGAGCAGAAGCTACGATTGGTATGTACTTTTCTGCATCTTTAGTCATGAAACATCCTTCTACGTCGATATCAGCTACTTTAGTAGCGATGTCGTAGGCAGCCATTGCTTTAGCTTTGGCGTATGGGCTGGAGAATTGAGCAGCAGCTACAGCAACATCTCGGCTGATAACCACTTTAGGTAGTTCGATTGCACTTCCAGCTTCGACAGCATTAACTGCAGCGTCGATAGTGTTCTGTACAACTCTGTAAGCACCGGTTAAAGCTAACACCTTAATTACGTCAGCATTAAAGGAAGCCATTTCAGTTGGGTCCAGGAATTCTCTTCGTGCACCAATCATTGGGTCGGCCTTTACAATAATGTATCCTAAACCTTGTTCGTCCATTTCTTCTTTAGATCGTAGACCAGGAGCGTCACCGATTATGATTGCAGGGACATCTGCAGCAGATAATAATTCTCTGGCTTTAGCAGGTCCTGGAGCACCTGGGTTAGGGCTTATGAATATAACAAAGTCCCTTTCCATTTCAAGCATTAATGGTACGGCTTTTTCGATTTCTTCTGGGTTCATTTTAGCCCCAGATCCTATTACACATACATCTATGTTTGGTCGGTCTGCTCTCTCGTCGAGTAATAAGTCCAAGACAGGAGATGTACCGATGTTACCACATTTAATTATACCGATTTTTACAACCATTATATCACCAAAATGTGTTATCAATTGAGATATTAAGTACTTTTTGATTTAAGTGCAATGATTAAGTATTTATATTAGTAGTAATAAGCTCGAGGTTAATATACTATCTTAATTTAATCTAAAGACCTATTCTATTTTTTACAAGGTTTTTCCTAAGTTTTTTTCTTTTTTAGATGATTAAAATAGATTTTTTAAAATTATTTCCAGATATAAGCATTATTTGGAAATAATAAGAGCATTGCCAGAATAAATCCGTTCAAAGTAATTTTTAGTTATTTCAATTTTTCCCAAAGCAGGATCAGCTAAAATCACTGTATTTTCATTAATTTGGCCAATTACACTGTAATGAAATTTACCATCAATATTCAAGAATACAATATTATTTGAATCCAAGATTATCCACTTTAACTCTCATCCCTCGAGCATTCAATCCTTTTTCCATGGCTGCTCTCATTAATCCATACATGGTAGTCCCTGTCTCATCTGTGCCTGCTATTTGAGCCAGCTCATATTCGGTACAGCCTATTCCCATTCCCTGAAGTACTGTAGCTAGAGCTGCCGGGCCACAATTGTAGCTGGTAGTCTGCATTACAACTTCAGAATCAGATTCGGATTTTAGGGAATTGTCATTAAACAAAGTATTCATAATACTTATCACCTTTTTAGTAATAATTTAGTAATAAGTATTATTATATTTAATATTATTGTTTTCATAAGTAATACAAAAATTTATTGAAAATTAGTATTAAATAAATTTGAATTTAATTTAAAAAGAAAATAATTTACTATCTAAATTGAGATCGGGCATTCCAAATCTTTTTAAGGCTTTTAAAACCGCCTTTAGACTTTTTTAATCCATTAAATGAATTAATAATTTCCACCAAATTATCTATGGACTTTTCAGCATTCTCTGTTAGTCCTCTTCCATCAGGGATAGGAATATTAATAATTTCATGGGGAATATCAGGTACATCCACCACTTTGATGCCTAATTTATGGGCCAAATCAACACTGGCGTGTTTATGATGAAATCCTGCAATTTTAAGCGATGGAACTTCTAAAACACCTGCTTCAATGGTTATTCCCATGCCCGCCCCGTATATAAGAGCATCGGCAGCTTGCATAATACTGGGAAGATCCACATATCCCCACAGGACTTTAACATTATTAGAACCTGGTAAAGCTTCGACCATGCTTTGCACGTGCTTTGAATCGAATCGGAAAGGAGCAATTAAAACCGGTTTTTCCAGTTTTTTCACAGTATTAACCAGTTCAGGGAGCTGTTCAGATTTTAAATCGCCACCTAGTACGACCAAAATAAATTCATCCACTTCATAAATATCCTTCACTTTATTTTCAGCTATTAAATCCATATTATGAACATAGTGGGCCATAGGATATCCCTTGATATTTTTCACATTTTCTAAAGCATAATGGTTTTCTAAATATTCCTGATAGTCCCTGGAAGGAGCCGTAACCACATCAGCATAGGCTATGATTTCAATGGGATTATAAATATCCTGTTCTATATGTAAAGTAGGTATTCTAAGCAAATTAGCTGCAGCAAGTCCTTTTCTAACATCTCCTGCATTACCACAAGTAATCATTAATTCTATTCCCTTTCCCTGAATGGCCCGAACTGTTTTAAAAATATCTTTTATTACCAGATATCCAATCTGAACATTGGACCTTTTCCGATCCCCGGCTCTGCGGCCCTGGCCAATAGAATGTATTTCTGAAGAGTAAGGGGCTAAAAGTTCTTCAGCCCCTGGGCCATGGGCCAACCCTATTATTTCAGCATCCAATTTTTCCAAAACAGGGATTAAAGTTCTGGCCGGGGCCAGTTCAGCAGCAATAGCTATTTTCATGAATTTTTCCCTACCCTGTCCTTTTTCGAGTAATTTTCTTTACCCTGGGTTCCTAGATTATTTCTGTGTTTTAAAATGACATGTAAAATCAGAATAATAGAAATAAGGTAAAATATCCAGACTACCAGATCAGTAGGCCCGGTTTCAATCCATACCAGTGTTTGGGCCAGTATTATAGCATAGAATGCTGTGAATATTCCTTTTTTTGCTTTTTGAATTAAATGCATTAACTTAAGTACTAATCCTATGATAAACATTTGCAGTGCCAGAGCCCATGTTCCAAAGTCCAGCAGGGCCGGGCCAAAAATTGTTGAGGTGGAGGAGTGTTTGTATCCTAAAACCACCTCCCCTACAATAGCTCGCGGATCTGCGGACTGGAAAAACCCGGTGAGAGAGTAGTAGGTTAGTGTTCCATTGGTAGCCCCTTGTATGTCAATTAACTTATCAAATACAGTAAGCGTGTATCCTGCACGGTAAAAGAACAATTCAAGAGGATTTAAAGTCCATTGCTGCCATTCAATTGATTTTGCAGATATATAACCCACGAAAAGGCCAATCCCCACCAATCCTATTAGAAAAATGGCGAAATATATCCATTTCAGATTTTTGGAGAATTTCCTGGTGTAATAAAGAGTTATGAACACACTTAGAATAACCACTATGGTGGTAGTACGGTACCCGGTTAAGGCAAATAATCCTATTCCCAGAATGAATAATATGTAATAATAGCTCCGATTATATTTTGCCAGTAAAATATTAATTCCTGGTAAAAACAACAGGTAAGAAATTATCCATATTTTAGTTACCGCTTTGGCCTTGAGATAACCACTCAAAAGAGGAATTCCACCTGAATTAAAGAGATTCAAGGCCTGAAGTGAGAGTCCCAAAATTACGATACCTAGAATAATTATTTCCAGACGTGAAAAACTAATTCTCGAAGTTTTAACAGAGCTCTGTGATTTATTTTCATTTGAAAAATTATTTAAAGAATTTAAACCATCTTTCTTAGAATACAGATAATTTAAAAAATTATTTACAGATTTAAATCCCTTAAAATTTATTTTATAGATTAATTTTGGAAATATAACACCAGCCAAGAAAAAACAGCACCCTAATAAAATATAAAGATATATATCTATAGATGGTGCTTGTAATCCTTTTATTTCATAATAAAAACCAGTTATACCAAATAATACGTATAGAAATATGGCAAATACAACTAAATAAGGAGAAAACACGTCAATTTTATTAATCAATTTCATGATACCAGCCTATATGATTAACTGTAATAAATATGATTTTTGCATTAAATTCGATATGAAAAGGATAATAATCCATTTGAATAATTTTTATTAGTATACTTAATTAAATACTTAAATTTCCCAGGCATTTCTGGCTAAATTAGAAGCAAATCCAGGGCAGGCCGCTGCATGCGTATGCACATAACTGGCCACTGTATTTTTGGACATGAGACCATCTTTAGCATCCAAAATTCCCCTTCCACGCAGAATTTTAAAGGCAAATTCAGGTGTTTTCTGGGAATTTGAATCTATTTTAACTTTGGAATAATGAAATTCATGTCCCCGGAAAATATCCCCTTTTTTAGAGATTATATTATCTTCCTGGGCTTGGGAAATTACATAACTTAATCCCTGCACTTTATCGGTCATTACGGAAGGATAGGGAAATATTTCACACATTTTATGGTCATTAATTGAATTTGTAAGATACATCAAACCCCCACATTCACCGTAAATGGGCCTTTCATCTAAGTAAAACTGTTTAATGGATTTACGCATGGAAATGTTGTTTTCCAGCTCTTTAGAAAATATTTCAGGGTAGCCACCACCAATATAGAGTGCATCTACATCTGGAAGTTCTTCATGGTGATACGGGCTGAAAGGAACTATTTGAGCGTTGTTATCTTCCAGGGCATCTAGATTTTCCTGGTAATAAAAGGTGAATATTTCATCCAGGGCCACACCAATTTTAACTTTCCGAGTATTACCCTTTTCCCATAGATCTTCACGATCAGAAGAAATTTTTCCTGCATTCTTCATAATATCCTGCAGGGCATCCAGGTCAATATTTTCCTGGACCACTTGGCCCCATTTTTCAATGAAGCCCATTAAATTTTCCCTTTCAACTGCCGGTACCAGGCCCAAATGTCTCTGTTCCACTTTCAAGGAATCGCTTCGTGGAATTCCACCAATGACTTCTGTTTTTGCCAATTTCTCCACAGCTTCTTTAGCCTTCAAGTAATGACGGCGATTTTTAACCTGATTTAAAATTACCCCTTCAATCTTTATTTGAGGATCCAGAGTTTTGAATCCCAGAACCACTGCTGCTGCACTTTTAACCAGGCTACGGGCATTTAAAATCAAAACAACCGGGGCATTAAGAGCTTTGGCAATGGATGCCGTGTTACCCACGTCTCCGGTGGGACTGATACCCTCATATAAACCGCGCACCCCTTCAATTATCCCCATTTTTGAACCGTTGCTGGCCAAAGCTCTTTCAAAAGCCTCTCTTATCTGACCATCCGACATAAAAAACGAGTCCAGATTACGGGACTGGTTTCCAGTGGCCAAGGTGTGATAAGTAGGATCAATATAATCTGGCCCAACTTTAAACGGTTGTACCTTCGTTTCTTCTGATAATGCCTTCATAATACCAGTGGAAATTGTTGTTTTTCCCACAGCACTTCCAGTACCAGCCAATACTATTCTCATAGTCTATAATCAACTTACATTTTATTTAAATATTTAATTCATTGTAATGATTTGCATGATTTTTATTTTTGAAGTTGCAAAATTATTATTAAAAATAAAAAAATTGATTTAAAATAAATTTATTTCTAAAAAAAATTAGTTTAAAGCCCCAATAATCCCCTTCAAAAATTAAATGTGCTAACTAAAGGAAAATATTGATAAAATAAGATTTAAATCTCTTATAAACCTGAATAATTAATCTAATATAAAACTAGGGCTAAAATAAGCTAAATAAAAAAATGTAGAGTTTTATAATAAAACTCGATCACTTTACTCTGATACTATTGTTTTAGGTTTTGCTTAAGTATTTAGCTTTGGTTACATGTGATTTACCATGAACTAAACAATAATCCGCGTCACATGCGCTACAAACCCACATACCTTCTGGACATGAGCTTCCACGTTCATATTTTATCTTTCCAGACTTTTTACAGTATGGACAATAATTTTTGAACTGTGAAGAGTGTTCCTTGTAATCCTGGTGTAAACTGCAAGAACATCGGCCAGTTGATTGAACATATTTAGAAGTTGCATAAACTTTCGATGCCCCTACTTTGGCTAGAGAAGACTTGGTGGATTTCCTGGTCTTCTTCTTGTATTTATAGTACTTTTTGTATTTCTTATACTTGCTGTACTTCTTGTATTTCTTATACTTCTTGTATTTCTTGTATTTTTTATGTGCATCCACAGCAGGTGCTTTAGTTACCTGTGCGGTTATTTTAGTAGTATCTACCTTTTTGGAGTCATTAATTTCTCCAAAAATCGGCACAACTGACACCACCATACAAGCTGCTAGTGCCACGGCCATAATTGCTCGTCGCGTAATTATACCGCCTCCATGTCCAAATTAGGAAAATACCCAATTTTAGAGCATTCTGGACAATTGATATGATGTCTACTTGGCATATAAATGTTTTGGTCAAAAAGTGGAAAAAAAGACTTATTAGCGCTCTTTTTTTTCTATAAAGAGCTCTTAAAAGGTATTGAAAAATGATTTTACTAAGTAATGCTAATTAATAACGATTTAAGTCTTATACCGTTAAATTAAACGTTTTTTCTAAAAATAAGACTTTTAATTTCTTTTAATATCGACACACAGATAGACAAATAGCATTTGAATATTGATGAACAGTCGATTTATGGATTAAATAGAGTGAATAAATCTTATTTTAAACTAAAGGTCGCTAATAAACATTTTCAATGAAAAAATGTATTAAAAAGATTAATTTAACTATAAAAAGTTATAACCAGTCTTTTTTAATTATTAAGATTTTATAATTTTTTAAAATACCCAATAAATGGATAAACAAGATTTAAATTTGTTTTGAAAGTTTTTTGTTTATTATAATAATAAACGAACTTTTTTGAAAAGATTTTTCTTAATAAAAATTTGATTTTAAAAAAATTTTATTATAAAATCATGCTATTTATTGCATTTATTGCAAATTCATATTTGATATTTTCATCAAATAAAATAAAAATTATCTAAATTAATATAATAAATTTATAATTATTTTTCTATTTTATTTTTCTCAAAAAATCCAGGAATTCATTATTCTCCACATGGTCTACCATAAGACATTATAATTTAGATGGACTAATATTATTCAATGAATACTATGCGCAAAATGCAGGTCCTGAGCGATACAGCCCAGTTCGATCTGTGTGACTATGTGAACCATCAAACACAATCCCGACCTAATTTACCAGGAATTTATTACTCTACAGTAAGTGGTGGCTGTCAGGTACCATTATTCAAAGTTTTAATGACCAATAAATGCCGTAATGATTGTAAATATTGTGTTAATCATAGTAAAAGAAATTTTACCCGGATGGAACTTAGTCCAGAAGAGTTAACCCGGGTTTTCTTAAATTACTATCAAAATAAGTATGTGGAAGGTTTATTCTTAAGTTCAGGTATTTCAGGAGAAATCGACACCTCCATGGAAAAGGTGGTGGAAGTGGCCCGTCTTTTAAGATTAGAGCATGGTTATTCCGGATATATACACCTTAAAATATTACCTGGTTCCTCGAAAGATCTTATCAAAAGAGCCATGGGCCTGGCTAATCGGGTCAGTGTAAATATTGAGGCAGCGACACCTGATGGCCTGGCGGAACTTTCCAGTACCAAAGACTACCAAAAAGACATCATGCGTCGTTTAAAATGGATAAAAAATATCCATAATAAAGATCCACTGTATGCCCCTTCTGGTCAAACTACCCAGATGATTGTAGGAGCTACCAATGAAACTGACGAAGATATTTTAAACAGAGTCAAGTGGCTTTATGATAAATTAGATGTTAAAAGAAGTTATTTCAGTAGTTTTAAACCACTGGAAGATACTCCGCTGCAAAATAGAGGAGAGCCCCATCCCTTAAGATCAAACCGACTTTATCAAGCCGATGCTCTTTTGAATTCATATAATTTTGATTTAAAAGAGCTTATTTTCCAGGATAACGGACTTTTAAATGTAGAGGAAGATCCTAAATATTCAGCTGCCTTGGAAATGGATATTTTTCCTGTGGAAATTAATCAAGCACCTTACCGACACTTGATACGTGTGCCTGGTATTGGTACTATTTCTGCCCGAAAGATTATTGCCATACGTAAAAAAAGGCCATTTACTAAATTGGAAGAATTAAAAAAGTTAGGTGTGGTTGTGGGAAGAGCAGAACCGTTTATAAAACTTAAAGGAATTTATCAGACCGCCCTGGATATTTTTTAAGTAATTATTAATCTTATTTGAGGAGAATGAATTATAAGTTATAACTTATAAGTTAAATTGTTATAACTTATAATAAAATATTTTAAAAAAAATATTAAATGAATTATAAATCGTCAAAAAGCTCCCATATTTCAGGATACTTCTCTTTTACTGCATCTTCAATTAATTTAGAAGCTTCTTTACTTATACTAAATTCAGGTTGAGTTTTTTTAAGATATCTCAAAACTGCTGCCGAACGAGAAGACCATAGAGTTATTCTAGGGTTCTTTTTAACATCACCAACCACAACATTGATTCTCTCAACATCAGCTGAAACAACACTTTTATTAGAAGATTCATTAATCTTAGCAGTCTTTTTAGCTGATAAATCAACCTTTGATTCACTTGTTTTCTTGACAGATTTAGGGGAAGAAACTGAGGATTTGGAAGATTTTTCAGAATTAAACTTTTTCTTTTGGACTGAATTTTTAGCAGGTTCTGCTTTAGAATTAGATTTATCTAACTCATCAATGACTTCTGAGTTTTTCTCTATATCTTTTTCATCTTTAACTGATTCAGCATCCACTGTTTCATCGCGAGGCTCCTCTCTGGTTTTGGACTTAATAAGAGCATCCAGACCCATACCCAGACCCGTACTTTTTGAAGGAGATTTGCGTCGGGCCATTTTAACCATCTCGATTAATAATTTCCTGGGCCAGTTTCAAATAGGCAGTAGTTCCTGCACTTTCCTGATCATAAAGAATGCATGGTTTTCCATAGCTGGGGGCCTCTGCCAGCCGTACATTACGAGGTATAGTGGTTTTGAATATGTATTCCTGTTCACCGAAGTATTTTTTTACTTCCTGGTGCACATCACGAGCTAAACGTGTACGTGAATCATATAAAGTAATTAGAATTCCTTTGATTGGTGATGAGCTTTGTAAACGTTCTTCTACGAGATTAATAGTTTTTAATAAATCAGCCATACCCTCCAAAGCGTAGTATTCAGCTTGTATTGGTATTATAACACTGTCTGATGCTACCAGTGCATTTAAGGTGAGTATTCCCAGTGAAGGAGGGACATCAATCAAAATATAATCAAACATTCCTTTAACAGCTTTTAGAGAGTCTTGTAGAATAGAATGGTAACCAATTTCCCTACTAAGTTCTACTTCTGCCCCACTAAGTGAAATATTACTGGGAACAACATATAAATCGTCCAGAATAGTGGGAAGCATGACTTCTTCCAGATTGTTTTGCCGGGTTAAGACCGAGTATATAGTATTTTCTAATTCCCCTTTTTGAACCCCAAAACCTGTTGTAGCATTTCCCTGAGGGTCAAGATCAATAACCAGAACCTTTTTATCCATTAGAGCCAGTGCAGTTGACAAATTTACCGCAGTGGTTGTTTTACCGCAACCACCTTTTTGATTAATAATTGAAATTACTTCACCCATAAAAAAACCTCACACAGATTGTTGAATTAAGATTTATGAGAACCAGTTTATCTTATCAAACATTTAAGTCTCATTTATCAATTCTTTATTATATTAATTATAAGTTATAAGTTATAATATTTTGGTTATTCAAGAATTTTTTAATTAAATCATAGAAAAGTTATATTTTAGAATAAATTGAATTCTAGGGGTTTAAAAGTGAATATCTTAAGATAAAAGATTTTTAAGATAAAATATCAATTATAGGACGACAAAATAAAAGATAGGAATACAAAAAGAAAAAAAATGAAAAATATCCAATTAGATAAATCTAATTAGAAATTAATTCTCTGAGAAAGTTTTAATGGAAGAGGAAGAGCTCTGAATGGCATTTCTCTGGTTTCTTCTTTAATTATTTTTACCAGATTATCAATGGTCATGGCCTGCTTTTCCTGTGTTTCCCGGATATTAATAGTTAATTCTCCGCTTGAAAGCTCATTGTCTCCAATAACAGCCACGTAAGGTACCCAGTCAGTGGCAGCATTCCTGATTTTTTTACCCACTGTTTCTGGCCGATCATCAACATCCACCCTGACGTTTTGATCCTTTAATTCCCGGGCCAATTCCAGCGCATAATCCATATGCCGCTCAGCAATAGGTAAGATCCTCACCTGAGTAGGAGAAAGCCAAACAGGCAACATAGGAGGTTTTTCATCCATTTCTATTGCGGTTTTCTCTAATAAGCTGCATATAACACGTTCTATACTACCAGTAGGACTGCAGTGAAGGATTATAGGATAATCTTCTTCTTCGTTTTCTTCCAAGAAAGTTATACCAAATCTTTCTCCACTTTCCACGTCAATCTGTATCGTTGGATTTTCAATAGGTCTTCCCAGATAATCTATGGCTGCAAAATCCATTTTCGAAATCCAGTAATGTTTTCTCTCTGGTAAAATTTCCAGAAGAACTGGTTTTCCTAATTTCTCAGCAGAGGCATGCATCCACTCTTTATACTCATCATAAAAGTCCTGGGTGGCCCGGAATATAGCTTCATAATTAACATTGAAATCTTCACCAGTTTGCATACAGAGATCTATCTGTCGGTCGAATTCAACCAGGGATTGGCTTAAATCCCGGCACACTGTGTGTAAATCAGGCATGGTGAATCCCCGTAGTCGTTTAAGGCCCACAACTTCTCCTTTTTTCTCCATACGGAAACTGTAAGTGGAAAGTTCATATATACGGGCTGGTAAGTTTTTCCAGGTTAGGAAAGAATCGGATAATACTCTAAAGGCACCAAAACAACAGGCATATCTGAGCATGAGTTCTTTTTTCTTGTGACCCATACGGTATTGCCTTTCTCCGAATTTTTCAGCATGTACCCGAATAGCATCGTCTGCCAGATCATACATGATTGGAGTTTCCACTGGCATGGCCCCTTCTTTGGTTACCAGGAGATAAACATAGTCTGCCAGCAGATCTCTTATTAAACGACCTTTAGGATACCATCTAAGATGCCCCACATCGGCAGAAGGTTCATAATCCGCTAGACCCTTTTCTTTCATTAATTTAACGTGAGGAGGTTCTTCACCAGACGATTCAGATTTTCCAAGCTCATATTTGGTCAGTTGCTCCAGGTCTTTATTGTGGAACTCAAATTCCTCGGGAGATATAAGCTGGCCTTTATCTAAAATGTACCATTTGGATTCTTCTCCTTTTTCCTTTTCTTTTTCCTCGGTTTTTTGAGAAGTAATGGTTCGGGACAGCTCTGATAAAGGGTGTCCTTTACAGGATACCTCAAAGGATTTGTACCATCCAAAAGGAACCCGGGCCACTTTAATGTCCTGTTTTGCCAGTTCAGATTCGATTTCAATCAGTATTTTTTTAGCAGCGTCTGGAGAGCTTAAAGAAGAGCTAAGGTGAGCGTATGGGTAGACGACTACATTTTCCGCCCCTACTTTAGAGAAAACATCCACTATTTCTTTTACAGCGTTTTCCACAACACCTTGCATGTCAGTTTCATCTTCTTTTTCTACAGCAGTGAAAGCTACTAAAGAGTTTTCAAAGGATCCTTTCTTCTTTTCATCGTCTATTTTTTCAGCTATTTTTGTTTTGGACTTTGTTTGATACTTTAAATAATCAGAATGAATTAATAGTACACGCATTTAATCACCTTCTTCTATGAAGAGGGGTATAATCTTCTTCTAGAATTAATATAAAATTGTCTATAAATAAAATCTGCAATATTATTATATAAGATTATCCTCATGAAAAGTTGAAGTAATGACAACCTATGAAAATATAACTATTAAATATTTATTAATTGAATTTATATTTAAAAATAAATAATCATTTTAGTCCTCTTTTTTAGGGCCTTTAGCTCTTTTAGGCATATCCCCTTCCCACATATTCTCAAAAACATTAGCATAGTTCTGAGCAATTTCCTGATACTGGTTCCAGACTCCTATGGCACTTTGGGCAACTGCTTTTTTCTCTTTTCCTGAAAATTTGGAAAATATGAGCATCATTTCTTTACCATCTCTTACAATCATCTTAACAAAGGGAATCTGGTAGAACCTTACTTCGGCCTGTATTCCACCTAATTCTTTCGACATGTGAATTTTTTTATTTTCAATAACGGTAAATGGAGCGGCCATTATTTTAGTTTTAACTCCTTTTCGTGTGGCCTGGTTGATTTTAGTTTTAAGATGTTCAGCTTCTCCTTTAAACATGAACCCCGCCCGGATATTAATGGTTTCTTTGGCCCGGGAAATAATTTCCATTTCTTTACGAATAATCTTCTCAGGACCATGAATAAGCCATATAGGTGCAGGTAATTTGGAAATTTGACTTTCATATGTGCTGGTAAGCTCCAATTCAGCTTCTTCCAGGTCTTCCAGTAGTTTCTGCCTATTTCTATTAAAAACTTCCGCGGGGGGGACTACTGTGTATTTTAAAGGCCTTCCTCTCTCAATTTCCACAAACCCCTTTCGGGCCATGGCTTTAAGAATATCATAAATCCGGGATCTTGGAACTTTAGAAGCCATACTGATCTCCGTAGCCGTTCCTGATATCATAGATGTTAATGCCAAGTAAGTAGTAGCCTCATAATCTGTTAATCCCATTATTTTCAGTGAATCCCATGTTTTTTGGTCTGCAGGCATTTTTTTTAAACCTCTATTTCAATTAAATTAACCATTAACAATTGCATTGTAATTATCAGTTTATATCAGTTTATTTTTCCATGATAAGTATTTATTAAATATTAAATTGTGTAAAAAATATATTAATTAATCTAAACAATTTAATCACTACCAAATATTTGTTTTATTTTATACTGTCTTAGTGACAAAAACTATTTATAGTTTGCTGATAGGGTTTTATGTAGGGAAAAAATCTGGAGATAAAAAATGAAGTACAAATGTATAGTGTGTGAATACATATACGATCCTGAAAATGGAGATCCTGACAATGGAATAGAGCCAGGAACATCCTTTGAAGACTTGCCGGATGATTGGGTCTGCCCCCTATGCTTTGTAGGTAAAGACCAGTTTGAGGCCATATAATCTAAGAAAATTAAATAAAAAAAATCAGTTTATTGAGGAGATAATATGGGATTTATAGATTCAATTCGTGGAATTAATAAAAGTGAAAAAAAAGTCGCTGAAGGAGGAGATAAAGTGGAGAAAAAAGATGCATTAGATATGTTTTGTTACCAGTGCTCCCAAACCGCACGGGGGACTGGATGTACTGTTAGAGGAGTATGTGGAAAAGAACCAACCGTAGCTAGATTACAGGACAACCTCTTGTATGCTATAAAGGGAATATCTGCTTACCTTTACCATGCCCGGGAACTAGGATACACTGATGACGAAGTGGACGCTTTCTTGGAAAAAGGATTCTACTCCACCTTGACCAATGTAAACTTCGATGCTGGTAAATTTGTTGAACTGGCCCTTGAAGCAGGTCAAATGAACATTAAGACCATGGAACTTCTAAAAAAAGCCCATAACGAGACCTATGAAGAACCAGTACCTACAGAAGTAAAAGTAGGAGCAGTTAAAGGTCCAGGGATTATAGCAACCGGACACAGCCTCAAAGCTTTAGAAGAATTATTAAAACAAACTGAAGGTAAAGGAATTAATGTTTACACACATTCTGAACTCTTACCGGCCCATGGATACCCTGGACTTAAAAAATACAAGCATCTAGTGGGACAATTAGGTGGAGCATGGTTTGACCAGAAACAAACCTTCACTAAATACAATGCAGCCATTGTAGGTACCTCTAACTGTGTTTTACTACCTAAAGACGAGTACAAAGAAAGAATGTTCACCGTGGGTGTGGCTGAACTTCCAGGAGTGCAGCATATAGAAGATTACGATTTCACCCCCGTAATTGAAAAAGCTTTAGAACTGGGCGATCTGGAAGAAGAACCAACACAGGCCACTTTAACCACTGGATTTGGAGCTTCCACAGTATTATCATTAGCTCCTAAGATTAAAGAACTGGTAGAAGCAGGAAAAATCAAACAGTTCATTTTAGTCGGAGGATGTGACTCCCCATTGGCAAAAGCCAAATATTACACTGAATTTGTAGAAAAATTACCTCAAGACACTGTGGTTTTAACACTGGCTTGTGGTAAATACCGGTTTAATGCTATGGATCTGGGAGACATTGAAGGAGTGCCAAGACTCATAGATGTTGGTCAGTGTAACGATGCCATTGTGGCTATTGACATTGCTGCCGCATTAGCTGAACTATTCGACGTGGGACTAAATGAATTACCATTAACCATTGTCTTAAGCTGGATGGAACAAAAAGCTGCTGCCATACTATGGAGTTTACTGGCTCTGGATCTTCAAGGCATGTACATCGGACCAATCTTACCCGGATGGGCTAACGATGATATCTTGAACGTCTTGGTGGAAAACTACGGGCTCACTCCTTTAGGAGATCCAGAAGAAGATATTAAAAAAATTATGGGACAATAATTTACATATCCCATGAAATAAGGCCACCAATGTATTTTAGGCCTTATTTTTTTTTATTTTAAAGGAGGACTCCAATGAAAATTACTAAAGTTAATGAAGTAAATATCTCTGAAACTCCGCATAAAGTAGATGTACGTAAATTATATGATACTGAAAATGCAGTAGCAGTTCATATAACTTTAAAACCAGGTGAATCTCTTAAAAAGCATATTACACCAGTTGATGTATTTTTCTATGTTTTGGAAGGTACAGGTATCGTGGAAATTGGAGAAGAGAAAGAAGAAGTAGGAAAAGATTCTCTAATTGAAAGTCCTGCCAATATAATGCATTGCTGGTATAATAAGAGCCCTCAGGATCTTCATTTCCTGGTTATAAAAGTTCCTCGACCTACTAAAGATACCCGAATTGTTTAAAATAAAAAAATGTATCTTATTTATAATAAAAAATATTAATGATGCAGTGCAATAACTAAATGGTGATTATAATGCCCGAAGATTTAAAATCAAAAGCATTAAACATAGCAGACTTACTTGAATATCAGGAAGGGGCTGTGGTTAGTAGAGAAATAATCCGAAAGGAAACTGGTACTGTGACCATATTTGCCTTTGACAAAGGGGAAGGATTAAGTGAACACAGTGCTCCTTTTGATGCCATGGTTCAGATTATTGATGGAACTGCTCTTATAACCATTGGTGGTAAAGAAAACACTGTTCAAACAGGAGAAATGATTATAATGCCCGCCAATGTTCCTCATGCCTTGCATGCCGTGGAAAAATACAAAATGATATTGACCATGATAAGGTCTTAGATAATGGTTCTTAAATTATATTTTTTTATTTTATCCAATTTTTTTAATATATGCTTACAATTGAGTTACTAATAATGAGTTATAATAATTTTTTAATTAAATACTGTTTTTAAAATAATTTAGATTAAATAAAAAGAATTGCTATCAAACCAGCTGCTATAATAATGGCAAATAAGGCCCCTACATTTTTTCCAAAACTTCTGGTTCCTAAAAATAAGGCAATCCCAAATTTAACTACTGTATTGGAAATACTGGCCAGAGTGATAGCGGTAACTGCTGTGATGGAAGATATTGTACCATTTTGAGCAAGTAAGGCCATACTGATAGTTATAGCATCTACATCAGCCACCCCCGAAATTATACTTGCTATGTAAACCCCTCTGCTTCCAAAATAAATGTTGGCCAAATTACTGATAAAAATTATGGCCACGAAAAGAGCTCCGAATATAAGGGCAGGTCTTAATGAAAAGGGGTTCTTCAGCTTTACTTCGGAATCCATTTTTTTAACCATGGAACTTCTCCAGACCAGAACTCCAAGAAAAATCCCTAAAACACCCATTATTATCATAGGAGCTGCCAGTAGAGGTATAAGAGATGAATTCACTACTAGAACCTCAAAAAACACCCTTAAAAACATCATGGAACTGGCCACCACTGCTGCGAAAACAGCAGCCTTCAATAATAATTCAGATTCCTTTACCCTTGCTGCCATAGCCGTTACCACAGCTGTACTGGATACTAAGCCCCCTAAAATACCAGTAATACCAATTCCCCGTTCAGGACCTACAATTTTCATCAAAATATAACCAGCATAACTTATTCCAGATATAAACACTACCATAAGCCAAACCTGGTAGGGATTAAATATTTGCCAGGGCCCCATGGTCTCATTTGGTAAAAGAGGAAGAATTACAAAGGCAATAATTAAAAACTTTAAAGTACTGATCATCTCTTCTTGACTGATTTTCCGGGCCAAACTATGAAGAACAGGCTTTGATGCTAGAATCGTGGTTATTATAATAGCCAAAATAGGAGCTAGCTTATAACCTTCACCCCAGAAACACATCAACCCTAACGAAAAAGTCAGAAGAGCCGCCACTTCCGTGGTTAGGCCCACATCCCCCTTATCACGGGTACTGACCCAGTAACTCAATGCTACTAGAATTGAAAGACCAGTAAAAGCAATCAAAAAGAAATAAGGAAATATTTGAGATAGATATCCCGATAGTATCCCCAAAAGGGCAATGAAAATAAATGTTCTTATTCCAGCAAAATCAGTTTCCTTACTTTTTCTTTCCCGTTCAAGTCCCACCAATGCTCCAATGGCCAGAGCAACTACAAACTTTAGAATAAGTAAAGTATCCATGTTTAATTATATAAGTTTCAAACATTAAATATTATTTACTAATATGTACTAGTTCCAATCTAACCAAATCCAAATATATTTCAATATAAATTTACGAATAATATTTTATTAATAACTCAAATAATTCTTTAAAATTCTATTAAATGTAAAATAAAGAATTTTAGACTAATTAAATGAGACTAATTCTTAGATATCATTTAGGAAAAATAAAAATTATGGTGATTTCATGAGAAGTGATAACATTAAAAAAGGCATAGAGAGAGCCCCTCATCGTTCCCTGCTCAGGGCCTGTGGAGTGACCGACGATGAATTTGATAAACCATTTATAGGCATTGCCAACAGTTATACTGACATTGTACCCGGCCACATACACCTGCGCGAATTAGCAGAAACAGTTAAAGTAGGAATAGGCCAATCAGGGGGAGTTCCTTTTGAATTTAATACCATGGCCATTTGTGATGGAATAGCTATGAACCACGATGGAATGCGCTATTCACTGGCATCTCGGGAAATAATTGCCGATACCGTGGAAAGTATGGCCCAAGCCCATAGTCTGGATGGACTGGTGCTGATGCCTACCTGTGATAAGGTAGTTCCAGGGATGCTCATGGCCGCTGCTCGACTGGACATACCGGCCATTGTGGTTACTGGAGGACCCATGATGCCTGGAAAATTCCAGGGAAAATCAGTAGATCTCATAAATGTATATGAGGGTGTTGGTGCTGTTAATTCTGGTAAAATGACTGAAAAAGAATTGGATGAGCTGGAAAGATGTGCCTGCCCCGGTGCAGGATCCTGTGCCGGTTTATTCACCGCCAATACCATGGCCTGTCTAACTGAAGCATTGGGAATGAGTTTACCAGGATGCGCCACCGCCCATGCTGTTGATTCCAAGAAAATGAGGATAGCTAGAGAATCTGGAAGCAGAATAGTGGAAATGGTAAAAGATCAGCTTCTTCCTTCTCAAATAATGACTCAGGACGCATTTGAAACCGCAGTGGCTGTTGATTTGGCCCTAGGTGGTTCCAGTAACACAGCCTTGCACATTCCAGCCATTGCCAGCGAACTGGAAGAACAGGGCGTTAAAGTTGATCTGGAGCTCTTTGATAAAATGAGTAAGGAAATTCCCCACATTGCCTCCATATCTCCTTCCGGAGAACACATGATGTTGGATCTGGACAGGGCCGGAGGAATTCCTGCTGTTTTAAAAACTCTGGAAAGTAGAATCAACACCCAAAACCCCACATGTACTGGTTTAACCATTGAAGAAAACTTAATAGGAGTTGAAGTGAAGGATGAAGGAGTTATACGTCCCCTAGATAAACCAGTGCACACTGAAGGCGGAATAGCTGTTTTAAAGGGCAATTTAGCACCTAATGGTTCAGTTATTAAACAAGGCGCCGTAGCAGAAGACATGATGACTCATACGGGTCCAGCGAAAGTATTTGACAGCGAAGACGCTTGTGTGGAAGCCATATTCAACCATGAAATTAAAGAAGGAGATGTAATAGTTATCCGCTATGAAGGACCAAAAGGAGGACCCGGCATGAGAGAAATGCTCAACCCCACCTCAGCCATAGTTGGTATGGGAATTAAATCTGTGGCCCTTATTACCGACGGTAGGTTTTCTGGAGGAACCAGAGGCCCATGTATAGGCCATGTATCTCCAGAAGCCATGGAAAATGGTCCAATAGCTGCGGTACGTGATGGCGATATTATAAAAATAGATATTCCTCAGCGCATTCTGGAGTTAGAACTATCTGATGCGCAAATCCAAGAAAGAATTTCCTCCACAATTAAACCAGAGCGGAAACTTAAGGGTTGGCTTGCCCGATATCAGAAACTGGCCAGCTCAGCTGATAAGGGTGGAATTCTAAGATAATTTATATGTGCAAATTTGGGGCATAACTATAATAACAATTTAGATTCAATTGATAACAGAATTGGTAATTTTACTGGTAACTGTTACTGGTAACTTAATTAATTACCTCATTTAATCTAAATTGTTAGATAGAAATAGGAAATACAACTTAAATAATTTAGAATAGTTCGGCGAATATTTAGGTGTTTAAATGGCGGATACCAAACAAATCAGAGAAATAGCAACATATCTGGCAATTATTATTATCGGCGTAATCGCTGCCCAGCACATGAATGTGGTGGTATCTGGAAGTATGGAACCTGTTTTTTACCGGGGAGACATAGTGCTGGTGGAAAAGGCCAATTTTCTGGGAATCAATGAATTCAATCCTGAAGATGTGAAAATCGGAGATATTGTGATTTATGACGCTACCTGGTTCCCTGAACCAGTTATACACCGGGTGGTAGGTACTGGAACAGCACAAAACGGCACTAAATATTACATAATTAAGGGAGATAATAATCCCGTTCCGGATCAGGCCGCGGTATACCCCTCGCAAATTACGGCTAAAGTGGTCACCATAGGAAACCAGCCCATATTTATCCCCAGGGTTGGATACATAACCCTCTGGATTAGGGGATTGTGAAAATACTATCCTTTAATAAAATTAAGGGTTAAATCTCTTGATTTAATCCTTAGTTTACTTTTTTTAAAGTGTTTTTTAACTTATTTTATTATATTAAAATTTTATTACATTAATCAATTCCTGAAAAACAAGCCAATAACTAATTCTAGGAATTTTAAAATTCTACAATAAAAAAAAATATTAATATTTTATTTAGAAAAGAATTAAATTACAAATAATTAAATTAGTTTATACGATTTAATTTCTGTTTAAATTTTATAGTTTAAAATTATAATTATTCTCAGGTGTATTCATGTTTACCTTAATTGAAAAAGAAGCATTAAAATCATTAGAAAAAGCTTTATCAAAGCTTGATTATCCTTTTCCAGAAGAAATAAAACTGGAAATACCACCAAATCCTAAAATGGGTGATTTAGCAACTACCATATCATTTCAGCTAGCCAAAGAACTAAAAAAGTCTCCCATGGAAATAACCGGCAATCTATTAGAAGTTTTAGAGCTCCCCGAAATATTCAGTGGAGTGGAATCCAAAGGGCCCTACATAAATTTCTATGTTAATTACCAAAACTTTTCAAAAATGGTTTTAGAAGGAATTGGTGGAGATTATGGTCAATTACCATCATTATCCGAAAAAGTAGTTCTGGAACATACCTCCGCTAACCCTAATGGCCCACTGCACATTGGTCATATACGAAACGCCATTATTGGGGATTCACTGGCCAGAGTTTTAAAGTCAGCAGGTTATGACGTGGAAACTCAATACTATGTCAATGATATGGGACGACAGATTGCCATGGTAGTGTGGGGAATATTAAATCTTGGAAAAAAACTGGAAGAATACGGAGAAGGTGAAAAAAAGGATCACCAAATTGGTAAACTCTACTTCCAGGTCAACGAGAAATTAAAAGAAAATCCAGAATTAAAAGAAGAGATAAATGAACTTATCCGTCAATATGAAGGTGGAAAAGATGAAAAACTTAATGCCACCTTCAAACTGGCGGTGGATAACTGTCTGGAAGGAATGGAAATCACTCTGAAGCGGCTGCACGTGTATCATGACGACTTTGTCTGGGAAGGAAAATTCGTGAGAAACAATGCCGTGTGGGATGTGGTGGAAAAACTCAAAGAAAGCGGCCACACCAAAACCAATGAAGTTCTCTACCTTGATCTGGAAGAATTCGGCATAGAAAAAGAATTGGTACTGACCCGTTCCGATGGAACCTCCCTTTATTCCACCCGGGACCTGGCCTATCACCTGGAAAAATCTGAGAAGGGAGATGTGGTTCTGGATATTCTAGGATCAGACCATAAACTGGCCATTGACCAGATAAGAATTGCTATGGGAATTTTAGGCGGGAAATCCCCTGAAGTGATTTTTTACGAATTCATTACATTACCCGAGGGTTCCATGTCCACCCGACGAGGCGTATTTATTTCAGTGGATGATTTAATGGATGAGGCCATTGTCAGAGCATTGGAGGAAATCAAATCCAGAAGATCTGATTTAACCGAAGAAGAAGCCCAGAAAATAGCCCGAGAAATTGGTATAGGGGCCATAAGATATTACATTGCCCGTTTATCCCCGGAAAAGCACATTGTATTTAAATGGGACGAGGCATTAAGCTTTGAGAGAGGCTGTGCATCCATTCAGTACGCCCATGCCCGAGCCGGTAAATTACTGGAAAAATCAGGTTTATTATTGGATGGCCATCTAAAAGAACTGGAAATAGAAGAAAACTGGGTTCTGGACGAAGTGGAAATAGATCTGATCCGGACTCTTTCCAAGTTCCCTAAAGTGGTGGATGAGTCGGCCAGAATAAGAAGAGTGCATAATCTGGCCCAGTATGCCCAGGACCTGGCCAGTGCCTTTAATAAATTCTACAAGGCCACCCCCGTGATTGGATCTGACTACGAGAATGCCAGATTAGTCTTGGTGGATCGCAGTAAGGTTACCATCCACAATTGTCTGGAATTACTGGGAGTCAGTGCTCCTGAGAGCATGTGAGTTTGTTTTTAGGATAAATATCCTATTATTTTATTTTTATATTTCTTTAATTAAATTCCTAACAAACTTTAAAAATCAACTCTTACTTTATTTCTATTTTTATTTTATTTTAATATTTATAACCTCAAAATAAAAAAAACTAAAAAATAGAAATATAGTTGTATAAAAAAATAAATAATAATGTGCTAATTTTAAAAAAAATTAATCTTTCATCAAACTATACATAACGGCCTTCTGAGCATGGAGCCTGTTTTCGGCCTGGTCCCATACCACAGATTGAGGCCCATCAATAACCCCTGCCGTGGTTTCCTGTCCCCGAATGGCTGGTAAACAGTGCATGAATATAGCGTCCTTATTGGCCAGGGCCATTAATTCTTCATTAACCTGAAAAGGCATGAAATCATTCATTCTTTTTTCCTGTTCTTCTTCATCACCCATACTGACCCATACATCTGTATAAATAATATCTGCATTTTCCACTGCTTTTTTAATATCAGAAGTGATTTCTAGTTTGGTATTGGACTCTTTGGCCAAATCCTGGGCTTTTCCAAATATCTCTGCATCAGGTTCGTATCCTTCAGGACAGGCCACCGTCATATTCAGGCCCAAAATAGCGGAAATAAGAAGTAAAGAATTACAGACATTGTTCCCATCCCCTACAAAAACCAGTTTTCCGTCAAAACTACCCCTGTGTTCTTTTATAGTCTGCATATCTGCCAGGGCCTGGCAGGGATGTTCCAAATCAGTTAAACCATTTATTACTGGAACTGAAGCATTTTCTGAGAGCTCCACAACATCTTCATGTTTGAGAGCCCTTATCATTATTCCATCCACATAACGGCTTAAAGCCTTAGCAGTGTCAGATATAGGCTCTCCCCGACCTATTTGAAGGTCATTAGTGGATAAGTATAAAGCATGGCCACCGAGCTGGGCCATTCCCACTTCAAAGGATACCCTTGTCCGGGTGGATGATTTCTGAAATATCATGGCCAGGGTTTTATTTTTAAGAGGCTTATCATCAGATTTACCTTTTTTAAACCACGCAGCCAGATCCAGTAATTGTACCACCTGATCCTGAGCATCACAAACTGATAAAAGATGTTTCATTGTAATTCATCTCCAAATAAATGTTAAAGATATGATATAATTCTTAATAGAGAATATAATATGTATTATCAAGCTTAAAAATCTATTTAAATTTCTTAGGTTAATTAATGTTGAAATATAAAATTTGCAGTAATAATTCTTAAAGGTTTCTAAAAAAAATAATTTAAAGTATAATCTCAATGATTTTAGGAATTTAATGAATAAGAAATATAAAAAATATAATAATGAAGATAAGTTTTATTATCCCCTTATGGCCTTCATGTGGTCAATTCTTTTTTGTAGAAGTTTTTTGGTTCCTACATCTCTCCGGTGGTACAAATCACCCTTAACAAACTGAGTAGCCTCTTCACATATTTCTTCAGCTTCCCCAATAGTTTTCCGGCAGCTACTACACCCAGGGCCCGTGAAGAAGAAGTATAAACCACGTTGTCTTTTTGATTTACCGCGGCATAATAAACCTTGCCACCTAAATCAGCTATGGACTTTTCATCCACCTGAATTGGCTGATTGGCAAATTTAGTTTCCGGGTAGCCATCGGGAACAATGTATTTACAAACAGTGGCCTTCTGATCAAATTTGGCCTTTTTAAGGTTTCCATCGACAATTCCCTGGCAAATGTCTACCATACTGGTTTTTAAAAGAGGTAGGACATTCATGGCCTCAGGATCTCCAAAACGAGCATTGTATTCCACCAATCGGGGGCCTTCTTCACATAACATGAATTGACCATATAAAACTCCTTTGTAGGGGCCAGCTTCTTTTTTTATGGCATTGATAGTATCCTGCATTATTTTAACAGCATCATCATAATCTTTCTGATCCATGAAAGGAAGTAATCCGTTTTTATCAGAATAAGATCCCATTCCACCAGTTATAGGGCCTTCATCTCCTTCAAATGCATGAGGATGGTCCTGGGCCGCAGGCATAGGGGCCAGATGCTCTCCATCAGAGAAGGCCTGTACGGTGAATTCTTCTCCCACCAGTTTTTCTTCTATTACCACCCGAGGATGGCCTCCCATTTTGGTTTCCATAATGTGACGAGCATATTCCTTGGCCTCATCATTATCTGCTAAATGGTCCCCTACAATCTTAACTCCCTTACCACCAGTGAGTCCCACCGGTTTTATGACCACATCTTTATCAAATTCATCCAGAAAGTCACTAATATCCTGATAATTATCAAATACCCGGTAAACTAGAGACCCATCAATTTTATATTTTTCAAAAAGATTTCGCATGAATGATTTATCAGTTTCTATTCGAGCAGCACTTTTATTTGGTCCTACACAACTTATTCCTGCTTCTTCCAGCACATCCACGATTCCTTTCTCCAGTGGTGATTCTGGACCAATAAATGCCATGTCCACCTTTTTTTCCAGTGCAAATTTTTTGACTGTTTCCAGATCTCCTTCACTGGCCACTTTAAAATCAGATATGCGTGCTATTCCAGGGTTCTGGTTGCTCATTATAGAGTAAAGTTCTGCTTCTCCTTTTAAAGCTTCACAAATAGCGTGTTCCCTTGCTCCAGTTCCTACGACTAAAATTTTCATTCCAAAGTCCTCCAAAATATGTAAAATAATTGTAAATCTTATTTAAAGCCATATAATAACTGATTAACAGTTGAAATTAGATTATAATTGAATGATTGATAATCGTTTATTGATTATTCCACTAATAGATATGTTTATGTTGATTATTAATTTTCACTAAATTAATTTGTCTATTTCTTGACTCAATATAAGATAAATACCAATATTATATAATAGAATATTCAATATGAGTATAGATTAAATATGTAAAATAACATGATAAATCAAATTATGACCATAAAATAATGTAAGATCCTGAAAATAACTTATAATTCGTATTTTATAAAGGATTTTCAGGTTCAGTAAGTAAACAAGGTGTTTTTTATGAAAGGTGGCCAAGCCCTAATTAAGTCGCTAATAGACCAGGGAGCAGATATTGTCTTTGGATATCCCGGAGGACAGTTACTTCCTCTATACGACATGATATACGATTCTGACTTAAAGCACATCCTGGTAAGACACGAGCAGTGTGCTGCCCATGCAGCAGATGGATATGCTCGTGCTTCAGGAAAAGTAGGAGTGTGCATTGCCACTTCAGGACCAGGTGCAACTAACCTGGTAACTGGAATTGCAACAGCATACATGGATTCTTCCCCAGTATTGTCCATTGCTGGACAGGTGCCAACTCACTTAATTGGTAATGACGCCTTTCAAGAAGTGGATATGATAGGTATAACCATGCCTATTACCAAACACAACTTCCAGGTTATGGATGCCAATGAAATACCAGCTATGGTTAAATCCAGTTTTGAAATAGCCCTCAGTGGCCGTCCCGGCCCCATAGTGATTGATCTACCTAAAGATATTCAGGAACAGGAACTGGAAGAATACCGGAATGAATTACTGGACATACCCGGTTACAAACCTACCAAAAAAGGCCATGGCCTGCAGATTAAAAGAGCTGCTCAAACCATTATTAAATCAAAAAAACCAGTCATTCTTGCCGGTGGAGGAGTTATATCTGCAGGAGCATCTTCTGAGCTAAAAAAACTATCAGAAATAATTAACGCCCCAGTTACCACCAGTTTACTGGGTAAAAGTTCATTCCCTGAAGATCATCCCGCTTCCATGGGGATGCTGGGAATGCACGGGCGTAAAGTGGCTAACCTAAGTGTAGATGAATGTGACTGCTTGATTGCTATAGGTTGCCGATTTTCAGACCGTACCACTGGAAAAATTGATGAATTTGCTCCTAATGCCACAGTTATACACATAGATGTGGATCCAGCGGAAATTGGAAAAAATGTAGAGGTAGATGTTCCTATTGTCGGTGATGCTAAAGTAGTTCTCCAATCACTAATAAAAATGCTGGAAAAGGATACCTCCAGTCTGGACACTATAAAATGGATAGAACACGTTAAAGAATTTAATAAAAGTTGTATTCCTCGAATTTCCTTTGAAAACGATCATCCATTAAAACCACAGCAGGTTATGAAAGAACTGGCCCAGGCCGTGGATGAAGATACCATCATGACCACTGATGTTGGTCAAAATCAGATGTGGATGGCCCATTTCTTTCAATACTACCAAACCAAGGACATTCATATCATCTGGAGGATTAGGAACCATGGGATTCGGTTTCCCGGCAGCTATGGGGGCCAAAGTGGCCATGCCTGAAAATGACGTGGTGGCAGTTTGTGGTGACGGTGGATTTTTAATGGTCTGTCAGGACCTGGCCACGGTTAAAGAATATGATATTCCAGTGGTAGTCTGTGTTCTGGATAATCGTTACCTGGGAATGGTTGCCCAGTGGCAAAAACTATTCTATGATGAACGTATGTCACATACTCATCTAGGAGAAGTTCCTGACTTTGTTAAACTGGCCGAAGCCTTTGGTGTAAGGGCTGAACGTGTGGAAAAAGTTGGAGAAACGAAACAAGCCCTTAAAGATGCTCTCAAATCTGGAGAACCAACTTTACTGGATATAATCATTGATCCCGATGAAATACTACCTATGGTACCTCCAGGATGTGGCCTTACCGAAATTGTAGGAGAATACAAAGTTGAAAGGGAAATTCCCGGTGAAATACCCTACAAGCCAAGTGAAAAAGCCCATGAGGGTGGTGATTAGGATGGCAATTAAAACTGGAAAAAACAGCCCTGGAAAAAGCAATCATATTATCAGTGCTCTGGTAGAACACAAACCAGGTGTCCTGCAGCGAGTTGCAGGATTATTCACCCGTAGAGGATTTAACATTGAAAGTATTACTGTGGGAGAATCTGAGGTTCCGGGATTGGCCCGTATGACCATTATTGCTCAGGGAGACGAGCAAGTACTGGAACAAATCACCAAGCAATTAAATAAATTGCTGGATGTTATTAAAGTCCGGGATCTGGAAGTGGAAAGTACTGTTAAAAGAGAATTATGTCTTATAAAGGTTCATGCCCCCACCGAAAAGGTTAGATCAGAGATCATTCAGTACGCCAACATATTCCGGGGAAGAATAATCGATGTGAGTAGCGAAGCACTCACTATTGAGATTACTGGAGATTCTGATAAAATTGACGCGTTAACTGATCTTTTAAAAGGTTTTGGAATTAAAGAACTGGCCAGAACTGGGCCTACTGCCATGTCACGTGGTGGAAAGACCATTTAAGGACCATCTTAATTTCTACATAATTAGGCAAAATAAATAGGGATTAAGAAATAAATAAATATTAATATTTTTCTTTTTTTTTTTTGAAAATTGCCTCTATTTTTAAATCATTTTTATACAAAAATCTGAATAATAAAAAAATGAATTATGATTTAAAATATGGAAAAGTAACCCTAATTTATATGTTAATTAAACCATATTTAGAAACACATTAATTACTTACCATGATTAGCATTAATTCAAATGACATAAATCAGAAGCTTTTAAGCAATTCATTGGTAATTTCACTCAGATATTACTTAGGAGGATGGCAAATGAAAATGTATTACGAAAAAGACGTGGATACTGGAGTACTCGCAGATAAAACTATTGCAGTTATTGGATATGGAAGTCAAGGAATGGCCCAATCTCGAAACATGGCTGACAGCGGATTAAAAGTTGTAGTTGGTCTAAGAGAAGGAGGAGAATCCTGGAAAACTGCTGTTGCTGATGGAATGAATGTAATGAGTGTAGAAGATGCAGCCAAAGCTGCTGATATCATACACGTCCTTATTCCTGATGAAATACAAGGAGCAGTTTATGATAAATCCATTAAACCATATCTAGAAGAAGGAAACACATTATCTTTCTCCCACGGATACAACATCCACTATGGATACATAAAAGTTCCAGAAGGAGTTAATGTAACCATGAGCGCCCCTAAAGGACCTGGAGCTATGGTTCGCCGAACTTACCTGGAAGGATTTGGAATTCCAGGACTAGTTGCAGTGGAAATAGATGCCACCGGAGATGCTAAGCAACTAGCCTTAGCCATGGGTAAAGGATGCGGTTTAGCACGAGCTGGAATACTAGAAACCACCTTTAAAGAAGAAACAGAAACCGATCTCTTTGGAGAACAAGCAGTTCTCTGTGGAGGAGTAACTGAACTAATCAAAGCTGGATTTAAAACCCTGGTTGATGCTGGTTACCAGCCAGAAGTAGCTTACTTTGAAACCTGCCACGAATTAAAACTAATTGTAGATTTCATCTATGAAAAAGGATTCGCTGGAATGTGGCATGATGTAAGTAACACTGCCGAGTTCGGAGGATTAACCAGAAGATCCCGAATAATAACTCCAGATGCCCAGAAAGAAATGGCCGAAATCCTGAAAGAAATCCAGGAAGGAAAATTCGCCAAGGAATGGACCTTAGAAAACCAGGCCGGCAGCCCTATGCTCAACCGAATGAGGGACATGGAAGACGAACTGGAAATCGAAGAAGTAGGTTCCAAACTCCGAAAACTCTGTGGATTACAGAAATAAGGTGATATCATTGGTATTCGTGGGCATGGACCACGGCACCACAGGTGTCTCTTTTACCATCCTTTCTTCATCCCAGAAAGAGGATGAAAATTCAGTTGAACACTTTAAAATTAGCCGGGAAGAACTTTCAAGTGGGAAAGTTTCTGCCATAGAGGAATTGGCCCAAAGAGTTGATTTAGACTCTATTGACCTCATGGTCATTACTTATGCCATGGGCGATGGTTTAAATACCATAAAACCTTTGTCAAAAGTTAAAAGACAGAGGAATTCTTTCTATAAATGGTGCAGGAAAAGTTACGGGTGGTGGAACTGCTGTATATGAAGAAATAGCGCAATCAGGAATTCCCACCCTTCTTATTCCAGGTTTACATAAAAAAACCCCTTGTATTGATAGGAGATTTGCCGCTGCCTATTCCCATCATGCCAGTGCAGAGAAGGTTTCTATAACCTATAATGCATATCTGGAAACCGGGTGGGAAAATATGGTAGTTTCGGACATCAGTTCCAACTCGGTGACCATGCTGGTGCAAAATGGTAAAATTATTAGGGGCCATAGATGCTTGTTTAGGTGCTATGGGTGTGATTCATGGACCTCTTGATTTAGAAATGTTGAGAGACATTGATGAAGGTAAAAAAACAGCTAATGAATGTTTTTCACATGCCGGTGCCGTAAAAATCGCAGAAATCGAGACCAAAGTATCTCAAGCCAAGGACGAATTACTGTAAATGGCTCAAAATGGAGATGATAGGGCTATTCTGGCTTTAGACACTATGATGATGACCATTGCCATGGAAATATGGGGCCTAATTGGTATTGCAGATAAAGTAGAAGGAATAGTTCTTACAGGATCTATGGGTGCCATGGAAGAACCTGTAAACTTTTTCGGTCTTTTAAAAGAATATTTAGAAGGTGTGGTCCCTGTGGTAAGAATACCCCCTACCTCTGGTTCTATGGGGAGTTCTCAAATTGCCAGGGACATATACCAAGGCCAAAAAAATATTTTGGGCATTAAAGTAGAAGATTATCCTTAAAACCCACTTATGCAGTTTGAGTCTGCATAATTTAATTTATTTTTATATATTTTAAAAGAATATTATTTTTTTGAATTATTTATAATTATTTTTATTAATTTTCTTAAACAAATAAAAATTATATCTACTATAACAATAATTTTAAACCGGATTATAAATTATTTAAATTAGTCATTAATTAACTATTTTTTATCGCCATAAATGCAATTTTACTGCCTTTGATAAATTTTAAACCGTGTTCTGTTTCTAAAACTGTGTTAAGATAATTGTCAAGAGTTACAACTTTTCCTTCATCTTCTTCCCTGTTTTTTAAACTTACAACTACTTGTTTGTCTTTAAATCTTAAAAATTGTTTATTAACTTGAAAATCATAATCTTCTTGTGCCATTCTAATCCTCTCTATGAATTATTTTACTAATCCTAATTAGTATATATTTATCAATATCTAACTTTTTTATAACAATATCCTCATATATTAATTCTTCTAGAATCCAAGGTAAGCAAGCTCTGTTTAAATGGTGAATAATTAGATTCAGTTAGAATCGTGTGAGATAATAAAACATCTGATAAATTTAAAATTACTAAAAAATTTTACATATGAAGATATTTTTCTTTTAAAATCTAAATTGAACTTTAAAATTGAAAATAATAAATTTTATGAATTATAAATACATTCCAAAGATTTATAGTATAAAAAGGAAATATAAAATCACGGAGATATTTATAAATTAATTACTTGTAAAATTCAAATAATTATCATAATATCTAGGAAGTGTCACTATGCCTGTAAACCAATTAGAAACCAATCTCGAGGCCATAACTATAACTTTAGCCCACCTGGAAAAGGATGAATGCTGTAATGAGGAACTTCTGGAAGAATTAAGAAAAGAAAGAGATAGGTTATTAAAAGAACTGAATATAAAATAATTAATTTGAATACTACTTTTCATTTATAAATTCATTTGAATTTTTCGAATATTTTATTTTAAATATCAGATTTTAAAAAAATAATAAAATAAAGTGGGATCATTTATTTCTTAACTTTACATAATCCCATGTTATTAATCCCACGTAATTTTTAAAAGAACTATAAGTGCTCCAAGCTGAGTTAAATTAATTGTAAAAACAGGTACTCCCATACCAGGTCCGCTGAATCCTTCCCTGATAAGTAAAAATAGAATAAATATTGTATTTTGAAGAATAAGCAGTAGCACAAAAATTATAAGGCCCAAAGTAAATTTTGTCTTTAATTTCAGATAGCTGTTAAGTAAACATAAAGCATAATCAATAAAACTGCTATATTAATTGCTCCTACTAGAACCGCCAGCATGGCTAATCCCGGGTCATCTACAGGGTAATTCGTTCTTAAAATGATCTCCTTTAAATAACGGCGCAGGCCCATCCACTAACATTTAATCACCGTTGCCTATTTTTCTCCAATTTTTTTCCAGATATCTTTAAATAGTTTATAGTTGTCTTCAAGTTGAGCTGATAAAAAATACATCGTTCCATATTTGTCTCCAGTTGAAGTAATTATTTTATTTTCTTCAAGGATTTTTATATGATGCCTAACAGTTTTATAATCCAGTTCAAGTTTTTCTGATAGCTGATTAGCATTATATGGCCTTTCATTTAATTCATTAATTATGCGGGCCCTATTTATGCCGCCTTTGGTACCAGCAATAAGCCACCAGAGTATTTTCTTCATGGAAATCACAAATAGTTAGGGTTAAAAGTCCCTAAAAAGTTCTAACTAATAATTGGCTGGAATAAAGATAAAGTTTCCGGGAAAGGTTAGATGAGTTAAAAAATTAAAAAATAGAAAGCAATTAGAAAATTTTTCTTTTCAATTCTTTAAATTTTTAAGATTTGAAATTTTAATATTAATTAAACTATTTGGAAACTCCCGATGCATCACTTAAATTTTTCTTCTTTTTGGAAGAAGGGAAGCCAAATAAGACTTTAAACATTTTTTTAAAGGATCTTCGGTAAATGTGAAAATGTATAAATGTTGCTAAAACCATCAATAATGCTAATTCAGCATGCCAGTATGTTATTCCAGGATTATAAACAGTTGATATACCCAGATTTATCATTACAGTTAGTAATACTCCAGTTATTCCCGTTCCCAAATAATCCAACACGTTACCAATATATTCCAGATCCTTTTATGTTGTTTGGCTTTCAAAATTCCCTTTTTGAAAAGGTAGTAAGTTAAAAGATATGCTCCTATAAGTATGATGGTAACAGGAAGTATGTGGAAATTTGACCCATCGGTGAGCCCCATCTAAGCCACCCGTGTCCGGATTCTGCATAGCAGTGGCATTAGCACCCTCTTGATGGTCCGTGACATTTGTGGAATTATCAACACTGCTTTGAGAATCTGTCGTTGTGTACTTGAGAAACAGAATCACTGCTACTGGAATCTGAAGAAGTGGGCTGGGTGGTAGATGCTGCTGAAACAGCCAGATCACATGACCCGCTGCCACTAGCATCTATATACCTGGGACATTGACCAGGGTACGGATCATAACTTAGACCATAAGGACATCCTCCAGCGCAGGCCCCCTCCATAGTTGCCGCAGCAATTAGAGGTGCTGTGGCCAGGGTTCCCACAACTTTAGCCTGTTTGGGGGATAGATTTTCGTAAAAAGATTTTACTCGGATAAAGGAATGTTTGATTTTTTCTTTTAATTTCCTTATTATTCATGCATTACACCCCCTTACTTCTTTTTAGACCCAAATAATGTTTTTTTAGTGCTTTTCCAGTAAATATGTAAATGGAAACTGTGACCAAAATTAGGTTATTCCAAATTCAACATGCCAGTATAAAAGACCAAAGTTTATGGTGGAAACTATTCCCATTTCCATTAAGAACCATTAGTAAAAATCCTGCCCCTCCAGATACGATGAATGATAACATTAGTAATGAAGTTCCATAAATTAATGTGCAAGGCCTTTTTTATAAGCCCCTCTTGTAAAGAACGAGTGTAGCTAGGTAAGCTCCTAAAAACGGGACAGATGGTATCAATATTTCGTAAACCATATTATGTCCTCCTATTTTAATATTTTTACTTTTACTTTAACATGATTTTATGAGATTTAGGATAATTTTTGGACTTTTTTAGATTCAAAGTCTGTTTGAATATAACTCTGTTTACTTAAAAGTAATTTTTCCAGAATTACACCCAAATTTGTACCAAATTAGAACCAATTTACTTAGATTATTTAGAAATAAAGGCTTTAAAATATCTTTATTATATAAAAATAGTGATTATTTAAATAAAAAATTTGAAAACTAGTTTTATAATATTTTTTATGATATTTTTATTCGATAATTTTCTCTAATTTTAATAAACTATATCTTAAAAATTATTTTTCAGTTCGAATATTCAATTAGTTTCAAAAATTAAAAAATATTCATAACAACTAAAAAAAGCTAAAATGCAAAATAAATTAATCATTTATGATTAAATTAGATGATGTATTTAATAGATTTTGTATTCTAAAGCAGACAATATATTAAAGTTAGAATCTGATTTGTTTGAGTTTCTAAGTAAAGGCAATGAAGGTGTGAAGAATAAGCTACACTAAGTACTCAAAAAACGTGAACTTGGATTTAAATCACTTAAACCATTCTTCCATTAAATTCAAATCAGAAGTGCAGTCTAGTGATATAGGAGTTAATGTGGCCTTTTTTTCCATTTTTAATGTGTGGACATCTGTTCCAGGACCGTCATCTTCTACTGGATCACCATCCAGCCAGTAATATGGTCTTCCTCGAGGATCCAGCCTTTTTTGAATGTGGACATTATACATCCTCTCACCCAGCCGAGTAATTAAAATTTCATCGCTTTCTAGCTGGGAAGGAATATTAAGATTTAACAAAGTCCACACCTTCAGGTAGGCCTTTTTCCAGGATATTCTGGGCCACCTTGACGAGTTATTCGTTTTGCTGCCTCAAAGTCCACATCCACGTGTCCATCATGGAATTTAATATCACCCCGACTAACCTGTATGGAAACGGCCATGGCAGGTATTCCATGAGTAGCTGCCTCCATGGCAGCCCCAATAGTACCAGAAGTGGTTAATTCAGATTTTCCAAGATTTTCCCCAATGTTTATTCCAGAAATCACCAGATCTGGTTTTTCTTCTGGACATTTCAAAAATTCCGATAATTACTGCATCTGTAGGAGTACCGGAAACAGCAAATGCTTCAGTTCCATCATTTAAATTAGAGGCTGTGACTCTTATCGGTTCAAAAAGAGTTAATGCATGGCCAATTCCACTTTGTTGAGTGGCCGGTGCTACCACACGAAATATTTCCCAGTCCCTCCATCGCGTCTTTAGTGGCAATAATACCAGAAGAGTTCACTCCGTCATCATTGGTTATCAAAATTCTCATAACTTGAGTTTTATTATCAGTTCTAAAATAGTTTTTGAATAAATATTTTTAAAATCTTCAACTAAATTAATAAAAAAATGCACAACCAATTAAAAAGAGATTAAATAATTAGGCAAGTATTAAATATAATTTCAATCAATAATAATTAAATAAATGGATTAATCAACTCCCTTTAAAAATTTCATGAGAAATTAAAATAAAAATAAAGGTTGATGTTGAATCAAAGATATTTTATTGAGTTCTATTCGTAAATAGTTCTCAAAGTGTAATTGTATGCGCTTAAAGGAAAACTTATTTAGTAACCATAAAAAGCAAATATTAATTATAACCTATTGATAATAATATTAAGGATTAATAGATTATAATCTATTTTGGGGCAATAATCTTCATCCTCCAGAAGGTGGGAACATTGGAGAAAAGCAGACTAGTCGAATTCATGGCAAAAATAATGGAAGAATCAGGTTTTAAGGTTTATAAGGATTTTAGAACCTCCAGACACCTGATAGACATTTACGGAATTTTACCCACAGTTCTGGGAGACATAGGAGTGGTGGTTGCCTGTAAAAATTATGATGAAAAATGGAATGTCGGTTTAGACGTTTTAAAAGAAATGGAAATGGTTGGTAAAACCCTAAAAGCTTCCAAGGTAGTCATTGTAACCACATCCGGTTACAGTTCTCAGGCCGTAAACTATGCCGCACGACGGAATATTAAACTTATTGATAGAGAAATGCTGCTAAATCTGGCCCAGAAATTCTCTAAAAAGACCCCTAATCTGATGGATTCAGAAGATGAGAGATATGAGAACTACGAAGACGATGATGAAAACAATGACGGTGTAGAGGTTTCCTATAACCCTTCTGAAAGTTCATCAAAAAGTTCTTTTTTTCATCAGGATAAAAAAGGGTCTCTAAATAGAAAAAGAGATCGAATAAAAACTTCGTGGGTTCCAGCCATTAAAGGAATATTGAGCAACACCATTGTATTAATTTTAATTGTTATTGGCCTATCCTTCTTAATTACCAGTTTAATAGCTACCTTTTCCAATCCAAGCAAAGCGGTGTTGGGAATTTTAAAATTTTTCCTTTCGGCCATTCTTTCCTATGGACTGGTTTATATCCTGGAAGAGAGAAGCACGGTTATGTTAATTAAAGGAACCACAGTATTCTTTATTTCACTGCTGGTCTCCATATTATTGATTATTTTATAATATTAATAATTTATTTATTTTAGAATTTTATTTATTTTATTTTTAGAGAAAATATTAGTTCTAACTTAATTAAGAAATTAATATAAAAATCATCTATTTATTTTAAAATGGGTCCGACGAGATTCGAACTCGTGATCACCTCGGTGTGAGCGAGGTATCATACCCCTAGACCACGGACCCCTATTATTTTTTAGTCTATGCGTTTATATAGAAATATCAGTAAAAATAAATTATCAAAAGAAAGAAATATTCATCTCAAAAGAATTTATATTGCATTTGGTCTTTGAATGGGCCGGACGAGATTCGAACTCGTGATCACCTCGTTGTAAGCGAGGTATCATACCCCTAGACCACCGGCCCTCGAGTACATCTCATTTTGAACGGCTGCCTATATAAACTTTTCCGATAAATTTATGGAAAATATTGCACAAAGTAGTCAAAAAATCAAAATTTCATTAATTTAATGTCCAGCTGATTATTGTTCTTCTAAAGGTAATGTTATAAAAAATTTAAAAAATTTAAAAAATTAGATTATTAACTATAAGAATTATTTTACTTGTTGTTATTATGAATAGCTTAAAATTTGGAGAGTTATTGATTATATTTAAAAAGTGGTACCACCTAATTAATTTATAATTAATTTATAATTAATTTATATTTAAAAAAATCACATTTTATCAATCCAAGAATATCTAAGAATACAAATCTTACGAGGTATAATCATGGCATGGGATGAATCAGGAAAAATTTGGTTTAATGGAGAATTGGTTAATTGGAAAGAAGCTAAAATACACGCCCTATCTCATGTTGTTCATTATGGATCCAGTGTTTTTGAGGGAATCCGTTGCTATAACAATAAAAATGGTTCGGCTGTTTTCAGGTTGGAAGAACATGTTGAAAGATTGTTTGATTCTGGAAGAATTTACCGGATGGAAATTCCATTTACACAAGAAGAGATATGTGAAGCTGTACTGGAAACCATAAAGACTAACAAACTAAAAGAATGTTATATAAGGCCAGTAGTTTTTAGAGGCTACGGAGAATTGGGAGTTAATCCACTTAAAAACCCTTTAGAAGTCGTTATAGCTGTTTGGGAGTGGGGAAGTTATTTAGGACAGGAAGCTCTGGAACTGGGAGTAGATGTGGGTGTTTCCACCTGGAGACGTATGGCTCCTGGTACTTTACCTAACATGGCCAAGGCCGGGGCCAATTACATGAATTCCCAGCTGGTTAAAATGGAGGCCCTGGAAAATGGATATGATGAAGGCGTTATGCTGGATTATCATGGTATGATCAGTGAAGGAAGTGGAGAAAACATATTCATAATTAAGGATAATGTTATTTACACACCTTCCATGTCTTCTTCACTTTTAAAAGGAATTACCAGAGATTCAGTTATCCAATTAGCCATGAAAAATGACATAGAAGTAAGAGTAGAGCAGCTACCAAGAGAAATGCTTTACATGGCCGACGAAATATTCTTCACCGGTACTGCGGCTGAAGTTACACCTGTCCGTTCCGTTGATAGAATAACCATTGGAAGTGGAAAAAGGGGTCCTATAACTGAAAAATTGCAAAAAAGCTTTTTCGAGATATTGGAAGGTAAAGTAAAGGATGATTTTGACTGGCTGACTTATTTATGAAATAGTAAAATTATAAGTTAGAAGTGATAAGTTATAACTTATAATTTTATATTTTAAGTTTGTAAACGGTTTTTTGAAAATTTCTTAAAATATTCTTATTTTTAATTAATTAATGAATCTGAACATATTATTTCTGAATGTTTAAAATAAGATAAAAAAGAACTTTTTAGGATATAATAACATATTGTTATAATGGATTAATAAAATCAAATAATTAATTAATAATTAAATATTAAATTACTCTAATAAATCAATCGGTGATTAAATGGACATTATACAAGCAATAATAATAGGAATAGTTCAGGGACTGACTGAATTTCTACCAGTTAGTAGTTCAGCCCATCTGGTATTTATTCCTAGTCTTCAGGGCGTACAATCCAGTCTTGCCTATCGATACATTACTACACATAGGTACTCTAGTGGCTGTGTTTGCTTATTTCTGGAAAGACATAATAAACATGTTAAAGTCGTTTTTCTCCAGTTTGATAGACATACCAAGAGGACAGTTCCGAAAGGGACTTTAAAGATGACCAGTTCAAAAGATTGTCCTGGCTGGTTATAATTATTGGTACCATACCTGCCGGTATAGCCGGTATTTTATTTAAAAGATTCATTTGAAAGTTTATTTAGTAGCTACCTGCCGTTGGGGTATTTTTAATAATTACTGGTTTCTTACTCTGGGGATCTGAAATGGTATCCCGAAAAATCGTTGATAAAAAAAGTCTGAAAAAAATGAATATTAAAGAATGCCTTGATTGTGGGAACTGCCCAAGCCGCTGCCATTGCCCCAGGAATATCACGTTCAGGAGCTACAATTTCAGCCGGGCTATTTTTAGGACTTGAAAGAGAACTTGCTGCTCGATACAGTTTCTTACTATCCATACCTGCTATTCTTGGTGCTGCCCTGGTACAAGCCAAAGATATATCCTCCGTACTGGATATGAGTACCGTTGCCGCTGTTGCTGGATTTTAGCAGCAGCTATTGTAACCGGTTATTTGGCCATAAAATTGATGTTGAAATTAATTAAAGAAAGAGATTTGCTTATATTCGCATATTACTGTTGGATAGTAGGACTATTAGCATAATATTAAGTTTAATTTATCATAGACCTTTATTTAGTAATATTTCTGTTGATTAATTTTTTTTATTATTAATTTTTAAATAAAAAAATATAAATAGAATTTTTGATTTAAAGATTAAAAACAAATTATAATTGGCTTACTTCAAATTTTACAGTATTCTCTGACATAATTCTTCTGTTTTTTTTCGGATATCCCTAATATCCGCACCCTGTAGAATAGCAGCCATTATAGCACCACCTGCCCCGACACCCTCCTTAACAGAACCTGATAAATACATTTGAAGGCCCGCGTTTTCAGATTCATGGAAAAATGGGTCAGCAGCGTACAGGGATATTTCTCCTATTTGCTCAATGATGTGGTGAATGTTAGAAGTTTCGTCTTCTACCACAAAAACCGTGGTGGCAATACATATATTTGAAAAATCAAATTTCGGATCTAAAGATTTAATTAAAGCGCATACAGCAGTCATTTGAGTACCTCCAGCTAATGTAACTGGAACTTCGCTTCCCATAGCCAGTCCGGCCACTGCGGGAATCATGGGGTCACCTACAGCTTCCACTGCCTTAAATGGATGCGATGCAGTTTTTCCCCATGGTATTCCTGCAGCTTCCATTCCCTGCTTAACCATGTCTTTTTTCAGGTTATGGGGGTTTTCGCTCATGCTACCACTTACTTTAAAATTGGCATCATATCCCAGAGCAGTTAAGACACCCAGAGCAGTTGTGGTTCCGGCAGGAGTGCTTTCACCAATTATTAAATGTTCCGTGAGACGAGAAAGGGTTTTGCCCAGTATTTTTCCATTTTCAAATATTTTTTCCGGGTTTTCCACTGCTTTCCCTGTGGTAATATCTCTGCCCGGCTTTCCGCCCAGATGGACATATGGAATATTTGGTTTTATGGCCGCACCGGCATCAGCCACCATGAATGGAATATTAGTCAGCTCTAATGCTGCTTTAGTAATTACTGCGGGAGTGGGTGCAGCGGCACCTCCTTCCACGATAGTTTGAGGAATTTCATCCAGACAGAGTGGTTTATCATGTATAATTAATTCCACATCTGCTGCAGGAGTGTATTCAGTTAATTCAGGGCTTACTCCTGCCCCAGTAATTCCAGGGATTCTTGAAGTGGCCGTGGTGGCAATGGCACATAAAAATAGTGATTTCTTATCCACTACTTTGCCTAAAAATTCAGTTGAACCATAAATATTCAATCCATCATACATTATTTCACCTTTCTTTTTACAATTATTGAATTGTTTTTAAGCACTATTATGTTTTCCAAAAAATGGAATTAAACCTTAATTTATTTAACTTATCACTTAATTAAACAATTAAAATAGAAATAACTGAAGAATTAATTAATAATAATATATAAAAAAAGAGGTATGTTTCAACTGTAAATTTATTTTATATTATTTTATTTTTAATATTTCTGGTGTGTTTAAATTAAATTTAAAACACCCCGGAATATTAGAAAATTTATTATCAATAATCATATTACAGATTCAAGAATATTAAAATTTCACAAGAGGAAGTTCCATGTCAAAAATTATTTGCTTAGGTATCGAGGGTACCGCAGAAAAAACAGGTGTGGGTCTGGTAAATGAAGAAGGCCATATTCTGTCCTCGGTAGGAAAACCCCTTATTCCCCCTTCTGGCGGGATTCATCCGCGCGAAGCCGCCGAGCACCATGCCCGGTGGATTCCCACCTTGATTAAAAATGCTTTAAACGATTCAGGTCTTAATTTAGAAGATATAGGCATGGTAGCCTTTTCTCGAGGACCAGGTTTAGGCCCTGCCCTGCGTACAGTTGCTACCGCAGCCAGAACACTGGCTCTTTCCCTAAAATTACCAATCGTAGGAGTTAATCATTGTTTGGGACATGTGGAAATTGGAAAACTCACCACCGGGGCTCAGGACCCGGTTTCATTATATGCCAGCGGCGGTAACACTCAGGTTATTGCCTTTGATGAAGGCCGTTACCGGGTTTTTGGAGAAACCTTGGACATTGCTGTGGGCAATATGCTGGATCAGTTCAGCCGTGAAGTAGGTTTAGGCCATCCCGGAGGCCCCGTGGTGGAAAAACTGGCCAAAAAATCTCAAAATTATTTAAAACTTCCCTACACAGTTAAAGGCATGGATTTGTCCTTTTCTGGTCTTTTAACTGCGGCTCAAAGAAAACATGAAAAAGGAGTTCCCTTAGAAGATCTGTGCTACAGTCTGCAGGAAACCGCCTTTTCCATGATGGTAGAAGTTACTGAACGGGCTCTGGCCCATACCAGAAAAAAAGAAGTTATGTTGTGTGGGGGAGTAGCAGCCAATACCAGATTAAGGGACATGCTATCGCAAATGGCAGAAGAACATTATGCCGACTTTTTTATGCCTCCTGTAGAATATTGTGGTGATAATGGAGCCATGATTGCCTGGATGGGACAGAAAGTTTATGCAGAAAGTGGGGGTCAGTCCATAGAAGATACCTCCGTGATTCAGCGTTACCGGACTGATCAGGTGGATGTACCCTGGATGAAGAGTAGTGAACACTTTTTAAAACTTCCTGATGAATTAAAAGCCAAGGGAGCCGAAGCCAATATCTACGAGGGACAATGGTTAGGTGAAGACGTAATTATAAAGAAAAGAGTTCCAAAAGGTTACCGTATAGCTGAAATAGACCAGCGACTTCGAACATCCCGGACAAAAAAGGAGGCCCGTTTGTTGGCTCAGGCCAAAAGATGTGGTGTGCGAACCCCGGTCCTGTGGGATATTGACCTGGAAGAAATGTCTTTGGTCATGGAAAAAATTAATGGTAAGCAGATTAAAGATGTTTTAAGCGCGGAAGATGGAAAAATCCAGACCAGCATCTGTAAAAAACTGGGAGAGAATATAGCTCGGCTCCATGAAGGTGGAATAATTCATGGGGATTTAACCACATCCAATCTTATTTTAAAAGATGATGAAATTGTTTTCATAGACTTTGGCCTTGGAAAATTCTCAGACCTGGTTGAAGACAAAGGTGTGGATCTTTTGGTTCTTAAAAAGGCCTTACAGAGCATACATTACCAGATTGCAGAGGTATGTTTCCAGTGTATCTTAGAGGGTTATGAAGAAATTTCTGGGAATGAAGAAGTTAGAGGCAAAATAGATGAAATACAGGCCCGGGGCCGTTATATTTAGTTATAAAGTCATGATTAACTATTATATTAACTATTATAATTGGCAATTTATCCTTAAATGAAATAAAAAAATGATTTAGGTATTTTAAAAATATTTATAGCATTTAAAATAGATTTTAATATTAAATGGATTAATTGATTAAAATAAATGAATTTCAAAAAAATGATAATTTCTATATAATTTCAAACTTAATGAAGTAGATAAAATGAAGGTAACATTTATAACTGGTAACCAACACAAAGTAGAAGAAGCAGAAAAAATATTCGAGAAGTTTGGTATACAACTAAAACATGTTGACCTGGGCTATCCAGAACTTCAGGGAACCCTGGAGGAAGTGGCCCGGTACGGCGCACAACATGCTGCCAATCGTCTGGGAAAACCCGTTATTGTTGAAGATGCGGGACTGTTTATAAAAGCTTTGAAATGGTTTCCAGGACCATATTCTGCCTATGTGCAGGATACCATCGGAAATTCGGGTATTTTAAAGCTAATGGAAAATGTTAAAGACCGATATGCCGAGTTCAGGTCGGTGGTTGGGTATAGTGCCCCCAATGCCGAGCCCGAGATTTTTTTAGGTGCGGTTAAAGGACATATTTCTACAGAAGAGAAAGGAAATTACGGTTTTGCTTTCGATCCACTGTTCTATCCTGAAGATAAAAATAAGACCTTCAGTGAACTCACTACTCTTGAAAAAAATGAATTTTCTCATCGTAGAAGATCATTAGAACAGTTTGCTATGTGGTGTAACTCTCAGGAAAAATGAGTGTTTTTATTAATAGTAATTTATTAAATAGTTAATTTAATTCCAAAGTTGACTTAAGTTACTCTAAATCCAATAATACATCAGAAAACAGTTATTGATCGAATATTATAATTTTAGTAATTTTCATTAAAATAAGTCGAAAATAAGTTAAATTGATATAAAATCGGCTGAAATAATTCAAATAAATAATCGAGGTATGATTAAATGGCAACTAAACCTGATTGGGTTGAATATTCCAACGAAGAAATAGAAGAACTGATATTAAAACTAACTAAAGAAGGAAACTCCACCAGTAAAATTGGTATCATTTTAAGAGACCAATACGGTATTCCTAACGTTAAAATGGTCACTGGTGATAAGATAACTCAAATTCTGGAAAAACACGACCAGAAACCAGAATATCCAGAAGATATCATGAATCTCATTAAAAAAGCGGTTAATATAAGGGACCACTTAAAAGAAAACCCTAAAGATTTGCACACCAAACGCGGATTACAGATTATTGAATCACAAATTCGACGTCTTGGAAGGTACTATGTCCGAGAAGGCGTAATGCCAGAAGGATGGAGATATGACCCACAAAAAGCAGCACTCCTTGTTAAATAGAGCTGATGAAGCCTGCCAGGTTCTCAAAGAGCACCTGGAAAAAGGAAATATCGTTAGGATAATATCCCACAACGATGCAGACGGCTTATCTGCTGCAGGAGTGGCCGCCAATGCCATATCCCAGGAAGATGGCCAGTACCACATTAGTATCGTTCCCCGTTTAAGGGACAGTTTTATTCAAAAACTGACCAAGGAACGATACCAGCTTTTCTTTTTTTGTGATATGGGTAGTGCCTATTTAGATTCAATTTCCCGGATAAAAGGGGATGTGATCATTGCCGACCATCACCAGCCCATGGAATTTGAAACCAAGGACAGTATAAGCCATGTCAACCCCCATTTATTCGGAGTAGATGGTAGTAAAGAAGTTAGTGCTTCTGGAGTTACCTATTTAACTGTGCGGGGAATGGAAAAACAATCACTGGCACCCATGGCCCTGGCCGGTGCTTTTGGTGATATGCAATACTACGATGGTTTTTTAGGAGTTAATAAACTCATACTGGATGAAGGATTAGAATACGGTTCTGTAGAAATGCACCAGGACCTGAAAATTGCTTCTAAAAATGAAGAACCACTATACAAATCTCTAGCTTACAGTTTTAGTCCGGTTCTTCCCGGATTATCTGGAGATTTAGAAGGTTCTATGGCATTTTTAGAGAAACTGGGAGTTTCTTATGGTGTTAAATTTTCTGATTTAGGTCCAGAAGAGCGAGATATTCTTAAAGATGAACTGGTGCGCATCAATCCCGAAATTTTCTCTGATGTCTATAGTAATCCTAAAGAAAAACCAACTTTAAGAGACATTGAAGATTATTCCCGGATTTTAGATGCCTGTGGAAAAAACAAGAAGTATGGCCTTGCTTTGGGGATTTGTCTGGGTGAAAAAAGCGATGCTCTTGATGTGGCCCTTGATTTGCAGCGAAAATACCGTCAAAATCTGGTTGATGGATTAAGCTGGATTAAAAGAGAAGGTTCCAATGTAATGGAAAATATCCAGTACCTTTATGCCGAAGAAAAAACTCGGAAAAGCATCATGGGAACTATATCGAGTATAGCTCTCTCTATGGGAACATTGGATCCTGAAATTCCACTTCTGGCCTTTTCTAGAATGGATAATCTGGTAAAGGTATCCAGTAGAACTACCCGGAGCATGGTAGAAAAAGGTGTGGACCTGGGACAGGCCATGAAAGATGCTTCCAGTAACTTTGGTGGCACTGGCGGCGGACACGACATTGCAGCCGGAGCTATGGTTACCTACAAGGAAATGGATAATTTTCTGCATCTAGTTGATGAAATAGTTGGTTATCAACTGGAACATCACAATTAAATCCATTTTAAATTATTTATTATTATTTTATTTTTAGTTTAGTTAATTTGATGCCTTTTTTGATATTTTTACGGATTTATAGTTTTAAAATATAATTAGAAGCCTTATATTCTTAAATTAATAGATATAAATTATAGAAATATTAAAAAATAATTTATTATTTGAATAAAGAAATATTATTATAAAATTCATTGCATTTCAATTTAAATTCGTTTAAAGAATATAATAAAGAATATATAATTATGAAAAAGGGATTAAAATGCACCTTACCAAAAAAGAAGAAAAAATGTACCAGGGAGAGTATGGAGAAACCATTAGAAAGAGTATGGAAATTCTGGTGGCCCTCGGTGACATATATGAAGCTGAAAAACTGGTAGATATAACTTCTGCCCAGGTTTCAGGAGTTTCTTATAAGACCATAGGCGATGCCGGGCTGGAATATCTGGAAGATCTTGCCCAAGACCCTCAGGCCCGTACCAAAATTCCTTCCACCTTGAATCCTGCAGGAGTGGATCTAGAACAGTGGAAAGAACTGGGATTTTCACCAGAATTCACCACCAGACAAAAGAGAATAGTAGAGGCCTATGGAAAAATGGATGTTATGACCACCTGCACCTGCACGCCCTATCTAATAGGAAATGTACCACTGCAGGGGTCACACATTGCCTGGTCAGAATCATCTGCTGTGGCCTATGGAAATTCGGTTTTAGGCGCTAAAACTAACAGAGAAGGAGGGCCTGGTGCTCTAGCCGCAGCTATATGTGGAAAAACTCCTGCTTATGGATATCATCTGGATGAAAATAGAAAGGCCAGTTTGATTGTAGATGTGCAATGCGAACTTAAAGGAGCAGATTACGGCGCTCTGGGTTATCTGGTAGGTCAAAAGGTGGGTGATGGAATACCTTACTTTAAAATGAGTAACAGGCCTCTGGCCGATAATCTTAAAGGTTTAGGAGCAGCATTAGCCTCTTCTGGTGCGGTGGCCCTCTACCACATTGAAAATATTACTCCTGAATATCAAAATGCCGCCCCTCAAGAAGTTGAGGATAAAATAACGGTTGATCGTGAAGAAATTCTGGAGGTTCGGGAAAAACTTTCCACCTCAAGCGAAAAAGCAGATTTAATCTGTTTAGGATGTCCTCATGCCTCGTTGGATGAAATTAGAGAGATTGCAGAGACACTTCAGGGGAAAAAATTGAAAAATCAGCTCTGGCTGTGCACTTCCATTAATATGAAAGCTGCTGCTGAGCGAATGGGTTACACCAAAATGATTGAACAGGCGGGAGGTAAACTAGTCTGTGACACCTGCATGGTGGTTTCTCCCATAGAAGAACTTGGATTTGAGGTTATTGGTGTCGATTCTGCTAAAGCGGCCAATTATGTGCCCAGTATGTGTGGTTTAGAAGTAGTTTTTGATGACTTCAAGAACCTAATTGTGGAAAAATAGTTAATCTAATTCCATTTATACATTTTTAAAGTCCTTCAAAATATTTATTTTAAATTCATTTAATTTAAAAAACACATTTTTATATGCTTCTTTTTTAATATAGTTCCCTATGGAAAAGTATATCAGCCATCCTCTGGTGCATCAGAACAAAGTTGAGGCCCGTCTTTATCAGCAGTTACTGGCTGCAGATGTTTTAAAAAAAGGAAATACTATGATAGTGGCCCCTACTGCCCTGGGAAAAACTATTGTAGCTGCTTTGGTAGCAGCAGATAGGCTGGAAAAGATACCCCAATCCAAAGTACTGGTAGTGGCCCCTAGCAAGCCACTGGTAGTCCAGCATGCGGAAAGCTTCCGGGAATTCTTAAACCTAACTTCAACTTCCATTACCGGGGCCATAAAGCCCGGAGAAAGAACAAAAAGATGGGATGAATCTCAAATTATATGTGCCACACCTCAAACAGTAGAATCAGATCTTATTAATGGTCGTTACTCTTTGAAAGATGTTTCTTTGCTGGTATTTGACGAGTGTCACCGAGGTGTGGGTTCCTATGCATATGTATATCTGGCCTCCCGTTATCTGCAGGAAGCTCAAACTCCTCTTATATTAGGTTTAACTGCATCTCCTGGTTCTGATAAGGAAAAAATTAGGTGTGTGTGTGAAAATCTCTTTATACAAGAAGTAATTATTAAAAGTGAGGAAGATGCTGATGTATCTCCTTATTTCAATCCCATTGAGGTGGAATGGATAAAGGTGGAAATGGGAGAAGAACAGAAGAGAATAAAAGAGCATCTCGATAAAGCTCTTAAACAGCGTTTAAAATTACTTAAGAGTATGGAAGTGCTTCCCACTATTTCTGTAGGTAAAAAAGACTTATTAATGGCTCGTGGCCGGGTTCAAAATCGTATTGCCCGGAGTACTGTACCTCCTAAAGAATGTTTCAGAGCTATTTCTTTGATTGCTGCTTCTATAAACGTTCAACACGCCCTAGAACTTTTAGAAACCCAGGGAATAAGTACTTTGCAGCAATATTTCCTCCGACTTAAGAAAAAGAACACTAAAGCAGCTAAGGGACTAATGGTAGATGCAGATTTTGCTCCAGCTATGATTCTGACCAAAAAAGCCTATGAACTGGGTGTGGAGCATCCTAAATTAAATAAGCTAATAAAAATTCTTAAAAAAGAACTAAAAAATGGAAAATCCAAGGTAATTGTTTTCACCCAATACCGTGATACCTTAGAACAGATTTACCAGCGCTGTGATAAAGAAAACATCAATGCTGTGAAATTCTTTGGCCAGGGTAAAAGTAATGGTGAAAAAGGCCTTACCCAGAAAGAACAGAAAAAAATTATTAAAGCATTTAGAATGGGCACTTATGACGTCTTATTATCAACCAGCGTAGCCGAAGAAGGTATAGATATACCGGCCGTAGACCTGGTTGTACTTTACGAACCAGTCCCCTCGGAAATAAGAATGATACAGCGAAGGGGACGTACCGGAAGAAAAAATACAGGGAAAATGAAGGTTCTTATTACTAAAGGAACTCGGGACGAAGGATATTACTGGTCAAGTATTCACAAAGAAAAAAAAATGAAAGAACAATTGGGAGATGCTTCAGCTTTAAGTAATCTGAAAATAAAGCCACTCCATGAAAATTCTATTTCACCAAAGTTATCCGAAAATGGAAATGAAATGGTTGGAAATATAATTGATAAAAATACTTCTGATAATGCTTCTGATTCAGGAATAGAAAATTTTGAAGAGGGAGAAATTAAAGATCCAGATAAAAATCAGCCCTCAAGTTACTCAGCCCAAATTTCTACAAAGTCCAAATCCATGAAACCATTGATATATGCCGATTCACGGGAAGGAAATTCACGGGTCTTGAGGGAATTAACTAAATTAGGTGTAGAAATAGAAATTAAAACTATGGCTGTAGCTGATTATCAAATAAGTGAGGAAGTGGCTCTGGAGAGAAAAACCGCCTCTGATTTTGTAAGTTCTATTGCAGATAAAAGATTATATAAACAGGCTAAAGAGCTGGTGGAAGAATTTAAAAAGCCTGTAATTATATTAGAAGGAGATAACCTTTATTCTGGATTTATGAACCCCAATGCTATTCGAGGGGCCTTAGCAGCCATAGCTGTTGATTTTGGAATACCTATAATACCTACCCGCTCTCCAGATGATACTGCAGCCATGATAAGGCGTATTGCTATTAGAGAACAGACCGAGGAAAGACCCCCGGTACAAGTACGAACTGAAAAAAAGCCCTTGACTCTTTTGGAACAACAACTTTTTATTGTAGAATCTTTACCTAATGTAGGGCCAGTTAATGCCCGTAAATTGCTGGAAGAATTTGGTTCTGTGAAAGAAATAATCAATGCTTCAGAAGATGATCTGCAGAAAGTAGACGGAATTGGTAAAAAAATTGCAAAATCCATGAAAAAAGTTGTAGAGGAGAGGCTGAAGCGAGTCAAAGTTGATGAAGAAAAGAAGCTTATTGATTAAATTGAATAATTAACATATAATTAACATCGTTGTAGAATTAGAATTAATTTAATAAGGTGATAATTTGCTTATTTTAATAGATGAAAGAGGGAAAAAATATCTACTAAATTCTGACCAGGATTTCCATAATGATTTGGGAATTATTAAAAAAGAGGACTTGCAAGAGTGCAATCCAGGGGATACCCTAGAAACTCATTTAGGTAAACATATTAAAGTTGTTAAAGCAGATGTAAATGATTTAATTGAGCTCATGCAACGAAGATGTTCTATTTTACTTCCCAAAGACATAGGTATTGTTATTTCAAATACTGGTCTGGGTTGTGGTGATCGAGTGGTAGATGCAGGAACCGGGGCCGGAGCTATAGCCCTCCATTTTGCCAATGTAGTGGGAAATGAAGGAAAAGTTTACAGTTACGAAATTAGAGAGGATTTTGCAGAGATTGCCAAGTCCAATATTAACCAGTTCAAATTAAATAATGTTGAAATTAAAAATAAAGATATAAAAGAAGGGATTGATGAAGAAAACGTGGATCTGGTATTTTTAGATCTTCCAAAACCATGGGAAATGATGGAATCAGTTTACGGTGCCTTGAAAGCTGGTGGCTGGCTGGCAGTTTATGCCCCCTACATAGAACAAGTACAAATTCTTCACAGAATAGCTAAAAAGGTTGGTTTTGAAGAAGTTACTACTATTGAGTGTATATTGAGAGAAATAGAAGTCAAAGTCAAAGGTACCCGGCCAAAAACTCGTATGGTTGGTCATACTGGTTATCTAAGTTTTGCCCGAAAATTGTAGCTTCATAACCTACTCCTTAACCAATTAAAATTTATAATTCTTTATTTTTAAATTAAAATTCAATTAATAAATTTCTTATTTTAATTTTAAAAAATTTAAAAAAAATATTCTTGAAATTTTATTCTTTTTTCTAAAATGAAATTAAAAAATGAATTAAAAAAAGTTTCAAATGATGATAGAAACCTAAAAATAAAAATATGGTATAAAAAATAATCCATATCGTTTTTTAGCTTTCCAAATTCCTTTTACTAATTTATTGTTTCTTGCTGTAGATAATTCCACCTATTATGGTTAAGACTCCCATAACCAGTATTCCAAAGGGAACACCAGTTTTTTGCATAGGAACCGTGGCCGCATTTACCGTGCTGTTATCTTCTACAGAGATATGTAAATTATCAAGGAATAATGCACTGTCTACTACACCATCATTCTCATCAGCCACCCAGAAATCCAGTTCTATTTCTTTACCGGCCCATTGAGATACATCAAAGGTAACATGGTAAACTCCAGGGGTTTGATTATTACCAGTTACATAAATATATTTCACATCATTAGGTGTAAAATTGCCTTGAACTGAATTAGAATAAGGCTGGGCTTTATTTACATCTACAAGATTTCCATCAGGTAGGAATAGAATATTGTAAGTGGTGGTGCCATAGGTTATCACTGCACGGGCCCAATCCCAATAAATTGGGTTGTTAATGGCTTCTGTGGTGGCAAATCTCCAGTCAAAACTTAGAGTTTTAGCTCCTTTAGGTAGTTTTATTTTAAAGAAAATATTGGCAATATCATAGGAAAAATTATTCCTGTTACTGTACTGACCAGTAGTATTGGAATTTCCACTTCCCACATATAAAGAAACACCAGAAGGAGTTCCATTTATTCCAGATGCATTTCCAGAGCTAATAACAGCGAAACTGGATCCATTAGTTGGAAACCCCTGCAAAGACTGATTATAAACCTGGAACTGCGTATCGTTGCCACTTTTACTTCCAACTTCAGTTATGTATTGCTGAGTATCAGGAGTAACTATGGCATCAGAAACTTCCTGAGGAGTCGAAGCGCTACAAGAACCTATTAAGAAAATTATTAAAACAAAAAACACTGTTAAATTACTTTTCAGATTATCACCCCCATTATTATAATGATTATTATAGAATTACTAGCCTATATTTTTTTTTGAAAATTTTTTGGGTAAAAACATGCATTGGATTAAAGAACCAATATTTATTAATATTGGGCAAAAATAATATAATTCACTGTATAAAATAAGTTCAAAGATAATATAAAAATAGATTAGTTAGCTGGAGGGTATAATGTCCTTTTCTCTAAAAAATGTTATTTCTATTAAAGACTTTAGTAAAGATGATATAAATTTCATTTTAAAACAGACCGAAGAAATGGAGCCGGTGGCCCGTTCCCAAAAAATGTCTCAAAAAATGGCGGGTAAAATTCTAGGGATGATGTTTTATGAACCTTCTACCCGTACCCGTCTATCATTTGAAACTTCCATGAAAAGATTAGGTGGGGGAGTAATAGGTTTTGCAGAAACCGGGGCTAGTTCAGTTACTAAAGGAGAGAATTTAGCTGACACTGCACGTATGGTAGCTGAATATGCAGACGCACTGGTTATTCGACATAATCTTGAGGGTGCCGCCCGTTACGTTTCAGACATTGTGGAAGTTCCAGTTATTAATGCTGGGGATGGCGCAGGTCAACATCCTACACAAACTCTATTAGATTTATACACCATGAAAAGAGTTTTTGGTAAAATAAAAGGATTAAATGTGGCCCTCATTGGTGATTTAAAATATGGGAGAACTGTTCATTCTTTATCGTATGCTTTGGGAATGTTTGGAGCTAAAATGAGTTTTGTTTCTCCCCCCGAACTTAGAATGCCCGCAGAAACCCTTCATGACTTAAAAGGAGCAAATGCAGTCACCCAGGAAACTGATGATATTCATAATGTTCTGGATGAAGTTGACGTTTTATATGTAACTAGGATACAAAAAGAGCGTTTTCCCGATCCTGAAGAATATTCAAGAATTAAAGGGGCTTATTTAATTAATGCTGAACTTTTAAAAGGAAAAGATTTGATAGTTATGCATCCTTTACCAAGAGTCGATGAAATAACCCCCGATGTGGATGATACCAAATATGGTAAATATTTTGAACAAGCTTTCAATGGTGTTCCTGTGCGTATGGCCCTATTAGATGCATTAATAAAGTCTTTTAAATAAATAACCTTTTTATATTCTTTTAATATTCTTTTTATATTTTTTAAAAAGATTTTTCTTTTTTATTTACAATAACTATAAATTTTTGATATTCTTTATTATTAAAATAATAATTTAAAAAATTAAAATTTAAAAAGAATTAAAATTAAAAGGAAAAAAAAATTTTTTTAAAATAATTTATTGATGGGGAAAATTAATTAAATAAATATTTTAAAAAATAAATGTTTAAATTAAAATTAGGAAATTATGTTTACATTCCCCAAATAGCGTCTTCCAAAACAGCAGTATCACATTGAAGATCAATTATATTAGTTCTTCCTTTAGCACGGCCTCTAGATACAGTGTTTGTTGAAATTAAACCTAGCATCTCCAGTTCATTTATGAAATCAAAAATTCTCCGGTAAGAAACTGTGTCTCCCCGGGCAATATCTTTATATACTTCATAAAGTCTTCCAGAAGTTATTTCTTCTTTTCGTTTGGTTAAATATAATATTGACTCCAAAACCCGCTGTTGCTGGCTGGGTAAAGTCATTATAATATCAGTTATTTTATTGTGCTCGATATAATCCTTAGCTTCCCGAACATACTCCCCATGAACCAGGTCTGAATCTTTTTCATCAGCTAGTTCACCTGAAGTTCTAAGAAGATCCAGAGCATATCTAGCGTCACCTTCCTCTTTAGCAGCCAGAGCTGCGCACAGAGGTATAACATCATCTTCCAATGCACCATTACTAAAAGAAAGTGTAGAACGTTCTTCAAGAATATCTACTAGTTGTTGTGCTCCATAAGGAGGAAATACAATTTCTCTATCCCTCAAACTACTTCTAACACGTGGTTTTATAAATTTTTTAAAATCAACATAATTACTAATAGAAAGAATTGCTACATTATCAGTTCTGGTTAGAGTATAAAGAAGACCATCACCATCATTTCTAAGAAGAATATCGATTTCATCAAGAACTACCAGTAAAATTAAATCTTTCCCAAAAGCATTCTTTTTAAAAAGATTTCTAAATGTATTAATTACTTCTGCCTTGGTCCATCCACGATAAGGAACATCACGACCCATTTGCTGACATAATCTGGCAATAACTTGATATTCAGTAGTATAATCAGTGCACCTAATGTATTCTGTCCTGATGTTTATATCTTGACCTTTAGCAGCTTCTCTGAGTTGCTTCATTGCAAATTTAGCCACAGCTGTTTTTCCAGTTCCTGTTTTTCCATAAATAGTAATATCTGGAGGAGTTACAGCATTTAAAGCTTCGATCCAGTATTTAGCTATGGATTTTATTTGATCTTCCCTGTGCGGAAGTTTGTCTGGTAAAAACCTGTGATCTAAAAATTTTTTATCTTGAAAAACTGTTTTTTTATCCCCTAACTCATCAAATATATTCATAAAGATCACACATCCAAATATAAATCCCGAGAATTAATTTGTCAGTAACCCCAATTCTAACAAAATCATGTTTTAAAATAGACATGAATCTCTTTAAAAAATTTGACCTTAATTAATAAAGGTCCCTGAATTGAAACACCATGATTAAAATGAGATTATAATAGTTAAATCTGAATTAAAAACATTAAATCTCCTGAATAAAAATAATTTTTTCAGAATAATGATGGTAAGTTTCAAGTGTAAATTTGTTATTCTAACTATCAAATAAAAGTTTTTATTATTAAATTTTAAAATAGTATGTTTTCCAAGAGCATTATAAATATTTTTCTAAGGGAGAGATTGATTTCCACTGTAAAAATAAATTCAATTTCACTAACTTTCAGAAAGAGACATGTGTTTCCACTGTAAAAATAAAAAACATCGTTGAGATCTTGAGGGAGACATGTGTTTCCACTGTAAAAATAAAAATAACAGGTGTAAAATTAAGAGAGACATGGACTTCCAGTGAAAATAAAAAAATTTTTTATTGATTTTTAGAGTCATATATTTCCACTGTAAAAATTTTTTTAAACTATTTTTATTGTTTATGATTAATTTTGAATAAGTAATTATTTTTAATAATCAAACACCGAAAAAATTTTGATATATTATTTTATGTTAAAAATATAATAATTAAATTAATATAAAATTTTATAAGTTTTATTTTCTTGATCTAATTAAATAAAAAGATAATTAAAAATAAGAACATTTAAATATTATTAAAATAAACGTTTCAAGAAATTATAATTAATAAATATAAAAAATTTATTTATAATAAATAAATATAATTTTTGACATAAGTTTCAAGTGAAAAAATAATTTAAAATGCTTAGAAAACTTTAATTTCAATTATTCATATTAAAAAATATTGTTTTAAAAAATTAATAGTTAATATAACTTATAATTTAAATATCATTTTATCTAAACATATTAAACCATTTTTAAGATAGATATATACTTTTTTACAGTGGAAACATATGACTCAAATAAATCTCTCTTTCAATTTTTTAATTACACTGGAAATATACCTCTCCCTTATCATTTTGTTAAATTAGAATGAAATCCCATAATTAAATAAAAATCATTGAATTTTACACTGGAAATATACCTCTCTCTTAAAATTATTTTGTTTAAATTAATGTTTACAGTGGAAATTGATGTCTCTCTATCCTAAAAATGATCAAATTAATAACGAAATGATTTTGAAATTTATTAAAGTTTTTTTTACACTGGAAATTAAGGTCTCGATAGAATAAAATAGAATAAAATTTAATTTTTACCAGGATTTAATACAATTTATAGAAAATAAAATATTATTTTAGTTTTAAATTATTTTAGTTTTAAAAATAATTAATTAATAATCATTGATTTAATTAAAAATTAATAAATTATTTATTTTAATTTTAGATTCATGGAATCTAAACATACATACTATCTGAAGGTGATGAGTCTTTTTCAACTTCTCCAAATTTCTGCTGGATCTTCCACAGACCCTGTAATTTAGCTCTAAAAACATTTTTTACACTTGAAATTAACCTATCCTTGTTTAATCCATCTTCATATATCTCTGTACTAACTACATAACTTTGTAAAATGTTTTCAGGGTGTTGAATCTGGAAATCAACCAGGAGACCATTTAAGGCGAATCTAAATTCCCATATAAAATCTTCTCTATCTTCAGAATTCATTTTCTTCATCTGAGATAAGTGTTCTGGACTCACATTTGTTGCACATCCAATAACTATCAAATCTTCCTTTCCTTTTGGTTGAATAACATCAATTACATGTCCTTCAGGGTAATTGATAATAAAATGAAAGTTAGAATTTTCATCAGGCACTTTTTGTCTAAAATAACCCTCGTCTGCGAGCCATTTCTGTATTTTATCTTGAATACTTGTCATTTACCCACTTCCTATTTTGAATAAATTAATTTCATAGAATATTTTATCAATTACAATTCATAACGCATGATATATTTTTAACAAGCATAGCATTAATAATTCATTGTTTATAATTCTATTATGGATATCTGGATTTTTTCAATAATACTTTTAGCGGTTTTCATAGATCTTTTAATGGGAGAATTACCTATTCAGACACATCCAGTAGTTTGGATGGGAAAATTAATTCAAATTATAAAGCCAGATCTAATTAAAATAAAAAGTAAATGGTCTGGTTTCATATTAACTTTAATATTAACTATTACTTTCACAGTCCCTGTTTTAATTGTAATTTATTATTTAAAATTTGACTGTATAATCTATATTTTGATTTCAGGATTTATATTATCAACTACTTTTTCTATAAAAATGCTTATCACATCTTCAAAGGATATTGCCTTGAATTTATCATCAGATACAGAAAAATCAAGGCAAAAAGTGTCATATTTAGTTAGTAGGGATACTAAAAATCTGGATGATTCCCAACTAATATCAGCCACTGTGGAAAGCTTGACGGAAAACATCACGGATTCCATTGTATCTCCTATATTATTTTCCTTTGTATTGGGAGTTCCTGGTGCAATGTTTTATAGAGTGGTAAATACTTTGGATGCTATGGTAGGTTATAAAAACGAAGAAAATGCTTTAATTGGCTGGTTTCCAGCAAAACTGGATGATGTGCTAAATTACATTCCAGCACGATTCACAGGCCTAATTATAATTTTTTCGGCTTTTATTTTAAGAATGGATTGGAAAAATAGTTTTAAAATAATGTTTAGAGATGCAAGAAATACTCCCAGTCCTAATTCTGGTTATTCAATGGCAGCAGCAGCTGGTGCCCTGGGCATAAAACTGGAAAAACCTGGTGTTTATGAAATAGGGGATGAAAAAAATAATTTAGAAATAGAAACCATAAATTCTGCTATAAAACTTACTAAAGTATCTGTATTCATATTTTTATTAGTTTTAATAGGAGGTTCAATGTTTTTATTTTTTATATTAAATATTATTTGATTTAGAGAAAATCTGAAATTCCATCAAAATATTTAAAATCTAAATCCGATTGATTATATAATTAATTCAAATAATTCATCCTTACTTAATTTATTGAAATTTTATTAAAATAGACTTTAATTAGAATAAAAAAAGGTAAAAAATGAGAATAGCCATATTATCAGTTAGTTCCTATGGAATAAAACTTGCCCAGGAACTTAAAACGAAACTTTTGAAAGATCCTACTGTCATGGCCGTAGAATTATTTCATAAGGACGTTAAAAATGTTATAAACAAAATATTCCTTGAATTTGACGCTATAATTGGTATTATGGCCACTGGTATCATGGTTCGCATTTCCTGTGATCTGGTAAGGGACAAAACTTCAGATCCGGCTATACTGGTAATTGATGATGCTGGAAAAAATGTCATAAGTCTTTTATCTGGACACCTTGGTGGAGCAAACAATTTAACACTAAAAATAGCTGATTTGCTTAATTCTAATCCTGTAATCACCACCTCGACTGATGTCCATGGGTTTTTTGGGATAGATGATTTGGCTAGAAGATTGCACTGGGAAATATTGAATCCTGAATTAATTCTTCCTTTTAATATATCTATTATGAATAATGAAAAAATTCAAATTTTCAGCCAGCATAATTTAGAATATTTAATATCAGAACCAAAAATTAGAAAAACCTATGAAATTTTCTCTAAATCAGTTTTTAATAATAATGTGAGTAACATTAAATGTAATTTTAAAGGTAATACTGAAAAATATGATCTATTGGCATTAAATAATGGTAAAAATGGATCTATTAATCCGAATATCTCTAAAAATTGTAATGATATGTTATTAAGGCCTAAAAAATTAGTTATTGGTGTGGGAAGCCGTAAAGGAGTTTCTAAACAACAAGTTATAAATTCCATAGAAAAAGCCGCTGAAATTTTGAATGTACCAATTAAGCGTTTTGATTTGATGGCCACGGTAGATGTTAAAAAGGATGAAAAAGGTATTTTGGAGGCAGCAGATGAATTAAATATTCCTTTGGAAATTGTCTCGATAAATCAAATTAAAGAGTTTCCTGCTGAAAATATACATTCTTATTCTGAGTTTGTGGAGAAAACTTTTGGAATAAAAGGTGTTTGTGAACCGGCTGCTCTTTTAATAGCTGGAAATAATTCTAAATTAATATTTAAAAAGACTTCTTATAATGGGGTCACAATTGCTGTGGCTGAATCTGTTTAGCCCGGAATAACTTTTTATTTGAATTGTAATTTTTTTAACCTTTAATCAATATATTACTTAAAAAGCTGAAAAATAATATTCAGAATAGATTTTATACCAAAACCTATTTAAATAAAGTAACATAAAGCACATTGGATATAACTCTTAATCTAAATTTTTTTCATATTTTAACTGGAGGAATTAATATGAGTAAGGATGCATTTAATCGCGTTTCTGATATTTTAAAACACATAATGGAAGATACTAGTGTTCCACGTAACATACGTAGGGCAGCTGAAGAATCAAATGACATATTGAATAATGAAGAGGAAGACTCAACTATACGGGCCAGTACTGTGATTTCAATTCTAGATGAAATCAGTAATGATCCAAATATCCCAATTCACGCTAGAACCTTAATTTGGGAGATTTTAAGCGAATTAGAGTCTATCAGAAGTTAATTTCAACTAATTTTTAGTCTTTTATTTTAAAAATTAATATAATATTTAATATTTTACTGCCTAATCTTTTAAAATAAAAATTAAATAAAAAAAATATTAAATCAATTAAACTATTTTATTATTAAATGATTTGATAGTTTATTAATTTTGATTTAAATCCAGATTAAGAATTAGAATATAAATAATAATAATAATAATAATACTATTTAATTTAAAGTTAAATTCAAATTAAAGTATTTGAATAACATTTTTCAACTAAATTCTTATTTTGAATTGAGCATATAGGAAACAAACTGTGTTTTAGCTATTTCTTCAGTGAATTCTGCTAGGGCAGCAGCTTCCTTAACATTAGCTCCCGTTGCTACCACTCCATGATTTTTTAAGATGACTACATCTTCTGGAATAATTTTTTCAGCGGTAGCATGAGCTAGCTCACTACTACCTGGTTTTTTGTACTCTACTAATTCTAAATAGGGCTTTTTTATTGCACCAAAGCCCTCTAATCTTTTTATTTTCTTATTAGAAAATGAAAAACCGGTAGCATAGGGGGAATGGGTGTGTACTATTCCCATTATGTCAGGCTTTTTTTTATATATTTCTAAGTGCAAAAAAACTTCAGAAGATGGTTGGCCTTTTGAAAGTAAATTACCTTTCAGGTCCACCATAACAATATTTTTCTGGTTAACTTCGGCTAAAGAGACTCCTGTGGGAGTAATAGCAATTATATCCATTCCATGATCTTTAAATCTTGCACTGATATTGCCTGCTTTTCCAGAAACAAGTTTTCTTTCAAAAATATAATTTGAAGCATCTATCACTGATTCTACCAGATTTTTATTATTCATTTGAATCTTTCCTTCTATTCATCATATTTAAAGAACATTAATTGCAATAATTTATCCTTAATTTTTTCTATTCTAATTGAAAAATAATAAAAAATAGGTAAAAATCTATTTCATTATTAATTTCATTCACTGAATTTTAAAAGCTTAAAAACACCCCGATTAATCACTGGAACTTCTCCAGGTGTGGGAATTATATTATGTCTATTCTGGAAATCAGTTTGTGATTGAAAAGTCCCGGAATTTATCATATGGACTCCTTTGTATTTTTTATAGGAATTCATATGGGTATGGCCGGTATGGAATACATGTGGAATATCCTCAATAACAAGATAATCTTCTATCTCTGAGGCTAAGGGAGTTCTTTCTCCATAAATCGGCGCTAAATGTCGTTTTTCAAGAAGTTCTTTCATAATAAGCCCGGAATGCTTTTGTTCCAGTCCTTTAACGTTCATATCCATATCTACAAAACTGCTGGCATGGTAGATGAGGGTTTTTACACCATCAAGACTAACAATGGCGGGATTACTCACAAATTCCACATTATCCATGTTGTAAAGATCTTTAGCATATTCTTCTGGAACAGCGGGCTGAGGTTCAGCTAAACGGGAAGCATCGTGGTTTCCTGGAGCTATAATTATTTTTATATCAGACCTTATTTGTCCAAATAACCGGGCAGCTTCTTCATATTGGAGAGTTATGTTCTTAATAGATAGGTCTTCGTCCTGGTTAGGGTAAACTCCAATTCCATCTACTATATCTCCAGCAACCACTAGATATTTAACGTCTTTAGCTATTTCTATCTGTTCAGGACTTCCAAATTCGCAGTTAATCCATTTAATGAACTTATTAAAATCATCTTCCAGAAAGTTGTGGCTGCCAACGTGAACATCAGAGATAAAAACTGCAGTGAAATCCATGGGTTTTTCTTCAATTCTAGGAACGCCAGGCTGTATTATTTCTGAAGATATTACAAAGTTCCCTTTCCTACTACCTATTATCCCAATTACTTCATCTCGAACAATTGTTTCCGACTTTTCAAAAAGCTTATGGTTTTCATTATGGACCAAAACACTGATTTCACCAGTTTCATCTTCTATTTCCAGAATTTTATGGCCATTTTTTGTGGTTCTAAAATCTTTAACCATTCCTATGATTTTAATAACATCTTTAGTCTGGAAAATATCAGAAATTGGTAAATAGTCTTTTAATTCTTTTCTTTTAACCAGTATATTTTTTATTTTACTATATCGACTTTTAAAGTAAGATATAATATCTTTAATATCTCCACTGGTGTATGATTTTTTACTGGTATCTTGAATAACTTCAAAATTAAAATTAACATTCTGAGGAATTTTTAATGAGTTAATATCTGTTTCAGGAACGTTTTCAGTTACCATATCCATTTTATTATCCATGGTAGAATAACCTGCAGATAATGAATTTTCGGGATTAGTAATATTTTCTGTGATTTTAGGGGACGATATGTTGGATTCTGATTCTAAATTCACTTTTAAATTATTAAGATCAGGAGGGGCAGTTTCAAAAGAATTTGAAGCATTATCCAGAGATTTTAAAAGTCCTTCCTTTTCTAAAAATGTATCTAACATATCTCCGGTTAATATTACTAGATCTCTTTTTTTAATCCCTTTTCCAATCAAATCAGAAATTAAAGAAGAAGAAATGTGAACAGGGTCCTCTAATAAATTAATTTTGTCGTAAGCTTTGTCATTAACTAAAATTCCTGCATCAGCAAACTTAAGTAGAATATTTTGACTCATATTATCTTTAAATTGGTTTTTTATTTATAATAAGCATTGAATTGATTGTTTGATATTTTAGTATTTAGTATATTATAAAATTTGGGTTAATTAAAAATGTTTAATATAAAAAATAATAAAAAAAACTATTCAAAAATTTTAATAAAATTTTAGAAATATTTAATCTGAGTTTTGCAAATATTTCAAATAACTCACACTAATAAACTTGTAGAATACATTTTATAGTAATTCTTTATAAGATAAAGTTATAAATAAATTCTAACAATTATTCTAATAACTATTAATCAAGAATTATCACGGACAATAGAATACTTATTTCTAATGAATGTAATCACATAGGTGATAAGATAAATATAAATATCAATTTATAATTCATTAAAAGGATATTTATTAACATATCAGCATAACAAGATGTTGAATTTCCATAAATCCTAATAACAACTCCCATAACAATAAAAGGTGGTCATTTGTCAAGAATTTTTAAATTCATAATTTTTCTAGCATTTTTCCTGGTATTTTTCGAAGCTGGACTGATCAGTTCTTATACTATAGTAACTTCCCAGTCCCCAGACGTGGAACAGTTAATTGATCTGCAGGTTGATAGGATTTCCGCAATTTTTAATATTGGAGATGATGTGAATTCAGTACTTACTGGGACACCTGAAATCTTGAACATATCCAATACTAACCTGGTAGCTCAATCACTTCAAAGTAAGGCCAAACTGGATGGTGTAGATATAAAAACCCTCAATGCTACCACTTTTGCTGACCAGAGCAATAAAATCATTCCGCTTAATCTCACCATAATGGGCTATAAAGAGAACAGCAGCGGCGGAAATAGTACCGGTGGCCAGATTATAATCACTCCTAGCGCTGATTTCATGATTACAGCTACAGCAAATGGAAATAGTACCAGCAAAGGTTATTTAATAGATTTAAATTCTATTAAAATAGTTTCCATTTCCCGAATTTATACCTAATTAAATTATATACTATAATTTGAATTAGTATTTTTAAATCGGTTCTAGATAACAGTGAACTAATATTTTAGACAAAAAATCCATAAAGCATCTCCTTGATTATTTTAAGGAATAAAAAACGGTGATTTCATGATTAGCATTATAGGCATAGGACCTTCCCCTAAGGACATAACTTTGAGGGCGTTAGAGGCTATAGAAAAATCAGAAGTAGTAATTGGATATAAACGATATATTGATTCTATTGAAGATCTTCTAAAGGGAAAAGAGGTTATTAAAAAGGGAATGGGGGATGAAATCGCCCGGGTGGAACTGGCTATTCAAAAAAGTCTAGAAGGAAAAGAAGTGGCCTTAATTAGTTCCGGAGATCCAGGAATTTTTGGGATGGCCAATGTATTCTTTCAACTGGCTGGTAAATACAGCGGAATTGATTATGAAGTGGTTCCCGGCGTAACTGCAGCTAATTATGGAGCTTCTTTACTGGGTGCACCTCTTCACGACTTTGCAGTTATAAGTTTAAGTGATATTTTAACTCCTTTATCAGAGATTAAACGTAAAATTGAACATGCAGCATTAGGGGACATGGTAATAGCTCTATATAATCCTCTCAGCAAGACCAGAAAAAAACCATTTAGAGAATCCTTAAAAATACTTTTAAAAACTATTAATCCTTCTACTCCAGTGGGAATTGTTAGAAGCAGCTCCCAACCACCTCAAATAATAACCACCACTCTGGAAGAACTTGATGAGGGACAAATTGATATGTCTACCATCATTATCATTGGTAATTCCACCACATATTTAGAGGAAGGACGTATGATTACTCCCCGGGGATATGTGGTAAGACAACCCATCCATTCTCTTTCCCGGGAATTTTATGAGAAATTTTTAGAGGGAGAAATTGTAGAAGGGCCAAATAGGTCTTGCGATTACTATCCCTGCCACCATCATCCTCAAAACTGTACTTTCTGCTACTGCCCCTTTTACCCTTGTGGAGATGGTTCAACCGGAGGTCGATGGATAAAAGATAAGGGTGTATGGAGTTGTCAAGACTGTGAATGGATTCACCATGATGATACAGTTAATTGTATCATGGAAAAACTCCCTGAAATCATGGAAGAAGTGGATGACCTTAAAAAGAAGAAAAAGGATCTTTTAAAACTTCGTCGTGAATGTATTCATGAGACCAATAAACTAAAATAATTAAAATTTCTTTTTCTAGAATCTATTTTAAAATATCCCCTATTGCATAAAATATAATTGTATTAGTGTTTTACCTACTATTTTAAGGCTAATAATGGAATATAGAGAGGAAATGTATAGAATTCAATTATCGATCCAAGCTTTTAAAACAAAATTAAATGTTTGTAATTGAAAATATTCGGCTTTCTTATACTGTGAATCGGTATTTTTAGGAATACCAACCAAAAATATTTTAAATGGTTTATTAACTTTTTCAGGGCCAATAACATGAATCCAAATGGTTGCATTATTTTTATTTCCCATCAAATTTTTTATTTTAGTATTTAATTCTATATTAGAAGAATCAAAAGAATTTCTTTTATCAGAAAGATTATCTGCAGTATCTAAAACCCATTGAGCGGATTCACCTATAATAGGAGATGGGTCGGTTATTAAAAAGTAATCTTTATTTTCCAATTCCATAGCACTGGTATTAAAATGTTCACATCTCCATATTTTAGAAGGAGAATTATTGGTGGGGGTGGTATGGTTTAAATTCCCATTTAATTCTTCATGAGGACAAATATCCGACCCTAAATATGAAAAAGTATTAGAAATGTTTTCAGAGTTATTTAATTTATTTCCACTCCATTCCATAACAATTAAGGTGAAATTACTCAGAAAGTTACATTGCACAGTGCGATTAACCACCACTATTTCCGCGGATTCAACTGAAACGGACTCTTCGTGTATAACTATAGGTTTAATATTGTGATTTAACGGGTACAAAATAATGCTGGATTTAATATTTCTTGGAAAAACCTTTTTATTCATAATCTCCTCATAATTTTCACTGAGAACAATTATTTTTTGCCAGGAAAGAACCGGTAAAGTGTTATTACTGGAATTGTTATACAATGCTAGGCCAGGTGATACACCAGCAAAATTAGAAAATGTTTCCCAATTATCTGGGGATCCTGGAGTTTTAATTAGTATATCTGCGGATTCTACGCTTAATCTTTCCATAACCCCTCGAGAATTTTGATCACCCATTAATTCGTTACCATAATCAAGAGAATCTGCAGAAACTCCTATAATGATGGTTAAAATTACTAAAGACAGTAATAAATCAGTGGAAAATATAAATCCCTTATAATCACGGAATAATGTTGATTTATTAAATATTTTTAAATACCTTAATATTTTTAAAAACATATTATTTCCCTATTTAGCCTTAGTTATCCATAATAGTTCTAAATAACTCCATACTTTGCTCGGTGGCCATTATCTAAAAATAAAAAGTATTCAGTCCCATTATTAATATAATAAGTTATTGATTGGCCGGGGTATGTGGTTTCTCCGAATATAACATGATCTGAGGAACAAGGCCCTTCTAATTCAAGGGATGAATTATTACCTGTTATAGAGGCCGGTACTACAAACACTTCAAAACCAAAATGTGTGCAAATACCTTTTCCTTCTAGACGACACAGGTAGCAAGAACCATCGTTGCTGTCATGATAAAAACCATTGTCCTCACAATTTTTCATGGTGTTTTTGGAACCATGACTCATATAGGGGTCATAGGGACATTTTTTAATAATAAAAGGGGAGGTAGCATTTTCATAGTAACTGGCATTTTTAACACTTTTATTTGCTAGATAAGATCTTAAACTATCCCCATAAATTGTCCGGGTGTTGTTGTGGGTGATTAAGCCATAGGGCCGGCATTTAACAAATGGAAGGGGGTCAGGCAGACCTTCAATTGATACTGAATTTGATAGATGTTCCTCTTGCTTAAAATTATCCTGGGTAACGATTAAAGTGGAGTTAAATTCTATAAAAAAAGAGTCCTGGGGTGATGTTTGAACCGAATTAATGGTACAAGTTATATTGAAATCTTGATATTGGGATGTCAAGTTGTTTACTTGTATCTGTAAATGGTTTTTAATTGCTTCAGGGCTGTTTTCAATACTTTTATTTTGGTCAATTATCTCTAATGAAATATTTTGCATGGATTGTCTGGCCAGAATAGGGATGTTTCTTTTCACATCCTCTGAGGCAAATAAAATCCTATCTGATTGAATAGACTGGGTGTTTATTTCATTTCCACCGTGGACAAAATTTAAGAGGCTAATGACAACTAAAACTGTGGGTATTATTAATAGAAAAGAAGTTCCCGTCATTACATAGCCTTTTTTATCCATGAGATTACCTATTTAGAATTTATTATGAGTATTGTCATTTGTATTACTTTTGTATTAGTTAATATTATTATCCTATAAAAATATTACTATTTATTATAAATTTAATAACAAACTTTACTAAAAATTTTATAATTTGGCTCATAATTCTAAAACAAACAATCCCACTAAAAAAGATTTAAAATTGATTTTTATTAAAAATTAAATGATAATACTCTATTAAAATCAAGATTCAATCATAAAAAATCGATTTGAATAATCCATTACCAAAGAATTTAACTACCATGAATTCCAAGATAAATTGAGTATTTAGAAATAAAATTTATTAATACTTTATATTCTAAATAACCAATAATAAAGGCAAATTGAGGCCAAAAAATCCTGAATTTTGACTAAAAAAAATAACAACGAAATCTTTAAATTATTATAAATTTAATTAAAATAAATAAATCTAATTAAATATTAAAATGAATATTATAAGATATTGAAAATATTTATTATCAAAAATTCAATTTTAGATATTAAATTTAAAATTAAATTTCATATTTATTTAAACAAAATATTTATTTAAAATATTAAATCAATCATGGAATTAATTAGAATAGATCATGGAGGATAAACATGTCAGATACTGTAAGAGCATGGCGTCATATTCCACAGCGTTATAATCTAATAGGTTCTAAATGCGCACAATGCGGCAAAGTTTTCTTTCCCAGCCGTATTATTTGCCCGGAATGCCGTAGAAAAGGGCAACTGGAAGATATAAAATTAACTGGAAAAGGTAAAATATACACTTACTCCGTTATTACCACACCCACTGATGAATTTAAGGAAATAGCTCCTTATGTAGTTGCTATTGTTGAATTAGAAGAAGGAGCAAAAGTTACCACCCAAATCGTGGACTGCAATCCGGAAGATGTTCAAATTGGCGACGAGGTGGAAATGGTATTTAGAAGAATCAGAGAAGAAGGCAAAGATGGAGTGATCTCATATGGATTCAAATTCAAACTCAACAAGTAAAATAGGCGTATTACTGGTGGGACACGGAAGTAGACTACCTTATGGAGAAGAAGTTATCAATGGACTGGCCAATATTTACCGGGAACAGGCAGATTACCCAGTAGGTGTGGGATTCATGAATATGAACAAACCATCTATACCTTCCGCTATAAATGAACTATCTCGAGCAGGGGTGGAAAAGATAATTGTCACTCCAGTCTTTTTAGCCCATGGAGTGCACACCAAACAAGATATCCCTCACATTCTGGGACTGGATAATGGTCACGAAGGCCATGGCCATGGTCATGATCACAGCCACCACGATGAAGAAGAAGAGGAAATCCATTTTGATGGAGAAATTATTTACACAGAACCACTTGGTGCTGACTCTCGACTGGTGGAAATAATAAAGGATAGAGTTGTAAATTCTTTGCAATGAATTCCTTTGATTATTATTTTTTATTTTATTTTAATTTAAAATCCTAATTAATTTTTAATTCATTGACCATTTTTTTTGAAATAGAAATAATCATTAAATTAATTTATAATCCTTAATTTTCATTAATTTAGTTAAATCTATTTTTACAATTTAATCAATCAAAAATTATATTTCTAATTATGAATATAAGCATATATAATGTCTAAAAAACCTTTAATTTCTGATCTGGGTGAAAAAAAGCTGATTGAAAAAATTATAAAGAAAGCCCACCTTTTTCAGAAAGATTATTTTTCTTCTCATAGCCGGATAAGGGATAGTCTGGGGGATGATGCAGCACTCATAGATGTTGATTCCAGGTATCTGGTAAGCACTTCTGACATGCTGCTACAGGAAACCCACTTTCCACCACAGATGACCCACCGCCAGATGGGCTGGAAGATCGTAACGGTGAATGTCAGTGACCTGGCCGCAATGGGGGCCCAGCCAAGGGGTATTTTGATCTCCATGGGTTTGCCCAGGGACATGGCCCTGGAACAATTTGAAGAACTGGTGGAAGGTATTTTAGAGGCCTGTGATTACTATGAAACACCCTTAATTGGGGGAGACACCAATGAATCTCCTCAAATAGTTTTAAATGGAACTGCACTAGGTGAAGTAAATAAGAAAAAGGTTTTAATGAAGAAAACCCTCCAGAAAGGAAATTTAATTGCTGTAACTGGACCATTGGGACTGGCCGCGGCTGGATTCGAGGTTTTACTCGCTGATGATACGGATTCTCGCCGAAAAATAGAATTGATTAAAGGTGAATTTATTGAAAAAGCTGTAAATCATGCGCTGGATCCCCGAGCCAGAATTAAAGAGGGAATAATTGCTGCTGAATCAAAATTAGTAACAGCATGCACTGATATAACTGATGGTCTGACAAGTGAACTTTATGAAATGCTAAAACCAGGAAATAATATCGGAATTAGAATATACGAATCTGAAATACCCTCACACACGCTGGTAGAAGAAGTGGGGAAGATTATTGGAAAAAATCTCCATCAGATGACTTTATATTATGGGGAAGACTTTGAACTACTTTTAACAGTAAAAAAAGAAGAATTTAATGCATTAAAAAAGCTCATGGATGTTTATGTGATTGGAGAAGTTACTGATTCGGGTTATGTAGAAATAGTTGATAAACATGGAAAAACAAATATTTTACCACCTGGAGGCTATCAGCATTTGGGGGGATAAATATGAAAATTGAAGCTTTACTTTATGAAAAGTTAGATGAAAAAAAGACACACTGCAAGGTATGTCAGCGTAGATGTGTTATTTCACCAGGAAATCGTGGTTTTTGTTTAACCCGGGAAAATAATGAGGGAATTTTATACAATCTCACATACGGCGCGGTCTCTTCCTCGGGAGTGGATCCCATTGAAAAAAAACCATTATTTCATTTTCTTCCGGGCTCACAGGTTTATTCACTGGGAAGTGTAGGATGTAATTTAGGTTGTAAACACTGTCAAAACTGGAGAATTGCCCGGGCCACGGTGGATAGCATTTACACACAGGAAATTTCTCCAGAAACTTCTATCAAGCTGGCCAACCAATACCAGTGTAAATCCATCGCCTGGACCTACAACGAACCAACTATGTGGCTGGAATACACCATAGATTCCGCTAAACTGGCTCATAAAAATGATTTAAAGACCATATATGTGACCAATGGCTACATGACCCCAGAATCTCTGGAACTTATAGGGCCACACCTTGATGCGGCTAATGTAGATTTAAAAGGTATGTCTGAAAAGTTTTACCGGGAAATCTGTAATGCCCGGCTGGATCCAGTTTTAGAAAACATAATTATAATGACGGAGATGGGAATTCATATTGAAATCACCAATCTTATAATCCCTGGATACAATGATTCCAAGGAAGAATTAAAGGCCCTGGTGAAGTTCATGGTGGATGAAGTGGGAATAGAAGTTCCCCTGCACTTTACCCGATTCTTTCCCAACTACAAAATGGAAGATATAAATCCCACACCTATCGAAACTCTAATAAATGCCCGGAAAATGGCCCGGGATGCAGGAATGAGGTACGTATATGTGGGAAATGCTCCAGGCCTAGACGGGGAGAATACCTATTGTTATGACTGTGGCCAGCTATTGATTGAAAGAGATGGCTATGGCCTGGGTAAAGTTAAGGTCGATGAGAAGAAAAAGTGTCCGAAATGTGGGGCAGATATTGATATTGTGGTATAACTTTTAAAAATATTTGAAAAGAATCTAAAAGCAAATATTAGATCGTGAGTAAGATCTAAGTAATTATGAAATTTAAAAAAATCAAAAGAATAAATTATTTGAAATTAAAAAGAGTCCCCGGATTTAAAATGGGATAAATTAGTTATTCAGATAAACTAACTCTTTCAAACTTCTCTTTCTTATCCAGAGGTTTGGTGGCATCCACTCCTACCTTGGTGGTGGTTCCATCAGGCAACGCCGCAGGATCAAGTGATGAACCCCTGGCTTTAGGCACAATAAGGATATCATCATCTCCTTTTACTCTGGTGGCCATGGCATATTCCAGATCTTCCGGGTCGAAAATGTCTATATCCTCATCAACCACCACTACATGTTTTAAAGAAGGATGGGCAGCCAGAGCAGCCATCATAACATTTTTACCATCGCCCTGGGTTTGTTTCTTTATAGATACCGCTGCATGGAGCCAGCAACACCCACCTTCAGTAAGTACCACGTTTTGCACGGTGGGTACGGTGTTCTGCACGGCCTGATAAATTCTTGGTTCCTGAGGTAGGCCCTGCAGCAAACGGTGTTCAAAACCAGCCGGTAAAATAGAGTGGTATATGGCATTCTTTTTCAGATGCATCTTATCCAGTTCTATGACTGGTTCCTGTCTTACCACATCATAAGTATCAGTTAAATCAACAAATGGTCCTTCATCTGCTCTTTCACCAGCTAAAAGTTTTCCTTCTAAAATTATTTCAGCATCAGGCACCTCTAGATTTGAATTTTCACACTCTACCAATTTCATCTCGCCATTGTGGAAACTGTTGGCCACTTCCATTTCATCAGAGGTGATAGGTATGGAAGTTGTGGTAGCCAACAAAGTAGCTGGATTCATTCCAATAGCTATGGCAATGTCCAGATCTTCTCCCAGGGCCTCGGCCCGCTGGTGATAAGTGTAGAGATGCCGGGGTACTATTCTCACTGTGAGATGGTTGTCATCCAGCACCAGCATCCGGTGAATAGAAGCATTTCTACTTCCACTTTCTGGGTCCCGGGCAACAATGACTCCTGCAGTAATATAGGGGCCTCCATCACGTTGATAATGAGTAAGTATAGGTAATTTGCTTAGATCAGCTTTAGAAGTCTGGTAATTTCCTGAAATTTTCTCTATATTCTGTAGGGGGCGGGGAGTTTCCATTCCCTGAATTATTTTATGGGTTATTCCCGCCACACTGGTATTTAAAGCCCGGGCTATTTTATCTCTAGTGTTACAGATACCAGAAACAACTGGTATATCAGACTCTCCTATATTTTCAAGTACAACTGCTTCTTTAGGATGCTCTCTTAAGATTTTTGCAGCTTCAAATACACTTGAAACTTCTTTATCTATTCTTATGATTCCAAAATCCTTTTCTATAATTTTTAAAAATTCTCTCATGTTATCACCGAGATAGGCCCATTATAAAGTCTATAAATCCATTAATTCCAATTTATCAGATTAAACCATTTCAAATAACCATTATCGAGCAAATAATTATCAGTAAATAATTATCATAATTAATGATTATTTATCCAAAGTCAGCTGATTTGCTTTTTAAGCGTTTAACTCTATTTTCAAGTTTTTTATTGGATATTCCAAGCATTTCAGCTGCTAATACGGCGGCATTTCCTCCATTAGCCACACCAACAGTTCCCACAGGGACTCCTGGAGGCATATTCACCATGGATAATAGAGCATCCAGACCGCCCATTCTCATGGGACAAGGGACTCCGATGACGGGTTTTTCACTGAGAGCCACCACCGCTCCAGTAACATGGGCAGATAGGCCACTTATGGCAATAAATAAATTAACATCCTTCATACGATTCATGTATTCTTCAAAACGTTCAGGATATCTTATAGGAGAAATTACATTCATATCATAGGATATTCCCATTCTTTCCAGGAACATGGTTGTTTTTTTGGCAATTTTCATGTCAGAATAGCTTCCAGGTATCACGGCAACCATGGGACTCTCAGCAGACGAATCTGGTCTTGAGTCGGATGCAATAAATATATCTTTTTCAATAGATGGCATTTCAATTTTTTCTGGAGAATAATAGTTACCTTCAATATTACTCAGCAACTGGTACTCGTCTCTTTTTACTTTTTCATAGTAACCCTGACGCAAGGCAGAAACTCTTTTTCTTACCTCTTTATCATGTATTCCAATAATCTGGGCGGCCAAAAGGGCCCCATTATCCCCCCTATCAATTCCTACCGTGGCCACCGGGGCCGGAAAAGGCATTTGTGAAGAGGCAAAAAGAGCATCTAAACCGCCAATTTTAACATCCACTGGAACTCCTACCACCGGACGGTGGGTATTGGCGGCAATCATGCCGGGTAGATGGGCAGATAGTCCTGCAATTCCAATAAATACTTCAACTCCTCTGCGAGTTGATTCCAGAACAATTTGTTTCACTTTTTCATGAGTACGGTGAGCAGAAGCTACTCTAAGATCGTAGGGGATTTCTAATTGCTCAAATATGTCCAGTGCTTTTTCTGCTATTTTGAAATCAGAAGCACTCCCCAGTAATATCATAACTTTAGGTTTCATTTTAGATTCCACCTTTTGTAGGTTAAATTTTTTTAAATTCCATTTTTAGATTCAATAATTTCAGAATATTAGTTTATTCAATTGATTAGAACAATTATTTCATTTTCTAATAATTTTCATTTATTAATAAACTATCTATTTATTATATGGCAACACATTATTTAAGTAAGTCGAATACTAAAAGAAACGATAAGAGTAGTTATGTGATAAGCTGATTTTAGATTAAAAATTAGAATATTTAATAAATCAAATATGATTAGTATAAATTTTAATTATTTGACCCCATATATTAAAATAAATTTAATAAAGGGATTCATATTTCTTATAATGCTTCTAACATACTTAAAACATACTTTAATTCAAGAATTAAATTAATAAAAAATAATATAATAATAAAAAATCTATTTAATACTAATGTTATTTAAGAAATAAATTGATATTAAATTACTGTTCGTTATTTCTATAGACGAGGTGCAAAATTTGTCATGGTTGATTCTTATCCTTATTTTCCTGTTAGCTGCAATCAATAATAATAGAGATGGAGACCCTTTAAGAGTTTCTGTTGTTATTCCTGCATATAACGAGGAAAAAAATGTGTCGAATGTGGTGAAAACTGCCCTTTCCTGCAATTATGTTAATGAAGTTTTGGTAGTGGATGATGGTTCCACTGACAATACATATGAAAAGGCAAAGGTAGCGGGAGCCAGCATAATTCGGCACACAACTAATCAGGGAAAAGGTGCTGCGCTTAAAACTGGATTTAAGCACTCTAAAGGGGACATAGTTGCTTTTATAGATGGTGATCTGGAAAATTTAACCACTAAACAGGTTGAAAACATGATCAAACCTATTTTAGAGAGCAAAGCAGATATCACCAAGACTAAATTCAAGCGGGAAGCAGGAAGGGTAACGGAATTAACTGCTAAACCTCTTTTAAATTTTTTCTTTCCTGAAATTAAGTTTGACCAACCACTTAGCGGTCAGTTCGCTGCAAAGAGAACGGCTTTAAATAAAATACGTTTCGAAGAAGATTATGGGGTTGATGTGGGAATAGTACTGGATGCTGATGTGAAGGGACTGCACATTAAAGAGGTGGACATAGGCCACATTAAGCACCAGATGTCTAACCTGGCTGATCTCAATGTAGTGGCCAATGAAGTGGTTCGTACCATTGTGGATCGGGCTATGGAGTACGGAAGGGTTACCATGATGGATTCCATGGGTAAATTCATTCGTATGGGCATACTAGGCCTTTCCTTATCTTCTTTAGGGGTTTTTGGAGTATTTTTCATTAGAACCATCCCTCCTACCATCTGGATAATAATTGCCTTTGTGGGAATGTTAATGGCCATATATTACATATTTAAACTTATTAAACGGTCATTTCACATGCTGGTAAGGCAGGAAGGCCGTACCCAGTCTTTAAAATCATTTACCTACATGCATTTTCCTATACTTGTTTCTGGAATTATTCTGATTGCCATGCTTTCCACTCTTTTAGGGGCGGTGCACGTTTATGATGGTAAAATATCAATAGAACCCAACTCGGGAAACCTTATTATTTGGAAAAATTCTACAAATAATAAAACTTTCGATGTAAGGGGCCCTTATACGGTTGACAGTGCTTTAGAAAATGAAAATACAAGTATTAGGATACCTTCGGGAGCTTTAGATACTTTATCTCTTAATTATGGGGATAAGCTCTATATTGCGGGCCAGGGCTATGTTTTAAATCAGCCGCGACCAGGTGAGGAGAATATAATTAGAATACCTCTGCAAGTTCGCCAGAATCTGGATTTGGGTGTGGGAGAGGTCATACAAGATGGAAACCTGCGAAAGGTCTTTAACAATGTTTATGCCCAAAAAAGTCTGTCTACTGAAGGATCCAAAGCATCTAACATAACTATTCAGGAAGGAATTTTAATTCAAAACGGTGAAGAGAAAGGAAGACGGGTAAATATCTATGTGGACAATGAAAAACTATCTTCTACCTCTGGAGTCATGACCAATGGTTCTTACACTATTTATATTAATGGCCAAAAGGTAAGAACAATTAAATTCTCTGAAAGCAGCTTCATGAAAGAGTATTTTGTTTATTGGGGAACCCATGAAATTAAAATTCAAATCCAGGATGAAGTGATTACTGACACTCGATTTGTTCCATCGAATACCGGTAGATTTTTGAATTTTAATATAACAGGGGACTTGGATTAAAAATTGATTCATTTTTAAACCCTTAAATTTTCAAGGGTTACTTTTTATTTTAAACTAAATTATTATTTTATATTCAAATTTTTCAAGGTTTATTTTGATAATTTTTTTAAAAATATAAGAAAATTAAAACTTTATTGGATTAAATTCAGGGAATAAATATCTAAAATTAGAAATAAGCATATATCATTATTTTACAAAAATAACTCATAAGAAATTAAAATAAAAAAATATTAATTAGTTAATAATAGACTTTTACAGCTTCTTCCACATCATCGTACAAACCTAAAGCTGCCAGAGCCCCTATTTTTCCCTGAGAACCGGTTACTTCGATTAATTCAACGCCAACTTCCCTGGCCACTTTTTCTGCTTCTTCCACGTCTATCATGGATTTTTTGGCTCTTTCTGAATATTCCCTAAGGGCTTCAGGGATTTTTATACCATTTAAAACAGCAATAGCCGTTTTTTCAGATAAGGTTTTTTCTTTTAAAATTTTCTGAGCCTTTTCAACCAGTTTATCCTTTTCCCCGGGTTTAACTGCGAATGTAAGGGCAATTGAAACGCAGTTTTGAGTTTTATGGGGGTTATGGGGATATAATTGAACTATAACGTGATCCAGGTATTGAAAACCCTGCTTAGCCAGTTCCATTCCCATATTGTGGGCCATAGTCCAGGTGGCACCTTCGTCTTTAGTATCAGTATCATCAACACCTAAGACTACTTTTTCAAGTTTAGGGGTGATTACAGCAGCTTTTCCCAGTTTTGAGCCGCCCCCCACATCGTATAATTCTACTCTTTTCACTCCCTGGGCCATGCCCCGGCACATAGCTGCCCCTACTCCAGCCCCGGCCAATCCAGCATGGACTACTTTTACTTCGTCTCCCTCCACGGAAACTTCTTCAATACCTGCTGCATTTATACTGGCCTTAAGTTCCAGAGGAGTTTTACCGATTCTGGTGATGAAAACGTGTTTATTTCCATCCCTATATGATTTCAGTATTAGTTCACTGGTGCGCTGGTATTGATGCACCACCCAGTGAGAGCCAGATACGCAGGGATGGTATTCAACTATTTCCACCAGGTCATGATCCACCATGGTGAGCACTTTTTGATAAGGGGCTATCCAGGGATCGTTAAATTTTTCTTTCAGATCTTGTGGGGTTAAAATTTCCATTAAAATACCTCTAAAACTATACGGAGTCTTTAAAATACTTATAATCATTTAAAATACTTATAATTATCTTAAATGTATATGATATGGTATTCTATTTAAAAATATAAATATTTAATAATATCCAGGAATAATTATTATGGAAATATAAAAATCTAAAAAAATTAAAGGAAAAAACAAATTTTGAAATGGTAAAAACCTATTTCAAACGGTCGCACATTTTAACAACAGCTTCAACAGCTCTTTTACCATATTCAACTCTTTGATGAGCTTCTATACGAGTCATACCCGGTCCGGAGATACCTAAAGAAACTGGTTTATCATATTCCAGTGCCAGATCTGCGATTTTACGGGATGCGTGTTGCACTACTATCTGGTCGTGGTCTGTAGAACCTTCAATTACCGCACCCAGTGTAATTACGGCATCAATGTCCTCTTCTTTTAGAAGTTTTTTTATGGCCAGGGGCATGTCAAAAACTCCTGGAACTGTAATTACTTCGGTGATTTCTGAATCTAAAAATTTGGCATGTTCTTTGGCAAGTTCCAGCATCATGTGGGTGATATCATAATTAAATTCTGCTACAACTGCTCCAATTCTCACATTTACCATTTAAATCTACCTCCAAATTAGAGAAATTTATTCATAAAATATAATTCATCCATAAAGTATATTCTTAATATAAATTAAGTTTTATTTCATCTTTTTTAATATCTATGGATTAAATCATAAGTAATGCAAAGGCTACAGTACTGAAAACCATTATAAATATTATAAAAAGAGCTATTAATTGAGGTCTATCCATTTTTTACGCTCCAAATGTTTTAGCTATCTCTTCCACGGTTTCTCCCAGTATCTGGATTTCTTCGGATGTGTTGTAGTAATGTATGGACGCTCTTACAGTACCGCCCTGTTCATAAGCACCAATATGTTTTATAGCAGGAATTGCACAGTGATGACCACTTCTAACGCATATACCTCGGACTTCATCCAGAATCTTGGCCACATCGTGGGGATGCATATTATTTATGTTAAAGGATACAATGCCATAAATATTTTGGGGATCGCCATAACAGGTGACATTTTCAATTAGGGCCATTGTAGAATAAAGTTCTTTAGTAAGTTTTGCACCGTGTTTTTCTATTTTTTCCAGACCGATCCGATTAATATAGTCTATAGACGCTCCTAAACCTATAAAACCAGCAATATTACCAGTTCCACTTTCAAATCTGGCAGGGAATGATTCCAATTGGAAATCATCTTCTGATACATTAAGGACGGTTCCTCCACCTAAACTGACGGTTTCCAGTTTTTCTGATTGTTTAAGATTGCAGTAGAGAAAACCAGTTCCTACCGGGCCTAAGGTTCCTTTGTGTCCTGGAAAGGCGGCAAAATCGGCATTCATTTTTTTTACATCGAGGGGCATGTGACCGATGGACTGGGCGGCATCTACGAGATACAATGAATCTTGTTCCTGGGCTATTTTCCCGATCTCATTTACATCCTGCACCGAGCCCAGGGCATTGGAAATATGGGTCACGGCGATTAGTCGGGTGGTGTCATCTGCTGCTGTGGCAATGTCTGAAGGATTTATTATCCCATTAGAATCAGCCTTAACCACTTTAATGTCAACTCCTTTTTTGCGTAGATTTAACCAGGGCAGAAAATTAGAGTGATGCTCTATGTTGGGCACTATAATGGAGTCTCCCTTTTTAAATGGCAGTCCATTGGCCACTATATTTATGGCTTCAGTGGTGTTTTTGGTGAAGACAACTTCTTCAGGAAGGACATTAATAAAATTAGCAACTTTTAATTTAGCATCCACTACTTTTTGAGTGGCCTTAACTGCCAGAGAGTAAGCCCCTCTCCCGGTATTGGCATTATAATTGTAAAAATAATCGCACATGGCTTCTACCACTGGTCTGGGGGTGGGAGTGGTACTGGCTGCATCCATATAAATAACTTTTTCTAAAAGGGGGATATCCTCCCTTACATCAGCAGTTTCCATTTATTATTCTCCTTTATTATTACTCCTTAATTTTTAGAGATAATTTCCATTAAATTTATTTTTCAATTTTAGTTATTTTAAGGGAATAATTTGAGTATATTGATTTTTAATTTGATTAAATATATTTCATCAGTATTTCAAGTCTATTTCTTATTTATTAATTTATAATTCAATTATAATATTTTCCAAGTATCAAATCATATATAATTAACTATTGTTATATGATTTGTGTAAAAAAGAAGAAGTTAAAGGTTTTCTAACTTATTCTTAACTTCTGCAGCCATGGCCATGGTGGATGCATTTCCACCCAGATCCCCGGTAACCACTTTTCCTTCAGCTAAAGTATCAACCAGAGCTTTTTCCATTTTTCGAGCTTCCTCATTTTCATTCAAGTAATCTAACATTAAAACTGCGGATAATATCATAGCAGCAGGGTTAGCAGTTCCTTTTCCAGCATGGTTAGGAGCTGAACCGTGTACTGGTTCAAATAATCCTTGTTTGTCTCCTATATTAGCAGAAGGAATTAGTCCAAGTCCACCCACTAGTCCAGCCCCTTCATCAGAGAGAATGTCTCCAAAGAGGTTAGTGGTAACAATAACGTCGAACATTTCAGGTTTGGTTAAGAAATACATGGCGGTGGCGTCCACATAGAAATCATTTGATTCCAGTTGAGGATATTCTTCAGCAACTTTGTAAAAGCTTTTTTTAAATATACCATCAGTTTTTTTCAAGACATTTGCCTTGTGAACTGCCGTTACAGTTTTTCTCCCGGTTTTAACTGCATAATCAAATCCAAACCTGGAAATTCTTTCAGAAGCCCGTCGAGTGATAACACGCTTGGCAATGGCCCCTTCTTCAGTTTCCTCTTCCAGTCCGATGTACATTCCCTCGGTGTTTTCCCGGACAATAACAAAGTCCAGGTTGTCAAAGATACTTTTGGTCCCAGGATATGATTTAACGGGCCTTAAATTAACATAGAGATCCAGTTCTTGTCTCAGTTTAACAATAACATCAGCGGCAGACTCACCAGCAGCTCCAAATAGACAGGATTGGGAATCTTTAACAATGTCGATGGTTTCTTGAGGGAGTGGTATTCCACTAACGGCCTCGTATTCGTCACCGGCATCAGCAAACTCATAATCAAAATCAAGGTCAACAGCTTCCATAACATGGAGTGTTGCTTCCATTACTTCTTTTCCTATTCCGTCTCCAGGAATAACAGATATTTTGTACATAATAACACCATTTTAATTTTAAAAGACTTAATTAAAAGATTTAAACTTATAATCCACTTAAAATCTTCAAATCATTTTTTTTATTTTTATTTTTACATTTAGAACATTTTATTTTTTATTTTTTTTAATGCTCCAGTAACCTTATAGAATAACTATAAATAACAAATGGAATTTTAATCCATCTGTTCTTTAACATAAGGTATTAAACCACCTTTATCAAGAATTTCCAGCATGAATTCTGGTAGTTTTTGGAATTCATATTCTTCACCACTTTCTACTTTTCGAATAACTCCTTTATCCATATCAACTTCAATTTTGTCCCCTGTTTCCAGGTGTTTTGATATTCCCGGAGCTTCTAAAAGTGGTATTCCCACATTTATAGAATTTCGATAGAAGATACGGGCAAAAGACTCAGCAATAACTGCAGATATTCCAGCACCTTTAAGGGCCAGTGGCGCGTGCTCACGGGATGAACCACATCCAAAATTCTTTCCACCAACTATGAAATCTCCTTCATTAACTTTTTCATGAAAATCAGGGTCTAATCCTTCCATAACATGCTTGGCAAGTTCTTTAGGATCTATAACTACTAAATAACGTCCAGGAATAATTATATCGGTATCGATGTCATCTCCGAACTTCCATACATTTCCTTCCATAATAAACACCGCTTTTAAAAATTTTTTATTAAGGCTCTCATTTAATTAAAATTTAAAACAATTACATTTTTAGTAATTAAAACCGATTAAATACCTCTGGGATCGGTTATTTTACCGGTAAGTGCAGAAGCAGCAGCTACGGCGGCAGATGATAAGTAAACTTCTGCTTCAGGACTGCCCTGTCTTCCTCTAAAGTTCCGGTTAGAAGTGGATAAGCTTACTTCACCAGGACCTAATAGGCCCACGTGACCTCCCAGGCAGGGTCCACAGCATGGATTGGTAACCAGTGCACCAGCATCCACAAAGGTGTTCATAAGTCCTTCGTCCAGGGCTTTAGTGTAAACTTCTCTGGAGGCAGGTATGACCAGCATTCTAACCCCGTCAGCCACCTGTTTACCTTTTAATATTTTGGCAGCGGTTCGTAGATCACTAATACGACCATTAGTACATGATCCCAGGAATATCTGGTCTATTTCAATTCCATCCACATCACTTACTGGCTTGACATTGTCTACATGGTGAGGACAGGCAATTTGAGGTTCCAGCTCATTAACATCGATATGCATGGTTTCCATGGATGGAGCATCCAGATCACTTTTCATTACTTCATAGGTTTTAGTGGATCTGGTATTGACATATTGAAGGGTTTTTGCATCAGGTTCTACCAGTCCCGTCTTTCCACCCATTTCTATAGCCATATTACAGAGGACCATTCGATCTGAAACAGTCATTTCTTTGACGGTTTCCCCACCAAATTCACAGGCTTTGTAAGTGGCCCCATCAGCTCCAATCTGCCCTATGATATTCAGCACTACGTCTTTGGCATACACATAATCTCCCAGAGTTCCTTCTATTTCAAATTTAATGGTTTCTGGAACTTTAAACCACAATTGACCAGTGGAAAATACCATAGCCATGTCTGTCGATCCTATCCCGGTTGAAAATGCTCCTAATGCTCCGTGAGTACAAGTGTGCGAATCAGTTCCCACTATAACTTCTCCTGGCACCACGTGACCCTTCTCAGGGAGAACCTGGTGGCACACGCCTTCTCTAACATCGTAAAAATTCTTTATTTTCTGCTCTTTTACAAACTGGCGCATTACCAGATGATTGTTGGCCGCATCTAGAGAATCAGCCGGTACCTGATGATCAAAAACGATTACAATTTTTTCTGGATCCCACACTTCAGGGGTCCCTATTTTTTTAAAAGACTCCACCGATAGTGGTCCAGTGAGGTCGTGAGTCATGGCCACGTCAATGTTGGCCATAACAATTTCTCCAGCTTCTGATTCTTTTTTACCGGCGGCTTTGGCCAGTATTTTTTCTGCCATGGTCATGGACATTAATAATCCTCCTTTTTCATTTAAATTTCTTAATTTTTAATTTTTTTTTTTAAGTTGTTGATTTTCTAAAAACTAGCTATTAGAATTGCAAAAACAATAAAATCAGCCATTTTAAAGTTGGCTAATTCACAAAATAATCAATAATCTTTCCAAGTGTAAAATAAGTAAAATATTGCGCAAAATGCCGTAAGGGTTATATTCTATAGAAATAGAATTTAATTCTTGAAATAGGGCGTTTTTAGCTATCATTTTAAAAGTTTTTTATTTTATTTAACAGAATTTTAGCTGTTTATCTAACTATTTATAGTGATAGTATATAAATTTTAAAACAAAATGCCCTTAATCCTAATAATTATTTCAAATTGACCACATTTGTACAATTTATTTAATGGAATATCCACAATTCATTTAAATTTTTAATCATATGGATCTCTGATTAATCAATCTGCTTTTAATGCAAATATATTATAGATACTTAATTATTATATGTGATTTATAATCCAACCAATTAATGCGACCAATCTAAATTTAATAGAGTCAAAATATAGTCATATTATAGAATGATAATAATTATTACTAAAATTAAAAATAATAATATTTAAATACTCAGTAATACTATTTTTATTAAAGTATTACTAAAGTGAAACTTTAGCAAATTGGGCAGAGCATTACTTTCCACAAGCTCTCACCAACCTTTTAAAGATAGAAATGGAATATCATTATAGAGAGGGACCTTAAATGAATGCGGAAATAAAACAGGAATATCAAAAAATCGAAGATAAATTATCTGAAGAAGAATTCCTGGAAAAAATGAACGAAATGAAAAAGGACTATGAAGATGTAAGCTTTATGAATGATATTGATATAGCACGCATGATTGTAGGACAGTTCATTAGTGAAAAAAATACTCCATTATCTGAAAAAAAAGAACATAGTATGGATAAAATTTCAAAAATGGAGGAAGGGGCAGATAAATTAACTATAAAAGGAAGGGTAATGCGAATTTCCAATCCTAAACCATTCACCACCCGGAAAGGAAAAGGTGGAAAAGTAGCCAATGTGATTCTGGCCGATGAAACAGAGGAAGTAAGAGTTGTTTTCTGGACAGAGAACATAAAACTACTTAAAAATATGAAAGAAGGAGATATAGTCCAAATAGATAAAGTAACGGTTAAAGATGGATATCGGGGGAGAAAGGAAATTCACCTGCAGCCTAGATCAACTGTAGAAAAAGTGGATACTGAAGAAAACTTACCTGATTATAGCGAAGAAATTACTCCTATTGGATCCATTGAAGAAGATCAGGAAGTAAATGTAATAGCCCGAATAATAAGACTTCCTGGTGTTAGAACCTTTGAGAAGGATGGAAAAGAAGGAAAAGTCGCTTCATTGGAACTTCAGGACGAAACTGGCAAGATTACTTATACTCTATGGAATAAGGACACAGATTTAATTGAAGAACTGGATCTTAATGAAGGAGATTCTATTAAGATATTGGGTGCTCAAAGCCGTATGAGAAACGGTGAAATTTCTCTAACACACCCCTGGGTTGGTAGAATAATTAAAGGTGATTATGACGTTCCTGAAGCAGAAGAAACTGTATTTAAAATAGGGGACGCCCATGAGGTAAAAGATGTTACGATTATGGGTCTGGTAACTAAAGTACAGGATCCTATAACATTTGAAAGGTCAAATGGAAAGCCGGGATCTGTAAAATCCATCGAAATAGTTGACGATACGGGATCAATAAGGGTTACTCTGTGGAACAATGATACTAATCTTGAAATAAATAAAGGAGACATCATAAAAATCACTGGTGGAAATGTGGAGTTTGACGAGTATGCTCAATCAGGATACCGTTTGAATACTAATTGGAATACCAGTCTTGTAATTAACCCGGAATCCGATGGAAACTTACTGGAAGTACTTCAGGAATATAAAAAACATCTGGAACCAGTTAAAATCGGAACAATAAGTGAAATGGAAGACGAGGGTGAAGAGATAGATGTGGTAGGTCGTGTAGTATCTATTAGTGAACCTAGAGAATTCCAGAGAGAAGATGGAACTTCTGGACTGGTGCGCTCGGTGGATATGGCCGATGAAACAGGGCTGGTAAAAATTTCTCTGTGGGATGAAAAAGCCCATACTAATCTAAAACTGGGTGAAGCTCTTAGGGTTGAGAACGCCCGGACCAAACTGGGGCTCTACAGTGTAGATCTCAGTGTGGGAAAAACCGCCCGAATAATGAATCCTCTTCCTGAAGATCTGGAGGGCCTGCCTTCCTTTGAAGATCTGGAAGAAATGATTTATACCACTAAAAAAATTGATGATCTGGAGGAAGACGAGCGCAATGTTCGAATTATTGGTCGAGTTATAGACCTTTATGACCCTAACGAGTTCCAGAGAAATGATGGTAGTCCCGGAATAGTACGTTCCATGGAAATTGCCGACGACACTGGGGCCATGAGGGCCTCTCTGTGGGATGAAAAAGCAGAAATTCCAATTACCATTGGGGATGCCTTGCGTATAGAAAATCCAAGGGTAACTTTCCGTAACGATAATCTGGAATTAAGTATTGGAAGAAATACCCAGATGAATAAGGCTAAAGACAAAGATTTAGAGGGATTACCTACCTTTAAAGAACTGGAAGAGATGATTTATCATTCACGTAATATTGAGGACTTGGAAGAAGAAGATCGGAATATTAAAGTTTCTGGAGAACTTACAGATGCATTTGGTGGTAAAGTTCTATCTTATAGATGTCCTAATTGTAATAATCGTCTGGAATCTGTAGAAGAAGAATATATATGTGATTTCTGTGGAGAGACTGCAGAAGAGCCAAAATATTTGCTTATGCTTCCCGCCAGAATAGCAGATGACACTGGTGAAATCAGAGTAACCTTCTTTGGAAAACAAGCAGAAAGATTACTGGGAATGACCACACCTGAAGTGGCAGATATTATTGCCAAAAGTGCCGATGAAGGTGCTTTAGAAGATAAAGTGGAAGATTTAAACGGAATGCACATAACCGTCATTGGGGATGCCAAGTTCGATGAATACAATGAAGAAGTTCGTTTAAATCCTAAAAAAATCCTGGAATTTGAAATGTAATGCAGCAATGTATTATTATTATTATTATTCCAGAATATAATTTTCATAAAACAAATAAAAACTCAATCAAAATTAAAGATTAAGGGAGATTAAACATGGTAGAACTAGAAGATTTGCCTAATGTAGGCGAAAAAACTGCCCAAAAACTTAGAGATGCTGGATTTGCCGATATGATGCGTCTGGCCACAGCCACCGCCAAAGAACTTTCAGTCAAAGCAGAAATTGGTGAAGGAGTAGCTGAAAAAGTGATTGAAGCAGCCAGAAAAGCCGAACAAATTGACTTTGAGACTGCACTGGATGTAATGGAAAGGCGAAAAGATATAGGCCGTATTACTGTTGGTAGCACGGCTTTCGATGAACTAATTGGTGGTGGAATCGAGACTCAGGCAATAACAGAAGTATTTGGTGAATTTGGATCTGGAAAAAGTCAGATTTCACACGAACTGGCAGTTACTATTCAGTTACCTCCAGAACAGGGTGGTTTAGATGCGGAATGTGTCTTTATTGATACTGAAAACACTTTCCGTCCCGAAAGAATTGAGCAAATAGCCAAGGGGTTTGATCTGGACCTGGAAGAAGTTTTACAAAAAATTCACATAGCCCGGGCATTCAACTCCAGCCATCAGATATTAATGGCGGAAAAAGTCAATGAACTAATTCAAAGCGGAACCAATATTAGGCTGGTCATTGTTGATTCTTTAACTGCCCATTTCCGTGCAGAATACGTGGGAAGGGAGGCTCTGGCTTCCAGACAGCAAAAACTGAACCAGCATCTGCACACCCTGCAAAATATTGCTAACACCTACAACACCGCAGTTTTTGTCACTAATCAGGTTCAGGCCAGACCTGATGCTTTCTTTGGAAGCCCAACCAAGGCTATTGGTGGTCACGTTCTGGGTCACGCAGCTACCTACCGAGTATGGTTGAAGAAAGGTTTGGCCGGCAAGAGAATTGCCCGTTTAGTGGATAGCCCTCATTTACCTGAAGGTGAAAGTGTCTTTAAGATCACTACGGAAGGTATTGTGGATTAATTTCTCCACAATTTAATTTTTTATATATTTTTGTAAAATATTTATACGGAAATAATAAATTAATTTATTTTAATCATCTATTAATCAATTTTAAACATATTTATTCTTTTATACATGTTATCTATGCTTTATACTGATTTATGATAATAATTTTTTTGCATTGCTTATGGATTAAGTTAATAGGGTTTCAATCAAGAATTTAAGTATATAACTAAGATTTTAAAAAAAAATTAGTAATATTATTGTCTAAAAACATTGAATTTATTTGTATTTTACTTATTTATTTAGTGATCAAAAATGGATCTCAATTTAATAGAAACAATTCTGGCCATAATTATAATGGTATTTTTAGGATACGGCATGCGAAGATTAGGATTATTAAAATTTGAGGATGCTAAATCTTTAAACAAAATCGTGGTTAATTTAGCCATTCCTTCCCTGATTTTCATGGCGCTGTACCGGATCGATATTTCTGTAATTCCATCTTTACTCCCTATACCTCTAATATGTATTTTAATAGGTTTAATTTCGGGTTTAATAGCATATTTCTGGGGAAAAATGAAAGGATATTCTAAAAAAACTCGCTGGAGTATCATGCTACCCGTAATAATGTTAAATTCTGGTTTTTTAGGATATCCTATAACCTTGGGGGTTTTCGGAGTTAATGGTCTGGTAAGGGCTATATTTTATGATCTGGGATCTATATTTGTTTTTATTAGTTTGGGAATAATCCTTTTAGCTATATTTGGAGGAAGTAAGGGGGAAGTTATTAAAAGGGCCTTAATATTTCCTCCATTATGGGGTATCATTTTAGGGCTCATGGCCAACTATTTCCATGTCCCTATGGGCTTTGTAGTTTCTGATGTCCTTACTTTTTTATCAGGAGCAGCTATACCACTTATAATGATATCTTTAGGTCTTTCTTTGGAGTTGAAAGGGATTAAAGAATATTTAAGTGACGCGGCATTTGTAAGTATGGTAAGACTGATAATTTCACCAGCTTTAGCGGTTTTAATAGTATCTCTTTTTGGTTTAAGTGGTTTAGAGCGAACAGTAACGATTATAGAGGCTGCTATGCCTTCGGCTATGCTCACAGTGGCGCTGACAATTACTTATGATTTGGACATAAAACTTACTGCAGCATGTGTATTTTTCAGTACAATTCTGAGTTTAATCACTCTACCACTTGTTTTGAGTATTATATGATTCCCATAATTATTTAATGGATTCATATGGTTTTTATTTGATTAAAAAAACATGTAAATCAATTCCCTATTTCATAATATATATACTTTACTCAAAATTATAGATAGAAAGCTTTTTATGTGTTAGTGATACACCTAACATCACCTAAATAATTTCAATATTAGACATAAGATTCAACTTGTACAAGGTGATCTAATGGTAGAAGAAAAGAAAGAAGAAACCATGGAAGAACCAAAGGTTGGTGTTTACGTATGTCACTGTGGTATAAACATCGGTGGTGTGGTGGATGTACCAGCAGTTGCAGAATACGCTAAGACTTTACCTAATGTGGTTCTCGCTAACGAATACAAATACTATTGTTCTGACCCAGGACAATTAGAGATTCAAAAGGACATTAAAGAAAAAGGACTAAACCGAGTAGTTGTTGCTGCTTGTTCCCCAAGGCTCCACGAACCAACATTCAGAAGAGCTGTGGAAGAAGCTGGACTAAACCCGTTCTTGTTTGAATTTGCAAACTTACGGGAACACGACTCCTGGGTACACCAGAATGAACCAGAAGCTGCTACTGAAAAAGCTAAAGATTTAGTTCGAATGGCTGTAGCAAAAGCTCGACTATTAGAACCTCTAGAAGCTTCAGTAGTGGATGTAAATGACAAAGCTATGGTTATTGGTGGAGGAGTAGCTGGTATCCAAGCTGCACTCGATTTAGCTGATATGGGATTCAAAACCTACATGGTAGAAAAACAACCTACCATTGGTGGAAGAATGGGTCAACTGGACAAGACCTTCCCAACCCTCGATTGTTCCATGTGTATCCTCGCTCCAAAAATGGTGGACGTAGGAAAACACGAAAACATCGAACTCATGACTTACTCAGAAGTTAAAGAAGTACACGGTTACATCGGTAACTTCACTGTAAAAGTAGAGAAAAAACCAAGATACATAGACGAAGAACTATGTGTTGGGTGCGGTTCCTGTGTAGAAGTATGCCCAATCGAAATGCCTAACTACTTTGATGAAGGTATCGGTATGGTAAAAGCAGCATTCATACCATTCCCACAAGCAGTACCACTATGCGCAACCATAGACAAAGACTACTGTATCGAATGTAAACTCTGTGATCAGATCTGTGAACGGGGAGCTGTTAAACACGATCAAGAACCAGAAGAAATCGAACTCGATCTAGGTACCATTATCGTAGCAACCGGTTACGACCCATATGACCCAACTGAAAAGCTGGAATATGGTTACGGTAGCCACACCAACGTGATTACTGGTATGGAACTGGAAAGACAGATCAACGCATCCGGACCTACTGAAGGAAAAGTTATCAAACCTTCCGACGGTGAAAAACCAAAACGTGTGGCCTTTATACACTGTGTTGGTTCCCGGGATGAAAAGATCGGTAAACCATACTGTTCCCGTGTGTGCTGTATGTACGCCATGAAGAACGCTCAGTTAATCAAGGACAAAATGCCTGACACTGAAGTAGTTCTATACTACATGGATATCCGGGCATTCGGTAAAGGATTCGAAGAGTTCTACAAACGATCCCAGGAAAAATACGGAATCAAGTTCATCAGAGGACGACCTGCTGAAGTACTGGAAAACCAAGACCTCACTCTCACTGTTAGAGCAGAAGACACCTTACTCGGTAAAGTAACCGAATACGACTATGATATGGTTGTTTTAGGTGTAGGTTTAGTACCTCCAGAAGGATCTGAAGACCTTAGACAGACCATAGGTCTATCCAAGTCTGCTGATGGTTTCTTAATGGAAGCTCACCCAAAACTAAGGCCTGTTGATACCTTAACTGATGGTGTATACCTCGCTGGTGTATCACAAGGTCCTAAAGATATTCCTGACGCTGTAGCCCAGGCATCTGGTGCTGCTGCCCGTGCAGCTATCCCTATGGTTAAAGGAAAAGTATCCATTGAGCCAATTATTGCTACCACTGACCTGGATGTTTGTGGTGGATGCGAAGTTTGTCTCGAACTATGCCCATACGGTGCTGTAGAGCGAGCAGATGAGCAAGTAAGCGTTAATGTAGCTCTATGTAAAGGATGCGGTACCTGTGTAGCAGCCTGCCCATCTGGAGCAATGGATCAACAGCACTTCAAGACCGAGCAAATCATGGCTCAAATTGAAGCTGCAGTAAACGAACCATCAAAATAAGTGTGAGATTTAATCTCTCACCTTAAATTTTCTTTTTTTAAATTAATTATCTAATTAAATAATGGTGCTTTTTTTGCTTTGTTAATTATTATCAAAAATAGATACTTTTTTAAAAATAGACACTTTCTAATTATTTATTGGTTTTAATTACTCATTTTAAAGATTTTATAAACTATTTTAAGTTTAGATACCTTTTTTTTAATAATAAAATTATCATAATATCCTAATTAATTAAACAATTATTTTCACTGATTTTCAGGCCTTTTGCTTTATATTAAAAAAATCTATAATCACTAAGAACAATATATTTCTGGTGGTAATTTATGAATGTAGATTTGGCAGAAAAATTGAAAGATCTTTTGGAACTGGAAAGGGAACCTGTAGCAATTAAATGGTCAACTAAAGAACCGAGAAACATGGAAAAAGAGTCTGGAAAATCCAGATTTTGCACTAAACTGGATAAGGTCATGAATGGAGAAATTTTCTACTCTACTGCTGAGGAAGAAGAGTGTATGGGCGGGGCCCGTTATTCAGGAATGAAAGATTTTTCGGATTTTCCCGCAAATATGCGCAGTGGGGCTTTCCTGACCCAGATGGGTGTTCATAAAGATATCCCGACAGTTCAAAGGGCCTGGAGTCATTATTGCGCTCTGGATAAAGGGCTTTTTTCCAGCATACTTTTCGCTCCCCTGGCTAAAGCTGATTTTGATGCAGATGTCATTTTTGTGGTCTGCAGTTCCAAACAGGGAATGGAAATTTTACATGCTAATTCTTATGATGGTGCCGTACAGGCCATTGGGGCAGATGTAGGTCCTATTTGCAGTACCATGGCTGCTTTGCCTTATATGACGGGTCAAGTAACCTATGGTTTTGGAGATGTAGGAGCCCGAAATAACATGAAAATTAAACCTGAAGAAGTAATGGTGGCCATTCCTGCTTCCCAATTGCATCGTATAGTTTCTAATTTGGAAGAAATGAGAAACACCATGATGTTTAAAAAGAATTAATTTTAAAAACCTCTTCTTGATTTAATTTTTTTAATTTTTTTAATTTATTTAGAGTTGTGGGATTGGGGATTATAAATTTTAATTTAACATCTTATCAATCTTAACTTAAATCATATCAAAAATTAATTGTAAATTTTTCTTCCAAAAATCTGAATATTTATAACCCTTATGTCACTATCATTAAGTGTGAATGAAATATCCTACTCATAGATTATGGATGCTGATGAAATATGTCTAAAAATCAAAATTACGTTCAAGAAATACGAGATATAATGAAAGAGCATAATCAGTGGATGGAAAACAGTATGAATCTCATTGCCAGTGAGAATATTACTAGTTCTGCTGTTAAAGAGGCCATGGTCTCTGATTTATCCCACAGATATGCGGAAGGCCTCCCTTGTGAAAGGTTATATGAAGGATGTCATCTCATTGATAGCATTGAAAATATGACCATAGATCTCTCTAAAAAGCTTTATAATGCGGAACACGTCAATGTGCAGCCAACATCTGGTGTTGTCGCTAATCTGGCCTGTTTTTTTGCGTTTGCTAATATTCATGATCCTATGATGGCCATGGAAGTACCATATGGTGGTCATATTTCTCATGCAAAAGTTAGTGCAGCAGGTATCCGAGGATTAAAGGTTTATACTCATCCTTTCAATCAAGAAACTATGAATATAGATGCAGATGCCATGAAAAAACAAATTTTGGAGATTAAGCCTAAAATTGTTCTTTTAGGAGGAAGTTTATTCTTATTCCCTCATCCGGTGGAAGAAGCCCGAGAAGCAGCTGATGAAGTAGGAGCAAAAGTAATGTATGATGGTGCCCATGTACTGGGATTAATTGCTGGGGGTTGTTTCCAGGACCCACTAAAGGAAGGTGCAGATCTTCTGGTGGGCAGTACTCATAAAACATTCCCGGGACCTCAGGGAGGTATTATACTCTGCAAAGAAGAACTAAAGGAAAAAATAGACGAAGCAGTTTTCCCGGGAGTTGTTAGTAATCACCACCTGCACCACGTGGCCGGTCTGGGAATCTCCACCGCGGAAATGCTGGAATTTGGCCAGGACTATGCTCAACAGATTATCAAAAATGCTCAGGCACTAGCCCAAAACCTTCATGAACTGGGATTCAATGTTTTATGTGAAGATCTTGGATTCACTGAGTCTCATCAGGTAGCCATGGATGTTTCTGATATTGGTAAAGCTTCAGAACTTTCTAAAAGATTGGAAAGTAATAATATAATACTTAATAAGAATTTACTCCCGTGGGACGATGTTAACCGATCTGACGACCCTTCAGGTATTCGGGTAGGGACTCAAGAACTTACCCGCAGAGGTATGAAAGAAGCCCAGATGAGCGAAGTTGCAGAATACATTAAAAAGGTGGCTGTTGACAATTTAAAAGTCAAAGAAGAAGTTACTGAGTTAATGAGTAACTACACTAAGGTACACTATGCCTTTTCTAATGATGAGGCCTACAAATACATAGAAATTTAAATAAAGTACCTAAAAATAGATATTCTACTAGATTCTAGATTTCTATTTTTTTATCTATTTTTTTACATTTGAAATCTATCTCTATAGTTCAAGCTAAATACTAATGATAAATAACAAAGGATTGGAGAGAAATATGCGTATTGCATGGGCGTTTACTGGAGCAGGGCATCTTCTTTTAGAAAGTGTAGAAGCACTGGAAAAAATGGCTTCCCAGCACGAAGTCACGGTAATGATTTCCAGAGCAGGTGAAGAAGTTTTAAAGATGTACGGCCTTTATGAAAGAGTGGTAAAAATCACTGGCGGTTATTATCGAGAACTGGCTCTGGAAAGAGACCAGGAATTCAGTTTCCCTATAACTGGCCGACTTTCCATGGGTCGCTATGACTTGCTGGTGGTTTCTCCGGCTACTTCTAATACCATCGCTAAAATAGTCAATGGGGTGGCAGATACACTGGTTACCAATGCAGTGGCTCAGGCAGGCAAAGGAGCTGTAAAAACTCTCATTGTACCGGTGGACATGGAAGCTGGTGCAGTAGAGACGGTTCTACCTTCTAAATTGGAACTGGAAGAGTGCAGAAACTGTCAACCATGCGAAGCAGCAGCGTCGTGTTCTTCTGGAGCTATAATTCCCGGAACTGAGATTAATCTTTTAAAATGTGTAGGTTGTGGTGACTGTCAACAGGCCTGTCCTTTTAATGCAGTATCTGGTGGCAAAATAATTACCATTCATATGAGGCAACTGGACGTGGAAAACACTCATAAACTAGTTCATCTAGAAGAAGTGGGAGTTTTAAGGACTCCTCAAGATACCTGGAATCATATTTAATTCTTACTCATATTTCCAAATTTTTAAATTTTTTTAAATATTATTTAATTTTTCATAGATTCTCTTTTAACTATCTTCTAAGCCATTTTCTTATTTTACAGGTATTTATCAACAATTTCATAGTAAAATTAATATTAAACCTATTACAGATATTATTTTGAGGTGTTTCCATGGCTGAAGAAATGAAAAGAATTGATTTTCTCGTTAAAGAACTGGAAAATGGCGAATGGAATGATAGGGAGGACGCAGCAGAACTTTTAGCTGAAGTTGGAGATCCCCGGGCAATAAAACCTCTTATAAAAGCCCTGGAAGATGAAGATTTTCATGTAAGAGAGGCCGCAGCACTCGCTTTAGGCACCTTTGATGATTCTAAGGCTACACCCGATCTTATTAAACTTCTAAAAGACGAAAGCCCTGGTGTTCGGTATGCTAGTGCCCTAAGTTTATCTATAATTGGCGATGAGTCTGCTTTACCAGCACTGGAAAAGGCTCAGGATGATGAAAGTGAAGTTGTTCAAAAGGTAGCCATTTTAGCCATTTCTGAGATTAAAAAGAGATCTTAATTCTTTATTTGAATTCAATAAAGGAATATAAAAAGGAATATAAAAATAAGGAATGTAATAACATAGTTTATTTATCTTCATAGTTTAATTTCATTTTTTTTAATTGAAAAAAAATTATATATTTTAAGATTACTTGATATGATGTTTTTAAAATAAAGATAAATATATTTAATATTAATCAAAATTATTTAAGCTCATTAAATTCCATAAAGTCCCCCATTTCGGTTCCAGATTCTTTAAGTAATCCTTTTTTAAGCTCAATTACAAATCTGGCAGGGTATTTGGGAGTGTAAGTTTTCCAGGGGTTTAGAGAAACCATATCCACCACCTTCAAGTCCTCATCCGCAAAGATGATATCTAGAGGAATTCGCATAAAGAACATATGGATGGCCGAACCTCTTTTTCCACGACCGGCAGGAATTTTAAGGACCAGGCCTGAATTTATATCTTTTTTTAGCATCAAACCGCGAAATCTGGAAAAAAAGCTGTCTGCAAATTCCACATTCCCCAGGGATTTATTTTTACTTTTATTTATTAAAGAAGTTTTAAAGCTCATTTAACAGCACCTGCATTAAATAGGACGTAATTAAATAATTTTTGTATTTTTGTTTCAATTTGCATAATTTTAATAATTCATCAGTTCTATCAGTTAGTCAATCAGTTTATAGATTATTTAATCACTTGAGTTAATAAACTCGGTGAGTTTTTTGACCCGTAGAATATGCATATTTATATATTATCAATTCAAAATCATATCTACTATAAATGCCAATTATGAAAGACCAGATTAATTACTATAAACTCAAGTTATTCATGGTTTATAATTGGGAGGTATTTAAATGAGGAATATTATTGTAGAAACGCTCAACCAAACTCCCATAGAGGAACAGGACATAGAAATTGTTGAGAGAAAGGGTATAGGTCACCCTGACAGTATAAGCGATGGAATCGCTGAATCTGTGAGTCGTGCGCTATGTAACGCTTATATTGACAGATTTGGGGGAATACTGCACCACAACACTGACGAAGTACAGATTACTGCCGGGGAATCTGATCCTAAATTCGGCGGCGGCGAAATAATAAAACCTATGGACATTCTTTTAACTGGAAGAGGAGTTCCTGAATATGAAGGACAAAAAATCGGTATTGACAGAATCGCCATAGCTGCCGCTAAGGAATATTTAAATGAAAATATTATAAATCTCGATGTGGAAACCTGTGCTGTGGTGGAATGTAAGATCGGCCACGGTTCTGGAGATCTGGTGGACGTTTTCCGAAGGGAAGGAATGCCTGCTTCTAACGACACTTCTTTTGGGGTAGGTTTTGCTCCATTTTCTGAAACAGAACACCTGGTAATGACCACCGAGGAATTACTCAATTCAAGGTCATTTAAAAAGAAATATCCTGCTGTAGGTGAAGACATTAAAGTCATGGGATTAAGAGAAAACGATGAAATAACTCTCACCGTAGCTGCAGCTATGGTATCCAAATATGTGGATGATAAAGACGCTTATATTGGAATTAAGGATGATTTAAAGGATATAGTCTCTGATCTGGCAGCTAAAAACACTGATCGTGAGGTTGAAGTGTTTGTTAATACTGCGGACGATCCTACCTGTGAATCTGAAAAAGGATACTACTTGACTGTAACTGGTACCTCTGCTGAAATGGGAGATGACGGCTCAGTAGGACGAGGAAATCGGGCTAATGGTTTAATAACTCCTAATAGGCCTATGTCCATGGAAGCAACTTCTGGTAAAAACCCTTTAAACCACGTAGGTAAAATATACAATCTTTTATCCAATCAAATGGCCGAAGAAATTATAAATTCTGTCGAAGGTGTTCAACAGGCCCATATAATGATTTTAAGTCAGATTGGTGAACCTATTGACCAGCCTAAAGCGGCATCTTCTCAAATTATTGTGCACAATGGATATAAAATGGAAGATGTGCAGAAAAAAGTGGAAAGTGTCATGGACACCTGGCTTGAAGAGATATCCAGCATAACTGAAATGCTGGTAAAAGGTGAACTAAGAACCTTCTAATAATAACCTTTTCTTTAACAATCGTTAGTGCTTTAAAGTGTTATTTAAGAAGACCTCTTTGATAAATAAAGATGGTTTAATAGCATGGGTAAATGCACTTTATCCATATTGTAAAAAGGTTATTAGAAGTTATTTACTTTTTATTCCATTTCTCTTCAACTAATTTTTATTTTAAGAATTTAAACGGTTTTTTATTCCTTCCCTAGATTTTATCAATTATATCTAAAATTTTAAGAAATTCTAATAAAATAAAATATTTTCACTCGAATATTTTAGAAACAAATCGACCAATCTATAAATCACCAATTTGATAATATATAAAATATAATAGTCTATCCAATTTCATGAACTTTATGAACCAATTTAAGAAATAGTCTCAAAATTTAATTCATTGAGTTTCTAATTTAATCAAAATAAATCATAATAATAAATAATCATATAATAAATAAATTTTCAGGAGAGTTTGTATGCCAATCCAGGAGGCAAAAAAGTCATATCAATCCAAGATTATAGAAGAAAAAGTCCAGACGTTCTGGAAAGACAGGGACATTTACCAGAGAACCAATCAGTTAAGGGAAAACGAACCCAAATACTCATTTTTAGACGGCCCACCATATTGCAGTGGCCGTATACACCTGGGAACTGCCTGGAATAAGATTATAAAAGATACTCATCTGCGTTTTAAAAGTATGAATGGTTTCAGTATCCGCCGACAGGCAGGATGGGATACCCATGGGCTTCCTATTGAACACAAGGTAGAAGGACTTTTAGGTCTCACCAGTAAAAAACAAATTGAAACTGAAATCGGAATTGAAAATTTTATAAACCAGTGCCGTCAGTTCGCTGTGGAAAATAAAGCGGTAATGACGGAACAATTCCAGAAAATTGGAATATGGATGGACTGGGATGATCCCTATGTAACCTTTGATCCTAAATACATGGAATCATGCTGGTGGACACTAAAAAAGGCCAATGAAAAAGATTTATTAGTAAATGACCTCCGGGTAATTACCTGGTGTCCAAGATGTGAAACAGCACTGGCCATGGCGGAAATTGATTATGAAAATAAAGATGACCCTTCTATTTACGTGAAATTCCCACTGGAAACTCCGCAAGTTGCTGAAAATGGAAAAGAATTTGTTTTAGTATGGACCACTACTCCCTGGACTTTACCTGCCAACATGGCGGTTTGTGTACATCCTGATTTTGATTATGCTTACGTAAAGGTAGGGGATGAAGTTTATATAATGGCCGAGGCCCTGGTGGATTCTTTATTTGGGTCCAGTGGATGCAATTGTGATCATGGGGATGACAAAAATGATACTCAAGAAGATTCTAATTGCTGTGAACCGGAAGAAAAGCCCTATGAGATACTTAAAATCGTAAAAGGGTCTGAATTACAAGGAAAAACGTACAAACACCCTTTAAACTGATGAAATACCTCAGCAGAAAGCATTTGAGCACAAAATACTCCCTGGAGACCATGTAACTCTTACAGAAGGTACTGGTTGTGTACATACTGCTCCTGGACACGGTCCAGAGGATTTTGAAATTGGAAAAGAATATGGATTACCTATATTCTGTCCCGTAGATGAAGCTGGATTATTTAAGGACGAGGCTGGAAAATACGAGGGTCAGTTTGTGAAAGACGCGGATCAAGGTATTATTGCTGATCTGGATACTCACGGGCTTCTTTTAAAATCAGAAATCATAAACCACCGATACGGGTTCTGCTGGAGATGTAAAACTCCTATTATTTATCTGGCCACTCAGCAGTGGTTCTTGAAGGTCACTCAAATAAAAGACCAGATGCTCAGTGAACTGGATAAAGTAAAATGGGTACCTTCCTGGGCTGGGGAAAGCCGATTCAGAAACTGGGTTGAAAATGCCCGGGACTGGACCATTTCCCGGCAGCGATACTGGGGAATACCAATACCTATCTGGTCCTGTGAAGAATGTGGTGAAATCACTGTGGTGGGATCGGTGGCTGAACTTAAAGAAAAAGCTCTGGAAGATACATTAGAAGGAGATTTCATCCACCGACCACACGTGGATGACATAATCATCCCTTGTAAATGCGGGGGAAATATGAAACGTACTCCCGATGTGCTGGATGTATGGATTGATTCGGGGGTTGCTGGATGGGCTTCTCTTTATTATCCACAAGAAAAAGAACTCTTTGAAGAATGGTTCCCCTATGACTTCATCACTGAAGGCCACGACCAGACCAGAGGATGGTTCTACTCCCAACTGGGTACCGGGGTAATCGCTCTGGACAAAACTCCTTATCAAAAGGTTTTAATGCACGGGTTCACCCTGGACGAAGATGGGAGGAAAATGAGTAAATCACTGGGTAATGTGGTGGAACCAGAGGAAGTAATAGAACTATATGGTGCCGATATCATGCGGTTCTATCTACTATGGGCCAACAAGCCATGGGATGATTTAAAATTCGTGTGGGACGAGCTCAAGAACGTTAGCAAAATGTTTAACATTTTATGGAATGTTTATGTGTTTTCCACTACCTACATGGCTCTGGATAACTTCAATCCGGAATTTTACACAGAAAAAGATATAAAACTCCGGGATGAAGATTACTGGATACTATCCCGGATTAATTCGGTGGCCCAGGAGGTCAGTGAAGCACTGGACAATCTTTTCTTCCACAAAGCAACTCGAAGTATCAATCATTTCATCTTAGAAGATCTGAGCCGATGGTACGTTAGATTAATCCGGGGTCGAACCTGGGTGGAAAAAGACGATCCTGATAAATTAGGTGCCTATCACACGCTTTATAGTGTATTGGAACTTTTAATTACTTTAATGGCCCCAATAGCTCCTCACATAACTGAAGACATTTATCAGAATCTGGTAAGGTCAGTTAGAATGAAACATCCTGAGAGTATCCACATGCTGGACTGGAATTATTCTCCCGAGCTTATAAACCCGGAATTAGAGGCTGAAATGGATGTGGCAAGGGAAATTATCGAGGCCTGTGCCCGGGCCAGGGATGTGGCCCGTTACAAACTCCGATGGCCGGTAAGTGAAATAGTAGTGGTTTCTGAAGATGAAAAAGCTCTTCAGGCTGCAAAATCTTTAGAAGCAGTACTCAAGGAACAGGCCAATACCAAAACAGTGGTAACTGCCTCTGAATTCCCTCAATTGAAATTAACAGCCACTCCCAATCGTAAGACTCTGGGCCCACGATTAAGGAAAGATGTGCCGCTGGTTGGTAAAGAACTGGAAAAAGCTGAGGGAATGGAACTAAAACACAAACTGGATAGTGATGGTTCAATTACCATTGAACTGGCTGATAAATCGGTAGAATTATTCCCCGAAGATGTCATATTCGAAACTGAACTTCCAGAGGATGTGGTGAGTGCTGAATTTGAAGGAGGCAGTGTATTTGTTAATACCCAGCTTACCCCTGAAATTCTCTCAGAATCCATGGCCCGGGAGCTTATACGACGTATTCAGGACATGAGAAAAGACATGGATCTGGATGTGGAAGCCCATATTAAAGTTGCGGTGGATTGCAGCGGCCAGTTCCAGGATCTGGTGGAAAAACAAATGGAATTTGTTGGTCACGAGGTTCGTGCGGAAACAATATCATTTGCTAAAGAAGAAGGGGATTATACCAAGGAATGGAAAATAGAGGAACACGAACTCACTGTGTCTATTTTTAAGGCATAGATTTTCCATTTTTTTGATTTTACCTTTAATTTTATTTTTTAAAATAATTCAATAATCTGTTTAAAATTCATAAAAAGATTAATTAATCTAATTATTAAAACAAATAATAGAATTAAGCTAGATATAGAATAATAATTTCTAAAAAAATTTAAAAATTCGTGGGGATTAAATTAGATTTAGGGATTAATCCCTCAAATTCAGTGAATTGCTGGAATATCCGCATATTATTAAGTTAATTAGTTTAAGTTAATTAGTCCATATATTTCGTAAATTAAGATATAAAGGGTGGTAAAATGGCATTAACCGATTCAGAAATGGATTTTATAAGAGAAAAACTTGGTAGGGAACCTAACTCCCTGGAACACGGCATGCTGGATATCATGTTCTCGGAACACTGTTCCTATAAGAGCAGCCGACCGGTACTGGGACTATTTCCCACAGAAGGTGAGAACATAATCATGGGGCCTGGAGACGACGCCGGAGTAGTGGCCATAACTGATGAACTGGCTCTGACAGTGGGAATTGAAAGCCACAACCATCCTTCAGCCATAGAACCCTATGGTGGTGCAGGAACTGGAATAGGTGGTATTTTAAGAGATATTATTTCCATGGGTGCCATGCCTATAGCTCTTTTAGATTCTCTTCGTTTTGGCCCGCTGGACGATCAAAAATCGTGCTATCTCTTTGAACACGTGGTAAAAGGGATTTCAGATTATGGTAACCGGGTGGGAGTACCTACTGTGGGGGGAGAAGTGGAATTTGACGAAAATTTCCGATCCAATCCTCTGGTTAATGTGATGTGTGCAGGTATTGTCCCTAAAAAAGACCTGGTAAAAGGAATTGCCCCAAATGTAGGGGATGTTTTCTTACTTATGGGAGGTAGAACAGGTCGGGACGGTATTCACGGGGTGACTTTCGCTTCAGAAGAACTCACCACGGCTTCTGAAATAGAGGACCGGCCGGCAGTACAAATTGGCGATCCATTCACTAAAAAAAGGGTTTTAGAAGCAAGCTTAGAGATTATGGAAAAAGTCCCGGTTTCTGGAGTTAAAGATCTCGGTGGAGGAGGCCTGACTTGTTGTATCAGTGAACTGGCTGATAAATGTGGTAATGGAGCACTGGTGGAACTAACTAAGATACCTCTTCGAGAGGAGGGAATGACTCCTTACGAAATAATGCTTTCTGAATCTCAGGAAAGGATGGTTTTTGTTATTAGTCCTGCTCAAACCGATGCAGTACTGGAGATATGTGAAAAACACGAACTTCCGGCAGCAGTGATTGGAGAAGTGACTGACACTAAACTAATGGTGGTGGAAGAAGAAGGAGAAATAATAGCTGACCTTCCGGCTAATCTTCTGGCGGATCCTCCAACAGTGGAAAGAGAAGCCATAGCACCGGTGAAAAATGAAGAATATGTGGAAGTAGAGCATCCTTCTGCTGAAGAAGCACTTTTAAAGATGTTATCCTCCCAGAATATGGCCAGCAAGCGCTGGGTGTACCGGCAGTACGACCATGAGGTTCAAATTCGAACCATGGTTAAGCCTGGAGATGATGCTGCGGTTTTAAGAGTGGATGATGAAAAAGCAGTGGCTTTAACTGCAGATTGTAACAGTATACACACCAAACTGGACCCTTATCATGGAGGGGCTGGTTCTGTGGCCGAAGCCATAAGAAACGTGGTATCCATGGGTGCAGAACCGCTGTGTGTAGTGGACTGCTTGAACTTTGGAAACCCGGAAAAACCTGAAGTATTCTGGCAATTTAAAGAGTGTGTTAAAGGAATGTCTGATCTGGCCGGAAAATTCCAAACTCCAGTTATCAGTGGAAATGTAAGTTTCTACAATGAAACCGAGGGAATCACAGTTAACCCTTCTCCAGTTGTGGGGGTAGTGGGTGTGGCCAATATTGGTGATGTGAGAACCCTGGACTTCAAAAAAGAAGGGGACCAGATTATTGTAATTGGTTGGACCTATGACGAATTGGACGGCTCTGAATATCACCGAACAGTCCATGGTCTGGTGCAGGGCACGGCCCCTCAAATCAGAATTGATGATGAAATCCAATCAGCTAAAAGCATAATGGAATTAGTCCAAAACGATGCTCAAGGAAACATCACAGCCATTCACGATTGTTCTGCTGGAGGTATTGGAATTGCTCTTGCAGAAATGGCTATAAAAAGTGGATTAGGAGCAACGGTTGACCTATCTCTGGTTCCTCGCGAAGACATGACTGAATTTGAAACCATGTTTTCCGAATCACACGCCAGATACATAGTAACAGTGGATAGTGACGGGGTTGATGAATTTTTAGAAAAAATAAATGCTCCTTGCTCAGTTATTGGTGAAGTCAAAGGCACCAGGCTGGTAATGGATGAACTTATGGATATTGAAGTTAAAAAGCTCCAGGAAGCTTACGAGGGAGTTATTGAAAAATTCATGGCTTAAATTTGAAAATGTGAGATGATTAATAAATCTCATTTATTTTTTAATTAAATTTAAATTTAAATTTTTTATTTTTTGTTCAGATTGGGATTAATTTTGAATTTAATAAAGAAAAAAGAATCTGGTGCTTGTTTCATGCAAAAAGAGATTTTAAGGCAAACCATACATGCATCAGGCCTTCTATTCATTTTAATGGAAAATTTTCTATCTCTACCCTACTTAATTGCTCTGGCCATTTTTGCAGCGGCAATGGGTGAATTAATCTACCAGATAGATAAAAAAAGATATATTTTTCTTTTTTCCAAGATTTTAAGAAGTTGTCGAAGAGACAAACATGAAAGGGGATTTATTTATTTTTTTGTGAGCCTATCTCTGACCCTGATACTTTTTGGACAAAATTTAGCTGTGGCCAATGCTGCTATTCTGGTCCTGGCCCTGGGTGATTCTCTGTCCACCCTAGTAGGAACTCGCTGGGGAAAACATCCTTTGATTTTTAATTCCAGAAAAACATGGGAGGGTTCTTTAACTTTCGTGGGGGTAGCCTTTATAGGGGCCCTAACTCAGGTTCCGCTCATGGCTGCTCTGGCCGGGGCCATTGCCGGGGCAATTACTGAGGCTTACAGTCCTGTTGATGATAATTTGACCATTCCTCTGGTAGTGGGGGCGGTTATCACTATGGTTATTTATTTTTTGTAAGTTAGCTTTAATTTAATAGATTTTTTAAAAAAGATTTTTTAAATAAATATTAATAATATCTAAAATCATTTTAAACTTTAAGTTTAACTAAAGCCTTATGGCCCCTTCTTTTTTAAAGAAATAAACTGATAATCCAAAGATTATTAAAGAAATAACAATGGTTGGTAGGAACCATAGAACAAGGGTGGGGTCCAGAACCGGGGTTGAAGTCATCCGCACCATGATCACGGTAGGTATAAGATTTAAAACTCCTTGTAACCATGGAATATCCATAAAAAGGGGAACAAACAGTACGAAAGTAGCAAAAAACAGCAGCAGAGTAATGGCAGAATTGGCTTCCTTGGTACTATCCACCAGCATGGAAATTATAACTCCCAGACCAATGAATCCCAGTCCTACAAAGAATAAAAGCACCAGCAGCAGCAAACTATGGTAGATGGGTACTTTAAGCAGTTCCAATAATAATATCCAGGCCGCACTTTGCAGTAGGGAAAATAATAGTATGGGTAGTATTTTACCTATAACCACCATGGAACTGGATAAAGGGGTCATTAAAAGCACTTCAAAGGTTTTTCTTTCCTTTTCACCTACAACACTATCGGTAACAATGTTACTGGCCAGGAAGAAGGGCAAAAGTACGATAAAGGGAATTATAAATCCGTACATAATCTCCACGAAATAGGAACTATCTATGGCCAATGGTGCGGCGGAATTGACATTCACCGGCACTTCTTTTAAAACCAGAGGGTTTTGAATTACCTGGATTTGTTCGTAAGAAAGACCCTGCCTGGAAAGTCTTTGCTCCAGACGATAGGAATCCAGGGCCCGGTTGATTTTTTCAGAAATTACGGGATAGAAAACGTTAGCAGTATTGGTTTCCAGGCCAATGTCTCCCTGGGAGTTGGTAGGATAAATCATGGCCACCATAAGAGTTCCCAGTTCATTTCTACCTTCTTCAGGTGTATTAAAATAGACTAAATTAATATTTTGATCTTTAAGATTTTTTTCCAGCTCAGATCCACTCAAATCTTGAGTTATACCAACTTTAATAGCTGCGCTGCCCTGCCACTGATCGATCATATTGGGGTCGGTGATCATGGAGCTTACCAGGGCCAGGCCAAAAGCTCCCAGTATGATAAAAAGCTGGACAAACACTACCATGAGATAAATTTTATTGGAGAGTATGTCCTGGGATTCTTTTCGCGATAAAGCTAGTAGTTTCATGATTTCACGTTGATATATTTTGCTTGGTATTTATTTAATTGTAAGTGGATTAATATTTGAAATTTCATAATTTACCATATCATTTTTGTTTTATTTTCTTTATCAAGGCACTAATTCCTATAAATTCCATTAAAAGTTTAAATAATCCGGGGCGTGGTCCAAATACTATGTCATCTCTTTTAAATAACCATATGGCTGTACCATAGGATAGTGCACTAATTAAAAGAATGAATAGGAGAGGAATGCCAATATCTCCCCATCCCAGAGCATCTCCTGAGAAAATCTTAATTACCAGGGTCATGGTGGATAAACTCACGTATTTACCCTGCTGGGCCACATAAGCCAGTGCAGGGACAATTAAAAATCCAATTATGGCAATGTAGGCGAAAGTAATTCCTATTCCAGCTTCTTTATAATTTTTAGCATAAGCAGCAATAATAGAGGTCAGCCCCACAATAGGCACCGCACTTATTACCACGATTACATAGACCAGCAATGGATTTCCCAGTGGAAACCCAGCCATTAACATTAATAACATCCACAAAGCCACCTGTATGGCCATGGTCATCACTACAGCCAGTCCTTTGCCCAGGATAATGTAAGAGCGGGAGATGGGCATGGCCATTAATATTTCCCCGGTTTTACGTTCTTTTTCCCCTACAATACTGTCCACTACTAGATTTCCAAAAAGAAACAGGGGTAAAAACAATAAAATAGCGGTCATAATTTTTTTTATAAGTTGCAAGGGCAGTGATTCGCCACGGGACTGTTCCTGCACCTGAGGCTCAGAGGATGTGGAATCAGGACTTAAACTGGTTATTAACTGCTGTGAAATAATGGCTGCGGTTTTATTACTGGCTAACTGAACTTCATCACGCACCACACTTCGCTTGGGATCGCTGTAATCAATTAAAATCTCACTTTGCACGGGAGATATGGAATTAGCCGACTTATTCATTCTCGAAACCAAAAGCAGGCCATTTAATTCTCCCTGGTTGATTAATTGCCGGGAATCCTTGGAGGCCTCACTTATTTTAAGAATTTGTGGATTTAAATTACTTTTAAAAATTCCCTGGGGATCTTCTACATTTAAGGAAGCGAATTCATTCAAAGAAGGTGTTAGGGCCACTCCCTGCTGTGATTCCATGTTGGCCATGAACCCATTAAAAAACAGCACCATCATTAAGAGCACCGCTAGCTGAAAAAAGAATATTAAAAGAAATTTACGGCTTTGAAGCGTATTTTTGAGCTCCCACTTACTTATAGTTAATGATCCCATGATTAAACCTTTTTAAATAACTTGCGAGAATTTCAGGGCATTTTTTAATGATTTAATCATTCTTAAACCCGTTTCTTACCTTTTGATACAATAAAACTATTGTCAAACTATTTCTGAATATCGCCCATGGTTTTAATAAAAACGTCTTCTAAAGTTGGTTCTTTGGTGTTTACAGCCAGGACATTGGATCCTAAATTTTCAATAATTCGTGAAATGTTTTCCCGGCTATTTAAAGAAACATCAAGTTCTTTTCCATTTAGACTAATATTTTCAATACCTTCTAAGGAACGCATGAAATTAAAATCAATCTCTGAGATTTTGTCCGGGTATTTTAAATCTATTTTTAAAATTAAATCTCCATGAATTTGTGATTTTAATTCTTTAGGAGTTCCCATATCCAGTATCTGACCTTGATTTAAGATAGCTACCCTATCACACAGTGAATCGGCTTCGTCCATGTAATGGGTGCATAAAATAATGGTCTTTTCTCCTTTTAAACCACCAATAAAGTCTCTTATAACTATAGCAGTGGCCGGATCCAGTCCCATGGTGGGTTCATCAAAAATAATGATTTCTGGGTCGTGAACCAGGGCCCGGGCAATACCTATTCTTTGACGAAGTCCTTTGGAAAAAGTATTTATCCGGTGTTGGGCCCGGCTGGTCATTCCCACCAGTTCCAGTAATTCCTCAATCCTGGAATCCAGACGATCTTTAGGAACGCCATACAGTTCTCCAAAGTATTTTAAAAGATCATAGGCCTTAAAACGCTCGTAAAGGTTGGGTTCTTCTGGTAAATACCCGATCATGCTCTTTATTTCCAGAGGATTTTTTAATACGTCATATCCTCCCACCTTAACCTGGCCCTGGTCTGGATGCAGGATGCAGGAAATAATTCTAATGGCAGTGGTTTTCCCGGCGCCATTGGGTCCAATTATGCCCAACAGTTCTCCTTTTTTTACAATGAGATTAAGCTCATTTAAAGCGGTAATTTTACCAAATCGCTTGGTAAGTGAATTTATTTCAATCATGTTTGGTGAAGTCAATTTGAACCCCTTAACTATAGCTAAATAATTATTAAATGTTTTTAGTGATTATAATATTGAAATTATAAATTGAGATTGATTCAATTAATTTAAAAAATTTTTTTATTATAGTTTATATATTAAAACTAATAAACTTGGCTTTAATTAGGTAGGATAAAATCAAATAAATATAAGTGGTTTTAACCCCATATGATTTCTATAAACCTTTAAAATTATTTAAATAGCTTAAAACTGAATCTGGTATTTAAGCCATGTATATCGATATATTAACCAATTTATAAAGAGCAGGATAACATGTTTCTATCAGAGCTCATTCCCGTAGAAAAAGCACATAATATAATTGCAGAAAATCAAAAAATAATGCCTACTGAGGTAATAAAATTGGAAAAAGCCCATAAAAGGGTCAATTTTCACGAATTCATATCTCAACACAGTTCTCCTCCATTTGATAGATCGGCCATGGATGGATATGCAGTTAAGGCCCAGGATACCTTTGGATCTTCTCCATCTAATCCAGCCCACCTGGAAGTGGTGGACAGAATAGGGGCTGGTGATTGGTCTTCAGTGGAAATTCAATCTGGACAGGCGGTGAAAATTGCCACCGGGGCCCCTATACCTGAAGGGGCTGATGCAGTGATTATGGAAGAATATACCTATGAAAATGGAGATAAACTGGATGTTCTGGCCACTTTAAGTCCTGGTGAGAATGTTTCTTATGTAGGGGAGGATATTTCTAAGGGAGATAAAGTTCTGGAAGCGGGAAAAGTTTTAAGGCCTCAGGAACTGGCTATGATTGCCTCTGCTGGATATTCTCAAGTGGAAGTCTATAAAAAACCAAAAGTAGGAGTTATTGTCACAGGTAATGAACTGGTGGATCCTACTTCACACTTGGAAGGAGCTCAGATAATTAATTCTAATCAATATGCCTTACGGGCGCTGGTGGAAAGTTCCATGGCTGATTGCGAGGTCACCCACTGCCGGGACAATGCCGATCTCATGGAAAAGGCCATTTCTCAGGCGGTGGAAAAATATGATGTGGTTATAACCACGGGGGGAACCGCCATAAGCAAAGGAGATGTGGTAGTGGACACAGTGGATAAACTAGGCCAGGTTCTAATCCACGGGGTGGCTGTGCGCCCGGGAAAACCGGTAGGATTTGGAATAATGAACGAAAAACCAGTATTTATGTTATCTGGTTATCCAGTGGCGGCCATGGTCTTATTTGATGTTTTTGTCAGGCCTTATCTGCTGCGCATGCAGAAAATAAATTATGAGCATCGTCTGGTGAAAAGAGTGGCCCGAAAAAAAGTCCCCTCCAATTTAGGCCGAACCGATTTTATAAGGGCCTTTGCTGATGATAAGAGTGTCTATCCGGTTTTAAGCAAGGGTTCTGGTGTTATAAGGGCCATGGTGGAGTCCAATGCTTATCTGTTTATTGAAGAGAATCAGGAAGGAGTGGGAGAAGGAGAAGAATGTGATGTGATTCTTTTTGATTCTTTTAAGGTTTAATTACTCTTATTTTTATTTATTGATTTTTTTATTTTGGTAATAAAATTACAATATTAAAAATTATTTAAAATCAATTAAGTCAAGTACTTATGGACTGAATATAGAATATGATTTATAAATTCTTAAATTACTAGTTTCGTTAGCAGTCGTACAATCTGTATCTGAAGCACAGATGGATTTAAATAAGCTGTATGGATTTAAAAGTCAAAAATATTAATATCACATATCTAAATTTAACAAATAAGTAAAATATTAATTTAATTAATTATTCAGGGTGAAATAATGGATTCTTTACAAGCTTTACAGTTTTATGCCATTTTATTCGTAGTTATATGGACAGTGGCATTTCTTTTCAAAGATAAACTCAAAATTGAAATTCATGGCCCTCTTTTAATGAGAAAAACTACTAGAATGAGGGGCCTAATTGATAGAATTGCCCAGAGGCATAAAAGATTCTGGAAATGGACCATGAATATTGGGATATTTGTGGCCTTCTTTTTCATGATAGTAATGGTTTATTTTTTACTAAATTCTCTACCGAGTCTTTTCACAGCTCCTCAGGCGTCTTTGATTTTACCGGGGGTAGATTTACCGGGATCTCCTGTTTTTTTCCCTTTAGGATACACGATTCTGGCCCTTATAACGGTAATGATTGTTCACGAATTTGGACATGGAATTCTGGCCCGGGTGGAGGGAATAAGCATAAAATCCATTGGAGTGCTCATGTTAGCCATTCTCCCTGGAGCATTTGTGGAACCTGACGAAGAAGAAATAAAAAAATCAAAAAGATCATCTAAACTCCGGATTTATGCTGCGGGATCAGTATTCAATATCATGCTGGCTGCACTGGCCTTAGTTGCAGTTATTGGAATATCAAATTTCGCCATTCCGGCTGCATTTCATGACGAGGGTGTTAAAATAGATAGTGTAGTGCCTGGAAGCCCGGCTGTGGGGTTATTAAAAGAAGGAATGGTTCTTGAAAGTGTCAATGGTGTTTCCACCAGCAACTTCACCAATTATCAAAAAGAGCTCTCCTCCATAAAAATCGGCGAAACAGTTACACTGGTAACGGATCAAGGTGTTTTCAATATAAAAACCGAGAAAAATCCCAATAACTCCACTCGAGGTTACATCGGAATAAGAAGCGCTGTTAATATGGAAATAAACGAGAATGTGGCTAAAATATATGGAGAACAGCTTCCCTGGGCATGGATGTATCTTAAAGATCTTTTCTGGTGGATATTCTTAATTAATTTTGCCGTAGGTACCTTTAATTTACTCCCATTTAAACCACTAGATGGTGGTCTCATGCTGGAAGAAACTCTAAGATATAAACTTTCAGACAAACAGATCAAACCCATTATTAACACTATTTCTGTATTCCTTATACTGATAATAGCAGTTAGTGTAATCTGGGGAACGGGAAGGGGATTATTAATGTTGTTTTCCTAAAAAAATACTTTATTTTTTTTTAATTTTCTCTTTTTTAATTAAATAAGATTTAATTCTATTTTAATGAATTAGCAGTTAAATTATCAAAGAATATTAGAATATTAAGAATATTAGAATTTATCGAGACTTTTTACGGCAGTCAAAACACCAGGTATCCTCTCGATTAGTCTTGTAAATCTTCCCACAGGAAGGGCATTGCACCATTACTACTTTTTCCTTTTCAATAGGAACGGGCCGGTCCTGGCACTGGCATTTAATTCCCACCATTTTTTTAGATGGACGTTTTTTCATATTTTTCTCCTAAAAATGAAATATTTTTACAATTTTTTATCCGAATATAAGTGTTTGGTGGTGTAAATTTAGAAATTAAACACTTGATCCATATTTTCCATGATATCCACCACCATATCTCCGTAATCTAGGAAAATATTTACTCCTGGAATTAAATTCCCCTCTCCTAAGCCCCGGGCCTTTAAATCTTTTTCATAGGCCAAAACCACATTTTTTTGAGCTAATCCATGGATTAAATCTGCATGAACATGGCCATGAACTGCATTATAAACCCCATTACCAATTAAATAGACATGAATATCTTCATTATCTACATAAAGGTTTAATAGTTTTATAAAATTGTTAAAACCTTCTTCCTGGGGAGTTTTTGTAATTATAAAGGCAATTTTCATTGTTGCTCCTATTTATTGGATCTCAAGGATTTAAAACAATTAAGACTCCTCAATATCCTTCCCAACCCAGGGTATTCATCATTTGCCGGCCCAGTAACTTTTCCAGGCACTGCACCTGGTCCTGATGCCAGGGCTCCTGCAGGGGAAGGCACTCATCCAGAGGTTTGTCTCCAGAAAGCACTTTAAAAGAAAAAGCCATGCAGGTTTTTTCACCACATTCTTCACAATCGGTCTGGGGAAGGCAGTTATAAATATCCATGGGTCCTATTTGTGAGATATCCGGGCTTTCAACTTTTTCAGTGGTTTTAGAATCAGTTGAAGATTCCAAGTTATCATAGGTCTGGTTTATGGCTTTCATTACGTCTGTTATTATTTCTACGGCGTCTTCTTTATCCAGAGTCTTGTTCATGGTTACTTTACCCGATGGATAAAGAGTAATTAGCCGGCCGTATATGGAAAGTGTCAATATTTTTTTCTTTTCCACGTAATTGACCTTTCCCGGAGGATACATGGTAACTAAACTACTAATAACATCTCCTAATGGCGAATCTAATTGCATTAAAACTCTTACCTTGCCTTCGGTGGCAATACAGGGTCTTATATTTTTAATGGTCACTTTATTAACCAGAGAACCATTTTCCAGCACATTATATTCCAATTCTTTCATTTCCACTTCCAGACCTCCTGGAAAGTTTAAATAAAATTTTAATATTTTATTTAAATTGAATCTATTAGAAATTTCTAAATTCGCAAAAATGCCGTATTTTTAGTTTTGGCTGCCATAATTTCGTATAATTCCTGGTTGTTAATTAATTCTGCAGCTTCTACCAGATCCTTTTCTTCAAAACCACGCTCATTTAAAGACTCTTCATGGACAAAAAGACTCCCTTCGGGAAATATGAGATAGGTCAGTTCTTCCACACTGGGGAATTTTAATTTACTCTCGCTTTGCTGTCCTTCCAGGGCAGCATATACTCCATCACCTATAAGTAGAACATCAGCATCTACTTCCTTGTTTAAACAGGCAATACAAACATAAAATCCACTAAAAGCATCTTCATACCCGTAAGGGGCCCTATCAATAATTATAAATGCTGAATCCATTTTCAACCCCCCAGACTAATTACCTGGTGGCTTTCTTTAATCCACCCGGCCAGGTCATAGACATTGGTAATTTTAACACCTTTTATATATGGTTTTTTGGCACAGCTGTGGCCCCGGGCGGTGGCACATCGCACGCAGGCTCTAATATCGGCTCCTTTATCAATTAAATCCCTGAATTTCACAGCTACATTGGGAAAAGAATGCGGATTCTGCTCTTTTTTTGGTATATGGGTGGCATCCATGTATAAAAATAAGTTCACCCTGTATTTTTTATCAAGAGCACTGTTAGCTATTTCATAGGCCATATCGGCGTATTGAGAACGATAAGGTCCTTCGGTTAGTACTATGGTCAGAGTTTTTGGATCAGCACGGTCCATGTATATACTATGGATTTACCAGAATAAATAATTGTCCATGAATAATAATGAAGAATTATTTCATTTGAAAATGGTTTATGCTAAAAAATATTCTAAAATAATCTAAATAATAAAATTAAAAATAAGATAATATTTAAAAATTAGATTATTTAAAAAATTTAAAAAAATTAGTAATTCCTGAAAATAAGGTACTTAAAATCCACTTTTCATAAAATACTTTTTCTGGAACCACAGTGCCACATTAACCAGCCCTATTAGTATAGGAACTTCTATTAAGGGCCCTATAACGGTGGCAAATGCCACAGCAGATCCTATCCCGAAAACGGCTATAGCTACTGCAATGGCCAGTTCAAAATTATTACTGGCAGCAGTGAATGATATAGCAGTGGTTTTAGAGTAATCTGCTCCTATTCTACGCCCTAAGTAGAAGGTTACAAAGAACATCACCACGAAGTAAATTAAAAGGGGGATGGCGATTATTACCACATCAAATGGTATCTGCACTATATAATTCCCTTTTAAACTGAACATCACTACAATGGTGAATAACAGAGCTATAAGGGTTATAGGACTAATTTTAGGTATGAATTGTTCATGATACCAGGTCTTGCCTTTTCTTTTTACCAGAATGAATCGGGTTAACATACCGGCCAGGAAAGGAATGCCCAGATAAATGAAAACACTTTGGGCAATTTCAAAAATGCTCACATCAATGGTGGCACTATTTATCCCAAATAAAGGTAATAAAACCACGATAAAGAACCAGGCATACACACTGTAGAATAAAACCTGGAATACGCTATTAAATGCAACTAAGCTAGCAGCGTACTCATTATTTCCCCGGGCCAATTCATTCCACACTAAAACCATGGCTATGCAAGGAGCAATACCAATTAATATTAAACCTACCAGGTACTCGGGATAGCTGGATAAGAATATCAAGGCCAGAGCAAACATTAAAATGGGTGCCACTATCCAGTTTTGAAACATGGCCAATCCCAGTACTTTCCAGTCACGGAAAACATCAGGCAGTTCTTCATAACGTACTTTGGCCAGTGGAGGATACATCATGAGGATTAATCCAATGGCAATGGGGATGCTGGTGGTTCCCACAGAAAATTGATTTAAGAATGAATCAAATCCTGGTATGAAGTAACCGATGGAAACTCCCAGGATCATGGCCAGGAATATCCATAGGGTAAGATAACGATCCAGAAAACCCAGTCCTGTGGAGTCGCATCTTTTGGAATTATCTATGATTTCTTTAGATTTCATTTTAAATCCTCTAGGACAATTAATATATTTTTTTTGATTAATTTAACCAAAAATCAAGAATATATCATTCTTTTGATTCTTTAAGGCCCTTTTCAAAGGCGTCCCGGTGCATGTTAGCAGCCATTTCTTTTTTACACTCGTCGTCGCTCAATAATCGCATTTTAGGTGCCCGGCAGGGGTAGTGCTGAATCCTCAATCCGGCCCGACTGGCCAGTCCTTCCGTATTCCTTCCAATAACGTCTTTGGCCACAAAATCAGTGGCTCCGCAGGGGGATCCCCGTAAAACTTCCACATCCACGACTTTATCGCCCTGACAGTTGATTTTGACGATGGGTTGTCCGAACTTGGCCACAAATTCGTCAAATACTGGATTTCCATTTTCTTCCAAATCGCACATGTTTTCAGGGGCCGTAATATTTCCAAATCGGGTTAGTTGTTGCTTGAAGCCTTCTCCTCTCCAGGCCCCTACAATTATCCAGTCCACCTTATCATGGAGCTGTTCCACCAGTTCCAGGGTGAGATCCGGGTGGATTACATAGGTTAAAATAATATTAGCTTTTGCCAATTTTTCCAGGGCATCCTCTGGAACTTCTATTTCATCAATAAATGCACCAACTGGTGGTTCAAGTTCGATAAAATCTGTTTCAAACTCCTTTTTGATGTTTTCATAGGCCCTCTCTCCATAAGGTCCGTCGGTAACTATGGCTATTTTAATCATGCATGGCCCTCCATTTAACTTTAAAAATCCAATAAAATCTATTAAAATCATTTTTTAATATTTTAAATCTCTTTACTAAACTCTTTTTTTACCCAGCCCTGGATTCCATCTCTTAAATTTCTGAAAGATTCTAATCTGGTTTTATAATCATCTTTAAATTCACGAGGGTCGGGAAATCCCTGATGGATATGGGTTTTACCCCCAATAAAAATTGGACAGGCCCCCTCCTCACACAGAGACACTACATAATCAAATTCCTGGCCCTGAAATTTTTCCAGGCTTTTTGATTTATTTTGAGAGATATCAATGCCTATTTCACTTAGAACTTCTATGGTGAGGGGATTTATTTCCAGTGGTTCAGATCCAGCAGAGTAAACTTCATAATGATTGCTATAGGTATTTTTTAGCAAAGCTTCCGCCAGTTGGGACCGTCCTGAATTATTTTTACATATAAAAATGACTTTTTTCTTATTTAATGCCATTTAAACACCTTTTGAAGTGGTAAGTAAATATTAAATTATTTTTTTATTTTTTAATGGATTATTCAACACGATCTTTAATTATCTTTTTAATTTCCACCACACATTCTTCACCAGATTCTCCCAAACGGGCCACACCCCCAGGTTGCATACCTTTTTCCTGTAAGGGCGTCATGACATTCATGCTGTCTGCAACTTTAACTCCTTTACTGGCCAATATTTTATCCACACAGGAGTGTTCGCAGCCATTTACGGCCACTATGGGATATTTTTTTATAATTTCCTTAAAACCTTCTTTATCTGCAGATGTAGCAGTAATACAGACGGATATGATATCTGGTGATTCTTCTATAATATCTGAACATGAAGCTCGGGCTACGAGGCCGTAGGGACTCATTCCATTACAGGGACACAGAGCAATTTTTTCTTTTTCCATTCTAATTTCTCTCCTAATTCGAATAATTATTTATAAGACTCTTGGCAAGATTTTTAAATTAAATCACTTAAATTTTCAATTAATTCCAGTAATTGGTCGCTGGTGAGCTGGTAATGAATCCATAGTCCTTCTTTGCGGCCCTGAATAAAACCTGCTTTTTTTAAAACATTCAAATGGTGGGAAATGGTTGATTGAGGTTTTTCCAGAACAGAAATTATTTCACAAACGCACAGTTCACCATCTTGAAGCAAATACAATATTTTAAGCCGGGTGGGATCAGAGATTGCCTTGAATATCTCTGATTTATCCTGTAATTGCTTATCCTCTGGAATTTTAGCTATGGTTTCTTTTAATCTTTTAATCTGGCCATTACAAGGGTCTCCTTTGCCAGTAATTTCACATGTTTTCAAATAAATCACCTTAAACTCTCAACGTTTATTTTGGCAATCAGGACAAATATATTCCTCTTTATCAGTTTTAAACACCTTATCACATTTTTCACATATGGCATCTTTAAGATGAGATTCCTTTTGTACGGTTAGTCCCCACTTGCATGAAATCCCGCCTCTGCTGTGGGTGTTTTTCATTCTAATTTTTTCATTTTCTTTATTAACCATCAAACCACTATTTTAGGAATTAACAGCACTTATTTTTATTTTTTTCTCTTAATTTAGCCGTCATTTTGTCAAATTTAATTTTAACATGTTCATATCCTTTGGTATGGAAGGGACAATCTTCTATACAGTAAGTACATCCCTGACTACAACCTATGCATAGTTTTTGCACCAGTTCTGTTTCATTATCTCCACAGCAGGTTTCTTTTTCTAAGAGTGCTTTTTCAGGACATGCTTTAACACAGTTACTGCATCTATTACAGTAATCACCTATCCAGGAATGCGCATTACCATTACTAACTGGTAAATTTGCTATACTGACGAATATAGCAGAAATTTTCAATCCAGGGCCAAGTTCTGGGGCTATGAGAAGACCACTTTTTCCTATCCACCCTAATCCTGCTTTTTGAGCCAGTGGGGAGAAATTAACCATACCTTCATAAGGGTGGGCTACCTGGGTGGTGTAACCGTTTTTCCGAAGATAATCTGAAAGTTTATAGCTTATTTCACCTAATTTGGCATAGGCAGCATTATTTAAATCCTGGGCTTCTTCCCCAGGGGCGGTGGTAATGATGTCTTCACTCATGGGCATGGTCAATACAATGGTGTGGGGATAAGGGATGAATTTATCTTTAATTAACAAATCAGGAGTAATTTGGGTGTATCCTATGCTGCTAATTCCCAGTGATTTAGCATAGCTCTCAAATTCTTTGATAAACTCTTCAGATGCCAGAAATTCGGTATTTTCTGGATTATTAACTTGTGATTGATCGGGATATTCTACATCTCCACAGCCACATCCACATCCGGAGTCATCTGTTTCTGCCGGTGATTCATCACAGCCACATCCATTATTTTTGGGAGACTCTTCCTCGTTTTCTAAGGATTTTCCACCACAGCATTCTTCATTTTCTTTAAGTGCATCCAATTTATTTTCTTCTGATTCTGCAGAATATTCATTATTCTCGGACTCGCATCCACATTTATTATTATTATTATTATTATCCATAGTTCAACCTCGTAAATATTTTTAGTTTAAAATCTGTAAATTATTCTTATTTCACGGCTTTGAGTTGTATACTGGTGATTTTTCCTATAAGACGTTCGTCCATATTAGGTTCGGTGAAGAAATGCTGTTCTATTGTTTCCACTTCTTTAAAACCGGCTTTTTTAATGGTATTTAAATAGTCTTGCTTTTCCATGGCCCCACCTACACATTCGGACCAGGCCTGGAAGCTTTTTCGTATCTCATGGGGAATGGGGCCTTCAGTAACTAGATCAGAGACTAAAATTCTTCCGCCAGGTTTTAAAACCCGGTAAACTTCAGAGTATGCCTTATTTTTATCGGGAGTTAGATTTATGACGCAGTTACTGATTATAACATCAATGGTATTCTCTTCAATTGGTAAATTTTCGATTTCACCTAATTTAAATTCCACATTGGTGTATCCACCGGTTTGGGCATTTTTAATGGCAGTTTCAATCATGTCCGGGGTCATGTCCACTCCAATAACTTTTCCTTCATCTCCCACCTTATTGGCCGCCAGAAAAACGTCGATTCCACCTCCAGAACCTAAATCCAGTACGGTTTCTCCTTCCTGGATTTCAGCCAGTGCCGTGGGATTTCCACATCCCAGACCAAAAACTGCTTCTTCAGGTATGCTTTTCAGTTCTTTTGCGCTGTATCCTGCGGCTTTGGCCTGTTCATTTATTAAATCTGCTCCAGATGAACAGCAAGAACAACTGGAATCTTCTTTTTTGGCTATTTTAGTATATCTTTTTTTTACAAATTCCTTGATTTCTTTTTCCTGCATTTTAAAAACCCTTAAAATTTTAAAATTTATTAAAAAATTATAATGAAATATTTTATTCCACTATTATTTCCATATATCCAAATCCATGGATATATTTCACTATATCTAAATATATGGATATAGTATATAAATATTTTGTTGATTATTAAAACCAGCATGATAAGACTTAAATTTAATAATCGACCAATCAGCATCTAAAATTTAAAAAGAACCTCTTAGGAATATTCTTCTCAAGCTAATTATCTATCCTTCTGTCTGGTCTAAAGATATAATTCCCACAACTTATATGGCAAAATTAACAGAAATTATATGGTAAATATTTTAGTAATAATTCCCAGCAGGAGAAACTAACAAAATGAAAGTAGTAATAATTGGTGGAGGGGCCGGTGGGCTTTCCACAGCTTCTAACATACGTAAATACGACGAAGATGCTGAAATAACAGTTATAACTCGGGATGAGCACATAGCATACTCTCCCTGTGCAATACCCTATGTATTATGCGGGGAAGTGGATTGTTTTGAAGATATAATTATGCATGAACCAGAGGACTATCTGGAGCGAAATATCAATGTTATAACTCGGGCCGAGGTATTTGAAGTCAAAGAAGGCCAAAATAAAATTAAATACCAGATTAAAGAAGGAGATAATTTCGTTGAAAAGGAACTGGATTATGATTATCTGGTAATTGCCACCGGAGGATCTCCATTTATTCCCCCTATGGAAGGATGCGATTTAGATGGCGTTTTTAAAATCAGAACCATCAAAGATGGTCTTAAAATAAAAGAATGGGCCGAGAAAAGCCAGAAAGCCATCGTGGTAGGTGCCGGTCTCATTGGTCTGGAAATAGCATTTGGCCTTAAAAACATGGGTTTGGAGGTTACAGTAACGGAAATGCTCCCTCAAATTGTTCCCAGGTCTCTGGATCCAGACATGGCCAAAATAGTACAGAAATATGTTGAAAAAAAGGGTATTAATGTTGTTTTGGGAACTCCTATTGAAAAAATAACAGGGGAAACTCAAGTAGAAGGTGCTGTATTTGGTGATGAAGCAGAAACAGAAGTAGATATGGTGATTTTAGCTACAGGGGTACGTCCTGAGACTAGAATGGCCTCCATGGCTGGTTGTGATCTAGGAAGATATGCTATTGAAGTAAATGAGAAAATGCAGACTTCGGTACCTAATATATACGCGGTAGGGGACTGTGTGGAAGTATATGATGCCATAACTGGCCACACCACCCAATCTCCCTTAGGATCCACGGCAGTAAGACAGGCTAAAATAGCTGCCCGGAATATTGTAGGTGTTGATGCTGAATTTAAACCAGTTTTAAATTCTATGGTCTCCCAGGTAGGTAGTCTAGAGTTTGGAGCGGTGGGACTTACCAAAACAGCGGCCCTACAAAATGGAATGAAAGTAATTTCTGGTAAAAGCAAGGCCCTTACCAAGGCCCGATATTATCCCGGAGCAAAAAGAATTGATGTAAAAATGATCTGTGATATGAAAGGACGAATCATAGGATGTCAGATCATTGCCAAGGAACGAGTGGCCGAAAGAGTGGATACCATGTCCCTGGCTATTGCCCAGGGAATGACTTGTGCAGAACTGGCCAATACAGAATTTTCTTATGCTCCTCCAGTTTCCATGGTGATAGATCCTATAATTCTGGCGGCCGAGGACGCTTGTGCCAAACTGCAACGTTTGCAAAAACGAAAGGAAAATAAAAAAGATTCCAATCATAACAACTCTAATAATCTTAATTCTTGATTATTTTGGTATTGGAATTTTTTTAGTCCATTAAATTTTTAAATTTTTAATTTTTTTTTAAATTATATTTTTATTTTTTTAATTTTATTTAGCAACACTCTCTTTCTTGTTGGAGCCCAATCCCATTAAATATCCTCCAAATCCAATCAGCCATATTACAATGGGGTAAGCAACCCATCTTTCAACTCCACCTCCGCCCATTATCGGCATGAAAATACTGGCGGTAAATAAGAAAAACAGACTAATCAGCCCAAAGAGAAGGGATAAATATTTAAGAGGAGAATTAATCAAGCGGTAAGAGTAAATAGCAGATAAACCTCCACTGATAAAAGTGGTTAGAGCAAATAAGGGGTGTTGAGGATTGATATTTCCTGGAAATATTCCCACACCTAGGGCTCCTAATCCTAATAAACCAATTAGAATGGCTGCTATTCGATCATCATATGTTCTGAATAAGAAATAGGTGCTTAAAAGGATTAAAATACCTACTACTATCATTGAAAAATTGAATATGGTGGCTGATGGCTGGGTAATGATACTGTTAGGTGGTTCGGTGGCTCCCAGATCACTAATCATACTATCTGCGGTGGTGTAGGTGTATTCTTCGGGATAGAAAGCTTCACCTGTAATAATCCCCATCAAAATTATAGAACCTGCCAGGAAAAAAAGAAACCCGGCCCGGGTAGAATTTAATTTATTAGAATTTTCACTTATTTTAGTCATAAAATCACAATTTTCAGGAAATTTTAGAATAATAAATTATTTATTAAATTATTTTTATTTTTTTATATTGTAATTTGTGTAATATTTACAATGTTTCTAAATAATTTAAATTATCTATTTAAAGTACAAAAGAAAGGTTTAAAGAAAATTCAAATAAACTACTTACAAAAAAATTAAATAAATATTCTAAAATTCTTCTTCAGCCATTTCATTTAATTTTTTTATTTTATCTTTTATTTTACCGGTTCTTTCCCGGTTTATTTCGGAAATAGGGGTAAGTACGATGTGATGACCAAAATCTTTTTGAGTTTTCTCTATTCGATAACGAAAGCCGTTTACTTCTTCTAAAGCTGCTGCGGCAGTATTGGAATAGGGACAAGTGGTAATTAATACTGACAATCGACTGATCTTCTAACTGGCTGCATATTCCAAAAAATCTGCAATTTTTTACTTCTAGTTCCACGTTATCTTCCTTAATTTCATAATCCAGGCCCCGGGCAAATTTATTAACCTTAATAAAATAATCCTGCACTGTTTTCAGAGCATCTTCTTCGGTGTCAAGTGTTATACCCTGACTTTTCAATTGTTTAATGAATAATTTGCCTATTTCCCTGGTGACGGCGCAGGAACCTCTCCCACATATCTGCCACAAACTCTGGGTAAGGGCCATTATCATAATATTTTGAGGGGCCTCTCCGGCAGGAACCGGTGTATCTTCTCCCAGAGGGTAAAAATTCTCCTTTCCCACGCCACACAAGGGGCATACCCAGTTGGAAGGAAGATCCTCTAAATCAGTCGCGGTGGCAATGTTCTGTTTTGGGTCGCCAAGTTTTGAATCGTATATGTAACTGCATATTTCGCAATGATATTTCATTTTAACACACCATTGTAAATTAGATTATGAGATGTTGAATTGCAAGGTTATTAGTAGATTAATTTTTTCTAAAAAGATTATTTTAAAATAATACTCTGTTTCTAATAATTACAAAAATCAGAAAAAATTTAAAAAAGATTAAAAGGAAATGGAGAGATTAGATGATGTTTGGAGGCAGTACATCTAAAAAAATAATTGAATGGTTTTTTCAATTAAAAATATCTCTCCAATAGTCCCTGTAACATTTTAGCATGCCGGGCTTCGTCCCGGGAACTTTCATCAAAGAAATCATGGGCCGGATCAATGTCACACTCTTTGGCCTTCTTGGCTGCGGCTTTTTTCTCGTTGTTGGCCATGGTTTCGCCTTCCAGCATCATTTCCAGGTTTTCTTTAAGGGTAGGTTTAATAACCGCATTCATTTCTGCAAAATGGGAGGCATGTTCGGCTTCTTCCCAGGCAATGGTCTTTAAGACTTCAGCTACTTCTGGAAGTCCTTCTCTTTGAGCTAAACGGGCCATGGCCAGATACATACCCACTTCCTGGCATTCACCATTGAAGTTGGCCTGTACGGCTTTTTCTAAGTCGGTTCCTTTACAAATTCCCATTTCGTGTTCGTTTATTATCTCCATATTTATTCCTCCGTTATTTCCGATTTTTTTAGTTTATTAGTTTTAATGCCCCGGTTGCCAGGGGCATTCAAGATTTTATTCAAGGTTTTTATATTTATTTCGCAAGGTTAGGGGGTTTTAGCGAATATAAAATTAAATAGATTGATGCTGGTTTATTTTATTGATTAAAACCAGATTCATCACTTATAATGTTTTGACTTCCTGAGCCAGTTTCTTACCCACTTCAAAGATGGCATCCAGCTCGTCCTGGTCTGGCACATACAGTATTTCGTACTGATCCTTCACCTGGAAACCGCAGTCGGCCAGATCTTTGGCCAGACTGGCCGGTGCTCCACCCTGACCACCCATGGATCCAAAGGTGACGGCCAGTCTTTCTCTTCCGGTACGGTTGAATTTCAGGCCTCGGAGATAGTAAATAAGGTCTCCCACGCTGGGAAATGGTTCGTCATAAAGGGTTGGTGCGCCCAGAGCGATAGCTTTACTATCCAGTATACTCTTAACGATCTCACTTCGTTCATCTTCGTGGAGGTAGTAGATTTCCACATTTACTCCCTCACTCATTACACCTTCTGCCAGTGAATGTGCCAGTTTCTGTGTGGAGGAATGCATGGTATCGTATATGATGGTGATCTTGTCCTCGCACTTTCCAGTGGCCCATTCACTGTAGGCCCCAATAACTTTCATAGGGTCGGTCCAGATTTGACCGTGTGATGGTGCAATCATTTTTATTTGTTCTAATAATCCCAGGTCAGACACTTCCTGGAATTTTTTCAACACTAACTTGGATAGTGGTGTAATCAGGTTGGCATAGAACTTTTTAGTGGCATCCATCAGAATGTATTCGGGAATTTCGTGATCGTACCTTTGTGGGAAGCACAAATGCTGTCCAAAGGCGTCGTTAGGGAATAATATGCCGTCTTCCACCAGCAAGGTGAACATACTGTCTGGCCAGTGCAAGAGGAAAGCTTCTAAAAAGGCCAGAGTTTTCCCCCAAGTTCCAGTGTTTCTCCGGTACCTACTTCCAGGAATTCTGCTCCTTTTAGTGCAGGGAAGTGTTTTAAAAGGCCAGGGACCGCAATTTCAGTGCAGTAAATAGGGGCTTGAGGGAATTTTTTATGTAATTCTACTAATAATCCGCTGTGGTCTTTTTCCACGTGGTTTTGAACGATAACATCAATATTAACTTCTCTCCCTTCCTGCTGGAAGGCGTTTTCGATTCTAGCATAAAGTTCGGGGAATGTTCCAGGATAGGCATTGTCAATCAAGGCCACTTTTTCTTCTCCAAAGACCAGGTAAGCATTGTAACTGGTTCCATTCAAAGTGTAACCGTGGTAGGTCCTTAAATCCCAGTCTAAAACTCCTACCCAGTATACTCCATCAGTAATTTTGGTTGCTTCTGCTTTCATTTTCTCACCGTTAATTCAAATTCAAATTTTTCCAATTCAATTCCCAATTCAATTTTCATTTAGAAATTTACATTTTTTTCAAATTTCATCTAATGAACAAGTCAACTATGATTGTTCGATTCACTTGCATAACTTGTTCGTATGTTCTCGAATATACTATACTATGCGAACTAATATATAATATTTTCTGTTCGCTGCTTACCGAACATTCTATGAGGGGCGAACTATTATATACTAAAAGCACTAGATAATTAGTCAGGTAGATTAGATGGAAACTCAAAAAAGCATGCAGAAAAAAATTACACTGGAGATGGAAAATAAAAGTCCTATAAAGATTTTTTCAACTCCTAAAGGACTTAATGTAGTTAAAAGTCCAGTTAAATCCATTATACTTTCTGCTTTAAGAGAAAAAGAGATGAGTTTTGACGAAATAGTTAAAGTGACCGGAAAATCCAAATCAACAGTTTCGGTGCACCTCAAGGCACTCACTGAGGATGGAATACTGGGATCTAAAGCTCACCCGGCCGACCAGCGAAAAAAGATATTTTTCATTAATTCACGATACATAGGGGAATTAAATCAACAGGAAGTCCAGGAAAGGAAAGAAGAAAAAGTGGAATTTCTCATTCAAAACTTAATTGATAAGGGAGATCCTTTTGAATTTTTCAAGCTCATGTTCCACACCTTACGGGTGGTAATGATCAAAGAGGGCATAAATCTGGATCCCATATTAAACCAGACCGGGATGCGAATTGGGGAAGTATTTTACCAAAAACTGGAAAATAAACACACTCCTGAACTTTTAAAGAACCTGGCCAAATTCTGGACCTCTAATGGGCTGGGAAGACTGGAAATAGACAACCTGGACCCGGTTACGGTGAGGGCCTATGACTGCTTTGAATGTGGCCTACTTCCTAATGTGGGGGAATCAGCATGTGCCCTGGATTCTGGAATACTGGAAGCTGTTTTTTCCGCCCATTTCTCTCAGGAAGTTATAGTAAATGAAATTAAGTGCTATGCTCGGGGAGATAAGTACTGTTGCTTTGTAATAGAACCTCTGGAAGAGTTTTCTAAAAAAGAATCATAATAAAAGGTATAAATAAAAAAAGCATAATTTTATTATTTTTTAATTAATTATCTAAGGAAAAAATAATATAAAATTAATATTAATATAATTAAATTATATTTTTTAAAAAAAATTATTTAAAATTTAATTATTTTAATTAAATAAAGTATTTTTAAGATTCAATAGGGATTTAATCCTGTGAAAACTTCACCAGGGTGGTGGAGAGGTATTTTTTATTCTTTACAAAGCCTGGAACCACTACCTCATTGTCCATAGTACAGTTTTGCACGGAAATGATTTCCTTATTCCGGGCATCGGCCTCAATGGTTTTTTCCAGTAAATCGCCATGACGGGAGGTTTTCATTATAACAAAGGTGTCACCATCATCCAGAATGCTTTTCAGTCGATGGTCAACCTTGGGAACAATAACCAGTATTTCGTCTTTTTCCACCAGAGGAATACCCGCGGTGGAAGCACATCCGGTAAAAGAAGTTATTCCTGGAACCATTTCCACTTCATACTCCTTTTCCAGTATTCGTTTTTGAAGATAAGAGAAAGTACTGAAAATAGAAGGATCTCCCAGGGTTACGAAAGCCACATCCAGCCCCTTTTCCAGATGAAGGGCCACTAACTCCGCGGCCTGGTCCCAGTGTTTTTCCAGAGATATTTTGTCCTCTATCATAGGGAAAACTGGTTCTATGGTCTTATAATCATCTTTTCTATTATCCAGGGTGGACTGGACAATGGCCAGGGCAATACTGGGCTTTTCAGGGGCGGAACGAGGGGCGCAAATCACTGGCACCTCACTTAAAATCTTTCCTGCTTTTATGGTGAGTAGTTCCGGGTCTCCAGGACCCACACCCACTCCTATTAACTTTCCTTTTGACATAAATACACCTTAAATATAATTATTATTTATTTTATTGATTAATATTGTTTTAAATTTAATTTTGACTCATTTAAATTAATTTAAATTAAAAATTTGTTATTATAACATTATTATAATTAGAAAAATATGGAAAATTTAACTAATTAACCTTAAACTTATTAAAGATTATAAAAAGGAACTTTTAAAGTTTTACACCGGGGGTCTGGTTATTATTTTCTCAGGAGACCTTTATTAATAGTTTTCAAATGGTCTCTTTAAACCTATTTATAACATCAAAACTAATATAAGTGGCATGGCAAACCCTCTTTTTTGTCCCGATTGTGGAATGATGAGAAATCGTTGTATATGCAGCGACAGGAATAAAAATAAGAGTAAAAACTCTTTTAAAGGTAAAATAGAAGCTTATGTTAAGCCAGAGGGAAGAAGCAATATAAAAAATAGGGACATACTCTATAGCAAACCTTCGGGACACTCTTCCCCCAAAACTTCACTAACTTCCACCAAATCGGACAACAGGACTATTCTTTCATCTTCTCGCCGGAAGGAAATAAAAAACAGATTTCCTCACATAAATGATGAAATAATTGACAATTTCCCCTTTCCCAACCCCAGACATGGTCAACTGGACATTATAGCTGATATCCAAAATGCTATTGATGAAGGCTTCCGGTACATCGTTCTGGAAGCAGGAACGGGAACTGGAAAATCTGGTATAGCTACCACCCTGGCCAGAATATACGAACCGGCCTACATCCTCACTATGACCAAGCAGCTGCAGACCCAGTATGCCAAGGAATTCAATTTTGCCCAGGTAAAGGGCCGGGGAAACTTCTCCTGCAAAACCGATGATCTGGAGTCCAGCTGTGATATTGGGACCTGCCAGACCACTCCCAGCTCCAAAAAATTCCACTGCCGCTACGGGGTCAGTAAATCTCCTACCATAGGGGCCATAGAGGCCTTTGAGGATTCTTTTGGTAATCCTGTATTTTTCCAATCCGCTGATCGCTGTCATTACTGGGACCAGAAGGTGGAAGCAGTCAACAGTGATATAACTCTGATGAATTACGATTATGCACTCCTGGAACTTAATTATGTGGGGCATTTTGGCTCCAGAGACCTTATGATCTTAGATGAGGCCCATAATATTGAAGATAAGCTCATGCGGAGACTGGAAGTAATAATTTCCAACCAGAGGCTGGAAAAGGACATTAAAAAAATCGTTCCTCCTAAAATGATGGCTTTTACTGATCCCATGGATTGGATTTTACAGGTGGAGTCTTTAAAAGAGTCTTATCAGGACATAAATGTTAAGGATATGCCTAAAAACAAGGCGGACCGTATAAACCATACGGTGTCCCGTCTAGGTGATCTGGCGGAAAACCTGGAAAAAGAACCTAAAAACTGGGTGGTGGATCCCACCCAGGGTGGAGTTTCCTTTAAACCACTGAGGGTTCATCATTATGCAGAAGAACATTTATTTAAACATGCCGAGACCTGCATATTCATGAGTGCTACTATTTTATCTCACCAGATGTTTTGCAAGTGGCTGGGTCTGGATCCAAGGGAAGTCTATTTCATTAAAGTGGACAGCCCCTTCCCCGCATCAAAAAGGCCCATCGAACTTAAACTGGCCGGTAAAATGTCTAAAAATCGCATAAAAAGGACGGCACCGGATACCCTGCCTATTTTAAACAAGATCCTGAAAAGGCACCGCAATGACAAAGGCCTTATTCACACCCATAATTACCAGTGTCAAAATTATATCCTGCAAAAAGTACCTAATTCTCGGTTAACTGGCCATAATTCCATGAACCGGGAACGGGTTTTACAACATTTTGAAACCAGCCTATCTCCTCTGGTTCTGGTAAGTCCTTCCATGAGTGAAGGGGTGGATTTACCCTATGATAAATGCCGATTCCAGGTAATTTACAAGGTTCCCTTCCCCTATCTGGGAGACCGGCAGGTAAATATGCGCCGGCAACGTGACCAGAAGTGGTACGCTTATAAAACAGTAATGACCTTGATGCAGGCCTATGGTCGGGGAATGAGGGCCCAGGACGACGAATGTTACACCTATGTGCTGGATGAGAATATAAAAATGCTATTTAATAGTCCCTTATACCGTTCACTGGTTCCCGAGTTCTTTAAAGAAGCAGTTATTGAAGATGAATGAATGGAGTAATTATTCTTTGATCAAAGACTTTTTGAGAAATAATAAATTCTTAAAATGGTTTTTCATTCCTGGTTGTGGCTTCAATTACTTTTTCTATCCTATTTTTCCTGGTTTCAGGTCTTTTGGCACTGATAACAAACCACAATACCTGTTTTTTAACCGAATCAGTAAAGCCATTATAATTGTCCCGGGCTTTTTTATTCTTTTTAAATGCTTCTTCTAAATCCGGGGGCACAATCAGATCCTCTACATCATCCAGGATGGCCCAGGAACCATTTTTCTTAGCTGTTTCAATTTTTTCCAGACCAGCCACAGTCATGGATCCATTTTTTATGAGCTTTTCCACCCTCTTTTTGTTTAAACGGGACCAGGTGCTGGTGGGCTTGCGGGGAGTAAATAATTGCATGTATCTATCTTCATCAAGCTTATTGACTGTACTGTCAATCCATCCAAAGCTCAGAGCTTCCTCCACAGCCTCATCATAAGATACTGTGGGCTGCTTGCTTCCTTTTTTAAAATAAATAAGCCAGATTCCGGGAGAAGTGGCATGGTTTTCTTCTAACCATTTTCTCCATTCCTCCCGTGAAGGTGGATAGTAACGGCCTAACTGAGAGTTAGAAGATTTTTGCATAAATAGGAATATAGTTATTGATTTTATTAAATTTAGTGATATTTTTTGAATATAAATTCATCAAATACAAGACTTTTTAAAAATAAATAATTAAAATACTAAAATAATTTTTTGAAAATAAAGACTTAAAAATGTTTAAAACTATTTAACATACAAAAAAAGCAGAATTAACTTATTTTAGTTCTCTAGAGGCCTTATGAACGAAAGGATGGATTCTTCAAGTCAATTGAAAATCGGCCTCTAAATAAGAACTGTAAAAGTGAAATTATAGCGGACCTGGGGGGATTTGAACCCCCGACCTTGGGATCCGAAGTCCCACGTCATATTCCAGGCTAGACTACAGGCCCTAATTTATAACCATTCTTAATATAAGCAAATTAGTTGTTAGATGGTTTTCCCTTATAAAGTATTCTGTTAAAAATAAAAAAATATTAGAATTATTCTAAACAAAATTATATTTCAGAATCGCCCTCAATTGCTTCTTTTTCTATAATTTCATTTTCTGGTGATAATTCTGTTTTCATATGACAGAATAACAGTCCGAAAAATCTGTACTGGTACATTAAACTGTAACTACTGATTAATAATGTTATTAGGAGTCCTATTAATAACCCTGCTAATCCAAAAAATTCTATTGAAGAGAATACATTAGATATTAGGGACAATAAACCAGCTATGATGCCAGCTATGAGGACATAGAAAAAGTAGTTTAACCAGCCCATATTTTTTATAAGTCCTAATATTGTTTTAAAGTCAAAAGCGGCTTCTAACTTCTTTTCATAGGCCATATTGTTCACCGCGGTTATATAGATCAGGTTGATTATTATTAAAATCAGAAGCCCTATAATCAGCAAAACAAAATAAACTGGTGAAAAAGTAGATATCATCAGGATCATTGATAGAATTATAAGGGCTGCGGGAATCAAAAAGTAGACTATTGAGGTTAAAATTAGTTTTAGACCATCCACATACATCCTACCCCATTCCACAAACTCCGGCAACTCATTTTTTCCCTGAGTGGTGGCTTCAATAATTCGCAGGGCATAACCCATACTCAGAGGAAACAAAAATATGGTAATGCTACCTAAATACAAAAGTAAAAGTCCTAAAAATCTCTTCATATCACTAAAAGGGAATTTAATTGAATCTGAAATCATATCTCCAAGGTTCATACATACTCCTCCATAGTAAAATTTCTTTATTTTTATTAATTTAGCTAATTCTTTAATTTTATTCTCTGAAATTTATTTTTTTAGATATTTATAATCTTAAATTAAATTTTAAGTCTTTTCAGGTGTTTAATGAAAAAAATTAAAAGGATCTATATAATTTCAATCTTCCTGGATAAAGCGAGGGCGTTTTTCTGTTGATTTTTCCTGATCATCTTCATTTTCCACTTCACCAGGATAAATAAGGCCCATAAATCTTCCCTGGAAGGCATATTCAAAGGAACTAATCACTAAACCAATAATTACCAGACTCAGGAGGTAACCGCCAACTCCAAAACTGTTAAGGAGGTCCGGTAAAATCAGGCCAAGGATAGTGGTTAAAAAGACAACACACACGAAGAAAATTCCGCAAATTAGATATTTTCCCCAGCCCAGCATTTTTATCTCTTTATAAATCTCTTTAATCTCAAAAGCGGCCCCAAAATTATTTTTGTAAACCATGCGAGGTAGGGCAATCATCTGTACCAGATAACTCAGGGCCAGGAGTACTATTCCAATTCCCAATAATATGAGGGGTACGGTGCCGTCAAACATACTCCAATAATTCATGGAGTAGGAGCTAGAGTACATGGCCATGGTCTGATTACTGACCTGACCGGTGGCCAGTATGCTTTTACTAATAGATGTATATATGGATATCATAATTGCTAAAGAATATGAATATTCCAGCGGGAATAGAATACACCAGATTCACCAGCAGGAATTTCAATCCATCAATAAACATATCGATCCAATCTTCAAAAGGGGGCATTTCATGAATTCCCTGAGAAGTATTTTTGATTATGCGGAGTAAATATCCTCCGGCCAGTATCATGGGCAGTATAAGGGAACTGAATATCAATATAAATCCCAATTTGAGGAATCTTACTGGATTGGAAAAGGGGAAGGTAATTGAATCTAATATTATTTCTTTAATTTTCATGTTGAGTCTCCTTTAGATTTTTTTCTATATTTGGATAAATTAAACCAGTAAATCGGCTGGCAAATAGTAATATATAGGTAAATAGAACCATGGTCAGTACAAAAAAACTTATATTTGCCCAGATTCCGGTAAAAACTATGATACTACTCATTAACCAGGACCAGGCCTCATTTATAACTTCGGCCAGCAGGGTAAAAATAACCACTAAAAATGTGTATTTTTTTATTCCCACTTTTTTTATTAAATTAAATATTTTTTTAAAGTCAAAAGCAGATCTAAAACGTTGTTCATAGGCCATATGGCCCAGACACATGATAAAAATCATGTTAAAGGCAATGGTGAAAATGGCCACTATCAGGTAAGTTCCGGGACCATTTAATAGGGTAAAATTGATTAAAAATGTTTCCAGAACCTCTAAAATGCCATAGAAAACTATTCCAAATATTAGGAACAGGGCTATGAATTTAGCACCATCTTTCAATGTATTTCTGCTTTTATCAACCTTTAAACTAAAAGAACCATGGGTGGTATTTTCTATTATTCTCAGCAGGTAACCACTGGCCATAATCCCTGGAATTATTAAAAAACTGGTTAAAAGTAGAATAAATATGGTTAAATATTTTTTAACATCCAGGAATGGGTAAATAAGGGAATCGGTGATGATTTCTTTAGATTTCATATGTTTTCCTCTATTTTTCATGCCCTATGATTCACTATTGGTTTCATTTTCATTTTTAAGAGATTTTGTAGGATAAATTAAACCTCTAAATCGGCTACCAAATATCAATATGTAAGTGCTTATTAGTCCTTGAAATATCAAATAGGCAATGAATGAGAAATAATTAGGATCTATCCAGAGCATAGAAATATCACTGGGAATGAGACTATGAAAACTGAAAGTTACAGTTGAACTGATGACTAAAGTGATAAGGTCAACACCCTCTACAATAAGGGTAAAGAAAAGTAGAAAAATCAAGTATTTTTTCCAACCGACATCATTAATTAAGTTGATAATTCTTTTGAACTGGAATGCTCCTGTGATGGTTTTTTCATAGACCATGTTGGTCAGTCCCATTAAAAAAATGATATTCACACAGAAACCAACAATAAGTGAGATTAGAAATGAGGCATCAAGCATGGAATTTGGATCCGATGGTAAGAATCCCAATGAAATGAATGAGGCAACTAATAATGGTATTGAGTAAATTGCGCTGACTATAATAAACTTTATACCATCTATTATCAGTTTTTTGAGGTCAGTAAAAGCAGGAAATTCATCTGAGCCTTCTAAGGTACTTTCAATAATTCGTATTAGATACCCATTTAATATTATGCTAATTGGGATGATTATTAGAATAAATTGGCCCATGAATATGGTGATTGAAACCATAATTAACAAAATTAAAAGTTTTTTCCAATCGCTAAAAGGATAACGAAGGGAATCTACAGCGATTTCTTTAAAGCTCATTTCATCACCATTAAATGGAAGTGTCTTCTTCCACTATAATCTCATCTAAAGGATAAATTAATCCCTTAAACCTGCTTCCAAAGGTGAATAAATAGGTATTGAATAGTAAAGTGATAAATAAAGTTCCTAAAATGGACCAAATTCCCATAAAGGCCATCAATGGACTTAGTAGGCCAATTATTAAACTAAATATTTCCAAAATTAAGGTGAAAACCACCAGGTAAGCCAGGTATTTTTTCCACCCTACCTTTTTTATGAGTTCCAGTATTCTTTTAAAGGCAAAAGCTGCTTCAAATTTCTTTTCAAAGACCAGGTTGCCTATCCCCATTATTAAAAATATATTCACAATAAAATCAATGGCCAGAGCGGCAACAATCAACACCACGACCGCCTGGAAAGAGGTTAATATGCTTATCTGGGTGGGTATCAAGAACAAAATCAAGTAGGCCGGAATGGAGTAAATTATATTAACTATTATTAGCTCCAAACCCTTTCCTAAAAGCTCTTTCTTGTCATCAAAATCAGGTAGCTCATTAGAACCTTTAAAGGTGTGTTCTATTATTCTCAGCAAGTAACCATTGGCCATTATTCCGGGAATTATAACTATACTGCCCAGAAAGAAAAGAAATAAGGTTAATAGTTTTTTAATATCGGTAAAAGGATAACGAAGGGAATCTACAAATACATCACTAAAATCCATGGAAATAATCTCCTATTATTGTAATATTATTAGATTAATACAATATCTTATAAATTTATGGTGTAAAATTAATATCATCTGGTTAAATAATGAAAATAATGATAAATTATTATACCACTTTTAAAAAACTAAATGCAATTACTTTATAATTATCAAGGAGATTACTCATGCTTGCAAAACGAATCATACCCTGCCTGGACTGCGACCTCAACGTCCCCCACGGCCGGGTGGTTAAAGGAGTGGAATTTAAACAGATCCGCTATGCTGGAGAACCTGTGGAACTGGCCACCAAATACTACCAGGACGGAGCCGATGAAATCGTGTTCCTGGACATAACCGCCTCCCATGAGCGCAGGGAGACCATGGCCGATGTTATAAATGCAACCACCGAGAATGTGTTTGTGCCCATCTGTGTGGGCGGGGGTATAAGGAAACCAGCAGGACTATGTGAACATGCTCAAGGCCGGTGCAGATAAATGCTCCACCAACACCGCAGCCATTCACAACCCGGATCTCATCAACGAAGCATCCAAGGTAGTGGGTAGTCAGGCCTGTGTCATTGGTATTGATGCCAAACGACGCTACATTGAAGACCCTAAAGAAAGTGATGACCACGTTATAATTGAAACACCCCAGGGTTACTGCTGGTATGATTGCAGTATCTACGGTGGAAGGGAATTCACAGGCATAGATGCGGTTAAGTGGGCTATGGAGTGCCAGGAACGTGGCGCTGGGGAGATTCTCCTCACCAGTATGGACCGGGACGGTACCAAGGATGGTTACGACATACCCCTAAACAGGACCATGAGCGAAATGCTGGATATTCCCATAATTGCCTCTGGTGGTGGAGGTAATCCAGAACATATCTATGAAGCATTCACCAAGGGTAAAGCAGATGCTGCTCTTGCTGCCAGTATCTTCCACTTTGATGAGTACCCGGTGCCTGTGGTGAAGGGGTTCTTGAAGGAGAAGGGTGTTGCAGTTAGGGAGTGAATTTATTAATTTCTCTTTTTCTCCATAAATTAATCAAAATGAACTATTTTTACTAATATTTCTATTAAAAGAAGGGGGTATTCTGGATTAATTCTAATTTAGAAAAAATCTATGAAAATGAATCAGAGAATCATAGATACGTTGATTTTAATTTAATTGATGTTCAGCAAACATATGATGATGAATTCTATTGTATTTTACCAAAAAATATAACTCAACAAAAGATGGCAATGAACCATCAATAATTTTAAAACCTGAAATCCAGGATTTAATTTTGGATAAGTTAGATCAAGACTTTAAGGAAATTAATGAAAAAGGTATTGTTCAACCAATTAAATTTAAAGGTGAATGGTTATATCCAAAAGAATCTGGTCTTATTTATTATCCAATAAGTAATGTTCATTGCATCCATTTTCCAAAAGAAATAATGGATGAATTAGATTTAGATTGGTATTGGAATATTGTATCTGATATTAGTAATTATATTGAACAGAAATTATTGAAAAAAGAATTTCCTATTTTTGGAAAAAAAGAAAATATTCGTAGATATGAAATAAAAACAAAAAATAGGCAAGACCATTATTATATATTCGTAAAACCAGCCTTAATGGAGAATTCGCGATAATTCAATATGATCTCATTTATTGTCCTATAAATTAACTAAAAATTGTATGGAACAATTAAGATATTGGTTGTATATGATTATTCGGATGCAAATAAACTAGTCAAAAATGATCATGAATCATTAGATGATGTTTCAGGCAGATCTAAACGAGTTGATTTAAAAACAATTCAAGAATATAGTGAATTTATTCATGACATAATCTTTGACAAAAACAACTATGAAAAAAGAGGCACAGCAAGTTTATGAAATAAGGGGATTTAAATAGTTGATTTTATTTCAAGCAATACTAGTCTTAATCAAGCAACAACCTCAAATCCATCCATTTCCTCATAACTCACCACTACGGCCAGAATCGGTTCATTCAAATCAAATCCTAAAAAATAGGGGTTTATCCAGATGTGGAGGGCCACACCAATGGTATCCACGGAAACTACAGGCCCAATAGTAACTTTATTAATTATCAGGGTTACAGGTTCGGTCTTGACATTAAATGTTTTTCCGACCATATTTTCTTCCGGGTATTCAATTTCCTCAAAACATCCACATTCTTCTATTTTTTCTATAACCTCGTCTTTAAGCATTTTTTCATCCCCTTTAAATGTCCCTAAATCACAAATATTTTTCGTGTTGTTCATTATGGAAGTAATGGTCAGACTTAGCATAACGAACTTATACTATAATTTTTGTTCTTAACTGTAATTAAATTATCATAAACCAAAAACCATTATAAACACCTCCACCATAAGACACTAAACACAGACACCACAGAAGGACCCTAAATTGCAAAAACGAAAACACATATTCCTGGATGATAAGGCCAAAGTCGATAGAATGGCCAACAAAATAAGGAAATATGAGAAATACAAGCCTCACTCTCTAAAAACTTCTGATGAGGATTTCCGCCTGCAGGAAAAACTGGCCATGCTCAGTATAGTAGCCAGTAATTTTATGATGACCGGCCACAGCCCTACCCTGGTTTTAACCAAAAGGGAAGAAGGAGACGAAGTCTTACTACCGGTAGGTGGAGGCCAGAAGGACCGGGCCCGGGAGATAATATCCAAAGTGGATTTCCGGAAACTCTATCGTGGGGGAAAGGGCCGAAAAACAGATCCTTTAATGATAGTAACGGCCATCTGTATGTATGTTATGCGGAAAGATAATCCTAAAAGAGGGGACATAAGATATACCAACGATTTTATTAGCAAAGTTGGGGTAACCAGGGATATTTATCAGCACGTTAGTCAAAAACTGGACTCTCAACTAAAATCGTAATTTTTGATAGGTCGCTCTATATAGTGATATCAAAAATATTGACTTCTTTTTCTGATTTATTTTATTCAAAATTAAAATTAATTAATCTGTATTTTATTCAAATTAATTTTCCTGAAATTATTTTCACGGAATTAAAACTAATTAATCTGTATTTTATTTAATTAACCATACTATAAGGCCCGGCTGTTCTTGATGAATGGTTCGGGCCTTTTTTATTTTATGGGTGGAGACAGTGATTGATTTTTAATGGTTCTATTCTCCTTCCATGGCAGCTAAATTCCACATTACACCGAACTTGTCACGGAGAATCCCATAAGACGGACTGAAAAATGTTTCCTGCAAAGGCATAATTACCACGCCTTCTTCTTGTAAGATCTTAAAGGCCTGTTTTACTACTTCCGCACTGCTTTCCACCACAATGGCTACTCTATCTGTAATATCCTCATTTATTTCTCGGGGACTGTCAGATAATCTCATAAAATTATCTCCAAATGGTAAAGTGGCCTGTAAAATCCAGTCCTTTTGCTCATCAGTTATTTGCATGGGATTGTCTGGACTTTCGGGCATATCTCCAAATCGCATAATCTCTTCTGATGTCTTAATATTAAATGCTTTTGTATAAAGTTCGATTGCTTCTTGACATTCACCATGAAAGCTAAGATATGGTCTAATTTGCATTTTTTCCCTCTTTTTAAAGCATATATTTATAATATATTTGTAATTCTACCCATTTAATAAATTCTAAACTGAGTCTTTTAAAATAAGTCTACTTTTTTAAGTAGGGATTTTATCTATTTCTATTTCAGCCCGTTTAAATTATAGCTGCTATACAAAATTCAGTGATTCTAATTATCCGGGGGCATGTAAATATTTTAAGAAGTATTAAAGAGTATAAAACCTAAATTTTCACTTATTCCGGGCCAATGAAGCAAAAATGGCCATTATACTCAATACCACTGAAATAAGGAAGATTATCTGGATACTGTTTAAGAGTTCGGGATAATTTTGTGGTGTAAATTGAACCGCCCCAATATAAACGGCAAATATTACTAAAATCATCCCCATACTCAAAGTCTGACCTATGAGTCTCATGGTACTTACAGTTGCAGACGCTACCCCGAAATATTTTCTTTCTACGGATCCCATGATAGCATTTGTGTTGGGGGCTGAAAATAGTCCAATTCCCGTTCCTAAAATAGCTAAACCTAATATTATAAGATATAAACTGGTTTCAGCGGTTATCAATGCAAAGATTAATAGCCCCATAGTTATTATTCCCATTCCCAGTGTAGCTAATTTTCTAGGTTCGATCTTATCTGAAAGTCTACCTGCAATAGGAGACATGATCACCATGAAAACAGTTTGAACTGCCAGAATTAATCCGACTACTCTAGGATCAAATCCTTTTATAAACTGTAAGTATAGACTCAACAGAAAAACAACGGCAAATATGCCCATATAACTTATAAGAGCTGCCAGGTTAGAGAAGGCGAACATTCTATTTTTAAAAAATAATTTCATATCTAAAACTGGTTGTTCAACCCTTAATTCCCATATAACAAAACTAATAAATCCTATAATGCCTAAAATGACCATTAACATTCCAAGTGTGCTGGTAATGGTGGAGAATCCTATTAAAGTCAGTGCGAGCATAATGATATAAAGTAGAGATCCCCCATAGTCCAGTTTTTCACCTTTGCATGCTGCCCATTCTTTTCCTTTCATTTTCCAAAATACAAGTGCAATTATAAGTAATCCCAGGGGCACGACTAAATAAAAGATACTTCTCCAACCAAGATATTCTGTTAAAAAGCCCCCCAAGACTGGACTCAAGACAAATCCTATGTAAAGTGCGGTGATATTTATTCCTATTGCTTTACCTCTTTCTTTGGGAGGAAATACTGAAGTTACAATAGCAAGTCCTGTAACAAATATCATTGCACTTCCAATACCCTGAATAGCTCTGCTTATAATAAGAAATTCGACTGAGGGAGATATAGCAGCCAAAAAAGAAGCAATAGTGAGAATTATAATACCATATGTAAAGATCTTTTTCATTCCATAAATATCAGCAATTCTACCAAAAGGAACGGCAAGCATGGCCGATGTTAAAAGATACGCGGTTGAAATCCAGCTTAATAGGATTGCATTGACTGCTAATTCATTTGCAATTGTAGGGAGTGCAATATTTATTGAAATAGCCATGAATGGACTTAAAAAAGTAGCTATGGTGGCAATCAGTAAAATCGCTGTTTTATTTATTTTTTCGTCTTTAACCGGTATTTGTTTCCATTTTATCCCTACTCTATCCACATTGATTTTACAAACTCTTCAATTTTAATTTTAATATATATTTAAACAATTTTAAAAAAAACAATCTTTAAACTCTATTTTAATTAAAATACCATATTACTGCTTATTATGTTCAATTCGAATTAAAAATTCAGTTATCAAAGAGCTAATTATCAAGAATTAGTAATTATTTTCTTAATTATTTTCTTAAGACATACGCCTTAAAGTGCAAAGATTCTGTGCGGGATAAATCTTTAAAAGTTTCAAACCTCATGCTTTTTTCGAGTTTAAAGCCATATTTATGGATTAATTTCTCAAGATATTCCTCTGAATGCCCATAAACTTCCATATCATATTCCTCATTAATTTCCACAGAAATTAGTGTTTCAGAATATTTAACAGTGAAACTGAAGGTTCCTCCTTTTTTAACCATCCGTTGAACTTCTTTAAAAAAGTTATCCAGATCTTTAAAAAAATGGAAAAGTCCCACAGCAATCACATGGTCAAACTCGTGATTATCATAAGGCCAATTGCTTTTTTTTAAATCATATAATTTAAGATCACGCGCTATATTCTTTTCCTGACATATATTAATCATTTTATTTGAATTATCCAATCCATAAATGTTTAAACCAGCTTTATGGAATAGAGATGAGCCCAGACCGGTTCCTATGCCCAGGTCTAATAGATTATCTCCTTCATTAATATATTCAAAAACCAAACCAAATATTACTTCATGAGCGTGATTTTCTAATTGCAAGGATAGTGAATCGTAATCCTCAGCACAATTATCGTGTTCTGCAGAGGCATGGGAATGAATTTTGCGCATAAGTCACCTAATAAGTTGTATGAATTGATGATATGAATATTAAATCTTAATGCTATTTCTTTAAGTTTTCATTCACCCTAAAAATAACTATCTTTTCCACCAGATCATAGGGAATTGATTTGTCCAGGGGGAATTGTACCGCGCCCTTTGAGCTTTTATATTCTGAAATCTCTTCTTCAAATGCCTCAATACCCGATGGTGTAGGATAAAACCCTATATGATTTTTATAGGCCGCAAAATGCACCAGATTTCCATTTAACTTGAAGGTGGGCATACCATAACTTATGGCCTCTTCCGCATCAGGGGCCGCTTCCTGGATGACTTTTCTCATTTTTTCTAAAATATCCTGCACCTCTTTGGGAAATTCTGAGATGTATTCATCTATGCTTTGGAGTTTTTTTCTGGGGGGCATAATTTTTCACCAGTATTATATTTAAATTAGTTTAATAATATTTTTAACGAAATTCGCATGATTATTAATTCTGATATTAATGGGGAGATTTTGTATGGAATCATTAAGGGAACACATGTTTGAGTATAGAAAACAGTTAGAAAAGGGCCACGTACAGGAGGCATATAGGGGATTAATGGGATATATAATGGATTTAAGAACGTATTTAAAAAATAAATATCCTGAATGTTCCGTATCGGGGATTTATCAGGGGTATATGGATATGACTTATTTTTCATTCACTCCCGACTCATTAAAAAGCCTTAAATTGAAAATAGCGGTGGTTTTTATTTATGATACCTTTAAATTTGAAGTCTGGTTGGCGGGATCTAATAAAAATGTTCAAAAAGAGTACTGGGAACTATTTAAGAAAGGCGGCCTGCAAAAGTACCATATCCCCTCTGATATAAAAGGAATTGACTCCATTGTTGAAAATGTTTTAGTGGAAAATCCAGATTTCGGTGATTTAGATATTTTAACCCAAGAAATTGAGGATGGTACCTTGAAATTTATGGAGGATATGGTGGAATTCTTATCAAATGATTGATTTATACCTAAAGAATTCTTTAACTCCATTTTATAATGAAAATATATTATAGGATAGACTTAATCATTTTAAGTTTTTTTGAAGCATTTAATTTTAAAATAAATTATTTTATATCTTATTTAATAAAAATAAGCTTGATTATCAAATATGATGTTTTCTGATAGGTCGCTTTATATAGTGATATCAAAAATATCGAACTATTTTTTCTCAAATTTTAATCATTTATTACTACTTTAATTCATTATTATTCTAAAGAAATTATAAAAATAATATAAAATAAAAAGAATTATTTTACTTTAATTTAAAAAATCAAGGCAAATTTTCTATTTTTTAAGGTTTTTACCTATACTCCAGGCCTTACCCAGGTTTTCACCCACGGACCAGTAATTGTTATCAGGCATAGTCAAAACGGCCGGGTTTATTTTTTTAATATCTGGTTTATCATCAGTTAAATACTGTTTTTCAGTGTAAGTACTTTTTATTTCTCCAATAAATAGATCACTGGTGGGCATTTCATAAATATCATATAATTTGCACTCTAAGGATAAGGGACATTCTTTAATCATAGGGGCTGTTTTTAAATTTCCATAATAGACTTCAAATAGTTCTGCTTTATCTTCTCGTTTTCCCGAAACCAAACCACAGTAATCGGTGGCCTCTATCAAATCTATACCTGGGAAATTGACACTGAATGTTTTATTTTCACGAATAGCTTTATTGGTCAAGTGATTTTTATTTACGGAAACCGTTAAAAGAGGTGGGTTTATACTGGCCCTCATTACCCAGCCCAGCGCCATGAAATTGGCCTTATCTTCTATGTTTGCCCCTAAAAGTGCAACAGGCATGGGATAAACAAATCCATTATTTCCTATATCTATTTTCTCCATTTTTTGACCTCCAGAATATTATTCAATTATAATATTTGCATGTACAACTAATTAAAACTTGTATGCACAAACAATATATAAATGTTTCGAGATAATTGCCAGTATACAAATAAAAATAATAAAAATCAGGTGAACCAATGGAAAAGGATGTTAAATGTGAAGATAGTTTATGCAACTGCCTTTATTTTGCCAGCAATAAACTAAACAGACTTATAAATAAAATGGCCGATGAAGAATTTTCAAAGATAGGCCTCTCCACCTCTCATGCCTTTGCTTTAATGTCCATCAACACCGAACCAGGGCTCTCTCAAAATGAATTAAGTAAAATATTAAATATCAAACCTTCCACAACTTCCAGGTTTATAGATAAGCTGGAAATTAAGGGTCTGGCCACAAGAGCGGCCAAAGGAAAAGTTTCATATCTCTATCCTACTGAAAAAGGGGAATCTTTGAGTGGAGAAATAGAACAATGCTGGCACAGCCTTTACCAGAGATATTCTAAAATTTTAGGACAAAAAAAGGGCGATGAATTAACCGCATTAATTTATAGTGCTGCTAAAGAATTGGATGACAAATTTCAGGAATATTAAAATTTATTTTAAATAAATATCTTCCATTATAATTTTTCCATATTTATAAATTATTTACAATAAATATTTACAGAATTAATTATTACAAAAAAAATAAGATTAGATTATTCCATATTCAAACAAACTCTCAAGTTTTCTTTGGATTTTTCTCTTAATTTGGAATCTTCATTTTTGATATCAACTTCATCTAAAGCAAAATTAAACATTTCAAATATTATCTTGTTTAATCTACGGCCCTTTTCAGTTAAATGGTACTCTGTCTGAACCGAACCGGAGTTTATAACTCTTTTTTCGATTATGCCGTCCTGTTCTAATTCTTTCAATCGCTCAGCGAGAACCTTACTGCTTAAACCGGGATGTTGTTCCAAAAAGTCTTTAAAATGTCTGTAATCGCAGAATAATCCTTTAATTATCTGAATATTCCATTTCTTTTTGAGATAGCTAAAAGTTTCATCAATGGTTTGATAAACTTCATTAAAATAATAATCATCTTTGCCCATATTGATTCCCCACTTACCAATTGGTAATTACCAGGTGGTTAGAAAAATTACTTTAAGTGATTTTTAATAATATTTTATTATGATTGTTTTATCTATGATCATGGTCATTTATAAATAATCTTTAGAATTATCTAGGAATAATTTTTAGGGAACAAATTAATTCTCAAAATAAAGTTACTAATCAAACTAATTTTTACAAAAGGAGGAATTTCATTGTTATACCGAAATTTTGGAAAAACAAATGAAAAAGTTTCAGTTTTAGGCTTTGGTTGTATGCGACTTCCTACAATTGGAGATGACCCAACTAGATATCGACGAGGAAAATGCCATAAATATGCTTCGACATGCCATTGACCAAGGTGTGAACTTTATTGACACTGCCTACCCTTATCACGGCCTTAGTCTGGATCAGGGAGGTGCCAGTGAACCCTTCCTGGCAAAGGCACTGCATGACGGCTACCGGGAAAAGGTGAAAATAGCCACCAAACTCCCTAGCTGGGCCGTGGAAACCCGGGAAGACATGGACAGATTCTTAAATGAACAACTGAAACGTCTGGAAACTGACTGCATTGATTTTTACATGGTGCATGGTATCAATAAAGCTTACTGGAAAACCTTAAAAGAACTGGGATTTGAAGAATTTCTGGATGAGGCCATTGCTGATGGTAGAATAAAACACGCCGGTTTTTCATTCCACGACCGAATAGAACTCTTTAAAGAGGTAGTGGACCACTATGACTGGTCTTTCTGTTTGATACAGTTAAATTATCTGGATGATGATTATCAGGCTGGAAAAGAAGGCATGGAATATGCAGCTGAGAAAGGTTTAGGAATAGCTGTAATGGAACCTTTAAGAGGGGGTAGTTTAGCTAACAATATCCCACCAGAAGTTCAGGAGTTATTCGATGGATCAGATGCAGATAGATCTCCGGCAGAATGGGCTTTAAGATGGGTGTGGAACCATCCCGAAGTAGCGGTGGTCTTAAGTGGTATGGGTACCATGGAACAAGTTGAAGAAAACTTGAAAATTGCCCGGGAAGCACAGCCTGCTATGCTGAGTGAAGCGGAATTGGATATCACCAGTAAGGCCAAATCAATTTTCAAAGAAAAGCTGAAGATAAACTGTACTGACTGTGGTTACTGTCTACCCTGTCCTTCAGGAGTAAATATCCCGGAGAATTTCGCAAAATACAATGACTACTTCTTGTTTGGTAGTCCGGAAATGAAAGAAGTATACCAATTTAATTACCAGGCCTTCATGCCGGATAATGAAAAAGCATCCGTATGTACTGAATGTGGGGTATGTGAAGAACATTGCCCTCAGGATATCTCTATAATCAAAGAATTAAAGAAGGTTAAAGAGTTTTTTGAATGAAATTCTTTTATTTTTTCTTTCTTTACATTAAATAAGTTAATCTTGAATATCTGATTTTTTTAGCATAAAACTGTGCGGTTAGTGTAATAATTATTTATTTTAAATGACATATTATTAAATGTTGAATTTAAGGAGAATAAAAGTGTGGATAACTTATGATTTAAGTGAAAGTGTAATCTTCCCCAAATGAGAAAAACTTCCTGAAGAGTTAAGTGAGTATTTTACAGGTAATTTGTGGCTTAAGATGCTGGTGCCACGTGATGAGGAATTTAATTGCCATATAGGCAATGACCTTTGAACCAGGTTGTCGCAATAACTGGCATAAACATCCCGGGGGACAGATTCTCTTAGTAACCGGCGGATGTGGTTACTATCAGGAGGAAGGAAAACCGGCACAGAAACTCCATCAGGGCGGTGGTGAAGATCCTCCCAATGTAAAGCACTGGCATGGGGCAGCACATGACAGTTGGTTTGTACATATTTCTGTGGAGACAATGCTAATAGAGACCCAGCAGAATGGTTGGAAGAAGTAACTGATGAAGAATATGATAATTTAAAATAATTATAATATGATGTTGGATATACTTATTAATGAATGATAAATTCATGAATCAAATTATACTTGGCCTATTTTTTTCATTCCTTGAAATATAGGTCGATGATAAAAGCATCAGTTAAAAAAGAATTATTAAAGACAATATCGAGGTATTAAGAATGAAAGTATTATTGGTAAATGGAAGTCCCCATAAGAAAGGTTGCACCTTCACAGCCCTTACAGAAGTGGCAGAGACTTTGGAAAAGGAAGAAATTGATACAGAGATTTTCTGGGTAGGGACCAAGCCCCTGGTGGGCTGCACGGCCTGTATGAAATGTGCTGGAATTAGGGAAATGTTCATTTGACGATAAGGTCAATGAATTTCTGGACATAGCTCCTGACGCTGATGGATTTATCTTCGGTTCTCCGGTGCATTATGCCGCCGCCAGTGGTGCCATAACCTCATTTATGGACCGGGCTTTCTATTCGGACATGATGGGGGGCAAACAGTCTTTTTATCTGAAACCAGGAGCAGCAGTCGTCTCAGCCAGGAGAGCAGGAACCACAGCCACTTTTGACCAGATAAATAAGTATTTCACCATTTCACAGATGCCTATTATTTCTTCCCGCTACTGGAATATGGTTCACGGAGCACAGCCCGAAGATGTGAAAAAAGACCTGGAAGGATTGCAGACCATGCGCATGCTGGCCCGGAATATGGCCTGGTTTTTAAAGTGCAAGGAAGCGGGGGAAAAAGCGGGCATCACTCTCCCTGAGAAGGAAGAATATATCTTCACTAATTTTATTCGGGATTAATTCAAGCGGTGTGACTAAAATCTAAAAATAAGATTTTAGAATGGTCAAAATTCTAGCGGATATAAAATTTAAAACTTTAGAAATGGAGGATAATATAATGAGCAAAAACGTATTAGTACTATCTGCCAGCCCACGAAAAGGCGGAAACTCCGATATGCTCTGTGACCAGTTTATACTCGGCGTAGAAGAAGCAGGCCATCAGGCAGAGAAAATTTTCCTAAGAGATAAAAAAATCAATTATTGTGTGGCCTGTGATGTCTGTAAAAATAATGGAGACGTCTGTGATCAGGATGATGACATGGCCCAAGTTCTGGAAAAAATGATAGCGGCCGATGTGCTGGTTATGGCCACTCCAGTTTATTTTTACACCATGGACGCCCAGATGAAAACCCTGATTGATCGGACATATGCTCGTTATATGGAAATCAGTAATAAAGAGATTTATTTCATTGTTACCGCAGCGGTCAGAGATAAGCAGCGACTGGAAAGGACTATTGAAGGATTCAGAGGTTTTACTTCTTGTCTTACTGGTGCCCAGGAAAAGGGCATTATCTATGGATCCGGGGCCTGGAATATAGGTGACATCAAGGGAAGCAGTGCCATGGATGAGGCCTATGAAATGGGAAAAGCACTATAATTTCTTAAAGTGAAAAAAATATTTATTTTTATTAATTAACAAACCCCTTTTTTTTATTATTTTTATTTATTATTCGATATTACTATTTTTTAATGGTTTTAAATATTTTAAACTATTTTAAGAATTTTTGTAAAAAATAAAAGGTTTTAATTATTATTTTAATGAAATAAGCTTGGTTATTTGAAAATAACATATGATTGTAATGATTTAAACCGAAAATCCAAATATTAAAAATATCAATATGGACTTTAATTATATTGAAGTATAAATTGATAAATTCAATAAATTTATATACTATCATTAATAATGTTAAGTTAGATGTAGTTAAATTGAATATTGAATTCAATTTTAAGGGGGAGATTAATTATGAAGGCGAGGAAATTAAAAATCTACATTAAAACGGATAAATTTTCCATTCCCATTCCTGCATTACGATTTTCAACCTTTAGATGGATTTCTAAAACAATAATCAGAATTTGTCCTCCTAAAATGAGAAAAAACTGGGTACCCACATCGGCTGAAAATAAATTAGGCGAATCAATCCTAAAAAATCTGACCTGTGAAGATATTGATCAGATTATTGACCAGTTAGAACAGGAAGAACCATTTGAACTGATGGATATCCAGGCCGAGGATGAGAAAGATGGCAAAGTTATGGTGAAAATCTACACCATTTGAGGGGTGAGTGATTATGAAACGTGAAGTACCAGGAAACTGTCCTATATGTGATGGTGAAATTAAAGTTACTGAGATACGGTGCAAAAAATGCAAAAGTATTATAAAAGGTGAATTCGACCTTTGCAAGTTTTGCAGATTAACTAACGAGCAAAAATACTTTGTGGAAGTGTTTATTAAAAACAGGGGAAACATTAAGGAAATTGAAAAAGAATTAGGGATATCTTACCCCACGGTGAGGAATAAACTGGATGAAGTAATTTCTGTTTTTGGCCACAAAGTCGAAAAACCGTCCATTGATAAAAAAGACATCCTGGAAAGGCTTAAAAAGGGAGAAATTAGTAAAGATGATGCTTTAAAATTACTCAGCGAGTAAATATTTAAAAAAACTTAAAAAAATCTGGAGTGAATAAATATGTCCAAAAATGTTTCAGAAGAGAGAATGCAAATTTTAGAAATGGTGGAAGAAGGAAAAATCAATACAAAAGATGCCATGGAGTTACTTGATGCTTTAGAGAGAAATCAGGAATTAATTAAACCTAAAGCAGAAGCTAAATGGCTAAAGATTCGAGTTAGGACCATGGATGATAATCCTAAGGTAAATGTGAACATCCCTCTTTCCCTGGTGGATGTGGGATTGAAACTGGCCAAGAAATTTGATCCTAAGCTGGAAGATTCAGGCCTGGATCAAATTGACCTTGATGAAATAATTGAAGCGGTTAAAAATGGGGCAGAAGGCCAAATCGTGGATGTGGAAGATGAAGAAAATCAAACCAAAGTTAAGATATATGTGGAATAAATAACTGGAATCAACTTTCTTTTTATTTTCCGTATTCATCTTTAAAATTTGTTTAAAGAATTTTTTAAGGAAATTATTTAAAAATAAATTATATATTGATATTAAAATGGATATATAAGGCTCCTGGCGGAATATCGTAATCTTTGATAGGTCGCTCTATATAGTGATATCAAAAATATCGAACTATTTTTTTCTAATTATTTTAATCAATTCAAAATCTGAAAATTTCCATACTAATTTTATAGGAATTTTACTTTATTCCAACCTCTTATATTAGAATACTTTTGATTAATGATTTCTTTGATTCTTTGACTAAAATGAAATTAAATTAATATCTTAAAAAAAACATAATATTCATTTAATTGGAAGTTGGAGGAATTGGCAATGAAAGTTAAAAACAGTGTAGTGGCCGTGGAGAATTTGGATGAATCTGCCAAGTTTTATACCGATGTTTTGGGAATGGAAGAAGTAAGGCGCTTTAGCCCTATGCCTGGTTTAACCATAGCCTTTTTTAAAGGTGAAGGGGAAGCCGCCATAGAATTGGTACAAGGGGAAGAGGGTAAAAAAGGCCTTTTTATGGTAGGTATAGAAATTGAGGACATGGATTCGGAAATTGCTAAATTAAAAGCTAAAGGTGTGGAATTAACCAGAGGACCTCTTGGTCCACCGGAAGGCCCTAAAGTGGCCTTTTTAGAGGGTCCTGATGGGGTGGAAATAGAATTAATTCAACCCTAAATTATTCTTTAACTGGCCCGTTTCAGAGTTATACCAGTTTACTACATAATTTTTATTATTTGACGATTTTTAAGCTGTTTCAATTCTTTAAATTAATTAAAAGATTTTTAAAGATTTTTTTAAATTAATTTAATCAATAATACATCCATTTCAAGTGTAAATTTTTCTATATCTAGAGCCTTTTTAGATTCAAAGCAAAGTCTTCTACATTTTTAAGGTCTCGAACATTAGGCCGACCCTTATTCATTCCTCCAAAGAATCTAAGAAAACTATTGGTGTTGAATCCTTTACATTGAAATTCATCAACAATGGTATAACCCTTTGATTCCAATTTTTCCCTAAGAATCCGGTGATCTTTGATTTTTTTGGATTCTCCAGTTATGCCAGCAGTTGAAAAAAGGAATACATTCTTATTATTTACTTCTGGTAGCTCATCGGCAAGTTCAAGCAGAGATTCGTCGTGTTTTGCACTATAAATGCCTGAACCAAAGCCCACTAAATCATATTCTTTAATTTCTTCCGGGTTAATTTGTTGAGGTGTTTTTATTTTTGCATCAAGAACTTTAGCAAAGACTTTAGCTATCTTCTCAGTATTATTGTGATGGTAAGAATACAAAACCAAAAGAGTTTTTATCTGATCCGATTCTGAAAGTTTTTCCAATTTTTTTTCCATTTTTCCACCTTTTTTATTTATCCTTTAAAAAAAATCTAAAATAAAAAAAATAAATCTAGATTATTTATTCTAGTTATTTATTCTAGATTTAATTTAATGGAGCCAATCTTAGGTGCCAGGTAGTTGTATAAAAGCGCGATTAATGCGGTTCCTATGAAGTACTGCACAAAGTTCGTTATGAAATCTGCGTAGTTCCCGGACAAAATACCGAATAACCCTAATAATGCGTACACAAGCGCTACTGCCAGGGCGGTTGGAATTACTGGTATGTTTTTAAGTTCATGCAAGTTTCCAGTGATTTGGTTGAATTCTAACTGAATTTTAGCAACTCTGGTGACTATGTAGTTGTATAATAGTGCAAATAAGGCGTTCCAAATGAATCCAAAGACAAACACCATTATGGGCAATCCAATTATTAAGACCAGGGACACTACTATGCCTGCTGTTCCAAATGCTGCACCTGTGGGCATGGCTGATCCAGTAGCGTTGGTGAAATTAGCTGCTATTTGGCTTGCTTCAGGTAAGGTACTGATGGTACTTAGTAATGAGAATAAAGGTGAAATCACTGCTGCCAGTACTAATCCTGCGATAAAAGCCCAAACAGCTCCAATAGCTGATAGTATCAGGGCAAATGAAACCACTGGAATTTTTTCAACTTCTTTACCCTCTAATTCTAATTTTATACCACCTAATCTTGGTACTAATGCGTTGTATAGCATTACTGAGAAAAAGCTTATTACTATGGTACTAAAAAACGCACCAATAGGAAAGAGTATTATTAAAGGTATTCCTAATCCAGTTATCACATTAAATTGTCCTAATTGAGGCATAAAACCTGCAGCTTGCATGATTGTGAGTCCTATTAACATCACTACAGCTGCAATAAAGCCCAAAACTCCATATATTGTAGCTGACATCCTGGTAAAAGGTGTCAGTTTAACTGATTTAATTTCTTTTACATCTATCATTTTTTTACTCCCATTTAATTTTTAACTCAAAGGTTGGTTTTTTAATGAGTGATTTAAGCAATCCTTTGAATTTTTTTTAATCATTCTTGATTACTTAAATCTTGTTTAACCCCTTAAAAGTAATTTTTCCAGAATTTAATCAGCTTTTCCTACTTTTTCCCTCCAAATTCACTCTCAATTACTGGAGGATCATAGAATCTGAAAAAAATAAAAACGAATTTAAACATTCAGTTAAAAAAAATAATCAGTAAAAGAATCTTAAATAAAAAAATATTGAGAATTATTCTCTGGTTATCATTAAAAGCAAAGCTAGTGCTGTGAATTCAAGACCTAAAAATATTAAAGGAAAAACAGCGTTTATAATTGTTTCAGGAAGGTTGTATATTAAATAAACAGAAAATAATATGTTTTGGACCAGGAAAAGTAATGAGAATAGAACCAGGGTAGTGGTGAATTTGGATTTTACTTTCAAGTATCTTTCCAGGTATACATAGAGCATACTACCTAAAAGGCAGATATTGGCAATACTGGTTATTAGAGCCGAATACTTAACCAATATTAACAAAGTGGGTATTAAATTTGACAGTCCAAATAAATTAATTTCCATTAACATGTTTACACCTTCTAGGCCTTGAATTAATTCAGGATTGGTTATTCTTCCTTAAATTCTTCCCAGATCGAAAGGAAGACTTTATAATTTTTTTCCATCTCATCAGAGAGGAAATATAATGCACCATATTTTTCTCCAGTTGATTCGACTATGTTGTTCTCATCCAAAACATCTATATGGTGTCTGATTGTCTTATAATCAAGAGATAACTTTTCAGCAAGTTTATTAGCATTGTATGGCCTGTTTGCAAGTTCAAGTATTATTCTGGCACGGTTTTCTCCACCTTTACTGCCTGCAATTAACCACCATAAAAATACTTTCTTCATAGGAACTCCTGTTGACTATAAAAGCCAATATAATGCTGAAACAGTTTGTTATATCAGTTAATATTAATTATAATATTATTGGGGTCATCTCTTTAAATATTTAGGCCAAAAGCATTTAATACTATTCGCCTTCTTTCGAAAATAAACCCGTATAAAATAATGCTCCACCATTTTCCAGGAATTTTCCAGGCCTTTTTTATTTTATATTGGATTAGATACTGTCTTTTTTTATTTTAAAGTATGTAACTGAGATTAGGATAAAATATTATTTTATTTATTATAAAAAACAAAATATTACTTATTCTACAATCAGTGAAGTCATTTTAGTGATTAAGGGGGAGGATTTTTCTAATGTCAGATGATTTTAATCTGAAATCAAGAATTTACTGGAAACGTATGGGATGGGGACTATTTTTAGGGTATGATCAGTGCTATAAGTGCATTTATATTCATTTTGCTCATGGATATGGGTCAAAGCATTTTTCTTCCTAATTTGGGCCAGAATTGGGCATTATTTTCTGGCCCCTGGTGGATGAGTAATAGCTCATGACTGGGGCCGGATTACTGGTGGGTTTAATTCATCGTTACACTTCGGCCCAAGAGCTGGATGCATTTAAAGCGGTGGATAAAGGTTATTTAGACCCAAAACCAGTACCATCTTCTCTTACTGGCATCACTCATATCTCTGGTTGGTGGATTCAGCCTAGGGCCGGAAGTATCCATCGGGATTTCTCTAGCAGCAGGACTGGCAAGCTGGATATCTAAAAGGCGTAATATGGATCCTGAAACAACCACAGATCAATGTCATGAGCGGTATTTCCGGTGCTTATGCTGGTCTATTTTCATCTCCTCTGGTCATGATTTTGATACTATTGGAATCAGACCACAAACAAAATGTTATCTACTATGGAACTTTGTTGATTGCTGGAATGGCAGCAGTAATTGGATTTGCTGTATTTTATTCCTTTGATGGTCTGAACTACTCTTCCCTACTGGGAATTCTCTCACCTCCGGCCTATGACCTTCAACTGTGGCATCTGGGGGCGGGTGTTCTACTGGGGATTCTAGCAGTTCCCATAGCCCTGGTTTTCGTGATATTTACCAAGGTTCTCCAACGTGCAGTCAGAGCCATTAAACAGTAAACCAATCTTACGCAGTACTTTAGGAGGTTTCCTCCTGGGCTTACTGGCAGTGACTATACCTTCCACCATTGGACTGGGAACTACGGAAATGTCTATTGTAACTTCTCAGGCCGCAGAAATTGGAATAGTTCTCCTGTTTAGTATTTGCACTGGCCAAATTACTGGCCTTAAGCGGGGCCCTGAATTTTGGATTCATTGGAGGACCTATATTTCCTCTGCTGTTTGTAGGTGCTTGTATCGGTTCACTGCAGTCAATCGTAATTTTCCCTCAAATTCCACCTGGGATTGGCCTGGGGATGTATGATTGTAGCTGTACCGGCGGCAGTGGTACCTATTCCCATTGCTTGGTGGCCATTGGAATAGTTATCATTGGATTATCTCCCACTAGACACTCTACCGGTTTTTATTTCGGCCCTGGTGGCTTATGCAATAACCCACGGTCTTCTGGGGGCTGGTCAGGAAAATCTATCCAAAGAAGCTTGAAGTTGGGGAATAATTTCACTTCAAAATCCCTATTTTTTTATTTTTATTCTTAAATTAAAAATTATCAAAATAATTTTGCTTTAATTTTAGAGGATTTTCTAAGGAATGTTTTTAAAAATAAGCGAATATGGCATCATATTAGTAAAAATACGTGCTATATGTGGAAATTGTATTTTCTGATAGGTCGCTCTATATAGTGATAGCAAAAATATCGAACTTTTTTTCTGATTATTTTCGAGTTATTATTTTTAACGAGTTATATTTTTGAGTAATATTTTTAAATATTTATTGGATTACTTTTTCAAGATTATTAAAAGATTTATTAAAATCAATTTATTTATTGTAAATATTCTATAAAATTTCAATTTGAATTATTTTAATTTTATAGCAATCTAAGGCCCGGCCATTTTCCGAATGGTAGGGCCTTTTTTATTTTAAAATGCCTTATTTTAATTACCCGGAATTCATTTCTAGATTAAAATATTTTAAATATTCTTAAAAACAATAATATAATTAAGATTATTTTTAGGTGCCCTCATGAAAACCACCGTACCGTCCCGGGCCCGAGTAGTGCTGGCCTTAATATTTGTTCTCATTTTTCCAGTCCTGGTTTTATTTATTTCAGGGAACTGGTTCTGGATTGAGGGCTGGATATTTGGATGGTGGCTGGTGGTCCTGTGCTATGCCATATTCCTTTATATGTACTTTTTTGACCCGGAACTCTATCTGGAAAGAACCCGCCGGCCAGGAAGCGAGGGGGAAAAGGGATGGGACCGTTACTTCATGTACCAGCTTTATATTGGTTTCACTCTGTGGTTTGTAATCAGTCCCCTGGACGAGCGCTTTAACTGGACCAGTAATTTTCCCCTGTACCTGCAAGTACTGGGTTTCATATTTTTAGTGGGTTGTTTCTATTTATTTTTAAAATCATACATGGACAACACCTATTTGTCCCCTCTGGTTAGGATACAAAAAGAAAGAGGTCAAAAACTAATTTCAACAGGTGTATATGGGTGGGTAAGACATCCCATGTATATGGGAGCTATTCTATTCTTTTTAGGAGGGCCACTGGTCATGGGTTCTCTCTATGGATTAATAATTGGAATATTGCTTTCTCTATCAGTGGTGGCCCGTACCCTGGGCGAGGAAAAGATGCTGGTAGAAGAATTAGATGGATATGTGGATTATAAAAAGAAGGTCAAATATCGTTTAATTCCTTATATCTGGTAAAAAAAGTATTGAAATAATATAAGGTTTCTATTTAAGATACTACAGTGTAAATAAAATAATTATATGTCTAAATAAGGAAAAGATTAAAGGATAATTGAGTATTTCAAGTTATTCTTCAGGACTTTCCAGTTTATCCAGTCTTTCCTCAATTTTTTTAAGCTTTTTGTTGGTAAATCCACGGTACTCATTGAATCTGCGGTCAAGATCACCAATATTCCTTGATACGGAGCCATATCTTTTTTCAAGACTAGAAAGGTCTTTTTTGGTGGCAAGTTCCCAGTCTTTTATGAGCTGGTCGCTTTTTTCATTCAGAAAACCGTCAATGCGCTGTGATAAATCGTCTGTAGAACTGGAAATGCTTACTTTTTCCTTAATTTTTCCACCCATACCTGAGACTTTTTCTCCCAGGTTACTGGCTCCTCCCTGAACCTTTTCACTGACCCCTGACACGTTTATTTTTTCGCCCATGCCTGAGGTGGTGCCTTCTCCTGAGACTTTTTCTCCCAGGTTACTGGCTCCTCCCTGAACCTTTTCACCGAAACCACTGGCCTCTCCATACATTTTTTGTCCTAAACCTGTGGCATCGCTTCTAACCCGGCCCAGATTGAGCTGGCGGTTGTTCTGCATGTAGGAATAAAAAAGGACTACAAGTGCACCAGCTAAAATCAGAATCACTAATAATTCTAAAGCAGTCATAAATATTTCCCCCTTGAAAGATTTTAAATTACTTTAAGAGTTTTTCATTCATCTATTTGCCTGAGTAGTTTTTGGAATTTTGAGCTTCTGGTACTTGCTTCAAGACGTTTAAACCTCTCATTTATCTGTATGGGGAGGCATCCCTCTTTTTGCATTAAATAAGAAATGCTTTTATTGATGTAGGTTAGTTTTTCCTCTTGTTCTTTTGGTAAAACTATGTCGCTCAGCACATCCTCGTTTTCCAGACCCCTCTCTTCTCGTTCTATTTTCTTTTGTTCAGCCATTTTACTCAGCAGTTCGATGCTTTTCTTTGATCCTCTGGCCATTCTCCATTCAATAACTACCACTACCAGCCCCAACAGGACTATGGCCGCTATTGTTATATAGAACATATTTTGTGAAATTTCCATACTACCTATTTAATATCTGTCTAAAGTTTTTTAAATATTTATGTCTTATTTTTTAGGAATTTTCCAGGAGATGACTCATAAATCGGCTCTATTAAATCAAAAGTTTAGTGATATAATTAGTTTTATTTAATAGAAACTTATTGTAACTTTAAAAATAAATTAATCCTCGCTCCAATCTTCATAACCACCAATTAAATTATAAATATGCTCAAAGCCAGCTTTTTCCATAATTTTCAGGGCCATAGTTCCTCTACGACCTGTTTTACAGTAAACAATATATTTTTTATTTTTATCCAGTTTTTCTATATGCTCTGCAAAGTCAGGGTCGGTGAAATCAAGGTTCTCAGCCAGTTTTATATGGCCTTTAGTGTATTCCCAAGGGGCTCTTACATCCAGAACAATAACTTCTTTCTCTTCCATTAATTTCCGGGCTTTTTGGGGACTAATATTTTTGATGTTGGACATAATAATCATTGTAATTATATGTTATTTTTCTATTATTAGTTTTAAGATTTCATTAAAATCTTAAATAGACTCAAATCATAATATATATTGATTAAGATTCATTTTTTCTAATAAATAGGGGCGAAATCTATGGGAAATAAAAAACATTGGAATTAATCCGTATTTATTCTTATTTTTCATAATATGATATTAAACAGCTAATTTAAATGTCAGGGGTGATTTTCTGCCGGTAATTGAAATAAAAAACCTGGAAAAATATTATGGTAAGGTGCAGGCCTTAAATAAGGTGAACTTAACTGTAGAAAAAGGAGAAGTTTATGGATTCATTGGGCCTAATGGTGCAGGTAAATCCACCACTTTAAGGGTCATTCTGGGCCTTCTTCGCAAGGATAGTGGGGAAGTAAGACTCCTGGGAGAGGACCCCTGGCAAAATGCAGTAAAACTTCATCGAAGACTGGCCTATGTGCCGGGTGAAGTTAATTTATGGCCTAATCTTACTGGAGGGGAAGTAATAGATCTGTTAGGAAGATTAAGGGGCGGTTTTAAAGAAGAAAGAAGAGAAGAACTTTTAAAAAGATTTAAACTGGACCCTACTCGGAAATGCAGTACTTATTCTACCGGCAATAAGCAAAAAGTTGCTCTCATAGCAGCACTGGTCTCGGATGTTGAACTCTACATCTTTGACGAGCCTACTCTGGGCCTGGATCCCCTCATGGAGGGAGTTTTTAGAAAATACGTCAAGAAACTTAAAAAAGAGGGTAAAACAGTCTTATTGTCCAGTCACATTCTATCGGAGGTGGAAGCCCTTTGTGACCGGGTTAGTATCATTCGGGAAGGAGAAATCATTGAAACAGGTACTTTTGAAAAATTAAGACATCTCACACGTACTTTTATAACTGTGGATACCACTCAACCCGTTAAAGGACTTGAAAAGTTAGATGGAGTGCATAATCTTGAGGTGGAAGGAACTCACGTCCATTTTAGTGTGGATGCGGAAAAAATAGACTCGGTACTTAAATTTTTAATCCAATTTAATGTAAAATCACTTTTAAGCACCCCTCCTACTTTAGAAGATCTATTTATACGCTATTATGGTGAAGAGTACAGTAAAGAAGAAGAAGAAGAAGAAGAAGAAATGGCCGAGGAATGATTTCATGTCTCTGAAAATGGATGACTTTGCTGGTACCGGAGCCATGACCTGGCTAATATTACGTCGAGATAAAATTATCATTCCTTTATTTATTCTGTTTATGGTTCTGTTTGTGGTGGGTGTGGCAGCCAGCTTCATCAATCTTTATTCAGATGAAGCAATACGTATGAGTTTTTATTTACAGATGCAGAATAACCCATCTATCGTGGCCTTATTAGGTGCTGTACTTGATCCTTCTATTGGAGGACTCACTACTTGGAGGGTGGGAGTTGGTGCTTCACTTATTATCGGACTAATCAATGTATTCCTGATAATCAGGCACACCCGTAGTGAGGAAAGAAAGGGGCGTCTGGAACTTCTGGACTCCACAGCAGTGGGTAAACAAGCTGCATTAACTGCGGCCCTGACTACTACTTTTGGACTAAATTTAATTATTGCAATTTTAATTGGAGCTGGATTAAGCTGGCTTGGTCTGGACTTATTCAGCTCTCTAGTTTTGGGACTAACTTTGGCAGCCTTTGGATGTTTATTTGCAGCCATTACTGCAGTGGCGGTTCAGTTAACTGAAAGTTCAGGAGATGCCCGGTATTTAATGTTCTCTTTGCTGGCTGGTTTCTTTGTTCTTCGTATTTTAGGATGGGATGATGGGGATTATTCCTGGATTTCCTGGTTATCGCCCTATGGATGGGTACATTACGTTCAACCATTTGCAGGAGATGAATTATGGGTATTGGCCATATTCATTGTTTTTATTGCAGGTTTAACTGTCCTGGCATATTGGTTATCTTCCCTGCGGGATCTAGGGGCAGGTATTATAAGTCAAAGGCCCGGTCCTGCACGAGCATCTAAAAGTCTACGCAGTGTCACTGGCACTGGCCTGGAGGCTGCACAGGGGCATGTTAATCTTCTGGATAAGTATATTTGCATTAATTGGCATTATGATGGGTTTAATGGCCCAAACAGTCAATGATATTATTAATCACTAATCCCCAATTTGTCAATCTGATTCTTCAGTTAGGAGGGAGTAATGGTCTGGCGGATAGCTATTTTACTATGGTTTTAGCATTTTTAGGAGAAATATTCGCGGTTTATGCTATTTTAGCAACCTTAAAAATGCATTCACAGGAGTCAAAAAAGTATTCGGAAATGGTGCTCACCAGTTCAGTTAGCCGAAGTCAGTGGGCCGTCAGTAACCTGATATTTGCTGTATTAGGGCCAGCCTTGGTGATAATTATATTTGCTTTAACCTACGGATTAACATATGGTTTAAGTGCAGACAATCTCTTTGATAGTTTACCTCGAATATTGGAGGCTTCTCTGGTATATTTACCTGCTGTATGGTTTTTTACTGGAATTTCCATGCTGTTATTTGGATTAATGCCTCGATTGGCAGCTTTAAGCTGGATGACTCTTGGTATAATTGTTATAATTGATTTATTAGGTGAATTTTTTGATATTAGTCAGTGGATAAAGGATATTTCTCCTTTTACTCATATTCCTAGATTACTTGTAGGCGATACCGCAGGAAATTCTCTTATTTTACTTCTGGTAATATCATTTACTCTTATTCTAATCGGAATATGGGGTTACAAGCGGCGGGATATAAATGGGTAATATCTAAGATTTAGCTTCTATTTTTGCCTATTTTTATTTTTCCTAATTTTTCCAGGTATTTTCTAGTAAATAATTCTAGGTAATAAAAATAGTAACTTAAAATTTTTTAAAAGATTTAATAATTATATTTTATTTAACAAAAGTACCTTCACGAAGATCTTTTAGGGCCTGTTCAATTTCTTCACGGGTGGTCATGACAAAGGGCCCGTACCGGGCAATAGGTTCGTTTAAAGGTTTTCCTGATATGAGTAAAAATCGCACTGGATTTGCCCCAGCACTTACTCTGACCAGATCTCCCTCTCCTAAAATTATTAAGCTGGTAGAGGCCACCAGGGTTTCTTTTTTTCCAAAAATTCCCTCACCTTCAAAAATATAGGCAAAGGCCGTATGACCCCTTTTAACTGGCTGCTCTAAAAAACCTCCGGTGGGAATAGAAACATCCAGGTACTCAGGATCAGCATATATCTCACTCACCGCACCCTTTACTCCTTCCGCCTCCCCGGCTATGACTCTAATCACTGTTTCATCGTCTTTTTTAATCTCAGGAATTTGATCCGAATTAACTTCTCTATAACGAGGTGTGGTCATTTTTAAGCGGGAGGGAAGATTTACCCAGAGCTGAAATCCTTCCAGTTTTCCCTTCTGCGGTTCCTGGGGCATTTCTTCGTGGAGAATTCCACTCCCTGAAGTCATCCACTGTACATCACTCGCACCTATAGTCCCTTTATTCCCTAAACTGTCCTTATGCAGGACTTCTCCACTGAGCATGTAGGTTACGGTTTCAATTCCCCGATGAGGATGCAGGGGAAAACCGGCCAGGTAGTCCTGAGGATTATCTGAACCAAAATGGTCAAATAATAGAAATGGATCCAGATAATCCAGGCGAGAAGTGGCTATGCTCCGACGAAGACGCACCCCGGCACCTTCCATTACATAAATAGGCTCTATAATGTCTATTACTTCTCTGGTTTCCATATATAGTCCTCCTAATAAGTTTATTCTTTATAGGTCTCCTAATTATATTCTGAAAATGAATATTAAAAATGATAAAACTACTTAACAAGAATATCCCTATTTATTTCTTTCAGATTATCGCAACCAGTGAGTATCATGGCCCGTCTTAAATCGTCTTTAACATAGTCCAGATACATTTTAACAGCTATTTCTCCACCAGCAATGGCCATCTGAGCTAGCGGACGACCAATAAGGGCCACATCAGCACCCAGGGCCAGTATTTTAAGTACATCAAAACCAGTACGCACAGTCCCGTCAGCCATAACCGGAATTTTACCAGAAATAGCATCTACTACCTCTGAAATGACCTCGGCGACGCCCTGACCACCATCCATAACCCTTCCTCCGTGATTGGACACGTAACAAGCACCGGCCCCTGAATCCACTACCTTAAGGGCATCTTCACTACTCATAATGCCCTTAAAAATTACTGGTTTTTCCACAGAATCTACCAGTTCCTCCAGATCTGTTTCACTTTTACGGTAAACCATTTTATCAGGTGATGTCCAGAAGGTGGAACCGGCTCCTTCCAGATCTACCCCCAGGGCAACTACGTCCAGCTTTTCAGCCAGTTTAAATAATTGGATTAATCTTTCCTGAGACTGAGGTTTGAATATAGGGATTCCCCATCCTCCATTTTCTCCAATAACTTTTACCCCCAGGTCTTCAGGCTCCACAGGAGTATTTCCTACCATTCCTATAGAACCAAAGCTCCGGGCCCCGTTCAACAATCCTCTGTAGAAAGATTCTTCTGGAACAGCGTCATTTAGAGAAAGTTTCACTCCAGAAAGACTGGCTCCCATTATTGGGGCCACCATTTCATTTCCAAAAATATTTAAAGACATTTCTGGTTCTTGATGGGCCTTAATAACTCTCATTTTTAGACGGTACTTTTGCAGGGCATTGTAATTAGTCTCAAAAGTCCTGGACTGTCCGGCCCCACCCATGCCAATAGGGGCCCCGAATTTTTGGCCGGTGCATATGCGGTCTCTTTGACCATCACATATAGAATAAACGCCACAGGTTCCAGTGAGCATTTTTCGGGCTATGCTTCGATAATGGTTTAAATCACTGGTTTCTACCTCTTTTCCCTGGTAAGCAGCAATTTTCAGAGCAAAAACATCGTCACTAATCTGCTGGAGGAATGTTTTGGGCATTCCACACACCGGGCATCGCCATGTTTCTGGAATATCTTCTACCCTGGTGCCTGGTTCCAGATGGGCATTGAGATCACCTTTTTCTTCATCATAGGCAAATACATTGCAATAGGTGCAGACATATTTCATGGTTTACCTCTAATATTCCATTTTAAGTCATATAAACTGAAATTTTATTTTTTATCATCTGATTTTTCTTTTTTTCCCATCAATTCTGCTCTGGCTTGTCCTATGGCCATAATGGGAGGAACTCCTTTGGGGCATACTCTAATACAGTTCCCATGGAAATCACAGGCCCACCAACCGTCAGGAATATCTGCTTTTTCCAGTCGTTCATGGTCTTGGTCCCGGGGATCAATGTGAAATCTATAAAGCTTGGCCAGAGCAGCCGGACCTAAATATTCTCTATTTTCACCATCAACAGGGCAAGCCCCGTAACAAGCCCCGCAGAGAACACAGTTGGTATAAAGTTCCAAATCAGTTAAATTAGAAGGTTCCATAAGGTGTTCTTGTGATGGTTCTGATTCTGTTTTAAGGACAGGTTCCACGAACTTGTAGGCTTTAAAAAAAATATCTCGATCCACTATGAGGTCTTTAATCACTGGAAAATGAGGGAGTGGTTCCACCAGCACTTCCTGAGAGGGATTCCAGTCCACTTTATCTTCCAGGGCAGGATAGGGTGAAAGTGAGATTTTTTGTTTCCCTTTCAAAAGAGAAGCCACCTGTGTACGGCAGGCCAGGCAGGGAACCTTATTAATGAGCATAGCACAGGTGCCGCAGACCGCACCGCGGCAGGAATACTGGAAGGCCAAAGAATCATCAAATTGCTCTTGAATCTGGAATAAAGCTCTAAGAACGGTCATTCCAGGTTCTTCTTCCAGGGAAAAAGTATCGTAATAAGGGGAATCTTCTCTTTTATTATAACGGAAAACTTTTAATTTCATTAGTAAACACGCTCCTTGGGTTCAAAAATGCCCAGCGAAACCGTTTTATAGGAAACTATAATTTTTCCATCTTTTAGAGAAGTAATGGTATGTTTAAGGAATTTTTCGTCATTTCGATCAGTATAATCGGTTCTTTTATGAGAACCCCGGCTCTCTTCTCGTTTTAGTGCACCTTTAGCCACGCACTGGGCCAGCTGAATCATGTACTCCAGTTCCAAAAACCGAACAAGGGTGGGGTTCACTGCCATTTCTTTATTAGAAATAGATGATTGAGTAAACTCTTTTTGCATTTTTTCAATTTCAAAAATGCCTTCCTCCATTTTAACAGCCTCGCGAAATATACCAAATTTACTGGACATAGTTCTGGTCAAGGCATCCCTAATTTTAAAGGGATTTTCTCCATTTTCCTTCTCCAGAATATTTTTAATTCTATCATGATCCTCTGCGACGTAGTTTTGTAGGGATTCCTCCAGGGGCTCTTTAATATTTGGTATGTCTTTAATTATCTTATTGGCTACCAGACGGCCAAATACCACAGTTTCCAGGAGTGAATTACCTCCCAACCGATTGGCCCCGTGGACACTGACACAGGAACATTCTCCAGCAGCATAGAGTCCTGGGAGGGTCGTAGCACCATTTATATTCGTGTCTATTCCTCCCATGGAGTAATGCTGGCCTGGTTGAATTGGTATGGGGTCAGTGATGGGATCAACCCCTGCAAAATCCATGGAAATTTGTCTTATGCCTGGTAATCGTTCTTTTATCAAATCCGCTCCCAGATGACGCAGATCCAGGTGAACATAGCTATCTTTAAATCCTCTTCCTTCCGCAATTTCCTGCTCAATGGCCCGGGCCACCACGTCCCGGGGGGCTAAATCCAGAGAATTAGGGGCGTAACGTTTCATGAATCTCTCCCCATTTTTATTGAGCAGAATACCTCCTTCACCGCGCGCTCCTTCGGTAATAAGAATATTGGTTCCATAAAGTGTGGTGGGGTGAAATTGAACAAATTCCATGTCCTTAAGTTCTACACCTGCTCTTAAGGCCAGGGCTTGCCCATCACCAGTGTTTATAATGGCGTTGGTGGACTTATTAAAAATCCTACCAAAACCTCCTGTAGCCATAAGCACCGCCCGGGCCTTAAATCCATGAATTTTTCCACTTAAAATATCCAGGGCAGCACATCCAGTACATCGGCCCTGGTCATTAACCAGAGAGGTTACAAAAAATTCAGCATAAATAGGGATATTTCGATCCACCACCTGTTCATAAAGGGTGTGGAGGGCATTGTGTCCGGTACGATCGGCAGCATAACATGTTCGAGGAAATCCAGCTCCTCCAAATGGCCTTTGGGCTATTTTTCCACTTTCTAAACGTGACCAGACGGTTCCCATGTGTTCCAGTTCAATAACTGTGGAAGGGGCTTCCCTGCACATTTTTTCTACTGCGTCCTGGTCGGCCAGATAATCAGATCCTTTTACCGTGTCATAGGCATGAATTTTCCAGTTATCAATGGTACCATTTTGCCCTGGAACATTAGCTAATGCTGCATTCATTCCACCCTGGGCGGCTACAGAATGAGAACGAAGGGGATGTACTTTACTTATAATTGCCACCTGGAGTCCGGCATCAAACACCTGGATGGCCGCTCTAAGCCCGGTCAATCCGCCTCCAATAATTATAACATCATGGTTATGGATAATAGATAAACCCAAATCGCTGGCAACTTCTTTTTCTGAACTATGATCTGATCGAGGGGATTCACATTTTTCTTTTAATTGTTTAAAATCAGTTTTAAGGCCTTCTATTGTAGAAGGGGAAATTTTATTTTTGATAGATGTTTTAACTTCCATCCAATCACCTGATAATCTATTTCATTAAGAATTCTTAAATTCCTAAAAAATACTTAAAGAAATTTTTTAAAATAATTATTAATCTACCAGGGGAAGTTTGCTTACTTTCCAAGCCACAAAACCGCCTAAAATATTATAAGCATCTAAAAAACCAGATTCTTTCATTTTTCCCATGAAATACTCTCCTCTAACCCCTGATTTACAATATATTATGTATTTCTTATTTTTATCCAGTTTTTCTACTTTTTCCTGGAAATGGTGTCCGTCGTAATCCAGATTTTCTGCTCCAGGAATATGTTCTCTTTTAAAATCAATCTGGGGCCGTATATCTAGAATACTTATTTCCGGGTGTTCTTCCATTAACTTCAGTGCGTCCTGAGGACTGATGGTTATAAATTGAGGCATAATAAACACTCACTAAATTTTTATTAAATATATATGCTTTATCTGTAATAATTTTGTTCAATTATTGCCAGACCCGTTTTGTAGAAATTTTGTATTTTACTTTTATCTATTCTTATTTGTATAATTGTGGATTCTAAATAGTTTCGATTTAGAAATCGATTAATTTAAAGCTTAATTTAAATCGCATTGATTAGTAAAAAACTTATATTTAAAAAAAGATAATAATTTATTGTAGTAAAAATATGATGGGGGTGAGATAGTGGAAACTCAAAAAGCAAGTGGAGGAGCCATGATAGGGACGGCCATTATTATTGGGATCATTATACTGGTTTTCCCATTTTTAGTATATTGGCTGGCCTGGTTTTTAGTATTTGTCATGTTCTTTGGAGGTATTGTTGCCTTGATGCAAGGATAATTCCTAATAAACTTTGAATACTAAATTTCCATTTTTTGGGATTTTAAGGATGCTTAAATTTAATCATAATCTTAAATATCCCTGTTATATCCACTTTTATTATATTCTAAGGTTTAATTGAGATTAAAATAGAAAAAAATGATATTTAAATCACTTATTATTATTATTATTATAATTATGTGCAAGTATTTCTGTCATATCCAATAAATAAATGCAAAGGTGTTTAAAATGCTGATTTTAACCTCATCAACTCTCGAAGGCAAAAAAATAAAGGAATATCATGGTTTAGTAACTGGAGACGCGCTCTTGGGAGCAAATCTATACAAAGATATGTTCTCTGGGGTTAGAGATGTGGTGGGGGGAAGAACCACTAAATATGAAGAAGAGCTTAAAAATGCCAGAAATCTGGCTCTAGATAGTATGAAGGAGAAGGCAGAGGAAAAGGGTGCCAATGCAATCATAGGAACTACTGTAGCCTACCATAATCTAGGGGGCACCATGGGAAACACCATAATGGTCACTGTCTCTGGAACTGCCATTTCTTTCCAGGAATAATTATCATTGTGAAGGTGAATATTATGCTCTCTTCGGTGAAAAAATTTTTCATAGAAAAACGCTGGGCACTGGTTGCCATACTCTTAGGAGTTATACTGGGTTTTGGCTCGGCTATTATTTGTATAGCATGGAATTTAGTTATTTTTGGATTTAATATCATGTATATTGTGTCTCCCTTACTGGCAGGATTTGTTGAAACTGTCATAGCCCGCAGAAAGTACGGTAGAAGTACCGGTGCTATCAGCGCTCTTTTAACGTTCTTTTTAATCAATGGTTATGGATGGTTCGGCCCGGGCTGGATTTTCCCTAAAGAACCGGTTACCCTTAGTTTAATTACCTTAATTGCCATAGTGCTGACTATTCAAGCTGCATTCCCTATACTGGTTAACTATATTCTTTTTGTGGTTGTGGTAGGGACTTTCATGAAAATTGTTGGATTCCTGGTTGGAGTGCCTTCTAAAATAGCCCAAAAATCTCTTGAAACTGAATTAGAAGGGGAAATTACTCCACAAGCAGATGAAATTTTCCTGGATGAATTAGATATGCCTCTGGGATCTGTTCATCAAGAAAATGGGGAAAAAATAAAGAAATATGTGGGTTTAGTTGTGGGAGAAGCAGTAGCAGAAGGTAAAGAATCTGAAGGACGGTTTTCAAGTATTCTAAAGATAATTGAACCAGTTTCACTGGAGGACATGAATTTAGGGGAGGCCCGAAAGGCGGCTCTATCCCGAATGCTGGAAGAAGCGGAATCACTGGGAGCCAATACGGTGGAAGAAGTTTTAATTGATTATGTTTCTATGGGGGGATTACAAGGCAGTGCTACTCTAGTAACTGCCACGGGAACGGCGCTTATTAGGGACAAGGGTTAATGTTTAATAATTTCTATTTTAGGTGATATAATTACAAAAAATAGTAAAAATAAATAATTATAAAATAAAAATAATTTAAGAAAAAATTAATTAAAATTCTATTTTTAATTTATTATTATCTAATTACTTACCATAACGTTCCTCAAACAGCTTCTCAATATCGGCTGGTTCTTTTAGAACATATGTTTCATACATCTTCTCTAGCTTTCTGACATGTTCTACGTCTTCCTTTCGAATAGTTATCTTCAGATCTTTTCCATCAGGAAGTTCGGTAATGGTTACTCCTTCTTCATAGTCTGAAGGCAGGATATAGATAGGTACATCTGCTTTCTGCCCCATAATGGCGGCATTGGAAATCAAGGTGTCCCCCATACGCATGGATATCTTGGCCACAGTATTAGAAGTGGTCGGGGCAATGAGCATGAACTGGTACTTACCCACCTGAATATTCCCTGCTAAAAAGGGTGAATTAGCATTTATCTCCACCCAGATATTATCAAAACTGTTTTGCAGTTCATTGGATATTCCGTAGTATTTAACTACCTGGTCTCCTGATTTAGATACAAAAACGTCTATCTGGACCTGGTCTTCGTACTCTATTTTAATTTTCTTCATTACTTTCATTACATCCAGTATTTTGTCCCCGGCACCAGTTATTCCCCAGGCAATTTTTGGTTTTTTCATGCTGACTCCTCTAATACTTATTTCCATGTATAATATTCTCATATATAATAAATTAAATAAAATCGGTTAAATAAAAAGGTAAAGGAGATTTATAACCTTGATTAGTTTTAATTAATAGACAGTTTAGGCCGATTTCACCTTTTCTTTCACACATATCTACTCTCTTTTATGTATATCTAGTTCTATTTAGAACTAAGTTCTATATAAGTTTTCATAGGATAACTTTTTATTTATTTACACTCAGTATTATTTATGGAAAGAAAACTCAAGGAGAAAAAAATTAAAATTACTCCACAGCGTTTGGAACTAATTCGAACGCTTAATTTGTTAAAAAATACGCATCCTTCCTTTAATAAAGTATATGATTCTATAAAAAATATCCATCCTAGTGTAAGTCGCTCCACAGTACATGAAAACCTTAAATTGCTGGTGAAAATGGGTATTATAAAAAGTTTTCATTACAAAGGTGAAGTCCGTTATGAAATGAATCTGGAACCTCATGCGAACTTTGCTGACTCTAATGGGGTGATTAGAGATATAAAAAATGAAGAAATCCTAAAAAACCTCGAAGAAATTATCAGAATTTTGAAAGAAGATGAAAAAATTGATATTAATTCATTACTGCTTTTAGTAGATTAAACTTTAGCAGTTAATTAAGCTACAGGAATATCAAAAATGAAAATGAAATTTGAATTAAATTCAAATGAATATAAAGGGCCTTTAAACCTTCCATTAACTATAAATAGTGGCCAAACGTCTCAACCGGCCTGGTTAAAGCAGAATAATTACTATCAGGAACTGGTTGTTATCAATGCCATTCCTTGTCTTCTGCAAGTAGCCCATAACCATGAAGACGAAAATAATATTAAAATTAAAGTTCATTCTCAAGAAAAAATTTCAGAAAATAGTGTAAAAGGAAAGTTAAATGAAATATTTGATTTGGGTTTTGATTTAGATCATTTGTACGATTTTTTAAGAGAAGATCCCCAATTAGAACCTACCATAGACTTTTGTCGGGGAATGAGACTTTTCCTGGCCCAAGACCCACTTGAATGTATTATATCATCCATATCATCAGCTAACTGTTCTATTATAAGATGGAGTCGTTCTATAAGGGACATTAAAAGCAAATGGGGTGAAGAATACTCTTTTGGTTCTGAGAAATTTTATACCTTCCCCTCACCACAAATAATCTCTCAGTTACCAGAACACGACCTGGAGGAAATGCAAAGATGTGAAGATAACCTTCCTGAGGATTTTGATTTTGTAAACAATCTGCAAGCCTGTGGTGTGGGTTACCGGGCCAAATACATTATTAAGGCGGCAGATATGATTCAGAACCAAATAAAACTGGAAAAACTGGCCAAAATGAATTATGATAAGGCCTTTGATACAATTTTAGAGCTACCAGGGGTGGGTCCTAAGGTGGCTGATTGCATCTTATTATATGGTTTCAATATGGGGGAGGCCTTTCCGGTCGATGTATGGATAAAAAGAATAGTCTGTGAACTTTATTTTGGAGGAAATGATATTTCGGTTCCTAAAATCAGAGAATTTGGAATGGAACAATTTGGAGACTATGCGGGATATGTACAGCTTTATTTGTTCCACTATGCCCGAAAATCAGGACTTTTAGACAAATTAACTCCCAAAAAGTCTTCAAATAAAAATTTAAAAAGAATTTAAAAGAATTATAAGAAAAATTCTAAAAATTCTTCTGATTTAATTGTATTAATTAATAATTAAATTTAATTTTTTTCATGAAGTAGTTAGAACGATATTGTTTTTGGGATTATTTTAAACTGTTACCAGATATTTAACTACAAAAGTGGCAGTCCATACCAATCCTAATCCTAAAAGGATATATCCCATCATTCCTCCAGGTTTGTTATAATAGGAGTAAATTCCGTAAAGTACCACGCCCAATGAAAAAATTAGTATCAAGATGCTGGATGAAGTTAAAACCACGTAACTCCCTAAAAAAGCTCCAGTAAGAAATAAAAGAACACTTATTTGTTTGTATTCCACTAATATTTTATCATAATCTGTTTTTTGTAAATTATCAACCATTTAATCCCCCCAATTAAATCTGCTGAAAACTTATTTTAAAAATATGTTTTTCTAATAATTATTTATTTAGAATAATACATATAAATTATGTTCAAAATAATAATTTCAAATATAATTTCATTAGGTTAACTATTCAAAGATGGGTGTTATACACTAATATCGGTATTTTAAGGGCCAATTTAGAAAAAGACAATTTTATAATAATTTAAAATATTTTCAAATCCTAAAGGAGTACTAAAATGCAGGAAAATGAATTATCTGTGCAGGAAAATATTGAAAATGCTAGAGATAGAATTTTGAGTATGATAAAGACTTCCACCTTAAAAGAAATATCTGATGTGGTTTACCAGGAAGCTCTGGCTCTCACAAATAGTAAGAATTGTTATGTGGCCTTTGTGGATCCGGAAAATAAGGATAGTGTGGGTATTTCCTTTTCACATCTCACCCCGGGATGCCAGTATTATAAAGATCTGGGAGAGGCCCGATTTAAAATTCGAAAAGATGGGACCTATGGGGGTCTTTTAGGTTATTCTCTGGATACTGGGGAGTCTTTTTTCACTCATGATCCTAAAAATCATCCGGCGGCCCATGGTCTGCCACCAGGTCACGAACCAGTGTCTCAGTTTTTATCAGTGGCAGTTAAAAATGAAGATGATATTTTGGGCCAAATCGTTTTGGCCAATCCTGAAGATAAATACTCTCTGGAACATCTTAAAATTGCTGAAAAAATATCAGATATTTATGCTACGGTTTTAGAACACTATTATGCTGGTAAAATACCAATAAGGTGATTTAAAATAAGTGATTTTAATATTTTAAATTATTTAGTTTATTAATTTAGGACGTTTTTGACATAATTTATTAAAAATTATTTAAATTTAGTAATGTGGGGAAATTTATAAAATAAGATTAATTAACTAATCAAATAAAAAGAAACAGTCCCATAATCCCCAGGGCTATTATAAAGACCAGTATGAGTACTATTAATTGCATTACTCTTCTTTTTTCATTTTCATTCATTTAATCGCCCTTTTTCTAATATAAATTTATTATAATAATAATAATAATAAATTAGATTATTTTTAATTTAATTTAAAAATAATTAAAGGATTATTCTTCAATAACCCTTACTTTGGTCATAACATCCTGTTCCTTGATGGAATTAACCACATCCATTCCTTTGGTCACTTTACCAAATACGGTGTGTACTCCGTCTAAATGTGGCTGAGGAGAGTGGGTTATAAAAAACTGACTTCCTCCAGTATCTTTACCAGCATGGGCCATGGATAATGCACCGGTAACGTGTTTGTTAGGGTTGATTTCACATTTTATGGTGTATCCTGGGCCTCCAGTACCGTTTCCTTTAGGACATCCGCCCTGGATGACAAAATCAGGGAGTACCCGGTGAAAAGTCAATCCATCGTAAAATCCTTTGTTGGCCAGTCCTTCAAAATTAGCCACGGTATTTGGTGCGTCTTCTTCAAATAAAACCAGTTCAATATTTCCTTTTTTAGTTTCAATTACGGCTTTTTTCATGTTATCACCTGAAATATTATAATTCACTTAGAAATTTAGTTGAAATTTAATTTATAAGAACTTATGGAGTAAACTGTTAAATACTGCTTATGGAATTTATAGCAGTACTTATTAATAAGCTCCAACCAATTAAATATAAAATATTCGGTTACAAATGGTATACTAAAAATTTATGGGTACTAACTAATTAATATAATTGGGGTAGTATTTTAAGGAAAATATGTCATATTAAAATAATATCATAAACTCATATAAATGCCACCTTACAGAGTGGCTAATTTCATTAAGGTATGTCATTTATAATTAGTTTTAATTTTTAATTACTCAAATATCAGGTGAATATGATGAATACTCAGGAGATCATGGATTTAGACAAAAAATTCGTCATGCAAACTTACGGTCGTCAGCCTCTGGCCCTTTCCCATGGAAAAGGGGTAGAAGTGTGGGATGTGGAAGGAAATTCTTATCTGGACTGTTTTGCAGGAATAGCAGTGAATAATATAGGTCATGCCCACCCTAAAGTGGCACTGGCCATATGTCACCAGGCCCAGAGAATGATTCACTGTTCCAATGTCTATTACACCAAGGAACAGGTAGAACTGGCCCAGTTACTTACCCAGGTATCTCCCCATGATAGAGTATTCTTTGCCAACAGTGGGGCAGAGGCCAATGAAGGGGCCATAAAACTGGCCCGTAAATACACGGGGAAAGGCGAGATCATAGCCACTGATAATTCTTTTCATGGACGTACTCTGGCCACGGTAACTGCCACTGGACAGGATAAGTACAAAGAACCATTCAAACCTCTTCCTGGTGGATTTAAGCACGTACCTTTCGGTGATATTCAAGCAATGGTTGGGGCCATCACCGAAGACACGGCGGCCGTTATCCTGGAACCTATACAAGGAGAAGGTGGATTAATAGTACCTCCTGAAGGTTATTTGCAACAAGTACAGGCTTTGTGCCGTCAGAAAGATGTTTTATTAATACTGGACGAAATTCAGACCGGGTTTGGACGAACTGGAGAAATGTTCGCCTCCACCTTATTTGATGTTCAACCAGACATAACCACAGTGGCCAAGGCCATAGGTGGAGGATATCCAATTGGCGCCATACTGGCCAATGAAAGAATTGCCTCTGCCTTTGAACCAGGAGATCACGGTTCAACATTTGGAGGAAATCCACTGGGATGTGCTGCGGCCAAAGCAGCAATTGAAGTTTTGCTGGATGAAAATCTGATCCATCAATCCCAGGAACTGGGAGAGTACTTTAAAACAAATTTAGAGCAAATGACCTCTAAATACGAAATTGTAAAGGAAGTACGGGGTAAAGGACTCATGATTGGCATAGAACTCACCAAAAACTGTGGCGATGTGGTAACGGAAGCCCGGGAACAAGGAGTTCTCATTAATTGCACCGCAGATAAGGTTATTCGACTGGTCCCTCCTTTAATAATTACTAAAGAACAGCTGGATAAAGTAGTGACGGTCCTGGACGGGGTCCTGGCTAAAATATCCTAACCTTTTTCTTTCATTTTTAACTTTTTGTTCTTCTTTCTCCTTTTTAAGGATTTATTTTAATATATTTTGTAATTAGGCTTCAATGGGTAATTTTTTTAATGCATTTTCTTTTTAATGCAAATAAGGCACTGGAAATTTTGGCATTATAAATTAATTTTCTTAAATTCCAATAAAAAATGTATTTAAAATTAAAAATAAAAAATAAATAAAAAAAAGCTGGTATTAAATGTTTTTTTCTTCTAAAAAACTTTTAAACCAGTTAGATAATGGTAAAGATTTTATATCTTCCAGAGAGGCCCAGCGATAGTCGGTGTGTTCATCACTAATTTTTAAATCCCCAGAATTTACTTCTACGGTCATTATGATATGTATAGAATGTATGTGGGGTAAATCTTGCTGAGCTACACCTGCTGCTCTTCTCAAAGATATATTCAGGTTAGTTTCTTCTTTAATCTCCCGGATCATAGCATGGTCAAAGGATTCACCTGGTTCTACTTTGCCTCCTGGAAGTTCCCAACAACGGGGATTACTTCTTGAATCAGGAGCTCGTTTTAAAATAAGAATGTTACTATCAGAATCTTTAATTATGGCCCGAACTACCAGTCCAAACGGTCTATCAGTCATTTCATTCTCCTTAAATTTTAAATTATTTTTAATATATTTTTAATTATATTTTTAATTTAAATCATATTTTAATAATTATTAATTATTTTTCTTATTTTTATTTAGTTATAAAATAACTCTTTATCTATTTCACTTAAATTATTTTAACTTTAATCCGAGATTGCTGAATATTTTTTATTATTCCTTATATTTTCCCAAATTTCGTAAATATCCTAAATTGTATCTTTTATAAATTTAAATATCATGAAAAATAGAAAGTTGATATTAACTTAATTTTATTGTGGAGGATTAATAGATGGTTTTCGATTTAGAAATTAGTGAAAAAGGCAACCTCAGCATAGGTGGAGCTGACGCCACCGAGCTTGCCCAGGAGTATGGAACTCCTTTATATGTTATTGATGAGAACAGGGTTCGGGATAATTACCGCAGAGTTTTCAATGCTTTTTCCAAACACTATAACGATTTTCAAATATTCTACGCCTGCAAGGCCAACACCAACCTATCAGTGCTGCGTATCCTGGAACAGGAAGGCAGTGGAATAGATGCTGTTTCTCCTGGTGAAATTTACACCTCTTTACTCACAGGATTCGACCCTCAAAGAATACTTTACACGGGAAACAATGTAAAAGACGAAGAAATGGAGTTTGCAATTGAAAGTGGAGTGCGCTTAAATGTGGATTCGGTATCCCAGCTTAAAAGGCTGGCTAAAATCGTTGATCCACAGGGCTTTAAAATATCCTTCCGGGTAAACCCCATGGTAGGAGCTGGCCACCACGAGCACTGCATCACCGGTGGAGAAATGAGCAAATTCGGTATAATGGAAAAAGAAGCTGTTGAAGTTTATAAACTTGCCCAGGAACTTGGATTTGACCCGGTGGGTATTCACACTCACATTGGATCAGGAATTTTGGATCCAGAACCATTTAAACTGGCAGTAACCACCCTCATGGATATAGCCGGAGACATAACAGAAAATGCGGGAGTTAAATTCGAATTTATTGACTTTGGTGGGGGTCTAGGAATTCCTTACCACCCGGAAGAGCAAATTCTGGACATTGAAACATTTGCCCGGGAAATCACTGGACTATTCAAGGACAAACTGGCCCAATACAACATGGGAAAACCAACCATGTGCATAGAACCTGGAAGATACATTGTAGGGGACGCCTCATACTTACTGGCCAGAGTAAACACTGTAAAACAGAGTTACCGTAAATTTGTAGGGGTGGACGCTGGATTTAACACTCTGCTGCGACCAGCCATGTATGGGTCTTACCATCACATTGTGGCGGCCAACAAGCCCCAAGCAGAACCAGTAGAAGAAATAGATATTGCTGGTAATGTATGTGAATCAGGGGACCTTTTTGCCAGAGACAGGCCACTTCCTGAGCTGGAAGAAGGAGATATTATAGCTATTATGAATGCTGGGGCCTATGCTTTCTCTATGGCTTCCCAATATAATTCACGGCCAAGACCAGCAGAAGTACTGGTAAAAGATGGTGATAGTGATTTAATCAGGGAAAGAGAAACTATTGCGGATGTTTTAAATAAACAAGTACTTCCCGCAAGACTTTTAAAATAATTCTAAAAACAGATAAAATTTGAAAATAGAATTGTAAACGATAAGAAATATTCATAAATTTTCAAGTTTTTTTATTTTAAAAGTCAAATGTTTTAATTATTTATCCATTAAATGGAAATTCAAGGAGATTTATAAAATGAGTAAAATTAACCTCTTATTTTCTAAAATGCATGGTTTGGGAAATGATTACGTGGTAATTGACGAAAACCAGGCAGAGTGCGTTAGTGAAGATAAAAAAAGCGAACTGGTGGTGGAATTATGTCGCAGAGGATTCTCGATAGGGGCTGATGGGGTAATATTCGTAGCTCCGGCCACCCAGGAGGGGGATATAAAATTCCGCATATTCAATGCTGATGGAAGCGAGGCAGAAATGTGTGGAAATGGTATCCGGTGTTTTTCCAAGTTTGTTTATGATAATGGGATTATTCGCCAGGAAAAAATGAAAGTGGAAACTATGGCCGGTATTAAATTGGTGGAAATGACCATTAATAATGGAAAAATGGAATCATGCAGGGTGGATATGGGAAAAGCCACCTTTAAAACCAGTGAAATACCTATGGATGTGGCTGAAGACGAATTTGTGGATAAATTCCTCAAAGTGGAAGGACAACCCATGGAGATGACGGCCTTAAGTGTGGGAAATCCTCATGCAGTTATATTTGTAGAGGACGCTGGTCAGGTTGATTTGGCTAAATGGGGCCCGGCCATTGAAAATCACCCTTCATTCCCTCAAAGAACCAATGTGCATTTTGTGGAAGTGGTTTCTCCTCAGGAAATAATCATGACTACCTGGGAGCGAGGAGCAGGCCCAACCCTGGCTTGTGGTACAGGAGCCACTTCCTGTGTTATTGCCGGTAACCGTCTGGAAAAATTAGATGAAAGCGTACTGGTGCATCTTCCAGGTGGAGAACTGCAAATAGACGTTTATCAGGATGAAAATGAGTTAGGGGCCTTCATGGAAGGCGATGCGGTCCTGGTATTTGATGGAATAATGGTTATGGATATTTAACTTAAATTCCATCAGTATTCTTAATTTCTTAATTCCTATTTTCCCTAATTCTTATTTTTTAATTATTTTGTTTTTTTCCATTTAATATTAATAAAAACAAATAAGCGGTTTTCATTCTTTAAATAAAACTCAGACTCTTTTTTTATACCGGGATTCTTTAATATTTATTCTAAAACAGGCTCCCTTTTTATTTAACAGTTCAATACTTCCATCAAGCTGAATAACCAGACTGTTTATTAATTGCATTCCCAGAGTTTCGGTATTTTTAAAATCAATCTCTAGTGGAAAACCTGTCCCGTTGTCGCATACTTTTAACAAATATTCCCCGTCACGGCCTTTCATTTCTATTTTTATAGTTCCTTCGGAGTCTGGAAAAGCGTGTTTAAGGCTGTTGGATACCAGTTCATTTATAATAAGTCCGCAGGGAATGGCGGTGTCAATATTTAAATAAATATCTTTTAAATCTATTTTTGTTTTAATATTGGCTGAAACATCCATGTAACTGTATATAAGGCTTTCTACCAGACTTTCCACGTAATCTTCAAAATTAATGTGGGCTAAACTGCTGGAACGGTATAATTTCTCGTGAATAAGGGCCATGGATTTCACCCTATTCTTACTTTCAAGGAAAACCTTCTGGGTTTCTTCATCTTCCATATACTGGCTTTGTAAATTTAATAAACTGGAAATTATCTGCAGATTATTTTTCACCCGGTGATGAATTTCTCTAAGAAGCAATTTCTGTTCCTGGAGGGATTCTCTGACTTTTTCTTCAGTTCTAACCCGTTGCAAGGCCAGAGTATAAAATTCAGCCAGTCTTTCCACTGCTTCCACCTCGTTTGCACTGTAATCTTTAGAGGTGTTGGCCACTGAAATTTGGCCTACAACCACTCCTTCATCCAGAACCGGGACTGAAAGAAATTTATCTATCTTAAAATGTTCACAGTTTTTAAAGTTATTTGAAGGTACTGCATTGGTATAAACACTTTCTTTTTTATCCACACTTTGCCGCATTAAATCTCCATATATATTTTTTTCATCCAGCCGTATAATGGGGACAGTGGAGCTATATTCATTATTTAAAGGAGGAATAATGGAAATAACGGCCATACGCCTGGGGTTAACTATAACTTCTCCTACATATCCCAAGGGACTTTTGGTTAATTCCAGGGCCTGAACCAGGATAATTGAGGCTATATCCTCCAGGTTTGTTTGGGAAGAAACCAGAGGGGCATAAACTTTATTTAAAGATTCATTTACTTTTAATTCCCATTTCAAACGTTTTAAAGCTTTGTTTCTTTCACTGACATCTATCAGTGAAATCAGTCTTCTTTGAGTGCCAGGGATTATGGCCACGGTGATGTGAACATCTTTGACCTTTTGATCATGGTCTAAAAATTTGAATTCATATTCCCGGGGAACTGAATCTGGTTCAACACTTCTTTTTTCATGGTATTTAATCATCTTGTCCAGGTAATTGGGATGAACAAAAGAAGTCCACTTTACTTTACCCTCTATGCTTTCTTTAGGGGCCCCATAGAGCTTTTCAAATTCAGAATTAACTCGAGAAATGGTTTTACCATCTTCGATAATTATAGTGGCTGTACCTGTGTTTTCAAAAATAGTTTTATAATAAATCTCAGATTCTTTTAGAGCTTTTTCAGCTTTTTTTCGCTGAGTTAAATCTCTGGTGATAGTAATGAAACATATAAACTCCCCAGAAGCTTCTTTAACCGAGCGGGCCGAAGACTCTACCCAAATATAATTCCCATCCTTTTTTCGTAAACGATACTCTATAAACTCGTTATTATCATCATAAAGTGTATTAAGCTGGTATTTATGTATAGATGGTATATCTTCGGGGTGCATTAAATCATAAGCATTTTTACCAATTATTTCCTCAGGCAGGTAACCCAGTAACTTTTCAACATAGGGAGAGACATAAATATATCTGGCCAGAGCATCGTGGGTAGATATCATGTCAGTGGCATTTTCGGATATGAGTTGATATTCTCTTTCTTTTTCCAGAAGTTCCCATTCAACTTTTTTCTCTTTACTAATATCCTGTAAAAATATGGAAACATCATTGACATCAGGGATTATTTTAAAATCATACCACTTGGCAACTGGCGGTTTACCAAAATAAGTTTCAAAACAAGTTTTTTTATTATTTTCCAGAGATTCAAAATATTTTTGTTCAAAAAAAGATCCTTTTATCTGGGGAAAAGCATCAAAAATATTCATTCCCAGTATTTCGTGCTTGGTACGTTTTAAAATCTTTTCAGCAGCTCCATTAAAAGTAGTAATTCGTAGATTATCATCTAGAGATAAAAATCCATCACTGGTATTTTCCAGAATTTTATTAATCCTCTCTTCAGCACTTACAATGGCTTCACGAGATTGTCTTTCTCTTAATTGAAGATTATAAACTCTTTCTTTTAATTTATTAATTTCTTGGTGAGCCTCTTCAAGATCAAAGAGATTATCTGGAATAAAAACACCCCTAGTTTCGAATATGTAAGAAAAAATATTATTACTCTAGTTATTATTACTCTATTTTGGTGATAAATAATAATTGATTGAAAGTGAAATATAAATATTTATAAATTAATCTCTACAGTGAAGCTTATAAGGAAATCATTGGACTTAAAAATAAGTAGATATAATCGGATATCCCTGATAATAAAAATTTATTAGTTTAATTCGTCTGGAGAGATCTGCTTATAAGAGAGATCGGCTTATAAATTAAAACTGATTTATTGGGGACCAGGTCATGTATGAAACTAAAGTACAGAGCAAGATATTTGCTGCTCAAAGGATTATTGACGGCTTTTTAGAGATATTAAGGAATAATGATGTGGAAAATGGTCTCAAAATTTGTCAGGAAAAAGAACTGACAACTTATTACAAAAAAATGAGCAGCATTATTAAATCTCTGGAACGAATTGATCCGCCCTGGGAGTTTAGAACAGTTCATCCTGGGATAATTTTGGCTCTGACCAATTATAGGTCGGCCATAAGTGAATTACTTAATTATTGCAGGGATAATGATAAAAAACATTTGGAATTCATGCTAAACCTCATGGAGCAGGGTTATAATTTAATGGAAGAAAATGAGGAGCATATACTAAAGATGAACCCCCACGATGGTAAAATAAGGGAGCAGAAATTTAAAAGGTGCTTTATTGCCACTGCTGCTTACGGTGATATAAATGCCCCGGAAGTGGTAGCCTTCAGGAATTTTCGGGATGAATATCTTCTGATGAGAAATTGGGGTCGTATTTTAGTAAAAATATATTATAAAACCAGCCCTCCACTGGCTAAATATTTGGAAAATCATTCTAAGTTGGCTAATGGTGTTAAAAAAATTTTAAACAATCTTTTAAAATACATCAATCCACAAAATAATATTAGTAAAAATGAATCACATCAAAGATTGAAAGATAAGTTTTAATTTAATCATGGCTAATTAATGACTTAATTTGTGGCTTAATCTAAGGGGAGTGTTTAAATGAAGGTTCAAAGAGGTAGCGTTTTCAGACCAAAAACAAATTATTATAAAGCCGCGGGAATTATCATGATGGTGGCCTTTGTGCAGTTTTTCATGGCGGTAAACCTGGCTGAAACCCAGTTTCCAGGATACAGCACCGCTAAAAATACTTTGAGTGACCTGGCAGGTACTCTTCCTCCAGTGGAACCGGCAGCCACCATATTCAATGTGAGCATTATTCTGGCGGGAATTCTGGCTATCATCGCGGTTATTCTAATTCTAAAAAGTGGGGGGTGCCGATTATTTTCCACCAGTCTAATTTTAACGTCCTTAGGGGCCATTGGGGTGGGTTTATTTCCAGGATACACCGGAAGCACCCACGTATTATTTGCCACCATGACTTTTATCTTTGGCAGTCTGGCTTTACTATTCTCCTATAGACTGGGTCTCAACATCCCCATGGTGATAGTTTCCATGATACTGGGCTTCTTCTCCCTGGGAATTATAATATCTCTGTTTATCTGGGGATCTGGAATGGAAAATCCTGTGGTGGCCCTCTTGGGCGTGGGAGGCACTGAGAGGTTCATTGTTTACCCTGTACTGCTCTATCTCATTGCTCTGGGAGGTTATCTGGCCAGCCGGGGGGAAGACTGGGTTAGATTGAGGTTTTTTAGTGAGGAGAAAGTTTAAAACTAAATTGAGTTTATTTTTTCTTAAAACTAGATTAAAACAATAGAATTATAATAGGAGACGTTCTAACAATTCTAAGGAGAAAAAACATGCAAGACCAAGAAAAATGGGATCTTTTTGACCAGGGACTGGACCTCTTTGATGAAGAAAAATACCAGGAAGCATTGGAATTCTTTGAAAAGGCCCTGGATATTGACCCTGCTTTAGAAAATGCCATAGCATACAAATCATTTGCTATTACTGAACTGGAATCATTGGAAAAATCACTGGAGTACCTAGAAAGTCAGATAAAAGAATATCCGGATTATGGCTCTCTTTATTATCTTAAAGCCAATATACTTTCTGATTTAGAAAAATTTAAAGAATCCAACGAATACTTTGAAATGGCCCTGAAAAATGGTTTTGAAGAAGAAATTACCTATTATGGGCGGGCTTACAACTATCTGGGACTTAAGGATTGTGAAAATGCAGTACCCTTATTTGAAAAACATCTGGAAACCAATGTGGACGATGTCCAGTCCTGGTGTGAAATGGGAAACTGTTTGAATTTGCTTAATAGATTTGAGGAAGCCATAGAATGTGAGGACAAGGCCCTGGCCATGGATCCTGACTATTACTTGCCTTACTCTTACAAAGGAAATTCCTGGATGGGTCTGGGAGAAGATGAAAAGGCCTTAAAGTGTTTTGAAAAGGCTCGAACACTCAATCCCGGGGATGAGAACTCCATTATAAACATGGAAAAATTATTAAAGAAATAGATTAGTTAGATTTCAAGAGGGCTATAATATAGTCCACTATTCTTCCCTTTTCTGTCGATTTAAACCGGTCACCAGAATTTACCGGATTTATAAAATCTATGTAATTGTTATCTGATTTTAATCTCATTTTAAGCCAGATTTTGGCCGAATTAATTCATTGTTATCCATATTCTGGTGGAGAATTCTAAATCCAGAGGATTTTCTAATTTCACCACGAGATTATGTTACGATTATCAATATCTTTTCTTGATAATAAAATGAAGTTTTAATATTCTACAATTTATAAAATTATTTTAATTTCTCACATAGTATCATTAGTAAGTTTTAATATAATAAAATAGAGACTGTTTTATTTATAGTAAATTTTCCATATTCACTTTAATATTTTTGAAATTCAACTTTTAAAAATAATTTACACTTGCAACTTACCACCTTATAATTAATAGGAGAAATAAATTGACCAATAATCAAGCTAAACAACTTTATTCCAAGGGAACGGAACTTTTAACTTTGGGTAGACTTCAAGAAGCACTGAATTATTTTAGAGAGGCCATAGACTCTGATCCATCATGCATAGAGGCTCACATTGAGCTGGGGTTTCTGTTAGGAACTTTAGAAAAATATGAAGAAGCAATAAAAGTATTTGACCAGGCCCTGTCCATGGAACCTAATTTTCCATGCTTTTTTGGTAAAGGAATGGCTCTTTTTTTCCTGGAAGACTATGAAAAATCACTGGATGCCTTTCTGGAGGCCCAGGAGACAGGAGAAAATGAAGACCTATGGTACTACATGGGTAGCATTCACTTATTTTCCGGAAACTGTGAAAGTGCCATAACTTGCTTTGAAATTGCCATATCCATGGATGAAGAATTTATTGAGGCCTGGAATGATGGTGGAGTGGCTTACAGTATCCTGGAAGACGATGAAAACGCTTTAGTATATTTCCGAGAGGCACTACTCATTGATCCGGATTATGCACCGGCTGTTTACAACATGGGGGCCACTCTGGTGGAAATGGGACGTTATGAAGAATCCTTAACCTATCTGGATAAAACTCTGGAAAATGAACCGGAGCATTTCAAAGCCCTTTTTTACAAGGGAAATGTATTATATTTCACGGAGAATGAGGAAGAGGCAGTGGAATACTTTAAAAAAGCTCTGAAAATAGATAGAAATCAGGAAGAGCTATGGAATTATTTGGGCTATGTTCAGTTTAGTTTGGGCCAGAACCACGAAGCTGTGGAGTCTTTAAATGAGGCCATTAAACTCAATAAAGATTATGAATCGGCTTATTTAAATCTGGGAAATGTTTATCTGGACTTGGGTAAGGATAATCTGGCTTTGGATTGTTTTGAACGGGTTTTAGAAATTTCACCAGATAATGAAGAGGCTCTTTTTCAAAAAGATAACTTGAAGGATGAATGGGACTAGAGCGGTTTCTAAAATTTAAGATTATTAAATAATAATATAATAAAGAGGAGATATTTTGACAGATAAGGCTAAAAACTTCCTGGAAGAAGGAAAAAAATATTCAGATTCCGAAAAATATGAAGAAGCTATTAAATCATTGGAAAAGGCCATAGAACTTGATTCAAATTACCAGGAGGCTTACAGTGAATTGGGCTATGCTCTGGGCAATATAGAAAAATATAACGATGCCCTGGAGTCCTTTAAAAAGGCACTAACCATCGAAACCACTGCATCGGCCCTGTATGGTAAGGGGCTGACTCTTTACTACATGGAAGACTTTTCTTCAGCCATTGAGTCTTTTGAGAAGGCTTTAAAACTGGATGAAAGTGAATGGCCCAGTTATTATCTCTCTCGATGCTACTTCAACCTGGGGGAATATGAAAGGGCCCTGGAATATCTGGATAAATCACTGGAGCTCAACCGGGATTTCCTGGAAGCCTGGAATGATAAGGGCGTTATTTACAGTATCTTGCAGCAAGATAATAATGCCTTAAAATCATTTGAAGAAGTCCTAAGAATTGATAATGGTTATTTACCTGCCATATACAATCTGGGTACTACACTGGCGGATATGGGGCGATATGACGAGTCACTGAAATGTTTGAATCGTTTAATTGAAGTGGATGGCGATAATTATAAGGCCCATTTCTACCGGGCCAATGTTTTATTCCTCATGCAAAAAGGAGAAGAGGCTCTTAAGTCCTTTAAAAAAGCTATTGAACTGGACAGTGAACAACCAGAGACCTGGAATTATCAGGGATGTGTTCTGGCCAGTATGGGAAACAATGAAGAAGCCATTGAATCATTGGAAAAGGCCATAGCACTTTACCCGGAATATGAAGCGGCTTACATGAATTTGGGTGTTATTTACAAAGGCTCTGGAAAAGAAGAAGAAGCACTAAATTGTTTTGAAAGGGCTCTGGAAATTTCACCGGAAAATGAAGAAGCTTTAAAAGAAATTGGCGATTTAAAGGGCTAATAGAACTAACTATGAAACCTAATTAAATGACTATCCATGGGTTCTTCCAACCGGTTGGATTAAAATTCTGGTTTTAGCATCTAAAAATTCTTTTAAAGTAGAAACAATAGGTTCGTCATCAACATAAACCAGAATAACATTTTTTTTTACTTTTTCCAGTAATTTAATCTGTTTAATTAGATTTTTTTTACCATCCAGAAATTTAAAATACCTGTCGTGAAATTCAGTCTCTCCTGGGTCAAAATCAGGAGCCAGTTCTGGGTAAAAGGCATCAATTTTATCAGAAGCATCAGTGGTTCCAATCAGAACTTTAAAACCCTCATTTTCTGATAATTCTTCTAATTTTTTTATTTTAATCATGGCATCTACTAAATATTTTATAATTCTTATTAATTAGTATGATGTTCATGTTTCAATTATTTACTCATTTTAGTTACTCATTTAAAAATAATTGTCAAATAGTCTTCAAATTATTAATAAGACAAATAAATGTTTTATTAAAGAAAACCACTGATAACCACTATTTCTTCAAAGAAAAACCTTTCTCGAGCAGTTACTTCTACTCTAAAACCCTGTTTTTCCAGTTTTTCGCAGGTTTTTTTATTATCGGACAGGGAAGACTGTACCAGCTGCACTATTCCAGCATCTTTTAGATGATTTTTAACCTCATTTAAAAAGAGATCTATCACTTGACGTCCATCTGCACCACCGTCCCAGGCAGCATCCAGCTCGTCCCCTATAACTTCATCTTCAGCAGTTGGTAGATATGGAGTATTAAATAAAATTAGGTCAAATTTCTCTTCCGGCACGGGCTGGAAAAGATCACCTTGCCTAATTTCCATATTTTCCACCCCATTGCGCTGAACATTGTTTCGAGCACATTCAAGGGCGTGGGGATTAATATCGGTGGCCACTACGTTAGAAGCTTTTTTAGAGGCAACCAGGGATACTAGTCCCGTCCCTGTCCCGATTTCCAGCACCACATCTCCTTCTTTAACTTGTAAATTATCGGCCAGGAGAAAAGTGTCCTCTGCTGGAGCATAAACCTGTTTACAGGTTTCAAATGTTATATCACCGTAATTTGGCATGTCAAACCTCTTTAATAACCATAAATAAAACCATCTAACTCGTACTAATCTTTACTAATCTTTATTAACCTTACTACATTTACTAATCTTAAAAATCATAATAAGTATTATTTATTAAATTCTACTAACTTTTTATAAATTTCAAAAATTAAAAAGTTAGAACTCTATTTCCTGTTCATATCCTTCTTTAGCCACAGGGAGACACTCCAAAACGCTGGAAATTCCTGAAAGATGCAAATTCAAGGCTACAGATCCTTTAACTTCTTCCCAAGAGGCTCCCATTTTCCTGGCCATGGCCGCGTGCATTTTTACTCCTTTAAGATTTCGATGGGCAGTTTGTATGGCAATATTTACTAATTGTTTGGTTTTAGGATCCAGTCCGGTTAGTTCTTTCTGAGCCTCTACTACTTGATTGAAAGTTTCAAATAGGGAAGGCAATTCTTCTTTAAAAATCTGGTAGGGATTTTCACTCATATAATTACTCCTTGCATTTTTATATTTATTTTATTCTGACCAGTTTTAAAATATTGGAAGAAACATAATTAATTTGTTAAGGGGGTTTTATTATAATTAGAACCTTGATTATTTATGAAAGTAATTATGGAATAACAGAAAAGATAGCCAGTTATTTATCATTGATACTGGGTCCAGCTACTTATTGTAAAACAAGTGAATTTAAAGATGAATATGTGGATTTTGATCTGTTTGTAATCGGTTCGCCCATATATAGTGGACAATTAGTCCCTCAAATATATGAGTTTGTGGAAAAGAACCAGAAATGGCTTAAACAAAAGAATGTTTCGCTTTTTTCCACTAGTATCAGCCCTGCAGATGGCCAGGAAAACCTGAATAAACTGGAAAAAAACCTGGAAAATGTTATTAGCAAAAAAGCATTAGGTGGAACCTTAAAAATTGAAAAACTGGACAAAATGGATTCTCAGGCCCTGGAATCCTTTAGTGAAAATTTGGGATTTAATATGGGTGATATGGATCATTTTAAACTGGAAGAAGTTGTGGATTATGGAATGGAGCTTAAAGAGCTTAAAGACGATTTATCACCAAACATGCCCTCTTCCCAGCTAAAAAAGATGGTGGAAGAATTTTTAACAAAGCATAATACTTGTACCTTATCTACTGCCGGGGGAAATCGTATCAGGGCCACACCCATAGAATATACCTATGAAAACGGCTTTATTTATCTATTAAGTGAAGGTGGAGAGAAATTTGCCAATATTTTGTTGAATGAAATGGTTTCCATAGCAGTATATGAAGATTACACTGGCATGAACAATCTGGCCGGTATGCAGATAAGTGGCCAGGCTCAAATAGTTCCCAGGGATAAAAAGGAATATGTGGAAATATTAAAGATTAAAGGATTAAATCCAGAATTTATAAATAAACTGTCTATAAATCTGAATATGGTAAAAATAACTCTGGAAAAAGTAGAATTTTTATATTCAGCCTTCCAAGAAATGGGCCATGAAACAAAACAGATTTTTAAATTTGATAACAAATTTGTTAACAAGTGATTTATTCAAAATCGTTAATCAAAAGATAATTTCTGAAAATTTAGTTTTGAAATTAATTCCAATCACTACTCAAAAGGTTATTTCTCACATTATTGCCTAAAATTTCTTAAAATCTCTTTTAGAGCGATTGATATGCTTAAAATCTCTTCTGGGGATAATTTAAATACTCTTTCATCTAGCATGCTGCTTTCCATCACACAAGCAAGTTCCTTTAAAATTTCCTTAACCTTTTCCTTTTCAAAATTGTCTATTTCATGAAAAGACTCTCTTAAGGCCTTTACAGTTTTTTTCCGACGGTGCTGAAAAATGGCCCGACAAACCGAGGCAAAAAAATCATCCACTTCTACTTCGTTAAGGGGAGTCATTTTCACCACGGCCGAATCAACTTTGGGCGGGGGTATAAATGCCTGGGAAGAAACCTTATCCAACATTTCCACCTGGGCCTGGAAATGCATCATTACTGAAAGCCGGGAATAATGTTTACTGCCTACTGGTGCATTCATTCTCTGGGCAAACTCTTTTTGATACATTAAAATGGCCATATCAAAGTCGTATTCTAAAAACTTAAAAGTAATAGGGGATGAAATTTGGTAAGGTAAATTAGAAACAATTTTGTTGAAAAATGGAAAATCAACCTTTAATGCATCGGCCTCAATAATTTCCACATTTTTAAATCCCTCTTCTTGCACTCTATCTTCTAAAATGCGGGCTATACGAGGATCCTGTTCAATAGCCACTACTTTCCCAGCCTGGCGGGCCATGGGGATAGTTAATGTTCCAATACCTGGTCCAATCTCTAGAACTGTATCTAAAGAAGTTAAATTTGCAAAATTAAGTATTTTTTTCCTTTTAAAATCATCAATAAGATAATTTTGGCCTAATTTTCGGTTCAATCGGATTCCATAATCTTCTAAAACCTGTTTGGTTTCTCTGGCCAGAGAAACAGCCCCTGATCCTTTTTCATCGAGGGACACTTTAAATTCTCCTTTTAAAAACTTTCATTAAGGACACTCAATAAGGAATAATAATTTAGCTAATTTAGCGGAATAAATTAAAATAAATATTTAAAATAAAAATAATAGATTTACCTTCGCCTTGCAGGCGGGCGGGTAAACAATATATATTTCTTTTTGCCTCTGGTAGCTGGTTCGGCATCCAGTTCGATAAGAACTCGTTTTACCAGTAGTTTAACAGGATCTGAAAGCATGGGAACTCTACTTTTAATATCTTCAAAGCTTTCAAATGGTTTTTCTTCTCGAGCTTTAATAATATCCCACATATGCTTTTTACCAATCCCTGGTAAAAGCTCTAGCTGGTGCAGACGGGTGCTTATGGGACCTGAGTCATTGAAAAACCGGACAAATTTGTCCTCTTTAAGTTTAATGATTTCTTCTATGACGTATTGCAGCTCCACACGGGAGGTAGCTGTCAAATCCTCGTGTTTTAATCTGCGATTCACACGTGAAACCTTTTCCCGTTTACCAGAACCAATGTAAACATCTTCATGTATTTCTATATCTTCATCAGGCTTAGGAGAAAGTTCTAGAAGAGTAAATTCTTCCTTGCCTATGGCCTGGGCCACGGGTTTTCTTTTAAATGTTGAATAACCTTCCCTGATATAACCCAGGGGTAGATAATCAAGAATAATCGCGTAATCTTCCATGCCAATCACAAACTACAAAGGGTATTTTTTAGTTCTTTAAAAGAACTGGGAACCAAAAAAATAATTATTTATTCGGTCCGGTATTTTTCAACAATTTTCAGGATTTGCTCTAGATCCTCATTTTTAATAGGGATCCTTTCCTTGGCAAAAAGTAGCCTAAGGTCTGCCAGGTCTTCAGGCAGCATATCAGTTATTTTAATGGCATATTTCTTTTTAACCACTTCTTCCAGTTCTCCAATGAGCTTATTAGATTCTTCAGATTCTAATTTGGAGAATTTGATTACGTGATCCAGAGTAAGGTTTTGCTCGTATGTGAGTTCATGCTCCTGAGCAAAATCTTCTAATGCTTTTTTAACCTGGGCAACAGGGACCGGTTCGGTCTCCAAAACCTTTTTCCCTATCATGGGAATCACTCTTGTATTTTCAAGTGTTCTGGCCTTACAATAAGTTTTTTAGCCTTGTTACCATCGTTTAAAGAGACGATGTAAGCTCTTCCTCGGGTTTCCACTACTTTAGCGGTTTTCCCATGGAACCTGGGGTGTGGTTGACCTTTTTGAACACTTGGGTCAATAATAATGTGAACTAAATCGTCTGCACTGAATCGTTGAATTTTTTTAGTTATAGGGTTTGATCGCCCTGGTCTTTTAGTTAATTGAAGTTTGTGTCTTGTTTTGCTTCTAAAACCTCTTGATCTTTGCACCATATTTAAAACCTCCATAATGGCCATACGGCCGGTAAACATTAATAGAATTGCGATTACAGCAGATATCACAAAATAGGCGATAAATTATTCTCAAATTTGTGTAATTAATTGTTAATATTAGAGAAAATCCGGATGATCAACTTGCCTATGTGCTGTAATGATCATCAATACCTATTAGGATAAGATATTTATTCTTGTTACTAATATATTTTCCCCTTGAACAGTGGTAGGAAAATTTTTTAAATACCTACTTCCAGAACATCCAGCTCCACGCAGCGGGCTGGTGTTCCTAAAACCTGGCTAACATTTGGTTGAGTTCTTTCCTCATCTCCTGAGATTAATTCTTTGATATATAGTCCACCTTGACCTTTTATAATTAATTTAATATTTTTAGGGCTAATAATTTCCCATTTAATATCCATCACTTCTCGGGTCCGGATTTTATCAGCTCGCCGATGGGAAACTCTAACAGGGGTCCGCTGTTTGATTTCTTTAAGGTTTTTCAGCTTTTTAAGATCTTCTTCAGTAATTCCTTCTTCCAGTTCCACATAGGCCTGGTATATTTTGTAAGTATCAGGTGAAGAAGTCTTAATTTCAGCTTTTCTGGATCTGATGGAATATTTAAGATTTAAAACCTCTACTTTTCCCTGTGCAGTTTCATTAATTTCTTTTTCCAGTTTTTCCAGATCCAATACTCTTCGCCCGGGTTCTTTTATCTCCAGTACAAAGGGACGCCCGGTTCCCAGCATTTTAACGTCGATATCTTCTCTTCCAGCACCGTGAAATTTGGAATCTTTTCCTTTACTCATCTTAAGGGCCGGTCCAGAAATTAATTCTTCCACAGTTTCAGTATACATTTTACCGGTGAAATTACACTGCTCACATCCCCGACCCTTGCATTTGCGGCATGGCCACTTAGTTTGAGGTATTCCTCTTATTAATTTTCGGTAGCGACCTTCCAGGAACAAGGGATTGATTTGAATATGAATTTTAGGTTCTTCAGCACTGAAATTGGCATTTATAACCAGTTGGGGATTGTCAAAATCCACTTCTCTCTGGAGACGTTCTTCCAGAATTTTTCCCAGTTCCCGGTTGATTTCACGTTTTATACCCTCTACTTCCAATTCCAGGGTTTGGTTTAAATCTTCGTCCCTTTTTATAACTTCAGAATCCACTTTACTTCCCACTAAAAAGCTGGAATATTCCAGATCCAGTTTATTTATTTTTTTTTCAACTTTTTCTGCGGCTTGCACTAATTTTTGAAATAAATTGAGGCATATAGAACATGTTTCTGGTGAAAGGAATTCATCTCCTTCCAGGGACATCATTTCTCTAATTTGAATCCCTCTCCGAGGATTACCTGGTCCTTGCAGATCTTTAGAAAATTTCCGGCCCAGACAATGGTTGCAAATTTCACCATCAGTGATTTCCCTGATTTTTTGAGCTTTTTCTTTAATATGAGTATTCATTATATTCATCCTGTGAAATTTATATAAAATGTTAATTTGTTAAATAAAAAATTACTATTTTTACTCATTAAAAGTTCAAATAATGAAAATTTAAATAAAAAATAGAAAATTAAGGGTTGATTAATTAATGATTTAATAATCAACTCCAATTCATAAGGTTTAGCGCATGAACTGTCTCATGAGCTGACCCATAGGCCCACTCATTTTACGCTTTCCAAAGCCTTTCATGGCTTTTTTGGTGACGTTATAATATTTTAGAAGTTCTTTAACGTCCTCATTTTTCATTCCAGAACCACGTGCAATTCTTTTTACTCGAGATTGTTTTATGGCACTTGGATTTTCCATTTCATAATTGGTCATGGAGTTCATGATGATTTTATACTTGTCAATTTTATCTTCTGTCATTTTAGAAGCATTCTTAGGCAATTTTCCGGTTCCCGGCATCATATTCATGATTTGCTGCATGGGACCCATTTTACCCATCATTTCAAATTGAGTCTGCATGTCTTTAAGGGTGAATTTTCCAGAAAGCATGGCGTCCATGGTTTCTGCAGCCATATCCTCATCGGCCACCTCTTCTGCTCTCTCTAGAAGAGTTTTAATATCACCCATTCCTAAAAGTCGAGAAATAAACCTTTCTGGATCAAAGGCCTCGAAATCGTCTATTCGTTCTCCAGTACCAATAAATTTAATAGGTGCTCCAATCTCTGCCACGGCAGATAAAGCACCTCCTCCTTTAGCTGATCCATCCAGTTTGGTGACTATGATGGATCCTACTTTGGCCGTTTGGGAGAATGCCTGGGCCTGATCCTTGGCCTGCTGGCCTATAGTTCCATCTATAACTAGAATAGCTTCATCTGGATCAACCACTGATGATAATTGGACCATTTCATCCAGAAGATCCTGCTCTTCCTTGTGACGCCCGGCAGTATCAAATATGATTAAACTCTGTTTTTTAAATTCTTCCAGACCTTTACGGGCTAAATCAAGAGCATCTTTATTTTCCGGGTCTCCATATAGGGGCACATTCATTTCTTCAGTTAGCTGCCTTAATTGTTCATACGCAGCAGGTCTCCAGGTGTCAGTACAGACGATAGCAGGATTAAATCCTTTTTTCTGGAGATATCGTGTTAATTTACCAATAGTGGTTGTTTTACCGCTTCCTTGAAGCCCCAGGAATAATATTTTGAATGGTTTTTTATCTACTTCTATTTCCTGGGCCTTTTCTCCCAGCAAATTCACCAGTTCTTCATATACTATGGTTACAATGTGTTCTTTAGGGGTTATACCCTTAGGAGGCTCTTCTTTTAAAGCCCTTTCTTCAATCGATTTTGATAATTTTAAAACGAGTTTTATATTAACATCAGATTGAATCAAAGCTCGCTGGATTTCTTTAACGACTTCTTTAACGACTTCCTCGTCAATAATAGTCATTCCAGCCAGTTTTTTCATGGTATTGGTAAGATTCTTACCTAAATTTCCTAACATCCTCTCACCTTGAGTGAAAATGGTTTATTTAATTGATAGGGCTCTTTAAAGCTTTTTTTGATCAAGAAAATACTATACAATTTCTATCTAATTTCATCTAATCCAATTTCATTTTGGATTGATATTTAATTAATATATAGAATTATTTAAGAATTATATCCATAGATTGCCATCATCTAAGTATAATCTTTTTCATGAAATTCTAAAATATTTTTATCAATAATTTTTTTATAATTAAATTTGTTGAATTCATTAGTATATAGTATAAGATATAAGAATTATTTAAAAGTAGTTTATTAATAATTAATATATGTTTATTAGTGAAATATTTATTATAGTAGAAAATTGCTCAAATTTATTTCAACAAACAGTAATTTTCAATTATTTATTCAATTTTAATCGTTAGGTGTTATTCGTGCTTGAGAAATTAAAAAAGAGTTTAGAAGAGTCTCCTATAATAAAAAAAGGGGAATATAATTACTTTGTTCACCCAGTAACGGACGGAATTCCACTCACCCAACCCGAAGTACTCAAAGAAATTGCAGTAGCAGTAAAAAATCACTTTAACACTGCGGTGGACAAAATTGTCTGTGTGGAGGCCATGGGTATTCATCTGGCTACGGCATTGTCTCTGGAAACGGGAATTCCTTTTGTAGTGGTTAGAAAGCGCCAATACGGACTTCCAGGAGAAGTGGCGGTTCATCAAACCACGGGATACAGTCAGGGAGAACTTTATATAAATGGTCTAAATACGGGGGATAAAATAATGCTTATTGATGATGTGGTAAGTACTGGTGGTACCATGATATCTGTCTTAAAGGCCCTGCAAAAGATGGATGTGGAAATAAAAGAAGTGGTAGCAGTCATTGAAAAAGGTCATGGTAAAAAACTGGTTGAAGCGGAAACTGGTCTTAAGGTGAGTGCTTTGATTAAGGTGGACGTTATTGACGGCCAGGTGGTTGCCGAACCAATTATATATGATTAAACTTAAATTCTAAGCCTTAAAAAATTAGCAAATTAAATAATTAAATAATTAATATTAAATTAAATTTATTAACTTTTTAAATTAATTAATCCACTGGAATTCATTCAAAATGATTCAACTGGGATTTGGGAACGGTAATTAATTATGTCTATGTACGATCTGGACTTAAAAAAAGTCATAAAAAGAATCAATGATATCAATGCCTCAGTGGTTGGTTTACAGTTTCCGGAAGGCCTTAAAATACACGCTTCAAGAGTGGCCGAGCATCTGGAAGCAGAAACCGGGGCCACGGTTATTATATCTGGTGATCCCTGTTTTGGCGCCTGTGACACTGCAGATAGGAAAATGGCAGATTTTGTTGATATTTTGATCCATTATGGCCATACGGCTCTTCCTCTAAATTATCCCGTGCCAGTAATGTTTATTGAGGCCTATTCTAAAGTGGAAGTGATGGAATCTCTAGAAGAGTCCTTAAAACTTCTTCAAGAATATCATAAAGTTGCCCTAGCCACTACCACCCAGCATTTGCATCTTTTAGAAGACGTGAAACAATTTTTAGAAGAAAATGGCAAGGAAGTGGTGGTTGAATCAGGTTCCAGTACCAGATTGGGCCAGGTACTGGGATGCAATTTTTCCTCTATAAAGAATATTGATGCCGATGCTTATCTTTACCTGGGTAGTGGAAATTTTCATCCATTAGGCATTAAATTATTCACCCACAAACCCGTGGTCATTGCAGATCCTTACCGGGGAGAAGCTAGGGACATTGAGAAATTTGCGGATAGGATTTTACGTATTCGTTTTGCTAGGATTACTAAAGCCCGGGAAGCCAAAAAATGGGGAATTCTGGTTTCCTCTAAAGAAGGACAGTACCGAATGAAAATGGCTCGGAAAATAAAGGAGAACTTGCAAAATGAGGGTAAAGAAGCCCTATTAATATTGATGGAAAACATCTCCCCTGATTTATTACTCCCTTTTTTGGATTTAGATGCTTTTGTAGTTACGGCCTGTCCCAGAATCGCCATTGATGACTCTCAAATGTACAAAAAACCACTTTTAACTCCTCAAGAATTAGAAATTGTTCTTGATAAAAGGGAATGGGAGGATTATCAACTGGATGAAATATATTTCGGGGAAGAATAGTGTAATTTAGGGTAGTTTAATAAGTGTAATTTCAATGATTAATTTACATACATTTTGCATTACATTAATGTATTACTCCTTAAGTTGAATAATTTTTTAAAAAAATATTTATTAACAACAACTCATATATAATAGAAAAATGAACATCATTATATTCTAAAATGTTTTTAATTAAAATATAAAATTAAAATATAAATTTATTAATCATTTTTCAGATCACTAATTTTTAAGCAGAGGTGAAGGGATGAAAGCTAAATCTGGAGATTTTGTTCTGCCTGGAGATTTTCTAGGTGTTAGTGAGGAGTTTGTTCCTGCAGAAGGTGCATACGACGACGAGGGCGATATAAAAGCCATGGTAGTGGGAACTGTTTCCCTGGATGATAAAAATAAACGCATATTTGTAGTTCCTCAAGCAGGTTCTCCACCAGTATTAAAGAAAAATACCACCATTATAGGCCATATAATGGAAGTTAGGGGTCAGAGGGCGCTGGTTAAAATACATGCCATTAAAGATAATCCTCGAAAACTGGTGGTCTCTTTTGTCGGAGGAATTCACGTATCTCAAGCCGATAAAGGATATTTAGCTAAATTAACCGATGCTTTCCATATTGGGGATATTATTGAAGCTAGAATTACCAAAGTGGTTGGCCTGGATAATATTGACCTTAAAACTTCTCAGAAAGATCTAGGTGTGGTAAAGGCCATGTGTACCAGATGCCGGCACTTCATGAAGCAAACTGGTAAAAACGAAGTGACCTGCCCTAACTGTGATAATAAGGAGAAGAGAAAAATTTCCGTGAATTATCAGGTATAAATTTTTAATTTCATTATTGATCAAAAATTAATTCAAAATCAAAATTCAAAATATTAAATAAATTATATTTTAAATAAATTAATTATAACGAGGTATAACATGGAAATCATTACTAGTAAAAGATATGAGATGGAAATACTTGCTGAGGGAGAGACACACACTCTCTGTAATGCTTTAAGAAGAATTTTAATGGAAGATGAGAATGTAAAATCCACGGCATATGTCATTGAGCACCCTATTGTAGGTGAGCCCAAAATTTATGTCAAAGCAAAAAGCCCAAGAACCTCTCTTAAAAAAGCTTCAAAAACATTAAAAGAACGATGTGAAGAGTTTAAAGGTCTTTTAGAAGCAATTGAGTAAGGTTAGTTACCTATACTCATTATTTATTTCATACTAATTTTTTAAAATTAACTCGTAATATGATAATTATTTATAACTTTTTTTAACACTAAACGTCTGGATTGAATTTTAATGGAAAATAAGAAATTTAGAACCATTAAATCGGAGATAAGGATTTTAGGAATTGATGATGGGCCTTTCAATCCTCATCAAGAGGGTAATGTTTTACTGGTCGGTACTATATTCCGGGGAGGGTTCTGGCTAGACGGAGTTCTAACTACCTATTTGGAAATAGATGGGACAGATGCCACAGACCAGATAATTAAAATGGTCAACGATTCTCGACATCTGGGACAGTTAGGTGTTCTAATGCTTGACGGAATTACTTTCGGTGGGTTTAATGTGGTGAATATCCAGCAAATATTTGAAAAAACCACAGTGCCGGTAATTGTGGCCATGAGAAAGTTCCCCAACTTTGAGAAAATAAAAAAAGCACTTAAAAACTTTTCGGACTGGTCTGAGCGCTGGAAAAATGTGGAAAAAGCCGGTGAAGTTTATCAGGCAGATGATTCTGGCCAGTTATTCATTCAAATCAGCGGGATATCATTAAAAGATGCACTGGAAATAGTAAAATTGTCTACCACTCGCAGCAATATCCCGGAACCAATTAGAACAGCCCATATAATTGCAGCAGGTGTGGAAACTGGAGAATCACGGGGAAATGCTTGAGGAAACTATTGGAAACTATCAATTAACTTTGAAATCCAGATAAAAAGTATATCGAAAAACCAAGCATATTTCTATTACTATCATTGTAATATTATTATTATTATTATTACATAATTTAATAATAAAAATTCCTATATTTCCGATTATATTCTTGGATTCAATTAAAAAAGATTTTTCAGAATATTAATAGTGAATTAAAACTGATTCAAAATTTAAGGAAGTGTTATTATTAATCAAACTCCAAAAACTCCTCTATTAACGGTGGATACTATTATTGTCTCTGCTGATGATACCATAATTCTTATAAAAAGAAAATATGGGCCTTATAAAAATCACTGGGCCATTCCTGGAGGATTTGTTGAAGTCGGAGAATCAGTTGAAGAGGCTGCTGTAAGAGAAGCCAGAGAAGAAACTGGATTGAATATTGAACTGGTTTCTATGGTGGGTGTTTATTCTAATCCTGCACGTGATCCTCGAGGACACGTAGTAACCGTGGTCTACATTGCCCGACCTATTTCAGGTGATTTAAAGGCAGATAGCGACGCTCAGGATGCTTCTAAATTTACTAAAGATGAAATAAATGGTATAAAACTGGCTTTTGACCATGAAAATATTTTAAAAGATGCTTTCCATATTTTAAATAAATAATTTTTAAAAATCAAATCAGAAATTATATATCTTATGTTTTAAAAAGATTAGAAGAAATTGAATAAATCATTTAAAAATAAAATCATTTAAAAAATATTAAAAAATAAAATCATAATACCCTTCATAAACCATTATTAATGAAAATTATACATTAAAAATCACAAATTAATCAACATCATAATTGCTTTTAAGTAGGATATCCAAGTTTTATTAGGTATTAATCGCTTAAATTTGATGCTTAATTTAATTAATATCTTTCAAGCAATTTCAACTAATTATCTTATCAATTAAAACTATAAATTAATAAATTCAATTAATTAATCAATCTTATTTATTAAGGAGGACTAATATGGAGTTTTGCCCTAAATGCGGAGCTATAATGTTTCCCAAGGACGACAGTTTCCAGTGTAAATGTGGTCATCAGAAGAAGATCACCAAGGATCTGGCCAGCCAGTACGATGTATCTGAAAAAATAGACACCAAAGACACGGTTATATTCACCGGGGATGATATTAACACTCTTCCCACCACCCGAGCGGAATGCCCCAAATGCAAAAATATGGAGGCTTTCTGGTGGCTACAGCAGACTAGAAGGGCTGACGAATCTGAGACCCGTTTTTTAAGATGCAAGGCTTGTAAGCATACCTGGAGAGAATACGATTAAGAGAGAATACGATTAATAAAGGCCTATTAGTGAAATTAATTTATTTTGGAGTTTAAGATGAAAGAATCAAATTCTGAAGGGTCAGAAAAGGAAAAAAAGTCAGGATTTTCTATTTTAGGTTCAGCTAAAAAGGTATTAAATGCCCTGGACCCGGCTATGGAAGATAATGATAATGGTTCATTAAAGGATCCGGAAAATTCTAAAACTAAGGACTCAAATAAAGAATCTAAGAATTCTGACCCTGGTACTGTTTCAGCTGCTGAAGATGTAAAAAAGGTTGAATCTCCCAAAAAGGAAAAGATTTCTGAAAAATCCAAAAAAGCAGAATTCAATAGTATATCTGAACGATTTAATCATTATAAAACCTTAATTAGAGAAGATAGGAAAAGATTCATTTCCCTGGTCAGTTTAGGGGTAGGGATTGTTTTTATACTTCTGGGAATATCACTGCTCTTTGGAAATTCTGAAAAGGTTTCTGACAATGTTGTATTTGGTGAAAGATCTGTTACTTCTGCATTTTTTATTATTGCGGGTTTGTTAATAATTGCTGCTATCTATGCACCAAAAATTATTGGGAAAACATCATTTGATGGCATATACCAGGAAATGAAAGGTGTTGAAGATGACCCCTCTTCTAAAAAAGAAAAAAATAATTCTAAAGAAGATAATACTAATAATAATTCAGTAACAGAAGAAGATAAAATTGAAGATAAGAATTCAGTTAAAACTGAGATTTCAGAAAAAGACTTCAAAAAAGAGAAATGAAACTATAAAATCATAAAACTTTTTTTAGAGGTATTTTATTATTATAATCTTCTAGAAATTATTTATAGAATTAAATTTAAATTTCAGATATCGATAAATTAATTATATATAAATGATATTGATTATATTAGATTATAACAGATTAAGGGATTGTTAGTGAACTATTAAGTTCATCCATATCTGAATATGATTAATGGAGGATGAAAATGTTTAAAGCAGAGTTGAGCGACCCTAATATACTGAAAACCAGTTTCGATGCGATTTCTTCCATTGTAGACGAAGTGCAAATACAGACTGATAGTGAAGGCCTGCGCCTGGATGCCCTGGACCGTAGTCACATCACATTTGTTCATTTAGAACTTAAATCCAGCTTATTTGACGAGTATGTCTGTGATGAGCCAGAGAAGATCAATGTGGATACTGAAGAATTGATGAAAGTCTTGAAACGGTCTAAAGGTGACGATAGGGTTTATATGTCCTTGGACGAGGGTAATTTTATCATAACCTTTGAAGGAGAGGCCAAAAGAAGATTTAAAATCAGACTTATTGATATTGAATATGAAGCCCCAAGTCCTCCAAACCTGGAATACCCAACTGAATTTGAGGTTCCTTTCAGCCTGCTTAAGGATTCTATTCAAGATATTGACATTTTCTCTGACAAAATTGCTATGAGCGTGGATGGAGACAGGTTTGCGGCCTCTGCTGAAGGTGAATTTGGAGATGCCAAAGTTGAATATCTGCATGGTGAAAAAATAGAAACCACGGCCAGATCAGTGTTTTCCCTGGAAAAAATCAAGGAAATGCTTAAGGCTGACAAGTTTTCAGACATTGCCACTATAAGCCTGGGAGATGACATGCCTTTAAATCTTAAACTACGAATGGTTTCTGATGAAGGTGAATTAAGCTTCTTGCTTGCTCCTAGAATTGAAGCAGAAGACTAAAAACACCTTTTATTAATTTCATTTTGAAATAATTTGAAATAAAATAGCGAGGATTTAAGCGAGGAATAGGGTTGGACGAGTTTTTCCAGAAACTGAGAAAAATACAGAAGAAAGAGCGCAATGAAAGTGGCCTGGCTCGGGTAGGCGAGGACTTTTATAAAAGAGTGCATCGCTACTTAGAAGAGCTAATGGACACTGTTGGCAATGATCCTTTTGCTAAGGAACAGTATCTTTTGAGAGATACCCAGAGAATAGCCACTGAAATTTGCGAAAGGAGAGAGCATAAGATAACTGATAGTGCTGTAATGAATATTCAGAGATCTTATCACCTATTTAAAGGAAAACCTCAGTTTGACCTTCAAGACACTACTCCTCTAAATCTCACCCCTGAAGAAGAACAATTATATTTCTCTTTGATAGACACTTTGAAGGGCTATCGGGGCAAAATAATACCTTCTTTAGATGTGTTGGAGGACACTCCAATTGCTGGTAACGATGAAATTAAGGATAAAATAATTTCTTCGAAAGATACATCTCCAGATTCTATATCAGAATCTAAAATCTCATCATCAAAACCATTAGATGATAAGTTCAACAATACAAAAGGGAAAAATCAGAGAAATGAAACCCCTTCATTTTCTTCTTCTGAAGTTGAACCAGAATCTTTTAAAAATATTTCTAATATTGATCAACCAATTTCTGGCGATTTGAAGGATAATAAACCAGAATTTTCACCCCCTATAAGACCTGAAGAGTTATCTAAGAAGAAAAAATTAAAGTCTGAAAAACTGGACTTGGATTTGAAAACAGTGGTAATCTTTGATGAGCTTCCTTCTATTGTTGGGGTCGATGAGAAGGTTTATGGTCCATTTTCTCCGCAAGACGTTGTAAAAATGCCTGAAATCAATGCCCAATTATTTATAAAAGCCAGAAAAGGAAGATACATCCGATCTTGACTGGTAAAATCAACAAAATAATATTTCATCCATAATTTTATCCCAATTAATAACATCTATTTTTGGATATTGAATTATCAAGTTAGGACAACTGTTATATGAGAATAATCTTATCACTAATATATCAATCGTAATTAATTACATTAATATTTATAACAATTTTAGATTTTTAAGGATTTGGAATAATTTTAAAATTTCTACTTAATTTTAATAAGAGTGGTTTTTCAAATAATTTCCACTATCCAAACATATAAATAGAGATTCAAATGATAAACACATAATATATCTTTCTACCCCTATGATGGGGATAGCAATTTTATGGATTCAGATCAGATATTTTATTATAATATTTATGATGTGGATTATTTTTACAATAGAGGTGATTATATGAAAATGCCTAAAGAAAGGAGAACTTACTGCCCGAGCTGTAAGAAACATACTGTTCACGAAGTATTCGAATCAAAAAGAAGGAAAGCTAGCGAGCTTAAATGGGGACAAAGACAGTTCCGTAGAGTTACCGCTGGTTACCGAGGTTACCCAAGGCCACTTCCTTCTGGAAACAAGCCAATAAAAAAACTGGACTTAAGACTAAAATGCAAAGAATGCGGTAAAGCCCACATTCAGAAAAAGTCCTTTAGAAATGGTAAAATAGAGTTTGTAGCCTAGAGGTGTTATAAATGGTATTTCAAAATACAAAAGGTAATTTCCTGCGGGTAAAATGTATGGATTGCGGAAATCAGCAAGTGGTTTTTGACCGTGCTGCTTCTGTAGTACAATGCATTATCTGTGGTAAAACCCTGGTTAAACCAAAGGGTGGAAAATCACAAATTACCTCCCAGATAGTAGAAGTTTTAGATTAATTTTTTTTTAATTTATTTTTAATATATTTTATTTTAGGATTTTAGGTGTTTTTCATGGTAAGAAGAAAAAATCAATGGCCTGATGAAGGTGAACTGATAGTGGGAACTGTACACAAGGTTTTAAACTACGGTGCCTTCGCCAGCCTGGAAGAGTACCAGGGTAAAGAGGCGTTTATTCACATTTCTGAGGTTTCATCTGGTTGGGTAAAAAATATCCGTGACTATGTCAGGGAAAACCAGAAAATAGTTGCTCGTGTATTGAGGGTTAACCCTAAAAAAGGCCACGTGGATGTATCCATGAAGCGGATTAGGGAAGACCAGAGAACCAAAAAAATCCAGTCCTGGAAAATTGAACAAAAAGCAGAAAAATTCCTGGAGCTGGCTGGTAAATCCATGGATAAAAATCTGGACACAGCCTACAATGAAGTAGGTTATTTAATGATGGAAAGATTTGGAGATATTTACGGTGCATTTGAAGCTTCTGCAGAAGAAGGCGAAAGTGCCCTTATGAATGAAGGGGTAAGTGAAGAATGGGCCCAGGCTATAACAAAAATCGCCAAGAAAAACATTACTCCACCTGAAGTCCAAATCACGGGATATGTAGATATTAAATCATATGCATCAAATGGTGTGGAAATCATTAAAAAAGCCTTGGAATCTGCAGAAGGGGACAATATAGTTATTCAATGCGTTGGAGCCCCTAGATACCGTTTGATTGTTAAAGCTACTGACTATATTCAAGCAGAAAAGGATTTAAAAACAGCTGCGGATCAATGTATAGAAGCAGTCGAAGCATCTGAAGGTGAAGGAACTTTCTACCGTGAATTGGAGTGAATAGATTAAATCAACTTAGATTATTAATCTAAATAGGATTATCAGATATGATTAATCTTAAAATCAATTCGGAATAATTTTTATGAAAATGAAAATGAAAAGGTGCAAATCCTGTGGGGAATACACCTTGAAGGACAAGTGCCCTTATTGCGAAGGAGAGATAGGGGTTATTTACCCGGCCAAATATTCTCCAGAAGATAAGTATGGAAAGTACCGAAGGCTGCTCAAAAAACAGATGCAGGAATCGGCTAATGGAACCTAATCTGCTAAAATTATTATCTAAGGATTATTAGATTTCCGGTAGTTTTTTTCAGTTGAATAGGAAATCTTTTTACCAAATATTCTCATGAATATTGAGGGGATAAAAATGAAGGAAACTGTAATAAATATTTTAGAAGAGGTAGAGCTAAACCAACCTATTTTCATAGAAGCTCTTCCTGGTATTGGCCATGTAGGGAAACTGGCTGCAGATCACATAATAGAAGAACTGGGTGCAGTAAAAATGGCTGAGATATATTCTCCCTCATTTCCACCACAAGTACTGGTTGATGAGGATGGAATAATCGAAACCATGAAAAATGAGCTTTATTATCTAAAATCCGCTGGAAATGATAAAAAAGACTACTTAATACTGGTAGGGAATACTCAGGGCTTATCTCCAGAAGGCCAGTACGAAGTATGTGGTCTTATCTTGGATTTAGTTGAAAAGCACGGTTCCAAAGAGATATATACTCTGGGTGGATTGGCCACCGGGCAACCTGTGGAAACATGCGCTGTATTTGGTGCAGCAACCAATAAAGAGCTGGCTAAAAAACTGGAAGAACATGAAGTTACTCTAAGATCTGCCGATGGTGGAATTATTGGAGCATCTGGCCTTTTACTGGGTATGGGATCTCTCCGAGGAATGGAAGGAGTATGTTTAATGGGTGAAACCCCGGGATACTTTATTGATGCCGAGGCTGCCAAGGCCCTGCTTACGGTACTCATGTCTCTTTTAAATCTGGAAGTAGATACCGAAAGTTTGGAAGAACGAGCCCGTGAAACCAGAAAAATGATTTCTAAAGCTCAACAGATGGAACAGGAAATGATAGATCGCACTGCCATGCCTCCTGGTGAGGAAGACCTGCGATACATAGGATAATTTCCTATCCTTTTTTATTTTAATTAATTTTTCTTATTAAATATTTTTTAATCTCTTTTATCTCTAGTATGGAGATGCTATTACTCATTTGAATAAATTTATATTCTTTTTTGACATAAATTATCTGATGGATATGGTTGATGATTACAACATTAATCTTGAAAATTATCCTTTGACAACAAGATGAAATAAATATTCGTTTTAAGATTTTAAGCGAAAATGGGGAATTAACTAAATTAACTGACTTATCTCGTTTAAAATGGATTGGACCTACTTTTGCCCGTATTTTTTTGGATTCTGGAACGGATACTGTATTTAAAACTGTCAAAATCCGATTATAATATTTTTTATAAAAAATTGACTGATATTAACAGCTTAAAAGGATATACTAAGGTTAAATTTGTTGAAAAAGACGTTTTACTCTGTATAAATGTTTCTAAGATGGTAATTGATGTTATAGAATATTGATTTTAAAATAATCCGTTTTATAGGGTTCTAATTTAATTTAAATTAATATCCTGGGTATAATTTTTCTTAAATAATTAATTTAAATTATTAAATTTTGCTTTAATTATATATAGACAAATCATCTAACTCTTTTTATGATAGTTAATGCGGACTTGCATATTCATAGTTGTTTTTCCCAGGCCACATCTAATAACATGGTTATTGATGCTATAGCTCCCCAGGCTAAACTTAAAGGGTTGCAGCTGGTGGGTACAGGAGATGCACTTCATCCTGGATGGTTAAAAATTATCGAGGAAAGTACAACCTTTACTGGAGATGGAATTTATTCTCAAGAGGACTGTGACTTTATTTTAACTGCTGAGGTGGAAGATAATAAGAGAGTGCATCATTTAATGATTTTACCTTCTATAGAAAAGGCTCATGAGATTAGAAAAGAGATGGTTTCTGTAGATAAAGAGAAAGAGGGTCGCCCGCGAGTCCGTATGAATGGGGCGCAAATAATGGAAATTGTCCACGAACATGGTGGTCTTATTGGCCCTGCACACGCATTTACACCATGGACTAGTATATATAAGGCCTATGATAGTTATATGGATTGTTATGGGAAAAAACCAGACTTTTTAGAATTGGGACTATCTGCCGATACTAATATGGCCGATACAATTAAAGAATTGGAAGATATTCCTTTTTTAACCAATTCTGATGCCCATTCTCCATGGCCACACCGTTTAGGACGGGAATTTAATGAAATAGAGATGGAAGAAATTTCATTCACCGGTTTAAAAATGGCCTTAAAAAAGAGAAGAATTAAGGCCAATTATGGATTTGATCCCCGGATGGGGAAGTACCACCTGACTGCCTGCACCCGATGTTACGAAATATTTACTCCTAAACAAGTGCAAGATGGTAATATGAAGTGTTCATGTGGAGGAACTATAAAAAAAGGTGTGGATTATCGTATATCTGAAATAGCCACCTGGAAAAGACCCCATCATCCTTATCACAGGCCACCTTACATTCATATAATGCCTTTAGCTGAAATAATATCTTTAAACTACTCCAAAGGGGTTACCACTAAATTTGTACAGGACATATGGGAAACCATGATTAACAATCTGGGAAGTGAAATCGAGGTTATGATACATGTCCCTATGGAGGATATAATAGAGATTTCCCCAGAAATGGCACCTGTAATACAAGCTTTCAGAGATAAAACTCTGGTTATTGTCCCTGGGGGTGGTGGTAAGTATGGGGAGATTAAATTTCCAGAAAATAATTTAGATAATTATTTTTAAAATATTATTTTTAACTTTTTTACAATTATTGGAATAAAGTACTTAGAATCAGGTGATAAAATGATTTTTAAAGCCACTATGGGGATCTGCCGCAAAATAGATTCTGAAGAAAAGATGGTAATCATACCTCAAGAAATGGATGCACTGGAAGAAAATCAGCTAGTAGTAGTTATAAGTTCAGAAGAATTCATTAAAATCGCAGAGAATTTTAAAGACGGATTTGATTTCATGGAATCTGTTAAGAAAGAAATTAAGGCTGAAAAATATTAGAAAATATTAAATTATTTCAAATTATTTCAAATTATTTATGATATTTTTTAATTTTCAGTTTATTTCAGCATATAGATTCTTTCTAGAAATTTGTCAGTGTTTTAATCGCTGTAAGATATCATTTAAATAACAGCAATCATTCAACTTGTAATAAATATGGAGCTATTTTAATAAATTAAGGGGAGAGATGATAAATGAATAATTCTATTGCTTCTTATCTCCCCCTAAAAGTAAACTATTATTTATTCATGGATTAAAATTCACGAATTGAAAAAAATTAAAAAAAGATCATATTTTATACAAGATTGATTTGTGAAAAATATTTGACGGACCCGCCGGGATTTGAACCCGGGACCCTCAGATTAGGAGTCTGATGCCCTATCCTGGCTAGGCTACGGGCCCTTGATTTTAAGAATTCACATTGATTATTTTTGTCTAGATTTAAGACAAATTAACCTTATATTATTCTATTAATGTTTCATATTAATTCCATTTAATAAGTTATTTTTAAAAAAAAAGTTTATTTGACGGACCCGCCGGGATTTGAACCCGGGACCTTCGGATTAGAAGTCCGACGCCCTATCCAACTAGGCTACGGGCCCGTGTGAAAACGATAAAAAGATGTTAGATTGTTTTAGTATATAACTGCTGCGGTTTTTAGAAGAATTCACCAAATTTATGGAAAAAATATTAAAAATAAATTACATATAAATTGGTGATTCTGGTTCGCTTTGCACGGTTTCGGCCAACTTTTTAAGTCTTGACTCGATTTCTTGTGCTTCTTGTAATAGTGGCTCTGGATCAATGGTTGTATCCAGCATTTTGTTTAAAACGTCTACCACTCCTGCAGCAGCCCGGGGATCTGGATAAGGATTTAGTATTTCTGCAAAGAGGCAGGAAGCGGGAATATTTTTGGAAGCACACTGGGTAAGCAAGGTTCCAGATAACCCATTTATGTTTCCAAAAGGTAAAATGGGAAGGCCCATGTCTTCCAGTCGTTTTGTAGCTTCTTCTGTATTTCCAGCAGCTGCGGTGGCCTGACTTTTTTCTCTAACCACCATACTATTGAATGTTATCAGTTCTTTGCTGTTGTTTTTATCCATCCAGTCTACAATGGCTCCGGTCATGTCATAAACAACATTGGGTGGTACAATGAAGTCTGATAGGAATAAAACAATTCCTTCACCTTCATAAATCCTGAAAGGGTGTATTGCTACTCCCTTGTACAGGACTGCTAATGGTGGGAAATATTTGGACTCTATATATCCTATTTCCTTCATTTTTAAGTCTTCTACCAAAAGCCAACCAATAATATTTCCAATTAAACCCACGCCTGGAGATCCTTCCAGAACTATGGCATCTTCAATATCTTCTGACTTAATCGTGCAACATTCAGTTGTGGTTTCATATAGCATTTAACCACCACCCGCTCCTCCAATGTTTTCGCCAGTATTTGCATCTATTTCTATTTCACCGACAGCTTTTCCGCTTTGATCTTGTAAAACTACGGTATATTTTTTTCGTCCATCAGAACCTGTTGTGAGTTTTACACTTTTCACAGTGATTCCTTTTTCATCAACATAATTTTTTAAAACTATATTTTTAGCTTCAGATGGTGATATTTTCACGTTAGAACCTCCACTACTTTGAGAACTTCCAGATGAAGAACTGGATCCACTACTTTGTCCCTGAAGATCATCTGAAGAACTGGAAGAAGCTTGGGAATCCTGACTTGAACTATCACTACTTTGTGGAGTAGTTAACTGCCACAGTTGCGGGGTCTGACTGATTTGGTAGCCAGCAGCGGCTACACCGATCATAAGTACTATGACCACTGATATTAGTATTTTTGAGTTTATCAATTAACTCACCTTCATAATTATTAATATATCAATTATATATTGTATTTTGAACTTATTAACTTAACTTATCAATATCTGTTAAAAAAAGAATAATTCAAAATTAAGATAAGTTCTCTGTTTTATTATTTTTTGTATCATTAGGTTAGTATCACCTAGGCTCAAATATTATAATTTATTACTGTTATAAAGTTATGCCAAATTTGGAAACTATTTGAGTAATTTCAAGTAACAAATCAACCAAGTATTACTTGAGTCCAGTGTCTATTATTAAGTAATGATTCTGTTGGGACAATTAATTATAAAATATAGAACTAAAAATGGGTTTGTCGTTATATAAATACTTTTCATTTTTTTTCTAATTGAAAAACTTATAACATATAATAATAGTTATATAAATGAATAGTTTTTGAACTTTAAAACAAGAGGTGATACATTTGAGCGAAAGGATTGTTATATCGCCGACATCACGACAAGAAGGACACGCAGAACTTGTCATGGAAGTCGATGATGAAGGAATCGTGACCAAAGGACGATACTTCAGTATTACTCCTGTTAGAGGTCTTGAGAAAATAGTTACAGGCAAAGCCCCAGAAACCGCTCCTGTTATAGTACAGCGGATTTGTGGTGTTTGTCCTATACCTCACACTCTAGCTTCAGTTGAGGCCATTGATGACTCACTGGACATAGAAGTGCCTAAAGCAGGACAACAACTACGAGAGTTAACCCTTATGGCCCACGATATAAACAGCCATGCTATCCACCATTTCCTGATAGCTGCTGATTTCGTACCAGAAAACCTTATGGCTGCTGCCATAAACTCTGTTTCTGAAATCAGGAAAAACTGCCAGTATGTAGTGGATATGGTAGCTGGTGAAGGTATTCACCCATCTGATGTACGGATTGGAGGAATGGCCGATAATATCAGCGAATTAGCCAGAAAGCGGCTATACGCAAGATTAAAACAATTAAAACCAAAACTCGACGAACATGTTGACTTAATGATTGGTTTAATTGCTGATAAGGACCTACCAAAAGGATTAGGTGTAACAAACGCGCCAACTTTAGCCAGTAGCAGAACTTACGGTGACCGAACCAAGTTTGATCTGGACAGGTTCACTGAAATCATGCCAGAAAGCTGGTACGATGATGCAGAAATAGGTCACAGAGCTTGCTCCACCATCCCATTATACGATGGAGTAAATGTGGAAGTAGGACCAAGAGCAAGAGCTGCTGTATTCGGTGGATTTAAAGAAGAAGGTGTTGTTGCCCAACACGTTGCCCGAGCTTACGAAATGAAAACAGCTTTATCCCGAGCAATAGCTATTTTGGATGAATTAGATACTTCTGCTCCTGCTCAAGCTGACTTTGATATTACAGGTACCAATAAATTAGGTATCGGTGCTATTGAAGGACCACGAGGACTGGACGTACACATGGCACAAATTGCCAATGGTAAAACTCAGTTCTACAGTGCTTTAGTCCCAACAACCTGGAACATACCAACTATGGGACCTGCAACTGAAGGTTTCCACCACGAATTTGGACCCCATGTTATCCGAGCATACGACCCATGTCTGTCCTGTGCTACTCACGTAATCGTAGTAGACGACGAGGACAGCAGTATCATTAAAAATGAAATGGTCAGACTTTAATGGAATTATAAAGGGAATAAAATGCCATACGATGCAGAGATAATAGTAGTAGGGTGCGGAAACGTTCTGTTTAAAGACGATGGTTTCGGCCCAGCAGTGATCGAAGCCTTGGAAGAATATTTCAAGGAACATGAAGACAAAAAGCCAGAAAATGTCATGTTTATTGATGCTGGAACTGGAGGTCCTCACTTTGTATTTTCACTTCCTCACGATTCCTGGAAAAAAATGATCGTGGTGGATATAGTAGAATTTAAAGCAGAACCAGGCACGCTAAGAAAATTCGAAGTTGATGAAATCCCTAAAGGATCTTATGAAAACATGCATTCCTGGCCGGTTAATCAGCCATTACACGAACTCAGTGAAACAATAGATGTCATGGTTATAGGATGCAAACCCGAAGAAATCTCTGCCCCTGATGTGGTTATGGGACTCAGTCCCTCTATAGAAAAAGCTATTCCCGAAGCCATTAAAATGATTTTAAAGGAGATAGGGGTTTAGCAAAATGAGCTTGATTTCCAAGATAAAGGAATTATTAGGAATTGGGGCTAAACCAGCTAATGAGGAGGCTAAACCAGCAAAATCAGGAGAAGTTGGAGCTTCAGAACAGGAGGTTGAAAAAGTGGCCGAAGAAAATGCAAAACCAAGAATTGGTTACATTCACTTGAGTGGATGTACCGGAGACATTATGTCGTTAAGTGAGAACTACGACATTCTCGCCGAATTACTCACCAACATGGTGGATATTGTTTATGGACAAACCCTAGCAGATGTATGGGAAATGCCGGAAATGGATCTGGCACTCGTAGAAGGGTCTGTCTGTCTGCAGGATGAACACAGCCTGCATGAATTAATGGAAGTAAGGGAAAAAGCAGCAATGGTGTGTGCTTATGGTTCCTGTTCCGCTACCGGATGTTTCACCAGATACTCCCGGGGTGGACAACAGGCAAGACCAGATCACGAATCATTTGTGCCTATTGCTGACTTAATTAAAGTGGATTGTGCAATACCAGGATGTCCTCCGTCCCCTGAGATTATAGCAAAAACAGTAGTAGCTTTAATCAACGGCGACATGGACTATTTACAGCCTATGATAGATTTAGCAGGAATGACCGAAGGATGCGGATGCGATCTGCAAAAATACGTGGTCAACCAAGCTTTATGTATCGGATGCGGTACCTGTGCCATGGCCTGTCAAACCAGAGCTGTGAGCATGACTAATGGGCGACCTGAAGTTAATGGTGACCGATGTGTAAAATGCGGAATCTGTTATGTACAGTGCCCACGAAGTTGGTTCCCAGAAGAACAAATCAAAAAGGACTTAGGACTATAGGAGGCTGGAAAAATGGTTTTAGGTACTTACAAAGAAATAGTCTCTGCAAGAGCAACCGATAAACAAATCCAAAAAGTCTCTCAAGACGGTGGAATTGTCACCGGTTTATTAGCCTTTGCATTAGAAGAAAAAATCATCGAAGGTGCTGTAGTCGCTGGACCTACTGACGAATTCTGGAAACCAGAACCTATGGTAGCCATGTCTGCTGATGAGATCATAGCTGCTGCCGGTACCAAGTACACTTTCTCCCCTAACGTAATGATGTTAAAGAAAGCTGTACGACAATACGGTATTGAAAAATTAGGAACTGTTGCTATTCCATGTCAAACTATGGGTATCAGAAAAATGCAGTCCTACCCATTCGGTGTACGATTCTTAGCTGATAAGATCAAGTTATTGATTGGTATTTACTGTATGGAAAACTTCCCATATGCTTCTCTAGAAACTTTCATCTCAGAGAAAATGGGAGTCAGTATGGAACTAGTAGAAAAAATGGACATTGGTAAAGGTAAATTCTGGGTATACACTCAGGATGAAGTCTTAAGCATACCACTAAAAGAAACCCACGGATACGAACAGAGCGGATGTAACGTCTGTCTGGACTACGTGGCTGAATTAGGTGATGTGTCCACAGGATCTGTTGGTTCACCTGACGGATGGTCCACAGTCATAACCAGGACTGATGGCGGAGACTCTATCTTCAAACAAGCAGTAGAAGCTGGAGCATTCGAAACTAAAGCAATAGCTGATGTTAAACCTGGACTTGACCTTCTACAGAAATTATCTGCTCAGAAGAAAGAGAAAAACCAGAAAACCATCGACAAGAGAAAAGAAATGGGACTACCTGTACCCTTCTAATTTCTCTTTTTTATTTTTTTATTTAAAATTGATTATTATTCCCGATAAAGAGTTTGGTGCCATTTATGGATATTTTAATTGCTTTTCTAGTCATAGTAATGGTTTATATTTATGGAATTGTTTATTATTTTTACACCCGTTCAAAAAATGAGAAGAAAAGAAAATCTGACATTATGGTTAGAGGAATAACTCATTTACGCAGGGGAAATCTGGAAAGGGCCCAGGTATGTTTTGAGAGGGTATATACTTCTAATAGTAATGACTGTTATTTAACCGCAGAAAGTCTTTATTACATGGCTGTAATTTCCAGCCAGGAAAATGAGTATTCAAAAGCTTTAGAATTTCTCCAGGAAGCTGTTTACAATTATCAAATGGTAGATGATGCCGATGGTGTTGAAAAAGCATCTGAACTTATTTCTGAATTAGAATAAGATATCTTAACTAATGAAATAAAAATAAAGATAAAATGGGAAGATATGTGGAGTTCAATCCCCATTGAATTATTTAATTGATTTTCTAACTACAAACTTAACCTTTTACTATTTTACTTAATATCTTACTTATCATTCCGTAATAATCTGGCAACCATCAGATTCAACTATTACTGTGTGTTCTGCTTGAGAAACCCAGGCTCCACTTTTTTCTCTAAGCACGTGGTAGGGATATATGGCCCGGGATTTAATTAACACTCGCATGGATGAAGTAAGTCTTTTCTCGTCAAATGAATCTAAAAGCCATCTTTCAGTAAAGGGAAGTATTTTATATTCTGATTTTATAGTGCCCATGACTTTTTTGGCGTGTAGCATTCGCATGGGTCGGTCCCGTAAGAAACGGAAAATGTAGGTTTGGTGCATATCCGTCACATAACCGACTCCATCAGTGGCAAAAGGTTCAATTGCTAAAACATCCCCTTCTTCCAATTTATGTGTATTTTTCTCTCCAATATTCGGTATAGAAAGTCCGGAGTGAAGAATCCACTGTTCCATGCTATGTCCACTAAGGTTTGCTACAGGACGGAAACCGTGATCATTAATGGTTTTTTCAACCACTTGACCGATTTTTTCAAGTTCTAAACCGGCTCTTATGGTACTTATGGCATTTTCTAAAGCTTCTCGAGAAGCATCAATCATTTTCAGATTCTTTTGAGCAAGTTCTTCACTATATTCGCTTTCCCCAAGGTCTTGATAACCTTCGACCAGGATACTGGAAGCACTATCTGCAATGTATCCATTTACATGAGCTCCTAGATCCAGCTTAACCAGATCTCCAGCTTTTATAGTACTTTCATCCCCTGGAGGAGATGTATAATGCGCGGTTATTTCATTAACTGACACATTACATGGAAATGCAGGGAAGCCTCCTTTTTCAATAATCTGGCCTTCTACAAAATTCACGAGGTCAATAATGGGTAACCCCTCTTTAATTAATTTCAATGCTTCCTCTCTGACTTGAGAAACTATTTTTCCTGCTTTTTCATAGGATTCTATCATAAGATCACAATTTTACATAAATTTAATTATTAATTCCATAAATTCTGGGATATATAAACATTAATAAAATATATTGTTTAATGGGCCTTAAGTGTTTTATACTATTTAGTTTTTCACATACTCTTAACTTTTAAAGCATAATAATATATTATAATTAATTTCAAAGCCATTAAAATCAAATAATCAAATTGAAACGGCTTTAATAGATTTAAAATAATAGATTTAAACTATAACTTGAGTATTAATAAGAATTTTTATATATAATACATTACAAAAAAAAGTAACGGAGGGAAAATTATGGCTGATACGATAGCAATACCACAAAATATTTTTCTGATAATTATAGCAGTAATTGCATTAATAGCTATAGTGGTCGTGGTTATACAATGGAGACGTGTTAGGGAAACTCAAAATAATGTTGTTCTTTTAGATAAACAAATAGAGCTCAAAAAGATATCTCTGGTTGAAAAAGACATGGAGTCTAAAAGACTGATGGAAACTGCTATTCCATTACCTAAAGACCAGCAAGATAATCTGGTAAAAATTCGTAAGGGGACTTCTGACTTGATGGGCGAAATTGGTTATCTCCACAGTGAGATAAGTGAAAGGCTGGCCAGACTGGAAGCTCAAACTGAGTTTAAGAAACTACAGAAAATGCTCAATGAAATTGAAGTAAAAGAATCAGAACTGGATAAAAACATGAAAAAGATGAAAGGGGACTAATAATGGACCCTGTTTCATTACTAGCTATTCTGGTATTGGCTGGGGCGATTGTAGTACTGCTTTATTATTATTTGCAAAATTCAAGCAATGCCAGTGTTGGTAAATTTAAAAGTCAAGTATATGAGTTTGGAGATCGTGTAGGGGGTCAGGAAACCATGTCTGGAATGGGAGAAAAAACTGCTGGTGTAAGTGAGAAAATGTCAGGTGTAGGAGAAAGGATGTCGGGCATGAGTGATAGGATAATGGGGAAAGTAAAAGAGGTTCCCATCAGCACTGATGTTCTTTCCAACAAAATTGACGCGTTTTTAGATGAAAAAAGCGACGAATTAATTAAAGACTGGGACTTAGCCACAAAGACTGATATTAATGATCTGGAAAAAAGGATGAATGTTGTTACTCGAAATATAGATGAACTGGAACAGAGATTCAACGAATACCGTGGATTTACTAACAAAAAGATGGATTCTTTTGATAAACGCCTGAAAAACCTGGAAGGTGTGGAAGAAGAAAACCTTGAATGATTTTTTTAAAATATCCCGACAAATAGACTCAATGGAGATTTGTAAGATTATTCATAATTAATATTGTAACAAATTGAGTAATCAATAAGTCATTTAAGTAAAGATGACTTATTTAGACAAAAAAAACGTTTAAGAATTATATTAGCAGGATATTAGTTTGAGTAGAATATAAAAAAAATATTTGTGAAATATCTCAACAAATAAATAAAATTTTCCCTGATTTTTAGAAAATTAAGGGAAACCTTTATATATGAATACCACTAATGTTTAGTTACAGCGGGGTGGGGTAGTCTGGTGATCCCGCGGGGCTCATAACCCCGAGAGCCCTAGTTCAAATCTAGGCCCCGCTATTTCTTTTATAATTAAATTTAAAATAAAATATTAAATTTTAATTAGGATTGCACTGTTTTATTTATTGTTTTTTAAATATTTTAATATTAAGATTGTAGTTTAAGAATAAATGCTAGACTTTTTTAATATATAATTCTGGAATTTGACCAGCACCTACAATTTTGTATTTTTCATGTGTGGTTTCTTCTAAGGAAGAGATAATAACATTTAAAATTAAGTGGAGTATCATTAAAGACTTTAAATTAGATTCAATATCAAAATCTGTTTTACTTTCTAATTTAACAATTATATTATTATCTTCGCGGTCAATTTTCAAGTGATATTCACTTTCAGGGCTGAATTGATTGATTATGTTCTCCAAGTTCTTAAAAGGGTTTTCTTTATCTAAATTAAGTTCCAATTTTAAATTTTCCCAAATTTCGGGTTTAAGATAATTTGTAATAGCACTATGATTTGTAATGGCTTCACTACTGTCTTCTGCCCAATCTTTCATGGCATCTACTACTGCATTGCTATACCAACCTTTCTCAAATTGATATTTTTGAGATGCTTTTTTTCTGAATTTCAGATCAACATCGGAATCAATTGCTATTGTTACTCTTTTCACTATAAACACCTTAGTTTATGAAATATATCACAATACATTTTTTATTACCAAATTTTTTCATTTATATCTATCGATACTTTAATATTCAAAAAATTTTCTTTATAAATTTCTTTTTTTAGAATATATATCTTGTTATAATGTGATTTTTCATTAATGTTCAGATATATTTTATTTAAATAGAACATGCCTCAATGAAATAATTACCTCAATTCATTTGCATGGATTTGGGGGGATAAACAAACATAAAGGAGGTGAAAAGATTCAAAAACAAGTAATTCTCGTGATTGCATTGGCATTTTTGATTCTCGGAACTATAAGCGCTGCAAGCGCAACTAACATGACAGGTACATGGAGTGGTAATGCTACCAATGTAACTGCCACAGCGGGCCCGTTAATGTATCTGCTAATGTAACTACCACTGGAAGTGCAGCTTGGAATGCTGTAACAAATGGTACTACTAATGCTAATAATTACTATAGTAATTCTTCTGCAGCTAATCACGTTTCTCTACAAGCAAGTTACTGGTGGGATGTTTCTCCGGATAGTAATGGTGGCGCAGATATTGATTTGCCTGGAGATGACCAAGGAGTAGGTTATATAACATTCACTTTCAGCCGGCCGGTGAATAATCCTATTTTACATATAGATAGAATAGGTGGGGCTGGAGGAGGACTCTCTAACGGAGCTTTATTTACTCTTCTTACGCCAGGACTAACTTTAAGTAAGCTTTCTGGTGTTGGTCACTTCAATGTAAATTCTACTAGTATATGGAGAACTCCTGACGTACCTACTGCGGCAGTTGCCGAAGCTAGCACTGATTCTACTTTAGGTACTGCGTCTGGAAGTGTATTGATTACTGGAAATAATATAACTAGCATTACATTTTCTTGGAGAGGTATCGGTGTTGAAGGTGCAGGTTCAGATGGTATTGAAATTATATGGGAAGTTGATGCTCCTATTGATTTAGCTATTACTCAAACTGCTAGCCACGGATCCAGTTGTGGCTGGTCAAAGTATGACTTATACTATTACTGTAAAAAATAATGGAAATTCTTCTATTATACCTACAGACATATTCAAAGTCACTGATGCTTTGCCTGCTGGCTTTACGGCAACCAGTTTTACTCCTAGTGCTGGTTCTTATAACTCAGCTACTGGTAATTGGACTGGTGTGACTCTTGCAAGTGGTCAAAGTATCACTTTAACGATTGTAGGAACTGTCAATCCTACTGCTACTGGTTCTTTAACTAATAATGTTACTGTTACTGTACCTAGCAATATTGTTGACCCTGTTTCTGCAAACAACAATGCAACTTTAACTACCACAATAAATAGAGTAGCTGACCTTTCTATAACTAAGACTGATAGCCCGGATCCTGTGGTTGCTGGTAAAACTTTGACTTATACTATTACTGTAAAGAATAATGGTCCTTCCACTATTTTATCCAGTGATACATTCAAAGTGGTTGATTCATTACCTTCTGGTTTTACGGCTACTAGTTTTACTCCTAGTGCTGGTTCTTATAACTCAGCTACTGGTAATTGGACTGGTGTGACTTTGGCCAGTGGACAGAATGTGACCTTGACTATTGTAGGTACTGTTAGCGCAAATGCTACTGGCAACTTGACTAACATTGCTACTGTGACTCCACCTAGTGGTGTAACAGATAACAATACTACCAATGATCAAACTCCTCCTATTGTTACAACAGTTGACGGACTCCCTGTGGCAAACAACGACAATAAAACCACTCCAGAAGATACTCCAATATCTGGTAATCTACCTGCTTCAGATCCTGATGGACCTATAGCTTTGGTGAACTTTGTAATAAATGGTACCTCTTATGCTCCAGGTACAAAAGTTAACATAACTGGTGTAGGAACTATTCAAATAGATAGCGAAGGTAATTATACTTTTACTCCAGCGACTAACTACAATGGCCCTGTTCCGCAGATTACTTACACGGTGACAGATGGAACTGGCAATAATGCTAGTGCTACTTTAACCATTAATGTGACTCCTGTGAATGATGCTCCTGTTGTGGGTAATGATTCTAAGGTTACTCCTGAGGATACTCCGTGTGATACTGGTGTGGTGATTGGTTCTGATGTTGATGGTGATTCATTGACTTACAGTAAGGGTACTGATCCTGCTCATGGTACTGTGGTTGTTAATTCGGATGGTACTTACACATACACTCCTGATGCTGACTATCAATGGTCTGGATCCGTTTTGCTGTGACTGTTAGTGATGGTAATGGTGGATTTGTTAATTCTACTGTGAATGTGACTGTGACTCCGGTGAATGATGCTCCTGTTGTGGTGTTAATGATTCTAAGGTTACTCCTGAGGATACTCCGGTGAATGGTGTGGTGATTGGTTCTGATGTTGATGGTGATTCATTGACTTACAGTAAAGGTACTGATCCTGTTCATGGTTCTGTGGTTGTTAATTCGGATGGTACTTACACATACACTCCTGATGCTGACTTTATTGGTCTGGACAGTTTTGTTGTGACTGTTAGTGATGGTAATGGTGGATTTGTTAATTCTACTGTGAATGTGAATGTGACTCCGGTGAATGATGCTCCTGTTGTGGGTAATTATTCTAAGGTTACTCCTGAGGATACTCCTGTTGACTGGTGTGGTGATTGGTTCTGATGTTGATGGTGATTCAGTTGACTTACAGTAAGGGTACTGATCCTGTTCATGGTACTGTGGTTGTTAATTCGGATGGTACTTACACATACACTCCTGATGCTGACTATCATTGGTCTGGACACGTTTTGTTGTGACTGTTAGTGATGGTAATGGTGGATTTGTTAATTCTACTGTGAATGTGAATGTGACTCCGGTGAATGATGCTCCTGTTGTGGTGTAATTGATTCTAAGGTTACTCCTGAGGATACTCCGTGTGAATGGTGTGGTGATTGGTTCTGATGTTGATGGTGATTCATTGACTTACAGTAAAGGTACTGATCCTGTTCATGGTTCTGTGGTTGTTAATTCGGATGGTACTTACACATACACGCCTGATGCTGACTTTATTGGTCTTGACACGTTTTGTTGTGACTGTTAGTGATGGTAATGGTGGATTTGTTAATTCTACTGTGAATGTGAATGTGACTCCTGTGAATGATGCTCCTGTTGTGGTGTTAATGATTCTAAGGTTACTCCTGAGGATACTCCTGTGAATGGTGTGGTGATTGGTTCTGATGTTGATGGTGATTCATTGACTTACAGTAAAGGTACTGATCCTGTTCATGGTTCTGTGGTTGTTAATTCGGATGGTACTTACACATACACGCCTGATGCTGACTTTATTGGTCTTGACAGTTTTGTTGTGACTGTTAGTGATGGTAATGGTGGATTTGTTAATTCTACTGTGAATGTGAATGTGACTCCTGTGAATGATGCTCCTGTTGTGGGTAATTATTCTAAACTCCTGAGGATACTCCTGTGAATGGTGTGGTGATTGGTTCTGATGTTGATGGTGATTCATTGACTAGTGCTAATGTTACGGTGACTGTTGACTTCGGTGAATGATGCTCCTGTGGCTGTTAATGATACTGATTGTTACGTCTGAGGATACTCCGGTTGTTGTTCCTGTTACGGTGAATGATTCGGATGTTGATGGTGACAGTTTATCTGTTACTGGTGTGACTAATGGTACTCATGGTACTGTGACTTTGGTGGATGGTGTTGTCACTTACACTCCGGATGCTGATTATCATGGTGTGGATACGTTTACTTACACGATCACTGATGGTAATGGTGGTACTAGTAGTGCTACTGTTAAGGTGACTGTTGACTTCGGTGAATGATGCTCCTGTGGCTGTTAATGATACGATTGTTACGTCTGAGGATACTCCGATTGTTGTTCCTGTTGCGGTGAATGATTCGGATGTTGATGGTGACAGTTTATCTGTTACAGGTGTGACTAATGGTGCTCATGGTACTGTGACTTTGGTGGATGGTGCTGTGACTTACACGCCGGATGCTGATTATCATGGTGTGGACACGTTTACTTACACGGTCACTGATGGTAATGGTGGTACTAGTAGTGCTACTGTTAAGGTGACTGTTGACTTCGGTGAATGATGCTCCTGTGGCTGTTAATGATACGATTGTTACGTCTGAGGATACTCCGATTGTTGTTCCTGTTACGGTGAATGATTCGGATGTTGATGGTGACAGTTTATCTGTTACTGGTGTGACTAATGGTGCTCATGGTACTGTGACTTTGGTGGATGGTGTTGTGACTTACACTCCGGATGCTGATTATCATGGTGTGGATACGTTTACTTACACGATCACTGATGGTAATGGTGCTACTAGTAGTGCTACTGTTAACGGTGACTGTTGATTCGGTGAATGATGCTCCTGTGGCTGTTAATGATACGATTGTTACGTCTGAGGATACTCCGATTGTTGTTCCTGTTACGGTGAATGATTCGGATGTTGATGGTGACAGTTTATCTGTTACTGGTGTGACTAATGGTGCTCATGGTACTGTGACTTTGGTGGATGGTGTTGTGACTTACACTCCGGATGCTGATTATCATGGTGTGGATACGTTTACTTACACGATCACTGATGGTAATGGTGCTACTAGTAGTGCTACTGTTAACGGTGACTGTTGACTTCGGTGAATGATGCTCCTGTGGCTGTTAATGATACGATTGTTACGTCTGAGGATACTCCGATTGTTGTTCCTGTTGTGGTGAATGATTCGGATGTTGATGGTGACAGTTTATCTGTTACTGGTGTGACTAATGGTGCTCATGGTACTGTGACTTTGGTGGCTGGTGTTGTGACTTACACTCCGGATGCTGATTATCATGGTGTGGATACGTTTACTTACACGATCACTGATGGTAATGGTGCTACTAGTAGTGCTACTGTTAAGGTGACTGTTGATTCGGTGAATGATGCTCCTGTGGCTGTTAATGATACGATTGTTACGTCTGAGGATACTCCGATTGTTGTTCCTGTTGTGGTGAATGATTCGGATGTTGATGGTGACAGTTTATCTGTTACTGTGTTGATGATTATGTAAAAACAAATAAGAATACTCCTGTAGTAATTAACGTTTTAAATAACGATAATGATACTGAAGGTGATTCTTTAACTGTCATAGCTGTAACACAACCATCAGATTGTACTGCAGTTATTAATGTGGATGGTACAGTGACTTACACTCCAGATCCTGGATTTGTGGGCACAGATAGTTTCACATACACGATCAGTGATGGTAATGGTGATACTTCTACTGCTACAGTGTATATTATTGTGAATGATGTTCCTGAAGCTAAGAATGATAAAATGACCATTTCTCAAAATGGGACATTATCTGGTAGTGTGACGGGTAATGATCATCAAACTGAGAACAATAAATTCAGTTTGATTTCTGGACCTAAACACGGTAGCTTATCATTTAAAGCAGATGGCACATTTACTTACACTCCAGATCCTGGATTCAATGGTGTAGACACTTTTGTTTACAGTGTAATGGATTCTTCTGGGTATGTAAGTACTGCTACAGTCAGTATCACTGTAGCTAAACCTGCAGGTGTTAATAACACCACAGTCCACGCTGCTAACGTTCCAATGCAGCACACTGGGGTGCCTATATTATGGGCATTACTAGCAATCTTTATGATTGCTGGTGGACTATTAACTGGAAAAAGAAAGTAGATTTTAAAAAAGGAGTTAAAACTCCTATTTTTTTATTTTTTGAATAATAAATTTAATTTTATCTAATTAAATAATTATAATCATAGAATTTGAATTCTATTTATTATTTAACATGATTTCTTTGAAATCAGGTTATTTTATCATTTATTTTTTAAGCTGATAATCATTAACCATTAATCTTTAATATAAGATGTAACAATCTATCAGTCATGCCAGGTCATAGAATAATGGTTGTAGAGGATGAAGAAATACTAAGGTTAGGCACTACTCTTCATCTGACTTCTTTTGGATATGAAGTTGTGGGTAGCTTTAGATCTGGGGAGGAAGCCTTAGATCATGTTTTTGAATTGAAACCTGACCTAATTTTAATGGATATTGAATTAGCAGGAAAGATGAATGGTATCGAAACAACAAAGATAATCCATGAAAAATTTGATGTGCCTGTAATTTATTTGTCCGTTCATCGTGATATTGATACAATTGAGCTCGCTAAGTCTACAAAAGCATTTAGATATATGAATAAACCATTTCATGATAATGAACTTAAATTTACTATTGAAATGGCTATTGAATCCCATAAAAAGCAAAAAATATTAAATGAAACTGAAATTTATAAAAATATCCTGGAAAACATTTCTGGAATTGTTTATAGAGCTTATTACACAGGCAATGGTAGTTACGAAATAACTCTTTTTAATGACATGATAGAAGAAATGACGGGATATGAGTTAGATAAACTTAATGTTAATGAGCCATTATTTTTAAGTAAATTGATTTTGGAAAACAATAAATCAGATATTTCTAAAGAATTCCAAAATTTAAAAGATTCAAAAAAACCAATAAATCTAAAATACCAAATTAGAACTAAAGACGGTGTTATTAAGTCGATATGTGAAATATGTAAACCAATATTTGATGATAATGGTAATTTAAGGCATATTGATGGAATAATTAATGAAATATAATAATTTTTAATTTATTCATGCCCATTAAATTATATAAATAATGGATAATGACCATAAATAGAATTAATTATTCTCCATTCAGTATGGAAACCAGGGAATTCATATGTTTTCTTAGATCCTCAGTCTCTTTTAACAACTTGTTCTGTTTTTCTGTATGGAAATTAATGTTTTCTTTCAGGGTGTCTTGAACTTTTTTCATTTCAGCCAATTTAGTGTTTTTTTCGTTTATAATATTAATGTACTTTTTTTCGGCCTCTTTGAGTTTTTCAATTTCTCTTTCTTGAGTGATAGATTCATTATATACTTTTGAAAAATTAGCTTCTAATTTCTTGAATTCTTTTTCTATGTTTTCGTGAGCTTTATAATAATCTTCCACACTTTCTCTAAAGTTTACTGTGGGGTCGGTAACTTTCTGGATAATTTCTCCAGTTTCATTCACTTTTTCACCTCTTTTAAGAGTATTTTCCAGAATTAACTTTAAGTCATCATCACCACAGGTCTTGCTAATGAAATCACCGTTTTTAAAATCTTTAATCTTATTTATATAACTGGGATCATCGTGAGCACTGTAAAACAATATAGGAATTTCAGATTTGCTTTCAATTTCTTTGGCAGCCCTAATACCATCAAATTCTCCCTTAAGAGATATGTCCATTATTACCAGGTCAGTATCTTTTTCATTTGCTCTTTTTACAGCTTCTTTCCCTGATAGAGCAATTTTAGGCACATTATAACCCCAGCCTTGCAATTTTCTTTGAAGTTCTATGGCCAAAATTCCATTATCCTCTACAATCAACACGTTCTCCATATTATCCCCCGATCAAAATTTAATATTATATTATTTTGATTAATTAATATAAATTTATTATTAAAAAATCCAAATGCTAAAAATTAAATATAATAAAATTTTTGATAAATAAATTTTTATAGCATGAAGGGTATTGATTAGTATATTTGATATTATGGCAAGCCGAAGAGCAGCCACCGGTTTCCCTAATTTAGGGTTTAAACTGAGGAAACTCCATCCATCATACAGAACCGCGGTACTGTGAGGTACCTGCTGAGAAGTTGGACTCTGGAGCAGAAACGACACGTCTTTTAATGAATGAACATGATGCTTCCTCGAAGGAGCGGAAAGACATTAAAAGGAGCGGTGAAACGGCCAATCCGTGGGATGCAAGGGCAAATGCTGCTGTTGACTAACTGTACGAGGCAGAGGTAGTCCGCCTAGATGAATGCTGCTGAAACAGAAGGTGGGTTACTCCCGGCATGCCATTTACTCAAATTAATTTTTAATTTTCTTTAGAATGACTAAAAATAAAATCTGAAATTAGGTAAAATATTGAGATGAATAATATAATTTAATATTTTGATTATTATTTTTTTAAAGCACCCTTTTCACAGTAGAAAAGACCCACGGTTTTATATTCGAGCTGCACTGGACACCTGGGACAAAGACAGCCCCATTTTTCAAATTCACAATTGCTCATTCCTTTACTACAATAAAGAACTTCTTTATGGTCTTTCATGCATTGATTATGTGCTGGACATTCTGGACAAAGACATCTACTGGCATTTTCTTCGGTATTGGGAATTACCAGATCTTTTTCAATTTCCATATAAACCCTCCTTACTATTGCTAATTAATTAATATATTGTCAATAATGAATAATTTTTTCTTTCAAATTTCTTCAAATAACCAACCTGCTCCGACAATTAATGATTAACATATTTTTATTAGTTTAACTAAACTAAAATAAGAAAAAAAATGGGAATTTATAGACTTTCTTATAGGAATTTGCGGCGTAACTGGTGGAGGAACTTTTCCACCATTATAAGGATAGCTTTTGGGGTAATCATTTTAATTTTGCTTTTAAGCTCAGGAATTGGATTAAAAACATTCTTAAAAGAAGATCAATCAGTTAGCAATGATTTTCTACCTAATAATACCAATAAATCTTCCAATTTAAATTTAACCAGTGAGGAGATCTTAACTTCCATTGGAAATTTTGTTAACAATACCTTTGGGTTGAATTTCACTAATTCTCAGTCAACAGGCTTTATAAGCCAGATTTTATCCAGTGCCATATATATCATAGATATACTGGCCAGTTTGATATTTTTAGTGGGTATTTTTGGCATAACTTATGCTATGGATCTTAATTTAGTAGAAAGAAGGAGAGAAATAGCTTTACTAAAATTGATGGGATTTACTAATTTTCAAGTGGCTGCTACTCACTTATTAGAGGCAGCATTACTGGGATTCTTGGGGGCGGTTGTTGGTAGCATTCTGGGAGTACTGGCACTTTTTGTAGGGACTAGTTTCATAAAGATTATTTCTATTTCAGTTATTCTTCCCTGGTGGCTTCCTCTTTTGGTCATAATGTTAACTGCAATTTTAAGCGCGTTAATTGCCATGATTTCCGTGTATTTTAATACTCAAATTGATCCGGTAGGGGTTTTAAGACATGGATAAAACTATTTTAGAGTTTAAAGGAGTATATAAAGATTACGAGGATGCTGAAACTAAATTGTCATCGCTTCGGGGGATAAATTTTAAATTAGAAAAAAATTCTTTAAATCTAATTAATGGACCTACAGGTTCTGGAAAAACCACTATTTTTAATTTAATTACTTTAATGGATACGCCAACTGAAGGTAATCTTTTTCTGGACGATATTCTGGTCCCTGATTTTTCGTCCTCAGATAGATCCCGTTTTAGAAGAGCAAAAATAGGAAGTATGCTTGCTTGGGGAAATTTAATGCCTTATTTGACTGTTATGGAAAATATAATGCTTCCTATGATTACCAAAGACCGAAAAAAGGCCCTTAAAATAATTGAAATCGTGGAACTTTCTGACAAGGTAAATACATTTCCAGATGATCTTTCCAGTTATGAAAAACAGAAAACAGCTCTGGCCAGAGCCATGATAAATGACCCTATGATTATTGTCGCTGATGAACCTGCTGGAAACTTAGATGATAAAAATACTTTGAAATTAATGGAATTATTATATAAAATTAAATATAAAACTTCAATAATTGTTTTATCGGATAATACAGATTTAAAAGATAACAATGATTTAAAACAGTACTTTGATCAGTTATTTATTTTAAAAAATGGTAAAATAATTCTAAAAAGAAGCTAATTAAATTAAATATATTATTAATATCGAATAATAGTTTATTTTTTAATATACTATGATTAATTTGGGCATTTTAAATAAATAAACTAAATAATCAATTTTTAATATTTAGTAATGAAATTTTTGAACCTAATTGATCATAAATGTTGGTTATCTTAAGTTACATCTGTATCATAGGTTTCCAATAAATGCATTACTATGTATCGTCGTTTTAAATTAAAAGTAACAATAATAAAATAAATAGTATTTAAATTATATCATGTTTTAATTAATCACTAAACCAATTATATGGCTAGTGATTAATGGCCTCTTTTACCTTGTCAAAGAAACCCTTATCTGCATTATGAATTTCGTCTCCACTAATGTCAGCGAACTGCTGGAGGAGTTCTTTTTGTTTGGAGCTTAATTTTCGAGGAGTAACTACTTTTACCTTTAACATAAAGATTTCCTTTTCCATTCCATCTTAGGTGTGGCATGCCCTGACCTTTAAGACGGAATGTAGTTCCACTTTGAGTCCCGGCAGGTATTTTAAGTTCCACAGGTTTTTCCAGGGTGGGAACTTCCACAGAATCCCCTAAAGAAGCCTGGACAAAACTTATTGGTTTTTCATGGTAAATATTGGCCCCATCTCTCTGGAATATCTTGTGATTTTTAACATGCATCATAACATACAAATCACCAGGAGGGCCGTTATCGAGCACCCATTTCTCCTTCACCATTTACTCTCAAACGAGAACCTGTTTCTACTCCTGGAGGAACCTTAATGTGGATGGTACTGGTTTGTTTAACAATTCCCCTTCCATGACAGTTGTTCACAGGGGTGTTCTACTATGGTTCCTTCTCCATGACAGTCACGGCATGGTCTGATATTGACCATCTGGCCCAGGAAGGTATTATTCACCTGGCGAATCTGCCCACTTCCTCCACAGGTTTGACAGGTGGTGGTACTGGTTCCGGGTTTAGCCCGACTCCCTTCACATACGGGACATGTTTTGGTGTGGGGCACTTGAATATCGGTTTCCAGGCCTCCAAAAGCATCTTCTAAGCTTATTTCTAGATCATAGTAAACATCCGCTCCTCTTTGAGGGCCCTGTCTTCTACTTCCTCCTCCGAAACCAAACATATCAAAGATGTTGTTCACATCAAATCCTCCAAATCCACGGAATATGTCTTCGAAGTTTATATTGTTGAATATGTCTTCCTGGGAGAATCCATTCATTCCTGCATGTCCGTACTGGTCGTAAGCGCCTCTTTTTTCCTCATCAGAAAGTACACCATATGCTTCACTGAGTTCTTTAAATTTATCTGATGCTTCAGGATCTTCACTTACATCGGGGTGGTACTTCATGGCCAGTTTTCTGTAGGCCTTTTTGATATCTTTTTTATCGGCTCCTTTTTCTACACCTAGAACCTCATAATAGTCACGCTTTTCTGCCATAGTATTTTCACCTTAGATTAGATTAATGTTGGAAATGGATAATAAAATCAGTATAATAATTCTCTGAAATTAATTAATTATTTTATTATTTTATATTAATGAATAAATTAGTGTAAATAGTAATTAAAGTTTATTAAGTATTTATATTTTGAAATTATTGATTAATTATCTATTATTAAATGTAAAAATATGAATGATATAATATTTCTTGGATGATTTAAAATAACTTTTTCTATTTTTAATAAAAAAACAAAATTGAAAAATTGAGATTAATAGAATTATTAAGATTAAGTATGTTTCAGACCATATCCTAAATTAAATTATCCTTTCAAAATTCTAATTCTATTATTCAATCATTTTCAATCCTGTTACTATTTTTTAACTTCGTAGTCAGCATCGATGGTGTCATCGTCAGCAGAATTACCTGGATTGCCCTGTTCTGCTCCAGCTTGGTCTTGACCTTGTTGTTGCTGGGCCTGTTCTTGTTGGGCTTGCTGATAGATAGCCGCACCAATTTCCTGAACTATTTTGGTTAACTCTTCGGTTTTTTCTTTAATGGCAGCAATATCATCACCAGTAACCAGTTCTCGAAGTTCTCCCACTAATTTTTCCACATTTTCCTTTTTATCTCCAGGAACTTTGTCTCCCAGTTCTTCCAAGGTTTTCTCTGAGGTGTAGATCATGGAATCAGCGTTGTTTCTGACTTCAATTTCTTCTTGTTTCTTTTTGTCCTCTTCAGCGTGCATTTCAGCATCTTTAACCTTTTGATCGATTTCTTCCTGGGATAATTTGGTTGAAGCAGTAATGGTTATGGCTTGTTCTTTACCAGTTCCCATATCCTTGGCAGATACATTCATAATACCATTAGCATCTATATCGAAGGTTACTTCAATTTGAGGAACTCCTCTTGGTGCTGGTGGTATTCCCACAAGTTGGAATCGTCCAAGAGTGGTGTTATCATGGGCCATTGGCCTTTCACCTTGCAGGACGTGAATGTCCACAGATGTTTGGCTATCTGCTGCAGTAGAGAATATTTGGCTCTTTTTAGCAGGGATGGTGGTGTTTCTTTCAATTAATTTTGTGGATACGTTACCATAGGTTTCAATTCCTAAAGATAATGGTGTTACATCCAGAAGAACCAGATCTTTGATTTCTCCGGCAAGTACTCCTCCCTGAATAGCGGCTCCCATGGCCACACATTCCATAGGGTCGATTCCTCTTTCGATGGATTTTCCGATGAAGTCTTCCACGAATTTTTGAACAACAGGCATCCTGGTTGGTCCTCCTACCAGAATAATCTTGTCCACATCGTTTTTAGTCATTTTGGCATCAGAAATGGCTTGTTGCATTGGTCCTGAACACTTTTTGATAATTGGATCAACCAGTTCTTCTAATTTGGCTCTGGTTAAGGTGTGAATCAGATTTTTAGGCCCATCTGCGGCTACGGTAATGAATGGTAAGTTAATTTCAGTGGTTAAAGTGGTTGAAAGTTCGATTTTGGCCTTTTCACCAGCTTCTCTTAATCTTTGCACTGCTTGATCATCAAGCATGAGGTCGATTCCAGTTTCTTTCTGGAATTCACTGGCCAGATAATTCATTATGGTGTTATCCATATCGGTTCCACCTAATCTGGTGTCCCCACTGGTGGATTTTACTTCAAATACTCCTCCACCAAATTCCATAATGGTCACATCTAAGGTTCCACCACCGAAATCGAAAACCATGATTTCTAATTCTTCTTCCTGTTCTTTGTCCACACCGTAGGCTAAACTGGCAGAAGTAGGTTCATTTACCAGTCGAACTACGTCTAAACCAGCAATGGTTCCTGCGTCCTTGGTAGCAGTCCTCTGGTTGTCGTCAAAGTAAGCAGGAACTGTAATCACTGCTTTTTTAACTTCTTCTCCCAGGAAAGATTCGGCGTCTTTTTTAATTTTTTGTAAGATGAAAGCAGATATTTCTTGAGGAGTATATTGTTTCCCGCGAACATTTACTTTGGTACTGGTTCCCATACTTCTTTTAATAGCACTAATAGTATTTTCAGGGTTGGTAACAGCCTGTCTTCGGGCAGGTTCTCCTACTAATCTTTGACCGTCTTCGGTGAAGGCCACATAGCTAGGGAAAGCTTTACCATACTGGGAAGCACCTTCTGCACTTGGTATAACTGTTGGTTTTCCTCCAACCAGTACAGCTGCTGCAGAGTTACTTGTTCCTAAATCAATTCCTATAATTTTTTCTTTTTTTGCCATAAATTTCACCTCTAACTCTTTAAAAATTTATATAAACTTTATTTATTCTTATTTAAGATTTTAACTAATTTATAATCGTTTATTTGAGTTTAAACCTATAGTTTTCAATATAATAGTTATATTCTATTTTTTACAGACTTTTACCATGGAATACTTAATTACCTTATCTTTTAAGGAGTATCCTTTGGCCAGCTCTTCAATAACCATTCCACTTTCATAATCTTCACTGTCTTCGGCCATAAGGGCTTCATGCTTGAATGGATCGAATTTTTCGCCCTGGGCTGGAATTTCCACCAGACCTTCTTTTTCCAGGGTATTTCTGAGCTTGCTGTAGATTATTTCCAGGCCTTCTCGCAGTTCTTCTGCGGTTTCACACGTATTCAAAGCGCGCTCAAAGTCCTGGTAAACGTCCAGTATCTTTAAGATCAGCCCTTCATTGGCATAAGCAATGGTCTGGGCTTGCTGTTTTTCAGTGTGTTTTTTGTAATTTTCAAAATCGGCCTGCAGGCGCTGCATGTGAGATACATATTCTGCTATCTTCTCGTCTTTTTCTTCCAAGTCTTTTTCTTTTTCTGAGAGATGTTTCTTCTACTTCTTCCAGTTTATCAAGAGCTTCCTGGAGGGACGTTTCTTTCTCATCAAGCAGGGACTTTTTTTTCTTTAGCTCTTCTTTGAGCTTTTTAAATTCATCGTCTCCACACATTAGTTCACCTTTCACTTGATTAAATTGATTAAAGAAAATATATTAATTTAATATTAATTTTAATCTTTAATCATTCTTAAATTCAAATTAAATTCTTTTTAATAAACATTTTCATGAAAATTCCTTCAATTCAGTGGGCATAACATGAATTTTTAAATGAAATTTTCATATTAATAATATGTTGGTTACTCATTAAAGTTACCAAAGGTTATACAATTAGCAACCCCTAATTGATTATAGTTACAAAAGGTTATATAAACCTTTCTACAATAGTATAGTGATGACTCAAAATTCCTTTGATAATACGGATATAGAGGCCATACTGGATGTTATGGGATGCCGTACCCGACGTGAAATCATTAATCTTCTTAGAGAAGAACCTAGATTTGTGAGTCAAATTTCTAAAGAACTTGAAATTGGTCAAAAAGCTATAATTGAGCATTTAAGGGCAATGGAAGAGTTAGGATTACTAAAATCCTCATTTAAAAAGATTGAAAGAGGACGACCCAGAAAATACTATGACATGTCCCAGGACATTACAGTAAATATCATCATTAATCAAAATACTTTCCAAGTGGATATCACAGAAGAAGCATTATGCAGAAAACAACTCCCTTCAGGGGATGAATGGTCAAAACTGCTTAATGTGGAACAGAGAATAATAAGTGGCCAATGGGAAGCCATAGACGAATTAAAATCACTAATAAGATTGTATGGTACTCTTAAAGAAAGAGCAGAACAATTTTTGGAAGATATTGAAATATCAACCAAGGAATAAGGGCTCAAATCATTATTACATTTTATTTTTTTTCTTTTTCTAAAATTTATCAAATTATTTAATTGAACTATTAAAATTTATTAAAAACTCTTAAGTTTTTCATTAAAGTCAAAAAAGTATTTATTAAAATTTTATTGTTTAATATCGAGTTTTTTTTGAAAAATAAAAATGGTTAAAAAAGAATTAATTAAAATTAATTTAGTTAATGGATTATTTATCATATCTAATAGCAGCAATAGCGGCCTGGCCCAGTGAAACAGACCCATCACCGGCACAGGAGTTTTTATGCTGTACAAAACGATAATCCTGATTTTCCACATAGTTTTTAATATTTAAACTAATGGCTTCATTATAAAACACTCCGCCGGTTCCTCCAATGATATCCAGACCTTTTTTATCTGCAGATTTAATGGCCAATGCGCCTAGCCTTCAGCAACGGCTTTTTGAGCGGCTTGAGCAATTTCAGGCGTAGGTTCTCCCTTGTGAATATGTTCCATAACATCTTTAAGAATTAATGAAGTGTCCAGAACATCCCGACCATCATATTTGGTAATTCTAAATGGAATGTGGATTTTATCCTGTCCCTGATAAGCCACGGATTCCAGTTTCATAGCACATTCTCCTTCATAGGTGCGCTCTCCACATATGTGCAGGGCTGCTGATATGGCATCCAGCACTCGTCCAGTACTGGTGGTTAATTCCTACATTGACATTACGTTCTAGCTGGTGTATAACCATATCTATTTCAGTCTTGGCATGGGGGAAATAGGCCAGATAATTATTAATCAATAGTTTTCTAAGTTCAGATGGTTCATAATGGTCCTGAAGCATGGAAACCATCATTCGAGCGGGATATTTGGTGCATAAATCTCCACCAGCCATTTTTTGAGGCATTAAACTGGCAGTTCTCTCATATTCTGCCCCTTTAATGTGCATTATTTCTCCTCCCCATGCCGTACCGTCTTCTCCATAGCCCACGCCATCAGCAGCAATACAGATCATTTCTTCCACTTCATTATCCACGGCTAGGGCCTCCACATGGGCATGATGATGTTGCACTGGTAAAACTGGACAGGAGTATGTTTTGGCTAATTCATGGGCCAGCTGTGTAGTAAAAAACTGAGGATGCAAATCACAAGCCACCACATCTACATTATCAGTACAGGTAATGTCCATCATATATTTAATGGCCTCCTGAAGGTACTGGTAAGTAGCAAACTTGCTGGTGTCACCTATATGCTGTGATAGATAACATTTACCTTCTTTTAGAAGGGAAAAAGTAACATCAATCTCTGGTCCCAGGGCCAGCACATTAAGATCCTTGGAAATGTGAGATAAATCATAGGGTTCTGGAACATATCCTCGAGAACGGCGAATAAAGGCCATATCCTTGCCTCTAAATCTAACCACAGAATCATCGCAGCGATTTATGATTTTTCGATCATGAAGTAAGAAATAATCGGCAATTCCATCCAGTTTCTTGACTATATCTCTATTTCTGGTGAGCATGGGTTCACCAGGCATATTGGCTGAAGTCATGATATAGGCCGGTTCGTTGGTGTACTGGAATAAAAGATGCTGTAATCCAGAATACGGTAGCATTATTCCAATATTATGTAAATCAGGAGCCACCGGCGAGGCAAATTGGTAATCATCACTCTTTTTTAACACCACAATGGGCCTTCTTCGAGACTGTAGGACCTTTTCTTCCAAGGGAGAAACACTAGCAAAGGTCTTAACGGTTTCAATATTGGGGGACATGCAAGCGAAGGGCTGGTTAAATCTTCCCAATCTTTTACGCATTTCTAAGACAGGATAATCTTCGGTGACCTTACAAACCAGATGTGTTCCCCCAATCCCCTTTATGGCCAGAATATTTCCTTCATCCAGAAGTTTAGCGGATTCTTTAATGGGATTTTCAACATCAAACCGACAACATTCATATAAAAAAACTTCTGGCCCACATTCAGGGCAGCAGGTAGCCTCAGCATGATATCTACGGTCTTCAGGATTGGTATATTCTGATTCACATGTAGGACAGAGTGGGAATTTGCTCATACTGGTTCTTTCCCGATCATATGGGATAGAATCAATCACTGTGAAACGGGGGCCACAGTCAGTACAAGCAGTGAAAGGATAAGTATGTCTACGGTCGCTATGATTATTTATTTCTTCTAAACAGGCTGAACAGGTGGCCACATCTGGTGGAATAACTGATGAGCCTGAAAAATTGGATGAACTTTCTAAAATTGTAAATTCAGAGTATTCTGGAGTAGTTTCTATCCATTCCATTTCCAGGGAAGAAATTTTAGAAATTGGGGGTTTTTTGGTCTGGATATCATTGGAAAATTGTTTTATTTTATTTTTATTTCCTTCTAAAATAATTTCTACTATATTTCCCAGATTTCTAACATAACCTGTTAAATCAAGAGCCCGGGCTAGTCTATAAACTGTTGGCCTAAATCCTACGCCCTGCACTATTCCCTGAACAAGTATTCGAGCTTTACTCACTATTATTACTCCTATTGTCTTGTAAATGATTATAAACTATTCCAATGACTATGAGATCTATAAAAATTAAGTTAATCACAATTATTTTAAGTTAAAAATTTCTATTAACTATTCTTTTGATATCCTATTAATTTATTTTTATATTTATTATCATGATTGCATTGTAAAAAATACTTATTATTTGTGATAATGCTAAAATAAAAATCATATTTTTCCATATTTAAGCAATATTTTATCAAAAAATATGATATTCACTAAAAATTTTTCAATATTTAAACGTGCATTTCCAGTGTAAATTTTTTATAATTCATTTTTTAATCTTCAGTATCGTCTTTATATTCACAGTAATCTTTACCCCATTGGCACAGCGCATCTAATATGGGCATTACTGAGTCTCCTTTTTTAGTAAGGCAGTATTCTACCTTGGGAGGGACCTCAGCATAGATTTTTCGATGGATTATTTCATCACTTTCCAGTTCGCGCAAGGTTTTGGTAAGCATTCTCTGGGTTATGGCTGGTAATTTTTTATTAATTTCATTGAACCTCTGTTTACCTTCTTTTAAAGAATATAGAATCAGCGGTTTCCATTTACCACCAATTTCATTAATAGCAGCTTCTACTGAGCACATTTGCTCTTCTTCAACTTCTTTTTTCTTAATTTTAATTTTTTCCCCTTTTTTATTCATAATATCTCCTTAATCCGAGTTTAATTTTGATTTTTTATATCAAGAAATTCGGTTTTTTATAAAAAAATTTTTAATGATCTATACTAGTATATTGTATGTTAGTAAGTATACTTTTTGTAAGTATATATGGTTTTTGTTAGTACAGACTTTAAATACAATAAGTAACTTTACTATAGTGTTGACTACTAACTGAGGTGAAAACATGATGGTAAAATTCGATTTACAACATTTCTGCTGTGGTCCTAAAGGCTGTGAGATTGAAGTTGCTTACGGCGAAATGATGGACGCAGAAGATTAAGAAAAGCTTTAAAGCATTTTAAAATTTATTTTTTAATTTTTTTATTTTATTTTTATTTATTTTTAGAAAATTTCAGGATATTTCTTTTACAACAATTATTAAATTATAATAAATTAAAGGATTAAATTAACAATTCAGCTTAATTAGAATAATTGGGTGAAATCATGCAGGTTTTCGAAGCCATAGAGAATAGAAAAAGTATCAGGAAATACCAGAACACGGAAATAGAAGATGAAAAACTCAATAAAATTTTAGAATCGGCCAGAATTGCGCCTTCAGCGGCTAACCGGCAGGAATGGAAATTTATTGTGGTTAAAAATCAAGAAACCCGTGATAAACTGGTGGGAGCTGCTAATGGTCAAAAATTCGTAGGTCAGGCACCAGTGACTATTGTGGCCTGTTCCACAGAATCAGAAAGAATAATGCCTTGTGGCCAATACGCTTACACCGTTGATTTATCCATAGCGGTTTCTTTCATGATACTGGAAGCCACTGAACTGGGACTGGGAACTTGTTGGCTAGGGGCCTATAGCGAAGACGCTGTTAAAGAGATTTTAGATATTCCTGAAGAAATCCGGATAGTGGCCATGTTTACGTTGGGATATGCAGATAATGGGTCGGTAAGCACTCCTAGAAAGACCATGGATGAAATAGTATGCTATGAAAAGTATGAATAATGCTTTTCTTCAATATTTTAATTTTTATTTATTTATAAAATTATTTAATCAATTTAATTACATATTTGCAGGAATTAACTTAAAAAGTATAAAATAATTAATTAGAGGATTATGATTTAAAAATTAATTATTGAAATTAAATTAATTGAATTAAATATTATTTTCTAAAAAAATAAAATTTTTAGTCTCTTTGCCCGTGGGGACATACATGAATACATAATCCGCAAACTGGTATTTCACCAGCTTTTTCTAACTTTTTAAAGTATTCCTCACACTTACGGGCATTATATCTTACTTCCCGTGGCTCGTCAGCGTGAAAAGTCCTCCCGGTGAAGGCCTTGGCAGGGCATACTTCTACACACTTGTTACATTCTCCACAAGAATCTTCCATAGGACTTCCGGTTACTTCTAGAGGGGCATTGGTCAGTACAGTAATCCATCGCACCCTGGGCCCGGCCTCGGGATTAATCAGTAAACAACTTTTTCCTATCCAACCGATACCTGCCAGATGAGCGGCTAATTTGTGAGAAAATACTGCCGCTATGCGCTCGTCGTCGCAACGCTTGGATGCGGGTATGGGGAGAACTCTAAAACCCTCTTTTTGTAGTAAATTGCTTATTTTATATGATACAATATCCAGACGCTGATTAGTAACCTCGTAGGCATGCAAGTAATTTACTGCTTCGGGTTTATCCATTTCGGCGGATAATTGATCTACCACATCGTCTAAAAGTCTTATTCCTAGAGTAATGGATTTGGGGTATTCGTCCAGTAAGTCCCGGGCATATTCCTTGATAAAATGTCTGGCAGGAGTTAAATCGGCCACTCCAACAAATTCGACACCGTCATTATCGGCAATTTCTTTTATTTTCCCGTAGAGGTCCATTATATCACACTATTATCCTAAAAGAGCATAAAATCTAAATTAATTCTAATACTTCCCCTATTTAAAATATTTGTTGATATGTTCAAATTAATTTAGATTTACCAATTTATTTAGTCATTATGATATCTTACAATCATTACATCATTTATTATCATTATATCTTTTGAAAATACGACATATAACCAGAGTTACCCAGTATTTAAGGTCTTTATCTCTGGTTAGAAGAAGTTTTAAATCGAATGTGCCGTCTTCATTCTGTTGCTGAACTAGCCAGTCCATGGCCAGTTTTATTTGTGGTTCTTCTTTTTTAAATCCTAAAAAATACAAAGAATCAAGAGAAGTAACAATATTCGTGAACCAGAAAGGGAAAGAAACACTTTCCCAGTATTTTTTGTCCTGGCGATCGTTATATTTATCTCTTTGAAAAAACCGGTTCATTAATAGCTTCCCCGCGTAATGAGCATCAGGGGACTGACGATATTCTTGGTGGGCTGCAAAAGCCCTTAGAACCATTCCGGTAATTAAATGTGAAAAAGGCCTTGTGGGATCCGACTGCAGAGGCCCGGGAAGTTTTAATGAATCAGCATAATTTATTTTTAAGGTTCGAAAGGGAATGGCCCATCCACCATCATTTTGTCGGTGAGAAAGCAGCCAATGAAATCCTTTTTCAATTCTAGAATCATTTTGATACCCTGATTTAATAAGAAGTTCCATAATTGCTGATGAATAGGTGGTAGCGTATTGTTTTCCGTAGATTCCTCTGAAGTCTCCCTCTTCACTTTGACAATTAAAAAGAAATTCAGCGGCCTTTTCAATGGATGGATGATTTTTATTGAATCCGTATTTTTCCACCAATTCTCCTAACTGCCTAAAAGTCTCTAACTGGTTATAATCCTCTGCAGACCGTAATTTATGGTTTCCTCCAGGGTATTTCCAGAAACCATCATCTTGCTGTTTTCTAATTATTTTTTGGGGCCCTGGTAGCTCCCATAGACAATCGACTTCAGGTACTTTTTCCTCTAAAAGGTCTCTTCTGGTGAAATACTCAATGGCTGGATTGGATGAATTTATTAGAGTATTTATGGGGTCGTGATTTAACTCTTTAATCCACATATTTTCATCTCAAAAATCTATTCATCTTTTTTGTTTATTTTCTTTTTTTCCAGAATAAGATGTCGTGGAAAGAAATTAAAACTGCTATAGAATGGTAGTAAATCCTCATTACCTACGGCCACTACTATTTTTAATTCATTATTGTCCTGACTTTCCATCCATTCCATGGCCCTTTTTACAAGTTCTTTTCCTATTCCCAAGTTTCTATACTCTTTTTTTAAATAGATGGAATCTATTTCGCCTTTTCCCTGGTTGTTTATGGAGCTGATACAGTAGCCCACGCAACAATCGCTTTCGCAGTCTGATATTATTTCAATTAATATATTTCCCCGGGAGGATTTTTCTAAAAGTTCTTCCTTTCTATCTTCGAAACATTTATCCTGGTATTCATCTTTAAAATGAGGTGAAACAATAACATGGTGCTTTTTAAGATCTTCCCAGAGTGGTTTAATAAGATCCAAATCATCTGTGCTGATACATTTAAATTCTAGTTTTCGGGTCATTTTTCCACAACAGCAAATTTATTCCAAAAGCTCTTAATTCATTATAAATCTTTATTTTCGCCCGTATAGAACCACAAAATTGTAATATTTGTAATACACATCCACATCTTTAAATCCTGCTTCTTGAAGCCATTTAATATTGTCTTCCAGGGTGGCCGGGTTGTCAAACTTCATGCGCTCTAAAATAACCTTTTTATCACTTTTTTCAAGACTTGCCTTATTAATTACTTCCATCCAATTTTTCTGGTACATTTTCTCGCTGTAAGAACCAGGCCCAATTACTTCGTCGGCATTTAAAAAGATTCCATCTGGTTTTAAGTGATCATATGCTTTTTGATAAAGCGATTTAATGTCGTTGTGATTTAGATGATGAATAGAGAGTGAGGAAACTATCATATCAAATAAACCGTCAAAATCATACTTTAAATAATCTTCATTAATGTATTCAAAGTTTTTTTGACCTGAAAACCGGGTTTTAGCAATATTTAACATTTCCTCAGCCATGTCCACCAGCTGAAACTGGGCTTCAGGATGTTTTTCCCAGAGAAGTTGGGTTAAAAGACCAGTACCTGCTCCTAAATCCAATATACGAGGATTAATAATTCTGGAATCTGCCATCTGAACTAAAGTGCCGTAATAAACATCAAAGTTTGGTATAATGGCTTTTCGATCCTTATCGTACTTAGTGGCAGCATTGTCGAATTTTTTTCTTAATAGATCCCGGTTTTTATGACTCATGGTAATCCCAGTATTTTTACTTTTTACTGTTAATTTATATGATTAATTCACTTTAAATTATTTATTCACTAAATCCAGATTTCTAAAATAATTCGATAGGGATGTAATAAGAATGATACTAAAAAAGCTTGATTTAAAGGTTCATGATACAAAAAAAGTCTCTGAACTAATTTATTTTACAGATGCCCATACTTATAATCGAATTTTAAAAAATAAAGCCTCTGCAATGCAAAAACTGCAGAACCTGGTGTTAAAAGGCAATAATAGTATAGGTCATGAGAACATTCATGTGGTCACTCAAAAAGACGATGATAACGTTTTGGGAGTTCTGGTAACCTCAAAGAAGGGTCAGAAGCAGCACCAAAAATGAAATAAAAACCTTTTTAAAAACTTTATCTCTTTCTGGATACCATAAGATTTACTATTTTAGAATTAATTGATACCATGTTTCTGGCCACTTTAAGGGAGGGGGACTTCTATTTGGCCTGTGTGGCTGTTGATGAGAATACCAGGGGACAAGGTATTGGAACATTCATCTTGAATAGTGCTGTGGACCTGGCCCGGAATGAAGGGATGCAAAAAATGGTTTTGGATGTTGATCTGGGTAATGAAGGAGCCCGAAGATTATATGAAAGATTTGGGTTTAATGCCTTTAATAAAAAGAGTATTCCCTGGTTTGGTGGAGAGAAGGGAATGTATAACATGGAAATTTTGCTTTGATCTTCATTTAAATGTTCCTATTACTTTTTAATATTAATCAAGCTTCATTTAATGAATATTTTAATTTTTATAATTTTTTATAAATCCAAACCTTTATATTCAACTTCCTCAAAATATCAACTACTCGATATCAAGTGGTCGATATCGACTGATTGATATGATGTGGATCAGCAATTTTTAATATTTTTTTAATATTGGCATTTGCTAAATCCACTTTTAATAAATAATCAATAATGAAAGAAAATATTCCATAATAAATAGGAGAAATGGATTCAGAATGTGGGATAACTGGAAAAACACCTTGCACAACTGGAAAAATCTGCATGAGAAAGTAGACCAGCTTCACAAATTAGGCGGCTTAAGAATATGGATACTCCATGTACTGAGTAATGGCCCAAAAAATGGGGTAGAAATAATGGATTCTATACAGGAACACTATGAGGGAATGTATAAAATAAGAAACCATTTTACAAACTCTACTCATACCGAAAAACATTACAACATGCATCTCAGAAAGACCATGAACCGTACATCTTCACGTCCGTCGCCGGGTTCTGTATATCCCATGCTAAAAAAAATGGTCGCAGAAGATTTAATAACAAAATTGGATGATGGTAAGTATGATTTAACAGATACCGGTCGGGAAACCATCTATGAAATATTTGGAAATCATAATAACCGCCCAGGAACTTATCAGCAGCCACAGACCATTGAAAGTGCATTAATCGAAATTGACAACTACCTTTCATATCTGGAAGATATAAACAAAGAGAATCTAGCTCCCCATAAAGAGATAATAGGGTCTTTAACTGAGAGAATTACTAAAATTAAAGATTCACTTGATGAAAATTAAAAAATAAAATAAGGTCCCAGCTGTATTATTATTTACCGCCTCCAACGTGTTATAAAATACTTATCCTGGGGCCTTATATCTTCCTAATTTTACACAGATAGCTTGTCTTAGCCTGGGCTATCTTCAAATACGATATTTTAGAATAGAAAAAAGGAAAATTAAGGATGTAATAATATGCAATTTGAAAATCTGGCAAGGAAAACCATTGAAAATGAATGTGAGGATTATTATTTCGGTATTGCTGATTTATCCACAGTACGAAAGTCTGAAACTCAAAAATATGGTTCCCTATTAGATGCATATCCTAATGCGATTTCTATAGGCCTAACAATGTTTCCCATGATTTCCAACCAATCGCATCAGGATGAATATGAAAAAATTTATAATGAAACAAAAAACTTGACCGATGGTAAGCTTGATATTATAACGGCACGTTTGAGTGAACTGCTACAGAAAAATGGCTATGCAGCGTTCCCAGTTCCAAAGATCGAAACTAATGAAAAACTATTCCTTTATTTACATAAAATGGCCGCCAAAATGGCGGGATTGGACCAAATTGAAAAAAATTAGACTTCCCTAACTTTAGATGAGGACAAGCATGTTATTTGGGGCACGTATCCTCACTAATGCCCCATTATAATCTTTAAAATCAAAAAAGGAATGATTTGAGTGTCTATTAAAACAGCAGTTAAAGAACATTTCCAACAGAGTCCCATTGCTGAGCACTGGGCCTATTTTTTCCCAAGTGAGGATATAAATGAGATGAATAGCCTAATTTTTGAAGATAATGCTCTTGAAATTAGGAAATTTAATTCAAGTGATTTGGATAACTGTGCAAAACTATTTAAAAAGGTATTCTCCTCTGATCCCTGGTATGATGACTGGAAATCTCTGGAACAGGCCAGGAATTATCTGAGCGAATTAATTAAAAATCCAGCCTTTGAAGGTTTGGTGGCTTGTGAAGGTTCGGATATTGTGGCCGTTTGTTTAGGACACAATAGGTCCTGGTGGATGGGTAAAGAATTCATTGTGGATGAGTTTTATGTTGAAAATGAAAGACAGGGAATGGGAATAGGAACAAAATTATTGGATAATGTTTCTAATTACCTACTTGGCACAGGATATGTTAGTTTAACTTTGTTAACCAATAAAGGAATACTTGCTGAGGATTTCTATCTTAAAAATGGGTTCTATAATAATCAAAAGCGTACAGTAATGGTTAAAAAATTATGAATTCTTAATTTTCTATAAAATTTAAAAATAAGATTAGGTGCTCATTCTGAATCAATATTGGGCAAGATTACTGTAATTGTTATTGGTTTTAAGTTTAAATCCGGTGGAGTGAATAATCCTTCATCATCTGCACCGCTTCATCTTCACCTACATCATCCCAGTAGTGATAGGCTTCCGCCACCGCAAAACTCCACCCACTACGAACATTTGGGCAGTAAATTCTATCAAAGTTATTTTCAAGCATATCTAAAGCTTCCAGGTGGGCGGTGGGGCTAGCCACTATTCTTTCTCTAACGCCCTGATTTTTAAGAGCCCTTAGAGCAGCTAAAAGTGTATAACCTGAGGCAATACCATCATCAGCCAGGATCACGGTTTTATCTTGAATATCTAGTTTTTTATCGTCCCCTCGGAATTTATATAGTCTCCTCTTTACCTTTTCCTGGGTATCTGCTATCCCCTGATTAACTGTTTCCTCACCCAGCCCTAAACGAGTTATAAGATCCTGATTAAGGGCTAAGGTCCCATCAAAAGCCACAGCCCCATATCCTGCTTCAGGGTTCCAGGGGAGAGTTATTTTACTGGCTATGGCCACATCCAGGATTAAGTGAAGATTTTGGGCCATGATTATGCCTATGGGTATTCCTCCTGACGGTATGGTTAATATTATGGATTCAGCGTCTTTAAACTCGGTTAACATTTTGGACAATACTTGTCCTGCTTCTTCCCGGTCCTGGAAAACTCGTACGCGATCTCTAAGCTCGGGCAGTTCCACCAGCCCTTGAATGTTTGTAGTCATTCTATTCCTCCCTTTGCTATAGGTCATCTTTTAAGAATTTCATCTCTTTTCTAGACTTTAGATGTAAATAGATTAGTGTAAGCACGATTAAAAAATAAATACGTAAAATTGCTCCTCTAATAAAATGCTATCCTTGGATTTCACCAAAGCAAAAGGCAGTAATTAAATGATCTGAAATCCTTAATTTTGTATATAATATTTTATAATAAGTATATTTTAAATTTCTGGATTCAAAATTAGGTATTGCAAATTATTATTATTTTATTAATATATTTGTGGAACATCGGAATACTTATTTTAATTTTATTTATCAGTAATTTATTGATAAGGGGATAAAATGGGATTTAAATAAGAAATATAATAATTAGGGGTGAATAAATGAAGAATCAAATGAAATGGGGATTGAAATTCATATCAATCGCAAACTGGCAACATAAATATGATCTTTAAGATCATTCTGTTGTGGGTGGTCAAATACTAGTTCAACTTCCTTACCAAAATGTTCCCCCGCCAGTTTTAAATGATAAAGGCTAATTCCTACGTCTATGGGTGGATATTTTTTAGTTAAAAACCCTTTAACGCGACCTGGTTCTATATAGCAGGCATGGATTAGGGTTTCGTCACCGGTGAAAAACCAGGGTTGTGCATTAGTTGCAGAAGGAGCAAGACGGGCCGCTTCTAGTAGATCATCGGCACCTTTAATATCAGTTATTTCGGGTAATGATTTTCGTTTGAATTCTGAGATATTAGTTCGGTGTAATGATTCCGGTTCCTGAGGCTTTCCAAAGGGCATTAAAATGACAAATTTTAGATTTGAACCATGTAAAGCTTCTTTTTTTAGGGTGGGGATTCCCTGCCAGCAGCTTCCTAATCCATTGGCCGAGAAGAATAGATCCATCTGTTGCAGCATGAAACCAACATTGGTTAAATAACCTTCTTTGGCCTCTGAAAACACTGCAATATAATGTGGAGCCTTCTTCATCATTCTTCTTTTGACCAAATCGGAGGATAAGATCTTGAATTCGATTTTAATCTCAGCATGCAATGGTGTTAAAGTTTGGAGATGGTTGGATATATTATGCAACGTTTTTTCATCTAAGGGGGTTAGATCAAACTTTCTAATGGATTTTCTTTTGAATATTGTTTCGTAAAGGGCTGTTTTTTCCATTTTTCTTACCTCATCTGTTTAAATCCCGCATATCCATTTATTCTTTTAAACTTTCTGCAAACTTTTCTGCATTTTTAATGTCTTCTTCACCAGGTTTTCCTTTATTTAAACCCTTGCGACTGATTATTCCTTTAATTGAGTAGGCATAATATCCTTTACAATGGAACTCTCCAATAATTTCAAAACCTTTACTTGATAACTTTTTCTCCAACCAGTCGTAATATCTTCCATCGCCGCTTGTTGAAAAATGAAATGCTTTTTTGTTTTCTACATTATCAAGTTCTTCAATAAACTTTCTTAGCTTTTTATGAGGCCTATAATAATATATTCCAGAACCGAATCCAATTAAATCATAATTTTTAATAATAGCATGATTTACATCGTTTAAATCAAATAAATCTGCTTCTAAAGTTTTTGCCAAAGCTTCAGCTATTTTTTTAGTGTTACCACGGTGTACGGACTTGTAAATTATCGCAGTTTTCATTTTACATCCTCTTTTTAATCATTTTATAATTTATTAGTTTGACAACTTTCGAATATATCTAAAAAATTATTAAGATTCCTTTTGATGTAGTTTTAAAAGTTCATTAACTTCATTAACCATTTCTTCATTAACTTTGGCCACTAAATACTTGCCTTTTCGCTCAGTAAATATTAAATCAGCGTTGGCTAGTTCTTTAAGATGATGTGAAATAGTAGGGGCCCCAATATTCAATGATTTACTAATTTCACATATTAAACAATCGCTGCCGGTTTCATAACTGGTTTCTTGCTGTTTAACGATTTGCAGGTATAATTCTAAGCGATTGGGGTTGGAAAGGGCTTTAAAAACTTTGGCCATTTTTTGGGTATCCATTAATTCACCATCATATTTTTACATTTTGATAAGTATCGAAATGAAATTGTATGAAATTGTATATAAAGATTTGGCTAGTAAAATAGAATCAAATATTATTGAATTAAATATTAGAAAGGCTAATTATTTCTTGATATATTTATCTCAAAAGGAAATCTCAATTATTATAACATGGGGGCAAAATTTTTGTCAAATAAATCTGATAAGTCTTCTGAATCTTCTGAAAATAATAAAAACAGTTCCAAGGTTGAAAAAATCACGCCTAAAGGCCGCAGATTCCTTATATTATGGGTATTGGGTGTTATTCTAATTTTTTCCATAGTGGGTAGCTATATGGTAGGGGTTGTTAATGAAGATAAACAATCTGACATTGCCAAACATATAGACAGGATGAGTCCCAACCTTACAGAACCCGGTCTCACACAGGCAGAACAGAATCTGTCCAGTAACAGTAGCACCACTAAAGTGCTTACTGGAATCTACGTGGATCAAATCAGAGACCTATCTTTGTCAGATAGTACCTGGACAGTTGATTTTTATATCTGGTTTAAATGGAATGGCAGTAATGTAAATCCCGGTGAGAACTTACAGATTATTGATGGAAATATTATAAATAAAGAAATAAAGGATAATTATACCAATGGAACGCAACATTATGCGATTTACTATGTTACTGCCGAGATAACCAAATTTTTTGACGTTTTAAGATTTCCAGTGGATAATCATGTGCTCACAATAGGGATCGAGGATGAACAAAGTGAGAGACCAGATTTAATATATGTGCCAGAAAATTATACGTCGGAAATTAGTTCCCGTGTGCAGATTCCGGGTTATTCCATTAGTAATATAACGGCTATTGAAAAACCCCACACTTATAAGTCCAATTTTGGAGATCCTCGTCTGGATACTGAAAGAGTAACTTTTTCGCAATTCAGGGTGGGCATTGATATATCAAGACCTGATTTAGGATTTTATTTCAGAATATTCATTGGTTTGTTTGTGGCAGTTACCGCAGCTTTATTGGCTCTGTTACTCAAACCTACTGATGTTGATCCACGATTTGTGCTGGGATCTGGTGCTCTGTTTGTGGCTGTTGCCAATAACATCATTACCTCAGAATTAATCCCCAAAACAGGTGTTATGACTCTGGCTGATATGGTGAATGATTTAGGCTTGATTTTGATTATCATGACGCTGGTGGAGTCTACCCTCTCGTTATATCTCTATGAAAAGAAGGGTAAGAAGAGGTTGTCCTGGCTAATGGACAGAATTTCAATAGTTCTGTTTTTAGTGATCTATGTTTTTATAAACATAGCCATTGTACTCGCTGCATGGTGAAAAAAGAGGGAAATATGGTAGATTTTCCCAAACAAGACTTGAATAAGTTATCCTCATTAGCAAGTAAAAAGAAATTATTGGGGATAACGATTTTATTTTTATATCAAATATTTTAAACCTTGCATAATGAAATAAATGGCAAATATGACCAGAACTCCACCTAAAACCCGCATGATGTAGATATATAGTCGTCCCGTCAAGAAATCACGGGATTTACTGGTGCCATAGGATAAAACTATTTTTGAACCTACTAAAAGTGCGTAAAAACCAATCAGGAATAATAGAATGGAGAATGGATTTTCTTCATAGGCCGGAATGATTATGGGCCCACCAATAGTTATCCAAAATAGATAGGGTGCGGGATTTATGAGATTGAGCATTATTCCTTTTTGCAGTGATTTGGGATTTTCTAGTGAGGTATCCACACTTAAGCCCGGTTTTTTAAAACAATCGTAGGCCAGATATCCCAAATAAAACCCTCCCATAATGGAAATAATCCCTAAAATCAGGTTGTATCCAGAGATAAGTGACAGGAACAGTAGACAAATGGCGACGACGGGGATGTCAGAGATGATGGGTGTAAAGGCCACCTTTACTCCTTCCTGGTAGCCGTGTTTTAATGTCTGGGTGATGACCAGGACCAGGAGCGGGCCTGGCGAGAAGCCAGCGTACAGGCCCAGGGTGATTCCGGCTAATAGTAGTTCTATCATCTTTCTGCTTCCATTAAATTCTAAATGATTTTATAATTAGAATTAGTAGATATGTAATTATATAAATACTATATTTCAAAGTTTATTGATTGAAAAAGACATTGATCTGGAATAGGCCGAAGATAAGTACTACCTGGTGATAATTTAAAAAGTTTCACTATCTTTTAAATGGAGGATATTGACTATGGGGTCTTACCACTGATGAAGACTCCGCAGAAACTGAGGAACTACTATCACTATTTTTCAAATATTAATCACATTTTATTTTAATTAAAATAAACCATAATATAATTAATGTGGATTATTATGGGAGATAAAGAGAATAAATCTGATATTGAGCAAAAAAATCAAAAAGACAGATCTAATATGGAAAAAATATTGTCTCCAGGACGATCTTTATTTAGAATTATAATGGCCATATTTGCTTTCATATGGTTTCTGGCCGGAGGATCAGCTCAAACCGTTTTATCTCTATCAGGAGGGGCCATGGGTTTGTCAGGGGTAGTAACATTCCTTATTCGAAATCCCATCTCATTTTTAATAATAGGCCTTATTCAAGTAGTTTTAGGATTAATTATTTACTTATTTTCCTTTTCATTTGTTTTAGTGTCTATTTTACATTTTTTATGGTCTATAAGGTGGTTTTATGGTTACAAGAAGTACCGCCATTTAAAAGATATTAGAATTGATTAAAATGCCATATTATTAAAATATTAAAATATAAATATTAAATTAAGAACTGAAATATTTTAGGGGTTTTTATTGATGAAAATAGGAATTATTGTGTATTCTAAAACTGAAAATACATATTCTGTAGCTGAGAAACTTAAAGAAAAGTTTCAGGAAAAAGGTCATGAAGCAGAAATTGAAAGGGTGGTCCCAGTAGGTGAAGTACCACCCCGGGCAAAAAATGTGGAGTTTCAAAGCAAACCAGAGCTGGAATCATATGATGCATTGGTTTTTGGTGCCCCAGTACATGCATTTTCCCTGGCACCTCCAATGAAGGTATATTTGGAGCAAATTGATTCACTGCAAGATAAGAAAATCGCTTGTTTCGTTACTAAGGGCCTGAAATTTAACTGGACTGGTGGTAATCAGGCCATTGGCAAGATGAAAAAAATAAGTGAGTCTAAGGGTGGAAAAGTAGTTGGAACAGATATTGTGGTCTGGAACAAAAAAAAGGATGAAAAAATTGCGGAATTAATTCGAAAATTCATTATTTTGTTCTATTAATTTTTCATAAGATTCATAAGGATAAAATTTATCCTCATTATACTCTTTTTTAGTAATAAAGTATTCCTTACCACTACCTTTTTATATTTTACTCAACATCTAATGCATATTGTACTTGTTTTATACTTAGCAATTTTTACAATTTTTATAATATTTGGTGATTTTTATGGACAATGATAATTATGATGTGGTGGTAATTGGCGCTGGGATAAGTGGCCTATTAACTGCCTTAGCCCTTTCTAAAGAAGGGAAATCTGTATTAATCTTGGAAAAAGAGGAGTGCATCGGGGGAGTGTGCCGTTCTTACGAAGTTGACGGTTATCGTATTGATACCGGGCCTCATGCCATCACTCGGTTGGAGTCCGGCCCTTTTAAAGAGTTAATGGACAGATACTTCGATGTTATTCCTCAATTTGTACCTTTTGGAAAATACCAGGTTAGAATAGGAAATGAAGTAAAGCCATTTCCATGGAATATCAATTCCTGGTTAAAATTCGGTTTAATTCCTAAAACTGATCGTTTGTTAATAATGAAAGCGCTGTTTAATACGCTTTATCTCTTAAACGCGGGTAAAAATCTTTCTGATATTTCTCTTCAGGAACTGGTTCCAGATAATGTTTCTTCTACCACCAGAAGATTTTTAGATTGGCTCTGTTATTTTTTAGTAGGGACCTCTATAGAAAACACGGCAGTTTCTAGATTTATTGATAATAAAACTCATAAAACCAGTGCAGTTAAATATATAGGGAATATATATGACTTTTTTGTTACAGAAGGGGCCAAAGATCAGGGATATCCTAAAGGTGGCCTTCAGTCTATTATCAATTCCATTTTAGTATCTTTTCCAAAAAACGTGGAAATCAAAACCAGTGAAGAAGTGGTAAAGATCCAGTGCAGTGGGAAAGTGGAAAAGGTCATTACTAATCAGAACTCTTATAACTGTAATACCGTTGTTTATTCTGGATTTGCCTCGGATTTACCCCATTTAATTGATAATTTACCTTATGATTATTCCCAGAATTTAAATAAAATTAAAAAAGTTAATTCATTGACCATTTGGCTGGGTTTAAATAAGAAAATATTCAAAAATTATGGCTCTGAAATGTGGATTGATTCAGATCCTTATGCCTGGATGGTACCCGTATCAAATTATGATTCAACCATGGCTCCTAATGGAAATCAGCTTGTTGGATTCGCTTTTACTCTTCCAGATGAATATGATACCATGGAAATGCGGAAAAAAGCACTGAATTCTATAATTAGAATCCAACCAGATATTGAAACACATATTGAAATGATTCACTATCAGGATTTAATCCCAGAAAAGGCTGCTTGGGATATTAATTCTGGATTTGGGGATGTGGAAACTCCTATTAATAATCTGTACTGTGTAGGCACCGATACAGAAAAAAGAAGTGCGGGAGTCAGCAGGGCAGCCTATTCTGTCTTGAGATGTCTTGAAATCATGGAATCTGAGGGAAATATCCATGAATTCCAGATATTCAATGAAAAATTGGAATTAGCAGCTAAATGATTAATCCCAATTACTCGGGAGACTAGGAAATGCTGGCCATGCTGAATTTAAGAATTATTCAAACACTTATTAATAAAAATCTTTAAATGGTGATTAAATGAATTTAATTCCACTAAAAGAGAATATTGATGATTATCTTTGCCCCTCAGAGATAATTGATTTTGATAATCCAGTTGTGATTAAAAAAGCAAGGGAATTGTCTAAAGGAATGAAAACAGACATTCAAAAAGCAAAATCAATCTACGAATTTGTAAGGGATGAAATTAATCATTCGTCAGATATTAACAGCAATGAAATTACTTACAGAGCTTCCGATGTTTTAAATAAGGGCCATGGATTATGTTTTGCCAAATCTCATTTAATGGCGGCCTTTTTAAGAGCTGTGGGTATTCCAGCCGGATTTTGCTACCAAAAATTATCATTGGATGAAGGAATGATATGCCATGGGTTAAATGGAGTATTTATTGATGAAAAATGGATCAGGTTGGATGCAAGGGGAAATACTGGCGAAATTAATGCTCAATTTTCATTAAATGAAGAAAAACTGGCTTACCCTATAACCAATAGTCATGGGAATGTAGATTACCCATATATTCATTCTAAACCACGTCTGGAAATAATAAAAATATTACAAAGCCATAAAAGACTGGATGAAGCTATTAAAGAGATATTAGAGCCATTATGATCAATATGGGATTATTAACTTTTTTTGGTTCTTTTTCGTTTTTATTCTTTCTAAATTTATGATCTAAAATTTATATTACATTTAATAACCAGGAAATAAAAATTATTTTGAACTTTAAGGTGATTTTAAATGAACAATTATGTCCATGGATATTCTAAACGTGAATCAGAGCGTCTTGAGGATCAAGCGGATACATTATCTGAAATACTCCATTATGATACTAAATTTCCTCCAGGTAGCAAAGTACTGGAGGCAGGATGTGGTGTGGGGGCTCAAACAATTATACTGGCTAAAAATAGTCCAGAGGCCCATATAACATCAGTTGATATTTCTCCAGAATCATTAAGTTCTGCCAAAAGCTTAATTGAAAAGGAAAAAATTGACAACGTCACTTTCAAACAAGCAGATATAATGAATCTTCCCTTTGAAAAAGAAAGTTTTGACCATATTTTTGTCTGCTTTGTACTTGAACATCTTTTAGACCCGGTAGTGGCCCTTAAAGAACTGAAAAAATATCTTAAAAAGGGAGGTTCTATTACGGTCATTGAAGGAGATCATGGGTCCTGTTATTTCCATCCTGAGAGTGAAGAGTCAATCAATGCCTGGAACTGTTTAATTAAGGCTCAGCAGGACTTAGGAGGAGATCCCATGATTGGCCGCCGTATTTATCCCCTCCTGGCAGAATCCGGATTTAAAAATGTACAGGTCACCCCCCGGGTAGTTTATGTGGACAAAAGTAAGCCCGCACTGGTGGATGGGTTCATAAAGAAAACTATTATCGCCATGGTGGAGGGTGTAAAGGATCATGCTATTAATTCTGGCCTTATTAATCATGGACAGTGGGAAAAAGGAATAGATGATCTTTATAAATCTGCCCAGGATGATGGAACATTTTTTTACAACTTTTTTAAAGGTACTGGAGTAAAATAATTTTAAAAAAGCTATTAAAAATTTTCTCAAGAGCTAGAGACATCTTTAATTTCTATTTATTTTTTATTTTATAGCAAGACATAATATCTAGTGTTAGAACATGTCTAAATAAGGAAATATGTGATAATATGAAAATATCTGTTATTTTGGCCCATCCACATAAGAAAAGTTTCAACTATGCCATTTATGAAACTGTTTTAAAAACTCTTAAAATGAATGGACATGAAGCAATGGCTCATGATTTATGTTCTGAAAAATTCAATCCATTACTGGAAGGATTGGAACTGGCTACCGGTGAAACATCGGATTGGCGAATACTTCATCATAGAAAAGAGATAAAAGAGGCTAATGGGATAATAATTATTCATCCTAACTGGTGGGGTCAGCCACCGGCCATTTTAAAGGGATGGTGCGATCGTGTACTTCGTTCTGGGGTGGCTTATGAATTTGATGTGGATGATGATGGTTCTGGTATTCCCAGAAGGACTCTTAAATGCAGAGGCAGCACTGGTTTTCAACACTTCCAATACTCCTGAAGAACGCGAGATGAATGTGTTTGGGGATCCCTTAGAAAGAATCTGGAAGGATTGTATTTTTGATTTCTGTGGCATTAAGAACTTTAATCGAAAGATGTTTCAAGTTTTAGCCAGTAGCAGTCTCAAAGAACGAGAAAAATGGTTAAATGAAGTAAAAATTCTGGTTAATGCTCATTTTCCTGAAGAAAAGGAAATGTGAAAAGATTTTTCAAGAAATTTTATTTCAGGAATGATTTAGGATAATTTAAAAATGAAAATGAAAATTATATTGAATTATCTGTAAGAATTATATTTTAAATACTAATCAAAAAAAATCAAACAGATAAATTTGATTACTTTCTTCGATTTTTAAATTCACTTAATAGTTCATCTAAGGGGATTCCTTTATAAACTAATAGTAATAATGTGTGAAAAATCAAATCGGCAGACTCATAAACCAGATTATCATTATTTTTTGACGCTATAATAACTTCTGCTGATTCTTCACCTATTTTTTCCAGTATTTTGTCTTCAGCAGCTTTTTTATCATCTTGCATTAATTTTGAAGTGTAAGAATCAATGGGATTATCCCGACGGTCTTCTAAAACCCGATAAATTTCCTGGATTATGTCATCACTGGACATTTTTCTTCCTCTTTTTGTCTCTCATGCTTCTGGTAATAGCAATAAGGGGATGCTGAGCATCATCTATGATTTCTATATCGTCAAAAGAGAATATTCCGTTTAAATCAGCAGTTTTTTCCATTCCAAGCTTTAAATCCTGATTTAAATCAATAACATAGGAATCTATTTCTTGACAACCTAATTTACGTGCTGCCACTGTTCGGTGGTGACCGTCAACCAGTACAAACCTTTCTCCAGTCTTTACCACAATGGTAGGTTCCGCCAATCCTCTTTTCAACTCGTAACTTCGGCCCTGGAGTTCGTCGGCATACACTTTGTCCTGAGTTGGCCTTAAACGTTGGGTGGGAACTTTCATTCTCTTTACTTCCGTATCTATACCATAGAGCTGTTCCAGGGTCTTTTTAAAGTAATTAACTTTCATAGGGGTGGATCTTTCAATATGGGATCTTACAATATCGGTATTGGTAATTATTCCCACTAAATCTCCGTTTTTATCAATAACAGGTAAACGTGATATGCCCATTCTAAACATGACCCGGGCGGCGTCATTAATGGACATGTCCTGATCAGCAACTACTACATTGGTAGACATTATTTCATTAACTGAATTATCACTATTTTTAAGTAAAAGGTCAAAGGCAGTGACCATACCAATTACGGCTCCATTTTCTTTAACTGGAAACCCATCGTGTCCACTATCTTTCATAAGTTGAATTATATGTTCGTTTGGAGTTTCTGGAGGAACTGTTATAACCTCTTTTGTCATGTAATCTTTAACCAGGGGTTTGTTACTCATATTATGCCTCCTTTATGAAACTTATTTTTGACTTTTCCCACATTTTTTCCATATCAAATTATTCGCACAATCAATCTTTACAATACGATGATATGGAATATGAACATCTTCTTCCAGGATTAAAAATCCCTGATTCAATTTTTTAATATCAGAGCCATCAATTGTTTTTAAATTTCCTTTGGCTCCCCTATGGAGATAAGTTATTTTACAATTTGAAATATCTCTTTTAGGATGCCATAACATTAAATCTAGGATTCTTTTGGCCATTTACTGCCTCAAAACAATTTTCAAAGTAATATCTCAAACATTCCCAACATTAATAAATTATAATCATATTATTGTTTATTTAATTATCATTAAATATTTTTAGAAAATCAATTAAATATTGAAATTATAAAATTTCTTTTAAAATTTCAACAGTACGGGCAGGTTCTGCTTTTCCTCTAGTAAGGCGCATTACTTGCCCTACCAGGAAGTTCAAAGCAGCAGATTTTCCTTCATGATAATCAGAAACAGCATCCGGATTTTCATCAATGGCTTGCTGGGCTGCTTTAAGCACATCATCCTCATTAACAATTCCAATCAAACCCATTTCTTCTGCAATCTCTTTTGGAGACTTGGAATTGTGGGGCATATTTTCTATAACTCTTTGTCCGGCTTTGGTGGTCAATTCTTTCTTTTGAACCATTTGCAGCAATTCTACAATTTGAGATGAAGTTATTTGACTCTCAGCAAAGCTTAATTTGTTATAATAGAGAACTCTCTTTAACTCGTCCCGCATCCACAATGCAGCAAACTGGGCATCAATATCTTTAACTACTTTTTCAAAGGCATCAGCAAGTTCAAGTTCTGAGGTAAGAACTTTAGCAGGTTCTTCAGCCAGGCCATACTGTTCCATAAAACGTTTGACTTTTATATGTGGTGGTTCAGGCATATTTTCTCTAATACCTTCTACCTGTTCCTCTTCAGCCATCATAGGTGGTAAATCAGGATCTGGAATATATCTATAATCTTCTGCACCTTCTTTTAGCCGCATAGAAACAGTTATCATCTGTGCTTCCAGGAAAGCTCTGGTTTCCTGGGTAATTTCCACACCTCTCTTGAGCAGATTTTTTTGACGAACCATTTCAAATTTAAGGGCCTTGTAAGCACCTTTAATAGAGTTAATATTTTTTATTTCTACTCTTTTACCGCCTTCCAAAGATATATTAACATCTGCCCGCATGGTACCTTCACCCCGAGCGTTTCCACTGTATTCAAGAACTCTAATTAGTTCTCTTAAGAATGCACGCGCTTCTTCAGGGGTTTTCATATCTGGTTCGGTCACGATTTCAATTAATGGTATCCCAGAACGATTAAAATCAACAATACCCATATCTGGCTTGTACTGGCCAGGATCTTCTTCCATGTGCACTTCTCTTATACGCACGCCATTTAGATCTCCTTCATAGCCAATAGGTACTGAAGTACGTTGGTATCCTGATGAAAGGTCCGGGTAATTATAGTGCTTTCTCATGAAGTAGGTAACATCATCTGCAATTTTGCAGTCCAGCATCAGGGCTATTTTTAGAGCGCCTTCCAGGGCCTTTTCATTGGTTGGGAAAGGTTTAGCGCCTGGTTGGTTTAAGCAAACATGACAAATATTAGTGTTGGCTGGTGCGTCCTGGTAGTTGGTGCGACAGTCACAGAAGAGTTTAGAGTCAGTTTCAAGTTGAACGTGAATTTCAAGTCCGCATTTCATTTTAATGGTTATTCCTCCTCTAAATCCGCTCTATTAGCAGTTTATAACGTTGAAACAAACGTTGAGAGATTATTTGAATATTAATTTAATTAAATAATTGAATTTAATAAAGATGATGATTTTATTTTATAATTTGGGTAAATTATTTTTTATATTTTTCATTACTTTATCAATATAATTTTCTTATATATTATTCTATATTCATTTAGATTTGTTATTTAAACACTTATCAATGTATCTTTTTATATAAGGTTCCAGAGGTCCGGCAGGAGGTCCATTTACCAGCCGATCAAAATCTGTGAAAGTTCCTTTTAAGTTTCTTCCGGCCCAATAAACTTCTTCTTCCACTCTTTTCCCATAACGGGTTCCAAACATTTTAAAAAGGGGAAACTTAGTTAAACCGTTAGCTCCAGCAAGAATTAAAGGCCCCATATTTGCTAGATTATCTACCCAAGTTCCACAAACTATTTCCAGCTTAGGGAAAGTAATTCTGGTAGCGGCCACTACTCCTGCATAATATAAGGATGCGGGCTGGGCCTGGTTTTCAAAAGGAGTTCCTTTGTGGGGGTTTAAAGAGTAAAAAGTCACCCGGTCTATTTTAAGGTCAGCAATAAGTTCAAATAGATATTTTAAATCAGAAGGAGTTTCTCCAAGGCCTAAAATAATAGTTATGGCTTTTTTAAATCCTAAATCTCCGGCAAAATCCAGCATATTGCTAATTTCTTCTATACTTTTGCTGGGGCATATCTCTTTTTGCTTCTGGGGATTGGCCATTTCCACAGCACCAGTAATACCGGCAATTTCTTCCCCATATTCTTCTAAATCCTGGGTTATGCCAATGTTTAACCACACGGGCTTTTCAGTTATTTCATATATTTGGCAGGCAATGGATTTTATTTCAGGGGTGCTGAATGAGCCGTATCCTCCAGATAGAAACTCAATGTTCCATCCCATTCTCCGGCAAAGCTCTGCTTCAGCTAGAATAGCATCAACTTTTCTCCGGGCGGTTTTAGGATCTTTAATATTTGGTTTTTGGGTACTCATGTAACAAAAGGCACAGTCACCCTTATCACACCACCATGAAAGAAAAATGGCCCTTTCCAGAGTGATTTCAGGGCCGTGTTCCTGGAGAGTTATTTTATTGGCCTTTTCCATCAATTCCAGGGTTTTAAATTCTTCTAATTTTTTTATAACTTGCATGTTACACCTTATTATCATGAAAATTTGTTATAATGCGTTAAAATGATAAATTATATTTTAATTGTTTTTTAATTCAATTAGTTCTGAAATAGATATTTCCAAAATATCAGATATAATATATTTTTAATTATGATATAAGATTAATTAAAAGATAGATAAGATAAATATTTACACTATTAATTAGCTACATTAAAATGTGTTTTAAATTATTTAAATCGAATATTAAAAATAAAATATAGAATAAATGAATTTTAGAATAACGAATTTAAAATTATAATTTCAATATTAAAATTTATTAATTAGGTTATAGGATGAAATCATGGCTTATTGCTCCAATTGTGGCGAAAAAAATAAAGATGGCAACATATTCTGCTCTAATTGCGGAGAAACTATGGGTTCGGTTCCTAGAACGCCATCAAAACCCATAAAGTCCAGAATTAAATCTAAAGAAGATTCTCGTAGTCAGTCCTATATGGAAAGACCATCATCCAGAAAAAACCGGGAACAGGCCCCAGAAATATCATTTGAATGGAATGTGGTTATTGTAGGAGCTTTAATTTTAGTAATAGTATCTGGAATTTTAGGATGGATACTACCATTTTTATCGGTGGTGATTGCCGCAGCAATTGCTATTATATATGCTCTATCTGCTACTCAGAAAAAAGCCACAATAGTGGTCATTATACCATTAATTCTAATCATGGCAGCTTCTTTATTTGCCCTTTTTACTTTATGATTTGATGAATTGGCATTAAACTCAAATTTTAATCCTAATTTTAAGATTGCCAAATATTAACATTCTTAAATGATTTCCCGAAAAAAAACTAAGAATTAAGTTATTATCCTTATTTATTATCTAGAATAATCCTAAAATATTCGATAATTATTCTAAATTCCAGATCTTAATTTTAAATTTCATGAATTCCAGCCGAAATTTCGCAGAATTGTATCAATTTTTCAAAATTAAATATGAAAATATGTGTATTTAACGAACATAATTTGATTTATCATGCCTAGTAACATACAAAAATGTACCTGACCCAAAACGTTTATATATGATGACTATCAACCTAATTATACTCCCATAAAGGGCTATGTTTTAAGAAGGCTGTAAACATAGGCTTTGGTTTGTAAGCTTGATTTACAGGCTTTACTTGGCAAGTGCCGCCGTAGCTCAGTAGGTAGAGCGTTCGGCTGTTAACCGATTGGTCACAGGTTCGAGCCCTGTCGGCGGCGTCCCTGGGCCCATAGCTTAGCCAGGTAGAGCGCCCGGCTCATAACCGGGCGGCCATGGGTTCGAATCCCATTGGGCCCATTTAAAGTATGCCTTTATATATTAAAACAAACCTTATATATTAAAATATTATACATATTCATATGCTCCGGTGGTGTAGTCCGGCCAATCATTTCGGCCTTTCGAGCCGAAGACTCGGGTTCGAATCCCGGCCGGAGCATTCTAATAATTTTTTCGAAATTTTTCAACTTCAGATTGTTTTCTGAAGTAATTTGCACTTTTTGGGTGTTATTATAATGGATTTGACATCTTTATTGATGTTTGCCTTTCCTTAGCGGGGGTGCCCGAGCTGGCCAAAGGGGACAGGCTTAGGACCTGTTGGCGTAGGCCTACCAGGGTTCGAATCCCTGCCCCCGCATTAAATCATCTTCGGGATGCTTTAAATCACATTTCACTTTTATATTACATACTAGTGCCGGGGTGGGGTAGGTGGTTATCCTACGGGACTGTGGATCCCGCGACTCGGGTTCGAATCTCGGCCCCGGCCCCATGATTATTTGTTTTTAATTATTTTAAAGGTTTAATTTTTCTTTCTAAGTTTATTTATTTCTAAATTCAAAATTGGATAATAAATCTGATATTTTTAAGTAAAATGATTACTTATTTAGGTACATTTTTATAGTTTAGCATTTTTTAGGTTTATTTTTTTAAAACTAATAATAAGTTTTTAATAAGTAACTTACAAATTAAATGATACACTTAAAATCTAATACAACATTGTGAATAGTTTTAATTTAGGATTGATCCCATATGATAAAAATGGAAAGAACTTATGGCTGTCTTAGAGCCAGTGTTTTATTTGAAGGCAAAAAAATAGGCACTATGGAAGGGGTTTATCTTACACAATGGTTTGTAAAAAATAGATATCGTTTTACAGGAACTTTTAATCGTTATTTCACTGATGATGCTGAATATCGCCGCCCAGGGGCAAGGGTAGATGTTGTTCTTCCAGATAAAGCAATAATAGTAAAGAATGTTTTTATAGAATGGATAAGAGAACCATCTGGAAGCGGAACTTTTAATGCAGAACGAATTGAGAGCTACATATAACTAAATTAATTTTTATAAATCAATTTTTAATTATATTTATTCAACATCTAATTATCTAACATCTAATGATTTAATTTCATTTAATTTATTTGGCTGGAGTTTCAATGGTAAAAAAAGGATCAAAAGAAGAGAGGGATCTAGTAAGGATTCTTTGGGAAGAGAAATTTGCGGCAATGCGGGCACCTGCATCAGGAGGTGCTACAAAAAAGCCTTTACCTGATGTTTTAGCAGGCAATGGTGAACTTTACCTGGCTATTGAGGTAAAAACAACTACTAAAGACAGAATTTACATTGATTCTCCTAAAATAGAAGGTCTTTGTGAGTTTTCTAACATTTTTGGCGCTATCCCCTATGTGGGAATTAAATTCAAGTATAAAAAATGGCGTTTTTTATCTCCAGAAGATTTATTTCAAACAAAAAACGGCAATTATCGGTTGGATTTAGATCTGGCATTGGAAAAAGGTTTGGAAATTAATGAACTTCTTGGTAAAGATAAACAGCTTAAATTTTAAGTGGACGAGAATTTATGTGGTGGCTTATTACAGTCGGCTCCTGAAGAGGAACCTGCCCCCAGAAAAAGGCTTCAATTGGAAGATTTAATTAGAATAACCTTTTAAAATAACCTTAGGATTTTTAAAATTGTAGGAATTGTAAAATGGATAAATGTGCCAAATTAAGGGAACTTTTAGCATCGGAAAATCCTCTTGTCGTACCTGACGCTTATGATCCCATAAGTGCTAAAATGATTGAAAAAATGGGGTTTGATGCAGTTCAATGTTCAGGTTATAGTTTTTCAGTAGCTGATGCACTTATGAAAGAAACAGATATTTCATTAGAAGAAAATCTATTTAAAACTCGCAAAATTGTGGATGCAGTAGATATTCCAGTAATGGCCGATGGTGAAGATGGCTATGGTGGAATAAGATCTGTAAAAAATACGGTAAGACTTTTCATGGATGTTGGAGTGGCTGGAATTAATTTAGAGGATCAAATTCTTCAGAATACTGATGGAAGTCCTTTTTGCCAAGTAATAGATTCTGATTTTATGCAAGAAAAAATTGCGGCGGCTAGAGAAGTTGCTGATGAATTAAATCCGGATTTTATAATAAATGGTCGTACTGATGCTTTAAGGTCAAAAAAAGATAGGGGAGAATCTTTAGAAATAGCTATTGAACGTGCAAATTCTTATCTCAGTTCTGGTGCCGATTTAACTTTCATAACTTACGTGGAAAATTTGGAGGAAGTAGAAACTATAACTAAAAAAGTCAAAGGCCCGGTAAGTATTGCCGCAGGTCTTTCATATAATATTGATTCATTTTCTATGGATGATTTAAAAAAATATGGTGTTAAACGAGTTAGTTTACCAACATTAATGTTATTTTCAGCAATAAGCTCTATGGAAATGGGACTTAATTTATTAAAAGAAGATAAGTTATCTGGAAATTCAGATAATCTAATTTACTCTCCACATAAATTGAAGAAATTACTGGGGATTTAATTATTTAATTCCTTTTTAATTCCTATAAGCTGCCCTAACAAGGGCTAAAATAACCATTATATAGGCCAAACTTCTGGCAATTATAAGAATTGTAGCCGAACTTTCATACCCCAAAAGCACTGCCAGATGCGATAAACCAAATAGCCCAAAGGCCGCACCAATGTATAGGATGGCGATATTCTTTATCTTTTTAAAGGTCCAGTAAGAAAGGATTACAATGACTATGCAAAAAATCAGGTTTGCAAAAGTAATTGGTTCCCATGTGAATACCATTTTATCCCCCTTTTTCAAAATTTGTTAAATAAATATTTGTTAGAGGAACCATATAATAATTTTTCAAGATATTAGCATATAATTTATTTCTAAAATGTTGATAATTCTTACCGCAAGGTTTAAATATTAAATTCATCTACTAATTAGTTACTATGCCAAGGTAGCTTAGAGGCGAAGCGGTGGACTGCAGATCCATTACACGGGAGTTCAAATCTCTCCCTTGGCTTTATTATTTGTCTTAAGAATTATTTGGTTCTTAAGAAACCTTATTATGAGGGGTCATAGTGTAATCAGGCTATCATCTGGGACTCCAGTTGTCTTTGAAGAAAAGCGCGCTCTGAAGGTATTAAGTACCCAATGATGATCAATTGGAGTACTGAGACATGAGAAATCCTAGGATCTGGGTTCAAATCCCGGTGACCCCATTTTTAAATACTTTTTTTAACTAATTTTAAAACTTTAAAAACATTTTAAACATCCTTAAAAAATATCAATATTAAATCATATTAATTAAAAACAATAAAAATTATATTAATTTTATTAAGTGAGAATTAATTCTTCTTTAGTCATTAATATTTTAGATATAAATTTTAAGATTTTTAATAACAGTTAATGGTGCAAAAATGGAAAAAATAAATGACGTAGTCTTTATAGAAGGTCAGGGATATGATTCTAATATTTACGTGGCGGGGGACGTAATAATTGATACTGGAACTGGAGAAAATGCTGATTATGTTTTTTCAGAAATTTTAAAGTCGGGTATATCTCCCAAAGATATTTCAACCATTGTGAACACCCACTGTCATTTTGATCACACCGGAGGAAACTCACTTTTTCCTGCAGATATTCTGATTCATGAAGAAGATGCCGAGCCCCTGGAAAAAGGCGATAGCATGGCTACTGCAGCTTACATGTTCGGAAAATCAACAGAACCCACTACAATAGCCAAAAAACTACAGGAAGGAGATAGAATATCTGATTTTGAAGTTATACATACTCCTGGCCATACCCGGGGAGGAATATGTCTTTTTGATGGAGAAATTTTAATATCTGGAGACACGGTTTTTGCCAATGGAGGGATAGGGAGAATGGACATTGGGGGAAGCTATGAAGACATGATTAATTCTCTGGAAAAGCTTCAAAAACTCAATGCCGAATATTTACTTCCAGGTCACGGGCCATGGACCGATAATGCTCACCAGCACATAGATATGTCCTATCAAATGGCCAAACGATTTTAAATTTTTAATCAAATTAAAAAATCGATTTTTTAATATGCAATTGTAAAATATTCTAGAAATGAAAAAAATATTTAGAATGAATATTTTAAAATCAATTAAAATAGAATATAACCCTGTAAAATTCTTAATTTACATCACTTTAAATATAAACAGTTAAGTTGGCTGGCCCGTAATGGCCTCCTACAAAGTTGAAATAGGTTATTTTCCACTTATTATTTTCATATTTAGCATCTATACAGGTGTAATAGGAATACCAGATGAATCTTTGAGCATCTGTGGTCTGGTTGGCTTTTTTAATGGCGATCATGGCCGAGTCATAACTTCCATTTTCTATGGTAAGTCCGGAATAATTTCCCTGGAATGATTTTTGGCCCGTAAGTCCATTATAAGTGTAGAGCTGATATTTCTGGTTTTTAGGATTAATAAGCACTCCCTGCCACACGAACATATCTGAGGTTGGATAAGTAGCTATCTGGGTGAAATTCCCTTCGAGATTCTCTTCCAGTGAATGACTCGCATTTATTTTTTCATAGCCCCTTATGCATCCAAAAGAGACCAGCATTATTACAAATAGGATCATTGCTATTTTTTTGTACTTTAAATCGGTTTTAATGTATAATATGGCCAGGACTGCCATAGCGGCCAGGGTGGTTATTCCATCGGTGTAATTATAGAGGTGAGCACTGAATCTTTCCATGGAGAATGGATAAAGTAGAGGAATGCCACCAGTGGTTAAAAAATCCAAAAATAGGTGGGTTAAAACACCAAAATAGGCCAAAAGCACGGTTTTCCAGGTAAATATTAGATGGTAATCTCTTTTAATTATCTTAGCCACAAATTCCTGAACAGGGCGCCGGGTTACGATATAAAGAAAAACTACGGCGGTTACAAATCCAAAGATAAATGTGTGGGTGATTCCTCTATGGGTCAAAATAAAGAATTCTGGTAGGAGAAATCCGATAAAAATTAAAAATATGTCGAAATCTACTGATGTACCTCCTAATCCTCCTTCTATGGGTCTTTTACAGCCTATAAAGAAGAGTATGATGAAGGGAATTAGAAAATGTGTGAAAAGGTCCAAAATATTTATCTCCTGATTTCATCTTTAATTTAGTACTGATATTAAAGCTTTCACTATTTATAATTTTTAGATTTAAAAAAGACTTTTTATCTAAAATAATGGATTTACCTGATTTATATGAAGAAATAAGTTTATTAGATAATTCTAAAAAAAGTTTGATTTAAGAAATTTATTAATTAAGTATCAATATTTAGTAATTTTAAAAATTAATCATTTAGTAAAAAGTTTAGTAACTTCTTTAACGGCCCCTATTTTAACCAGGACAGACACTTTACTACCTTCATTCAAAATCATGTCTGCTTTGGGAATTTCAATGTGGCCATTATTGTAAATAGAAACAATTATGTAATTCTCGGTAGGGGAAACGTCTCCCACGCGTTTACCAATTATTTTTTTGTTTCGAATGGTCATATCAAGTATTTCAGCATCTCCACTACCTAGAACAATTAGATCTGCCACTTTGGGCCTGGTTATGAGTTTTTCGAGATATCCGGCCGCAGTACGTTCTGGGCTTATAACATGGTCGATTCCTACCTTACGGAAAGCCTCTTCGTGATCCGGGTTACTTACCCTGGCAATGATTTTAGGAATATTATATTCCCTTACCAGAATACAAGATAACAAATTAGCTTCGTCATTACCTGTGGCAGCCACAAAAACGTCCGCATTGTTTATATTCGATTCTTCCAGTGTTTTGGTGTCTGTTCCATTTCCACAAATCACCAGAGCATCTAATTCTACCGCAGCATTACCACACAGTGATTCGTCATTTTCAATAAGGGTGACGTCATTGCCATCAGAAATTAAAAGGTTTGCTAGAGTTAATCCCACTCTACCTCCCCCCATTATAACTACATACATTTGTACACCTTGAATTAGTAAATTTGAGTATTAAATAACTGATTAAACTTAAAATATCGTTTTTAATTCACTGCTTGATATATGTTTTATTTCAGTGAGTGATTTTCTTTGATTATTCTTATTAATAAGCTTTATCTTAAATTCAATTCTTATTATTTTTTTGCAAAATTAAGCTCTTTTTAAAAACTCTAAACCTGCTCTTAAAAGTATTAGGACTGGTATAATTTCTAATCTTCCTACCCACATATTAAAAACCATGATTATTTTTGCAGTATCGGGCATTTCGGGAGAGGTTATTCCCATACTTAATCCGACATTCCCCTGAGCGGAGGCAATTTCATAAAGGGAGTTCAGGGGATCATATCCATATGCTGCCAGGACTAACCATCCTGACAATAGAAAGACAAAATATATAGATGTGTATGAACTTGCTTCTCTAATTTCTACATCGGTAACTGTTTTACCAGAAATTTTACGGGGTATTACAGAACCTTCGGGGGTTAAAATTTTCATTAATTCCCAGTAAATTCCCTTAAGGATAGTTACTATACGGATTAATTTTATAGCACCGGTGGTAGAACCGGCGGCCATCCCTATCACCATACATGCTATGATTAAAATTTTAACATAAGCTGGCCAGACTAACATCTGGGCGGAGGTTTCTACATTGGAACCGGTACAACTAAGTGCAGAAACAACATTAAAAATAGAATCAAGGGGTAAAATTTTTCCACTGAGGAAAAGGAGTATTGAAAACAAGGCCACAATAACCACCATGGCCTGAAACTGAATATCTTTTAAAACAAACTTTAAATCGCCTTTTAAAGCACGATAATGGACTAAGAAGCTGGTACCACCCACTATCATCAAAAATATGGTTATTATGGTGATTAAATCGCTTCCATATGCCCCAATATTCCCATTTTTTATGGACATCCCTCCTGTGGAGAGATTGGTCATGGTATTGTTAATAGCGTCAAAAAGGGACATTCCGGCAAGCCCATAGAGAACAATTCCTAAGATGGTATAAAATAAATAGATCCACCAGATGGTTTTCACAGTGTTAGGTATGCTTGGTTTTATTCTTTCTTCCCGTGCTTCGGATTTATATAATCGAGATGCAGCAGTTCCTGGACGAATAAGAATTCCTATCACCACAATAACTACTCCAACACCTCCAATCCATTGTTCAAGGCTTCTTAAAAATAATAATGATTTGGGAAGTACTTCTACGTCGAGAAATATACTGAGTCCACTACCTGTCCAGGCGGACATATTTTCAAAATAAGCATCTATAAAGCCCATTTTAAGGCTTAACATCATTACAAAACTACCAATCAGACCTGCCCATAGCCAAGCAGTGGCTGCTATAATCATCCCGTGTTTAAGCCTTATGGAACCTCCTGAAGGAACTATTCTTTTTATTAGGGTTCCAATAGTCAGGGATATGGCCGAGGGAACAATAAAACTTATATAATTATTTTCCCCGTAGATTAGAGAGATTATCATGGGCAAGAGAATAACTACTCCAATACCCTGCATAATTCCGCCTAAATATTCCGCGACTACAAAGAAATCTTTCTTTCCAAAATACCTCATATTATCTTATTAGAGATATTCTTGAGAACATATAAATCTTACTTAGAATATGGTAAAAAATAAATATTATTAGACTTGAATTAAGGAATATTATGGTATTTAATAAATTATTAATAGATAATAATCTGTTAAAAATAAAATAAAAAATTAGTAGGTTTTATTTAATTAACTAAGCCTTTTTCAACTTAAAAAATTAAATATATTTATTTAGATTTTTTATCTTTTTCCATAACCTCCATCTCAGATCCCAGGAAATCTTTAATATCCCGGATACTGTTGAGTAACTGAGCAGGGAATACAATGGTGGAATTCTTCTCAGCAGCAATGTTACTGAGTACTTGCATGATCCTCAGTTGTAGGGCTACTGGATGCTCGGCAATAATATCGGCAGCGTCTCCCAGTTTTCCGGCTGCAAGAAACTCACCTTCAGCAGAGATAATTTTAGCTCTTTTCTCCCTTTCAGCTTCTGCTTGTAGAGCAATAGCTCTTTGCATGCTGTCAGGTAATTTAATATCTTTTATTTCTACAGTGGTGACTTTTATTCCCCAAGGTTCACTGTGTCCGTCAATTATTTCCTGAATTTTTTGGTTGACAACCGGTGTGTCTGATAAAACTTGGTCCAGTGAAAACTGACCTACTACACTTCTCACAGTGGTCTGAGAAATTTGATTAACTGCTTTATTGTAGTTTTCAATCTCCACCACGGCCTTATAGGCATCTACTACTTTAAAATAGGCCACTGCAGCAACATCAATGGTCACATTGTCCTGTGTGATAATTTTTTGAGCAGGGATAGGCATAGTAACTATCCTCAAGGAAGGTTTTACCATGCGATCTACCAGGGGAATTATAATTCTAAGCCCGGGTTCTCTAACTCCGATTACTTTTCCCAATCTAAAAACTACTCCTCGTTCGTACTGGTTCACAATCTTGACAGAAAGGCCAATAACAATCAATAGCACAGCCAATATAATAATTATAGTAAGTAGATCCATTTTTATAACCTCCAATTCTAATTTTTACTATATAATATTATTTTATTTTCAAAACTAATAAAATTAGTTAAAATATTTTAAATAGGAAAAATTTTTGAATGAATCTGTGAATTGTATTATATTCAATAATTGCCCAAAATCACATTTATAAAAAATTCTATTAGAAAACGGTATACACATTGAAAACATCAGTTTTTGGAAAATAATAATTTAAAAAGGTTAATATTCAAAAATGTTAATAGTATTCTGTTGATGGAATAATTTCAGACAATTTAACTAAATTAATCTGAATAAACCATATTAAGCTCTTTTGAGCAGAAAAAATAAGAAAATTTATAGAAAATTCAATAATTAATTGAGATTTCTAAATCAATTTATACATTTATCTATTCTTTATCAACGATTTCCGCGAAAGCAAATTTTCGTCGGGTAGCATTGATTTTTACTTTAACTTCGTCGCCTACACTGGCTCCAGGTACAAATATAACGAAACCTTCTACTCGGGCGATCCCGTCGCCATCACGTCCAAGGTCCTCAATTTTTACCTCATACACTTCTCCTACGTTTATAGGAGTTGAGTAACTTTCTTTTCTATTGTAGTCATTTTCAAACAATTCATCACATCCTAAAGTCAAAAAGACTCAAGAAACATATATTTTCAAGTCAATTTTTAACTTGTGATGCACGTAAGCATCATAAAATAAATTCACAAAAGTAAGAAAAAACCCATGATACTATTGAATGTACATCGCTTATAAATTAAATTTCATATTATATAAAACTATGTTTATTTCAGTTTTTCAGCTTTTTATTTGCCCAATTAAGTCAAAACTAATTTAAATTACTTATTAACTAGTTATAAAACCATAAGTGCTCATATTTTTCATCCAGAATATTTCCTGATTCTGAATCCGGTTAATAAATCTTTCAGATTAATTCTATTACTATATTCTATATGAATTAAAAAAATTCCAATTTATTCACAATTTTTATAATTAATCAATTAAATAAAATAATATATGATAGGAATTATGGCTGATTCCCATGATAATTTGATTGCTATTAGACAGGCGGTTAATTTTTTTAATGGAGAAAAATTGCAAATGGTTATCCATGCTGGGGATTTAATATCTCCTTTCACGGCCAATGAATTTAAAAATCTAAAAATGCCATTTGAAGCGGTTTTTGGTAATAATGACGGAGAAAGAACGGGACTTAAACAAGCATATTCTGATTTATGTATTTTGGAAGATTTTAAAGAGTTGAATATTAACGGGCGAAAAATAGCAGTTATACACGGACACCAGGACAAAATTGCGTCTGCATTAGCTTCTTGTGGTCATTATGATGTTTTAATCAGGGCCCATAGTCATGAAAGTTATTCCTCCAGGGGATTTGAAGATAAACACAGGCCAAAAAACCTAAATAATTTGAAAACAAGGAACAAGGAACCAAAAACTATTGTTTTAAACCCGGGTGAAACATGTGGATATCTTACAGGCCACCAAACAGTGGTTATTATGGATTCTAATAATTTAGAATTCTATTTAATTGAATTACCATAAGAATTACATAAATTATTTATCTAACCCATTTTCTGTCCTTAGATATGGATTTGAATAATCATGAAGAAATTGATAGGAATCTTAAAAAAAATTTAATATTATCAATTTAATATTATCTTAACATTATATGATTGATTAAGTGATTTTTTATATAAGATTAATTAATCTATTAATCTAATTGGATTATTTGGTTATATCATTAGATATTTTCAAGAAATTCATGTTTAAAAATATAATCCTAATTTAATTTTAAAATAAATTATTCTAGCCTTAAATCACACATTTTAAGGTTTCAGATTGTAATTTAAGAATATTCAAGAAATTATTAAAAAATTTACAGGTTTAAAATGAAGCACAAGGGATTAGTTTTGATATTGGCCGGGTTAGGAATCCTGGCGGTCATGATTCTTTTTATAGGACCGGGCCAAATTGAAAAAGCATTGGAAAAAGCAAATCCTATATTTATAGTGCTGGCTGTAATTATTCAACTGGTTATTTATGGTTTGTTGACATTAAGATGGTCCGTAACTACGGAGGCTGTTGAAATAAATGTGAAAAAAAGGCACCTATTACCAATGCTCATGGTAAGTCTTGCAGTAAATAATATTACGCCAAGTGCCAGGGGTGGAGGAGAACCTGTAAGAGCTTATATACTTTCTAAATATTCTCAATGTTCAATGGAATCCTCATTTGCAACTGTGATAGCAGACCGTGGCTTGGATATGTTCCCCTTCATAGTTCTGGCAATAATGACTATTTTTGCTATTGTGATGTATTTTAATTTAGCATTATGGCTGGTTTTAAGTCTTATACTAGCGGTTATTATATTAACAATCCTTTTCATCATTGCAGTTTACATGTCTTTAAACAAAAAAGCAGGGGAAAAAATTACAAAAGGCATTTTAAAAATAATCCGCAGATTTTATAAGAAAAATCCTGAGAAATTTGAAAAAAAAGCATTAAATGCTATCCACGAGTTTCAATACACCATGAAATTAATGTTAAAAGAAAGAAAAATATTTTTATATGCTTTGCCTCTTTCCTTTTTAATATGGATTTTAGAAATATTAAGGGTTTATCTGGTGTTTACTTCTTTTGGAATTGATGTATCTCTTATTTTGATAGCCGTGGTTTTTATAATCGCAAGTTTAATAGGAATGATTCCTCTGCTTCCTGGAGGGCTGGGGGCAGTAGATGGGATAATGATTTTACTTTACACTGCTGCAGGTATTCCACCGTCTATCAGTGCAGCAGCAACAGTTGTTGAGCGACTAATATCTTTTTGGATGACTTCCATAATTGGAATTGCCTGTTTACCATACTTTGGTTCTAGTGTTATTGAAAAAATAACGAAGAAAATATAATATACTTTAAATAAATTAATTACAGAAAAATAAACAGTAGAATAAATAGTAGTATTTAGTCTTGAAATTATGGATAAGGAATAATTTTCGAATTAATTTCTTATTATATTTCAATTAATATTAAAATATTATTTCAATAATTGAGCATTAAAATCTCAGTCTGAATCCATACATGAAGTTTTTAATCGAATAAAAAAGATTTAATCTTTAAACAAGTAATTACAATCAGATTAAACGTAGGTATCTTATGCAAGAAGAATATTCTTATCAAGGCGGAGAAATTACCGGGGATAGTGGCCACTTTGAGAAAGAATCATTTTTAAATGAATATGAAGTATTAAGAGAGGACATAAGGTCTTCAACAGAGTACTTAGGGTTTTTGTTGGATCAAAACCCTGACCCGTGGTATCTTTATGATTTAAATGGATTTTTAGTTGATTGTAATAAATTATTTGAGGATTTAGTTGGGTATACTCGTCTGGATTTGATAGGAAAATGCTTTTTGCGTCTTAAATTGCTTCCACTCATACAAAGGGCCAGGGCTAAGATTATCTTGGATAAGAATGCTAATGGAATTATTAGCGGGCCTGATGAATTTGAATTCATTAGAAAAGACGGTGAAATTATTAATGTTGAGCTTAAAACGTCTTTAATTGAGATTAAAAGTAAAAAATTGGTGATGGTAACTGTACGGGATGTTGAAAAACATTTAAATAAAGAGAAAGAGCTAAAAAAACGGACAGAATCTCGGGAAGAAATGATTGAAGAGCTTTACCGTCAAATTGAAAAAAACTTGCAGATTGTTACCAGCCTCATGAATCTCCAAAAAGCCCATATGAGGGATGATAAAGATGCTGAACTCCTTCAAGACACTCATAATCGGGTAAAATCCATTAGAAAAGCTTATGAAAAGCTTATTCATTCACCTGAACTTACTCGAATTAATTTTGCTGAATATTCTAAAAGTATTCTTTCTGGACTTTTAAGTACATATGCTCCAGAACCAGGTAATATACGACTTAATGTGGAAGTTGAAGATACTTTCATGGACATGGGAACCTCCATTCCTTTGGGAATGATTATTACTGAACTGGTTTCTAATAGTTTTAGACACGCCTTCAAACCAGATGTGATGGGTGAAATAAGAATTATTTTCAGAAACTATCCGGATTATTATGTGTTAAGAGTTCAGGATGATGGTGAAGGATTTCCCGACAGCGTAGATTTTGATAAAACTCCTTCTTTAGGCCTTCAACTGGTTAAAAATCTGGTAAATCAAGTAGATGGTCAAATGAAGAGAAAATTATCTGGTGGGACCTGTTTCTCAATAGAAGTTCCTAAATTAGGTAGTTTAGAATTAGACAGGATATATAAGGGTTAATTCCTACCTAATTTTCATTATAATTTTTTCATTTATTTTTATTTTTCGACTCTCAAATTAGACTATAAGTTATTTTGTTAAATCATGAGTTCTTTTATGCAATTTTCAGATTTTTCATATCAAGTTAAACAGGCAAAGAAAGTTGTAATTATTAAAGATTTTCTTAAAATGGCTGAAATCATTTTTTAAAGATTTATTTGGGCCATTGGTGTGATATTACTTGTAAAAATTTCTATATTTTCAATAAAATCTAGTAGTTTGCATAAAATCAAATAGAAAAATATATAATAATTCTTTTACTACATCAAACTCGGTGATAATACATGGAAATAAATGGTGTGGAAATAGAAGACACTTTTGCAGAAGCATTTGGAATACAGGTTTCACGATTGCTTGTAACCGCAGCAACAAAAAAATTGGCTAAAATCGCAGCTACTGAAGCTACTGGGTACGGAACATCTGTTATTGGCTGTCCGGCAGAGGCAGGAATTGACCGGTATGTCCCTCCAGAAGAAACTCCAGATGGCCGACCAGGTTACATAATCATGATCTGTAATATGAACAAGGGTAAACTGGATCACGAACTATTAGAGCGAGTTGGAATGTGTATTTTAACTGCAGCAACCACTGCAGTGTTCGACGCTCTGGATGATGCAGACGAGAAACTGAAAACTGGCCAAAAACTGAAATTCTTCGGGGATGGCTACGAGAAAAAATTAGAAGTTGCCGGAAGGACAATATTCTCCATCCCATTAATGTCTGGAGACTTTTTAATTGAAGGAGAACTAGGAATAAAATCTGGGGTAGCTGGAGGAAATTTAATAATACTTGCTGAAAATCAAGCAGCAGGTCTATTAGCTGCAGAAGTAGCAGTAGATGCCATAGAGAATGTTCCAGGTACCATTACTCCATTCCCTGGTGGAATTGTCGCATCTGGTTCCAAAGTAGGATCCAACAAATACAAGTTCTTGGGAGCTTCCACCAATGAAAAAATGTGTGTAACCCTAAAAGACGAAGTAGAAGACACTCAAATTCCTGCTGATGTAAACGGTGTTTATGAAATCGTTATTGATGGTGTAGATGAAGAATCTGTTAAAGCAGCAACCAAAGCAGCTGTTGAAGCCGCAGTTAAAGTGCCTGGTGTTTTAAAAATCAGTGCTGTAAACTTTGGCGGAGATCTGGGTGCTTACAAAATAGCTTTACATGATTTATTTTAAATAAAAGGAGTTAAATACTCCAAATAAATTTTTTTACTTATTTTATAATTATTAGCTATTTTTAATATTATTTCTTTATAATAAATTGTTAAAAAATAAAAATTATAATATTAATTATTAAAATAGATAAGATTAATAAATAATTTATATGAATATAATTTTTAAATAGAATAAATTTAAGAAATAAAGAAAAAAATTAGTTATTATTCAATACAGAACTGTCTAACATTTTCTTTTTCTACAATTTCCCAAATTTTATCTTCTGGAAGATTTATTCCCATTAAAACTCCATTTTTATTCAGTTTCTTTGTTATATTGTGAATGATTTTTTCTTCGGGTGCAGCCACAGTATGGGTGTGTATATGTCGAGATATTTCATAGAGCGCTGTGAGAGAACGCCGGGCATCAGGTTTTTTAAGCTCTTCTTCGCAATTATCAAGATCTGCTCGGTTTTTAAGATTCAAGTTACGTGTTACAACTTGTCTAACACCGGGCAGGTAATGTTTTGCATCTAGTATTCTTCCGCCCTCACCAATAATTATTTCTTTATCGTCCAGGTTTCCCACGTCGTGTTTAACCAGAATTTGAATTACTCGACCTGTTTTTTCGATAATTTCTTTAATTTCATTAGGGGTCATATTAACTCCTAATAAGAACCCTTTTTTACTTAATTCTTTTTCTACTCGATTTAGACTTTTAGTATCAGGGCCTGAAATTCTATGGGTGTGTATGCCTCCACCAGAAAGGGTATAAATCCGATCTAAAGATTCATATTTGCCCGCGTTTTTCTCCAGGTTATCTAAAAACTTTTTAACTTCCTTCATATCAGAAAGACCTATTTTACGCCGCAATGGTTCTCCAAAACCAGTGAAATAATATTCGATATCTTCCAGTGTGCAACCGTGTTTTAAAATTATTTCGGCTTCTTCCATAATATCAGAAACGCCGTGATTTTCTACAATAATCATTTCTGGCTTTATAACAACTTCTACCAACCGTCCGTACTTACGAGCAACTTCTTTAATTTCATCAGGCTCTAAATTAACTCCTAAGAGAATTCCTTCCTTTTTTAATTCCTTGGCTAATTTTTCCAGTGTTTCTTTATCTGGTCCGGAGATCCAGTGGGAATGTATTCCACTAACCGATTCGTATATTCTTTCTAAGGAATTTTTTCGGTTGATATCATCATCTAAACTTTCTAAAAATTTATTTAATTGATCTATTTTGGAAATTCCGATTTTTCGGGCTAATGGTTCTTTAAATTCAGGTAAATGGTATTCTATATCTTCCAGGGTGCAGCCGTACTTGATTATTATTTCTGATTCCTTTCTGATGTCACCCACTTCATGCATCATGGTAATTTTCATCATGGTAGGTTCAATAGCTGCAAAATAAATGTCTTCCCCTCCACTGGTTTCAGGGGATATTACCCGGTCGGCTCCGGAGCGGTAAAGACGTTTAATATTTTCTCTTTTACTGGCTCTAGATACAATCCATATTTCAGGATGAATCTCCCGGGAGGTCAAAGTTATGAAAAGATTATCCACATCTTCACCGGTGGCAATTATAACTCCCCGGGCCCTACTAATGCCTGCTTCTTTCAAGACACTTTCGTCAGTGGCATCCCCGGGTATGGCCAGTACATTAGGGTCTTCCCAAAGTTCTTTTTCCACTAAATCCCGGTTTCTTTCAATAATTATGGCTTTTTGATTTCGTTCTTTCAATTCTTTAAAAACTGCTGCTCCAACTCTTCCATATCCACAAAGAACAAAGTGATTTTCCATGGAAGTCATTTTTCTTCGTATTCTGGAGCCAGAAGCAATATCTTCTACTGTCATGGTTACCACCGATATACTAAGGCTGAAAACATAAGCAATAAGTCCTACCCCTGCCAAAGCCAAGCTAACTGCAAAAAGCTTTTGTGCGGCTGTTTGGGGGATTATATCTCCGTATCCCACTGTAGCAACGGTTATAATTGTAAAATAAATAGCATTTATCGGATCCAGACCCATTATATAAAGAGATCCAATAACCCCATAAATGATTAAAATTACCAGGGCAATAAGAGCAAAATAAAATATGGAAAGCGGTATTGCCTGGATATCCTCAGCTTTGGGTAGTGGTATACGTGAAGAGGCCAATTATAACACCTCATTAATATGCCCTTTTTTATAATTACCTTAAAAAATGGACTTGAATGAATAATAGACTTGAATGAATTGTTTTTAGGGATTAAATTATCTATTTAATAGATTATTCATTTGAGTTATTATTAAATATTCTCTATTACAATTATATAAATAGTGATACTATGAAACCGCTGGACATGATGGTGGCAGACTATAATGCAGAATATTTAGGAATTTCCCGACTCAGCCTGATGGAAAATGCAGGAAAATCCCTGGCCCAGGAGATATCCTATATTAATACCACGGGAAAAGTTATAATTTTCACAGGATCTGGTGGAAATGGTGGTGATGGATTTGTAGCGGCTAGACATCTCTTGAATATGGGATTTAAAGTTAAAATAATTTTATTGACCCGGCCATCACAAATAAAATCTAAAGAGTCTCTCCAGAATTGGAATGTTCTGGAGAATATGGGTCCCTATTTATCCGATTTGGAAATTGAAATATGCACGGATTCTTCTCAAATTAATTTTGAATTATTGGGTGATGATGAAGACGTCCTGGTGGACGCTATTTTAGGAACAGGAATCAAGGGAATCATTAGAGAACCTGTTAGATCTGCAATAGAATTAATCAATGCATCAAATTCAGTTAAGGTATCGGCGGATATTCCCAGCGGCATGGATCCTTTAACAGGGGATATAATTGATATTGCGGTGGATGCAGATTATACGGTGACTTTTCATCGCCAAAAATCTGGTCTGGAAAAAGCATCTCCTGATAATATTGGAAAACTAATAATCTGTGATATAGGGATTCCCAAGGAAGCTGAGGTGTTCTTAGGAGCGGGAGATCTTTTGAGAATTAAACCAAGAAATAAGGATGCTCATAAAGGAGCCAATGGTAACCTTTTGATAATAGGCGGTAGTAAAGAGTATGCTGGTGCTCCAGCATTGGCGGGATTGGCAGCATTGGCGGCTGGCGCAGATATGGTAACTATAGTATGTCCAGAATCTGCTTCTATTCCTATTAAATCTTATTCTCCTGATTTGATTGTAAAAGGGCTTCCTGGGGATTACATTAATTCAGAAATGGTTGAAACTATTTTAGATTTATCTGATAATGCAGATTGTATTTTAATAGGCTGTGGGATGGGAAAAGAGAATCTAACCCGGAAAGCACTGGAGGTGCTTATTCCGAAACTTATTGAAAGAGAAAAACCACTGGTGATGGATGCCGATGCTTTAAAACTGGTTGATAAAGATTTAGTGAAAAATCAAGAGAATTTGATTATAACCCCCCATATGGGCGAATTTAAAACGTTTTTTGGTCAAAAATCATCGATAATGCTTTTTGATATTAAGGAAAAAATAGCTGCATTTCAATCGATTTCTCAACAAATAAAAGGAACAGTTTTACTTAAGGGCAAATTAGACATGATTTTCAATGGAAAAAAATTCCGGCTTAATAAAACAGGAAGCCCCGGAATGACTGTTGGAGGCACTGGTGATTGTTTAGCTGGTTTAATAGCAGCACTACGATCTCAAGGTCACTCTCCATGGGATTCGGCTTGTTTAGGTGCATTTATTAATGGACGGGCTGGTGAATTGGCTGAAAAAAGATGGGGTTATAATTTCACTGCATCTAAAATGATTGAATTTTATAGTGAAGCCATGAAACATGATTTTTGAAAGAAATAATGGAAGATATCGATAAATTCTAATTTTATTGAATGTTTACTTTTTTTGGATTAAAATAAATTAGGGGATATTTGTTCAAAATAAGCCCAGGGATTTAGTTATAATTAAGACACCTACTCCAATTATTCCTCCAAATCCTGCTACAAGTATAGTTAACAAATTTATTGGTATTTTAACAAAAGGAAACAGGTTTAATATAAAAAGAAATATAAAACCCAGGGCCATGTTGAATATTATGGTAATAGTTGCTTTTCCTAATTTTGAAATCATTTTTATTCCAAACAATCCTAGAGTGATTATAAATGTTCCAATAACAATCAAAATCATTATATTGAGGATTTCCATGATTAATGCTCCTTTTAAGTTTTAAATTATCTATTAATTAACTTCAATTAGATATGTATACATTATAAACATTGAAGACACTTAATTTTAGATTAAAGATAATTTAAAGATTCCTTTATTAAAAATTTTCCCTAGCAAATGATTACTATTACTTATTAAACATAAAATTTTATAAATAGCTGAATATCTAAAAATATCTAAAATTTGGTCTAAATAGCCTAATGGAATAGGGAATTTTATTAATCAAATAAAATTAAAAATAAAGAAAAATAAAGATTAATTAAATTTAATTTTAAATTAATTAATCATTTTTACAGATTTTATTATAGAGAGCAGCTTGTAAAGCGTAGTTTTTAACCATACCAACCATTTCGCGCTGGTCCATCCCTTTATCCTCAAAAGAAACTACTTCTTGCTGATAAAGGCTGAATGGAGAAGTTCTTCCTACAATACGCATGCCACCTTTATGGAGCTTAATCTTAACAGTTCCAGATACTCTGCGCTGCATATGGTCAATAAGCTGGTCTAAATCTTCTCGGAGAGGGTCATGCCAGGTTCCATTGTAAACTAACTCAGAATAGGTACTACTAACAGTTTCAGCGAATTTTAGTTCACTGCGGGTTAATGTTATTTGCTCTAATGCTTTGTGAGCGGTTAAAATCAAGAAAGCTCCTGGAGTTTCATAGATTTCTCTGCTTTTGAGTCCTATGATTCGGTCTTCAATTATATCAACCCGGCCAATCCCATGAATGCCAGCTATCCGGTTGCATTCGTTGATTATGTCCAGTGCACCCATTTTTTCCCCGTCAATGGCCACTGGAACTCCTTTTTCAAATTCCATTTCCACTATTTGGGCTTCTTCAGGAGCATCGGCACTGGAACTGGTCCAGCTAAAAGCATCTTCTGGTGGTTCTACCATAGGGTCTTCTAAAATGTCTCCTTCAATGGCTCGCCCCCATAGATTCTCATCAATACTGTATAGCTTGTCTGAAGGTAGCGGAATGCCACATGACTTGGCGTAGTCCACTTCTTCGCTTCTAGTGAGATTTAGTTCTCTTATTGGTGCTACAACTTTACAATCAGACAAAGAACGGATAATAGCTTCGAATCGGAACTGATCATTTCCTTTACCAGTGCATCCGTGTGCTATAGCTGAAGCTCCCTCTTTCTGGGCCAATTCAACAATTTTCATGGCAATTAATGGTCTGGCCAGGGCAGTACTCAGAGGATAACCTTCATAAAGAGCGTTTGCCTTTATGGCTTTAAAAATAAAATCGTTAGCAAATTCTTCCTGAGCATCAATAGTATAATGCTTATAACTTCCTAATCCATTAGCAACTGATGCTGGTCGTTCAATTTCTTCTCTGGGCTGTCCAACATCCACACAAGCTGTTATAACTTCCATATTATATTTTTCTTCCAGTAATTTAATGCAAACAGATGTGTCTAGACCGCCACTGAATGCGAGAACCACTTTCTCCATTTTATCACCTGATAATTCGTTATTTTAATTATAAACTTTGTTTAGTTATAAAATTTATTTTAATAAATCAATTTAAGGACTTACCGATTCAATATCTATTAAAATATATTATAAAATTAGTATATAAACAATTATTATATAAAATTTAAAAATTCTAAAGATTTATTGTGACTCAATTTATTATGGAGTGAGTCTAATAATTAAATATGGATGTATTGAGAACTATGAATTATCAAATATAAACTGATTATAAACTATAAAACTAATTTATAAACTATGATTATCAAGTTCTTATCTTTATTTAGATTAAATCATGTTCGATAGATCTAATATCGGTATCAGATAGTAAAATAATAAAAATATTTTAGATTAATTCAATTGAATCTGATTAAATGTGGTTAAATATTAGAATATTGGTATAATTAGAAACGATAGGGTTTTGATGTGGTTTAAATGGTGTTTGTGGAGTCAGTAAATGATATCAATGGAAAAATAAGTTTGATATCCAATAAGGCAGGTGGCATCATTGAGGAAAACAATGCCATGCGAAAAAATATTTCTCCCAATATTATCAGTAAAAATTTGCTAAAATTTGCCAAAAATGGTACTCCTCTTGTAGAAATCGGAAATGGAGATCCTAAGGTTATTATGGTTGCTGGAATTCATGGTAATGAACTTCCTCCCCAAATAGCTTTGTTAAATCTAATTGAAATGCTGGGACAAGAAAAACTGTATGGAACTGCATATATTGTTCCTTTTGCTGCTCCTGGAGCCACTATGGCTAATAGCCGCTGGCTTGATGGTGTGGATTTGAATCGGGCAGGTTCTAATAACGATTCAGTTACTCATGAACTATTGAAATTGATCAAAAGGCTTAAAGTGGATGCTGTTGCTGATTTTCACTCCACCAAGCTTCGCAGTAATCCTGGTCGGGAAAGCGTATTCTGCACTAAAAACCCTTGTAAGGAAAGTTTTGAAATAGGTCAATTTATTACCCAGAAAACCTCTTCAGAATTAATATGTTATAATTCTGCAGGAACTATGTACAAAGGGGCTCTGGAAGATGAATGCAATATTATGGGCATCCCGGCAGTCACCTGCGAAGTGGTATCTGAAAATGGGCAAGTAACACCGGGAAGTATTGAAAGGTCTCTGATGCAAATGGAATCTTATTTGGAGCACTTCAAAATTATTAATAAAGATTAATATTAATCAAGAATGTTTTATTTTATTCATAAATTTAATTCATAAGAAATTATTAAAAGAAATATAATTAATATTGTAAGAAAAGCATAAGACTGGAATCAGTACAAGTATTCACGGAAGTAATTAAATGCCCTCTTATAAAAAACACGCTATTTTCGCTATTATATTAACTTTACCGTTTTTTCCAAATGTTTTTTCTTTAGCAATGGCCGTTATTGGGGCGTCATTTCCCGATTTTGATCATAAAGTTAAAAAGAAAAACATTTCATTTCTGTTTATAATAGGTCTGATACTTACCGTTGCATTGTATATATTTAAATTACCCTATTTACTTGGTATAATTTTGATTACACTGGCATTAATATTTTATTTATCTGAACACAGGGGATTTACTCACTCATTATTGGGAATATTTTTACTTTCTGTTATATTGACCGTGTTGGTAATTTCTGCTTATTTTTTCTTTTTTGACCTGGGACTTAGTCAACAAGGAACTCTGGTACTTATTTTAATATTACTGGGGTCCTTATCTGTTAATAAGAATATAATGCTTCCATTCATATTCTTAGGAGTTTTGGGAATTTTTTTAACTCCGTTTCCAGGGCTGGATCTTTACAAAGTTATGGGCGCATTTTCCCTGGGATTTATTAGCCATGTGATTCTGGATTCTTATACCTCCCAAGGAGTCGAATTTTTCCGCCCTTTCTATTCAAAAAGATTTAAAAAAGGATTCGGGATCTTTTTAATAGTTTTATGGATACTGGGAGCTTCTTATTACGTTTTTAATTACATTTTATAACTATCTTTTTTTTAAAATCAAGAAATAAATCAATTTTTTAAACAAACTATGGGGTATGTTTTATTTTCAAATTTTTGTTTAAATTTGTTCATTTAATAAATTTTAAGCCCGGAAAAGATTTAATTTATGGGAATTACTATTTCTAAAAATTTTAATAGAAACATTTATATTATCATAAATAATCATGTTAATTATTCATATATCATATTGATGGACTTCTAAATTATCTAAAATTATGTTGAATTGAGATCAAATAATGAGACAAGGAGTTAGCTCACATGTTTATCACTAGAATTTTCTATGGCATCGCATATTTCGTTGTTTTAATATATGAAATTATTAAGGCAGAGATTGATGTGGCTTTAAGGACTATTAATGGAGATGTAAAGCCAGTAGTCATGGAAATAGAAACTGTACTGGAAAGGCCAATATCTCAAACAATTCTGGCTAATAGCATTACTTTAACACCAGGTACTCTTTCTATTGACCTTGATTCTGAAAATAATATATTAAAAGTTGCAACTATCGTAAAAAGAGATAAAGAAGCGGTAATTCCATTTGAACCTTACATAAAAGGCATGTTGGAATAATAATTATCTAAATATCTAAATTAGCTATATCTTTAATAAAATAAATAAGCTAAATAACCAATTAAAAAATAATAAGATGATTTTAACTTAAATTAGATGTTTTAAATCAATATTTGTTCAATTATTATCATTGTTAATATCCTTTATAGCTATTGAATAAATATTCATCACAATATCAAATAATCTAATTTCAGTATCATGAATTGTCATTAATCAAATATATTTAACAAATTTAAGCTGCAGGAAGGAGATTTAGATGGATATATTGTTAATTTCTGAGTATATTCTTATGGCTTCGCTGGCCATTTTTGCTCTGGCATCAGTGAGAATTGCTACCCGAAAAACCATTGGTATGGGCCTGGTAGGGGTTTCTGGACTGAGCATAGCGGTGGCCACCATTTTAATATTAGTTCAAAACATTTACGGCATTGCATTTTGTAAAGATATTGCCTATGCTCTGGTAATATTGGGTCCAGTAGGAACCATAGCATTTGCCAGGGTTTTGAGGGGATGATGGAATGTTAGATATAATTATCATACTTAAATCAGCTGTTTTAATCATCGCATCAGTTTTAATAATTTTAACAGCAATTGGTATTTTGAGGTTCAAGGATGATCTGAGCCGAGTTCTCTATGCCCGGATACACATACTGGGTGTGGCGGACATGGCCTGTATTATTGCTCTTTTAGCCCTTGATGCACCTCTTCTGGCAGTAACTTACTTTATTCTGGCACCATTTGCTTCACATGCTATTGCCAATGCCTATTATTACGGAGAGGAAAAAAATGATTGAATACATTTTAATGATAGTCGCTTTTTTAGGAGCATTACTGGCTTTAGTGCAGAGAGATCTTTTAAAAGCAGCTATATTAACTGGAATTCCTGGTGCTGCTATAGCATTCCTTTACCAGTATTTATTAGCTCCTGATGTGGCACTTACGCAAGCTATTGTAGGTTCTGCTATAATCCCAGTATTTTTCGCCTTAGCAGTTTACAAAACCCGGAGAATGGAGGAATAAAATGGTCATAGACGTTCAACTCGCATCGTTTTTCACAGCAGCAGGACTAATAGTGCTGGGGATATATGCTGCATTGTTCCTGGACAATTTAATCAAGAAAATAATTGGATTAGCTTTCATAGGTGACGGAGTCAACCTTTTCTTAGTTACTATGGGTTACAAACCGGGCGGAATTGTTTATATATATCTTCCGGGAATGGCTGCAGACTGGTTTGCCCAAAATTCAGCTTATCCATTGCCTTATGCTTTAGTACTAACCAGTATTGTTATTGGGGCTAGTACGCTGGCTGTTATGCTGGGAATTGTCATAATACTTTATAAAAAACATGGCACCATCAGTGCCTCAAAGGTTTTGAAGGATTGATGAGTGATGGTGAGTAAAATGACTAATTTCGAAATTTTAAGTTCAAATAGTGATGCAAATCCATGTTTCTCTGATTTTAATTCAGAAATCAAAAAATCATCACGATTTGGAGAATCATCAATGTCTGAATTATCCCGATTTAAATTCATGGGGGATGATATTAAATGAACCCTCTTATTCCTATAATGGTTATATTACCAATATGTTGTGCTTTATTGCTGAATTTATTCCATAATAAAGATAAAACTGTCAAAATTCTGGCTATTGTAGTGGGAGTAATACTGCCTATCATACCACTGGTAGCTAACTATGGTGTACACTACTTTGGAGGTTATCCTCCTTTAATTGATAATCCTACATTAGCTCAAGGACTTCCCAGTTTTATTACCACTTCTGCACTTAACGTGTTCCACCCAGCAATTACTTACACCTTTGCCAGTGCCCAAAAAATCTTCATATTTATACTGGGAATCGTGGCATTTTTCGCTATTTTCACTTCATTAAGCGAAACCAGAAAGCCTTCCGGTGTCTACACATTTTTAATGTTTATGGGAACAGCAGCAATTACGGCCATTCTCTTATCAGACGACATATTCAATTTATATGTCTTTTTCGAAATTGCGGCTCTGGCCCAGGTAGGAATAATAATCTGCTCGGGAGTAGAAAGAAACTACGAGACTGCATTAAAGTACATGCTTTTAGGAAGTATTGCGGCACCTATGCTTTTGCTGGGTATTGCTATACTTCTGGGATTAACTGGTAATGTAAATATAACAGATATTGTTTTCAGTCTTAAAAATGGACTGGTAGACCCTAAAAATCCTTTATTCTTGATGGCATGTGGATTAATCTTGTTTGGATGGTTGTATGGATCAGGACTTCCTCCGTTCCACACCATAAAATCTGCTGTCTACAGTAAAGCCCTACCTCACGGAGCAGCATTACTCCAAGCATTCTCGGTTTTTACTTTCGTCGCATTGGGAATAATTATAATCCGGATATTTTCATATCTTCCACTTACCCAGTGGGCCATTATATTCTTCTCTTTGCTGGCCATGATACTGGGAATAACCATGGCACTCATGCAAACTGATTTCAAACGTATAATTGGTTATCTGGCTGTGGGAGAGTTGGGTTACATAGGTTTAGGTCTGGGACTGGGGACTGCCTTTGGTATATCTGCTGGACTATTCCAGGCAGTAAATGAAGCTATAGTAACTGCTTTCCTTTTCATTGGTTTTGGAACTATTCTTTACAAAACTGGAATCAGCGACACCAATAAACTTGGTGGCCTTCTTGCGGATAATCCCTGGGTGGCGGGACTGGTTTTACTGGCTGGATTTGCCATGGCCGGAGTTCCTCCATTAAATGTTTTCCAAAGTAAATTACAACTTATTCAGGCGTCTATTGGTGCAGGGTTACCTGAACTAGGTATAATAATGGTCTTATTGAGTATAATAACTTTCATGACATTCATGAAGGCTTTTTACACCATTTATCTACGGCCAAGGCCTAAAGATCTGGAGATTATAAATGAAAAAATACCAAGAGCAACTATTATTTCCATGGTGGCTTTTCTGGTAATTTGTCTGGTTTTAGGGCTTTTCCCACAACTGGTTACAGACAGCCTTATCCAACTTGCGCAGGGGCTGGTTTAAATGAAAGAATACGTATCCCGGAAAGAGTTTAATGACCTTGATTTAGAATTGGAGCTTTTAGAATCTGAACTTCTAAAAAGTTTAAAACAAACCACTCCTAGCATTGATGGTCTTACTAAAACATATGACTTAATTGAAAATAGATCGTTTGGGGGATTTTATGAATCTTTATGATCTAATAATTAGTAGAATACAAGGTATCCAAGAAAAAGCCAAGGAAATGGAGCCAGTGACTAATATATCTGCTTCATCGGTTTTAGCAGCAGAATTAACTTTAATGTCTTCAGTACTGATTGCGGCCATTATGATTAGAAAAATAAATGATATATTAATGGTTCTGGTAGTTCTGGGGTTGTTTTTTGTAATGGTTACGGCTATGCCCATCATGCCTCGTCTTAAAAAAGAACAAAGTGATTCTTTCAATAACATGGTCTTCTATGTCATTTTGACACTGGGGGTCCTAGTAACATTATTCTACTGGGGGACAACTCATGTCTGAGGGTATAAGAAATCTTTTAGCATCTATTGCACTAGCAATATTTGGAATAACTTTATTCGAGTCTATAATTGGTTTTAAAGCTGCTTTAAATCCAGGAATAAATCATATTTACTTGTGGGTCGGTACTAAAATAGCTCCTAACATGGTAACCAATGTAGTATTTGACTGGAGAGGATATGATACTTTGGGAGAGGCATTTATACTGGTTACAGCAGTAGTAATCACTCTTCTGATATTTGGAAGAGGAAAAGTACAGCTGGGGGGTAAATAAATGAGTACCATACTTAAAATATTTGTATTCCCTGTAGCCATGCTTATAATGTGCTTAGGAGTTTTAACTATCCTTGGAGGACATATCACACCTGGTGGAGGATTTCAGGGTGGGGCTATGATTGCTGGAGCATTTATTTTCTGCGCAGTTGTTTATGGAATAAAAGAAAACCCTTTCCACTTTTCCCATAATTTCATGGCTGCTATGGAAAGTGCAGGAGCATTAATTTATGTATGTTTGGGACTGGCCGGATTAATATTCTCGGGATTTTATCTTTACAATCTTGGAGTAGATTTATACCAAATTGTTCCAACATTCATCCAAAACCTATTTGACTATCCTGATGTCATAAACGCAGGTATTATTCCTTATTTGAATATTGTGGTCGGTTTAAAAGTTTTAGTTGGATTAAGCGCAGTAGTTATTACTTTTATGCAGTTTAACCACGAAGACGAAGATGAAAATGATGCTGAGGGTAATTAATTATCAGACTAAACATAACTACTAACATGAACTAATTACATTAAAGGAGAATAGAAATGTTAAATTTAGGCCCAATATTATTCGGATTCCTGCTGGGATTTATACTGGGATCAAGAATTAAAAATAATCCTGAAAGTGAAATACACTTCCCTTATTCGTCATATGTGGTAGTAATAATTGCTGCATTATTCATGGCCTGGCAACTGGGTCCTTTCCCTTATTATACTGATTCACCTCTGGCCAGTGGATTTGTGGTATGTATAATTGGTATTTTCGTGGGAAAAATTGTTTTCGGGAGCCGAAATACCAAAAAATTAAATTAAATTATAAAATCATTCAGAATTACTAAAATTATGATTAAAGCTCATATGAATAATAACAGATAAATTACATTATTCTTATAAATGTAAAATAAATCTGGAAGGAATTATCATGTTTTTATCAACTAACAAGTGCGAGGGCTCAGGGGAATGTATAAAAGAATGTCCTACCGAGGCCATACGTCTGATTGATGGCAAAGCTTTTAGCTGCATAACTTGCGGAGCATGTGCCGAGGCTTGTCCGAATCGGGCTATTTTCAAAAATAAATACGGCGGATACGTTGTAGATCGGGCTCGATGTAATGCTTGCGGGGTATGTGAATTCACCTGTCCTGTTAACAGCATAAAAATTGAAGAAGGAGTTATTAAGGGTATCTGTGCCCGATGTGGAATTTGTGTTGATGCATGTCCACACGAGGCCAGTGTTGATGCCTTTGATATAATCGAAGATCGCCAGCTACAATTTTTAGAATCTTTAAATCTGGCAATACAAGCTCCTAAAAGAGTATCTACTAGAACAAGATGAGGTAGAAAGAATAAATGTGGTTACTGAACTGGATAAATGTACTTTATGTCGCCGATGCGAGTATTACTGTCCTACTGAGGCCATAATGGTTAATGTGGATCAGAAGGGTGTTTGTACTGAGTGCCGGGTTTGTGAAGATATTTGTCCTGCAGATGCTATTAAAGACACCACCATTGACAATGAAAAATGTACTTTATGTCTAAAATGTGTTAAAGAGTGCCCTAACAGTGCTATTTATATAAAAGACTTCCAGGTTTCTATTAAAAAACCAGATATGGATGCCGAGGGAACTGAAATTATTGCTGAGGGTGCTGAAGCGCCAGAAAATTCTGCAATCACTGGAAGTATTGTATCTTGTTTAAATTGTGGTTTATGTGCTGATGCATGTGAAAATGATGCTTTGAGAATGATTGATGGAAAATAAGATGTGATCCTTCTATCTGCGCGGAATGTGAAACCATGGCCTGTACTGACAGTATGCCCGGTAGGAACATTAAGACCTTCAGAAATCCCAGGAATGGGACTAAAAGGCTATTGTGTTTCTTGTGGCCGATGTGTCAAGGTCTGTGATATAAATGAGGCTCGAAGCTTTAAAAAAGTTACCTGGGATGGAAGCATTTCTGATGACTGTATATCTTGCGGTATATGTGCAGAAATATGTCCTAAAGATGCCATAACTCTTAAAAGAGGAACTATTGATGTGGATCGGACCAAATGTATTTTATGTGAAAAATGTGGTATTCACTGCCCGGTTGATGCTATACCCAAAACTACCATGCGTAAAAAATCTATCAAAGACGGATTTACACTTATAAATGATAAATTGTGTATGCAATGCCATTTATGTGAAAAAATATGTCCTGAAGAGGCCATATCTGAAACAGAAGATGGAAGATTAGTCGTGGATGAAGATAAATGTATATATTGTGGGGCTTGTTTTAATGCCTGCCCTGCCAGAGCAGTAATGTTTGAAAGGGAGTTTGAGGAATCAGTATGAAAAATTTAATTAGGATAATCCTGGAAGGGGCTTATACCAATTTTAAAAGGATAGTTTTTGCCTCAGACCGGGTTACTGACATGGAAATGAGAAGCCGAATTCTGGAGGGACGTGTTCAACCCACAGATAAAGTTGCGGAAGTGGCATGTATTGGTTGTGGTGGATGTTGCTAATGCCTGTCCAACAGAAGCTGTGGAGATGAAGGATCTGGAAGAGCCAGTAGAACTAATGGAAGGTCTTGGTAAAGACTCAATTACCAGTTTTAAATAGTGAAAAATGTGTGCACTGTTATTACTGTCATGATTTCTGCCCATTATATGCGTTATTTGGTGAAAAAGGTACTATCCATCCGAATGATGTAGGAATTGTGGAATCAGATATTAATCAGTTAATGGATAAACCTTTCAAGATTTCAGATGATAAAATTGCTTTTATATCTCAATTTTTAGCAGATAAAAGTATTTTAAAGAAAAAAAAGATTTAATTTGATAATTTTATCTAATTAATTATTTAAATAAGAATTAGTCATTAATAATCAATTAAAACAAATAATAAAAATTATGAGAGTGATTAAATGAGCCTCAAATCATATTCAAGGGCGAGAGCTGTTCATGCCATGCTAGTATATACTGGAGGATGTAATGGTTGCGATATAGAAATCGTAAATGCTGTTTTTTCTCCTAAATTCGATGCAGAGCAATATAAAATCTTCTTAACCTGGAACCCCCGGGAGGCAGATGTTCTCATTGTCACCGGACCGGTTACTAAACACAATGAAAAACCTTTAAAAGAGATATATGATGCAATACCTGAACCTAAAGCAGTTATTGCTGCAGGGGCATGTGCTTTAATGGGTGGAGTTTATAAAAACATTCATGGTGATATACCCTCTGAAGAAATAGCTGGACCGGTGGATAATGTTATACCTGTGGATGCAAAGGTTCCAGGATGCGCTGTAAGGCCAGAAGATCTTCTGGCAGGTGCAGTTGCTGCTTTACCTAAACTTTTAGATGCGGAATGAAAATTTTTGGGTCCTTAACATCAAAATAACTCTAAACTCAAAATAACTTTAAATCAATAAAAAATTCTTAAAATTCAATAATAAGTCATAATAAAATTTAAACAAACATAAAATTATTATTCAATAAAATTATTCAATAATGAATTTGAATTAATTAAAAATTTAATTAATCAATCATTACCAACTTTATCAAAATAATCATTTAAAAAGTGATATTTATAAAATATATAAAAAATTATCTAAATCACCAAAAAACTTTACAGGTGTTATAATGGATGAAAATAATAAACCAAAAAGGCAAGAAGTAATAGAGACGGAAGTTACCATGGGAACCGTCCACTCTGCTGCTATCGAGCCTTATCGGGTTAGACTCTTTGTGGAAGACGAAATTGTCCGAGACGCAGAGATAACCGTAGGCTTAAATCACAGGGGCATTGAACGTATAATGGAAGGGCTACCTGTGGAAAAGGCCAATAGCTTAACCGAAAAGATATGTGGAATTTGTTCCAACAGCCACATCTGGAATTCAGTAATGGTGGCTGAAAAAGGTCTGGGAATTGAAATTCCGGAAAGGGCCACCTATATCCGAATAATTATGGGGGAACTGGAAAGACTACACAGCCATTTGCTTTATTTGGCCCATGGAAACGAAGTTTTAGGACATGAAACATTTGCCATGCGGCTTTTTTACATAAGAGAAACTGTAATGGAACTTTTAAGGATGATTGGAGGTAACCGGGTACAATATGGTGTTTCTATCATTGGTGGGGTCAGACCACGCTGTGAACTTGATTTAATGAGGATCCAGAAAATCCAGTGAAGGTATGGATCTTATTGAACAGAAAATCACAGAATTTGCGGATACGGTTTGTTTCTGATCCTATGATAATGTCCCGGATTACTGGGGTAGGTGTTTTAACCAAAAAAGACGCTTTAAGACTGGCTGCAACCGGGCCTACTCTTAGATCCACTGGTGTGGACTTTGACCTTCGTCGTGATATGGAGATTTACGATCCATTTGAATTTGATGTCATTACTCAGGATGATGGTGATGTTAAGTCCAATCTGCTCATGAGGGTTCTGGAAATCCCAGAATCAATTAAAATCATTAGACAAGCCATTAAAAATCATTCCTTCAGGCCCTATAACTGACCGTAGCTGGGAAATGCAGGACACGGGCATTATTAAAAGTTATATTGAAGTGCCAAGAGGTAAGCTTTTACACTCTTATGCATTAGAAGAGGGAAGGGTAAGAGGTTCTATAGTCAGAACTCCTTCTATAACTAATATAGCGGCTATGCAGGAAGCATGCATTGGTAATCATATTAGTGATGCCCAACTGGCTATTGTACAGTGTGATCCTTGTTTTACCTGCACTGATCGTGCTATAAAGATAACTCAAATTCAAATTTAGGAGATTAAGTCATGGAAGCTTCTACTATCATATATTCAACAGCAGCAGTGATTGGGACTTTAATCGTGGCATTATTTGTGGGCCTATGGCTGCCAGGAATTGAGAGAAAATTTGTACATGCGAGAATTCAGCAGAGAATTGGACCTCCAATTTCCAGTCCGGGATTCATGGCTCCTTTGAAGTTTTTTTTCAAAGAAACCATAATTCCTAATTCCCCATTACCACGACTTTACAATGCACTGCCTTTAGTTGGTTTACTATCAATATTTTTCATATTATTGTTCTTAATACCTCAAATGTACTTTGTTAGGTGCTTTAGCAAGTGTTATAGCTATTGTGGGACTTTTAAAAATTGAAGAAGTAATATATGTATTTATGGGATCTTTATCTCGTTCCATAATGTCTTTGTCTATGCCGTTTCCAGATATTGTTAAAGGTGCCAAACATCCTGATGTTCCTAGGTCATTTCTAGAAGATTTAAGTGCAATGAGGGCCTTTAGACTTATTGCTTTCGGATCATTTCCCTATATACATTGCATTATTTATTCCAGTGGCCATGGCCGGTAGTGTATTCTTCAGCGATATAATCTGCTTATCAGCAGATTCAGGGACCTATTTTATTCACTTTAGCTGGGGTCTTTAGGAGCATTGGTATTTTTCATTGGATACATGATTTTACTAAATGAATATCCATTTGCAATCCTTAAAACTAAAGCTGATGTTATTGAAGGTCCTTATATGGAATACGCCTCAAAATACAGATCTTATATTTATATTACTAGAGGATTCCTCATGTTTACTTTAGGGGCCATATTTTCAGTTTTATTCCTGGGATTACCTCCTAATATTTTAAGCTGGTCTATACTGGTTAACATTGCTGTGGCATTAATATTCCCTATATTCATGGCTATATTCAGTGCTTTTGCCCCAATATTCACTTTCAAGCAATTTTATCCAGTGGCTGCAGGAGTATCACTTTTAGGAGTTCTGGCAATTGTTATTGCACTTTTTTAATCTAAAAATACCATAAGTGATATTATTTAATAAAATCAATATTTGAATGAAATTTAAATATAATAGGTGATCAGATGAAATTTGTGGTTAGACCTCATCATATTATCAGCACTGGCGGATACATTGTAGAGGTGGATTTCCCTTACAGAAACCTTATTGTTGTTAATCCCACTTCTGAACCTATTAAAATAGATGTTCCTATTTTTTCAGAGGATTGGATTGATGAACACAGGGCGTTGGGTTTGGATATTACACCAGTTAAGGAAGAAGATAGTTTTCTAAGTTTATTTCGAAGAGAACAGGTAAAACTTGATAAAATTAAATCTGAGTTAGAATCTCAAGAGGAATAATCAAAAACAGAATTATTAATGATTTATCCTTGGATAAATTTCTTTTTATCCATTTAACTCAAATTTTAATTCAAATTAAATAATTCATTGATAATTTAAAAATTTTTATTTCGTTTTTCAAATTTTTTTATACTAGTTTTTTATTATAACTTTTTATAATATTTTTATAAATAATCATTATTTTCTAGGCAAAATATCATGGTACTATTTGCGAATAAATGACTTGAGATTTTACCTAATTCGCTAAAAATTAGCTATAGGTTTATTATTTAAAAATACCATACTATTTTAATTACAGTTTATCATCTTATGGAGAGATTTAATGAGTAAAGTTGCTATCACCATAAAAACTATTGAAAGACCAGGTGTTTTAAGCCAAATTACTGATATGATTGCATTCAAATGGAATAAATATTACTTATACTCATTTATTTGTAGAAAAAGATGATTCTGGTTCTATTTACATGGAACTTGAAGATGTGGATGATATTGAGAAATTAGTAAGTGTTATTGAAGATTCCGAACCGGTTTTAGAGAGTTAAAGTTCATAGGTCTCTGGATGATATATATGGTAAAAGGATAATTATTATTGGTGGGGGTGCCCAGGTGGCCCACGTGGCTATGGGGGCCATTAGTGAGGCAGATCGCCATAATATCCGGGGAGAACGGATTAGTGTTGATACTATACCTCTGGTTGGTGAATTGGAACTTGCAGAGGCAGTTTTTGCTGTTGGTAGGCTTCCTAGAGTTGGTGCACTGGTTTTGGCTGGATCTTTAATGGGTGGAAAAATAACCGAGGCAGTGGAAAAGGTGAAAAAAGAACACGATCTGGTGGTAATTAGCCTTAGCATGCCAGGTAGTGTAACTGAAAAAGCAGATTTGGTCGTAACTGACCCTATACAGGCGGGAGTAATGGCGGTTATGGCAGTTGCTGATACTGCAATTTTTGATATTAAAAAAATCTCTGGTAAAAAAGTTTTAGTAAATATTTATTAAATAAAATAAAATTTTTAAAATCTTTTTTCAGGAACTAATTAAAATATTAAAATTAAATGAAATTAAAATCAATAATAAACATTTAAAATAAATTAAAAAAATTATATATCGTTAGGATTAACTCATTTCTATGGCTCTTATTAATCCTGCTGGCAGCATTTTTAAGCTCAGGATCTTTTATATCGCCACTTTCACGTACTTTTAATGCTAATTGCAGCACTTTTGACACGTCGGATGGTTTTAAATTTTCAGCCATTTCCAAATAAGTTTGATCTTCTTCTTCTTCAATTTCGACTTTTTCTTTCGTCCATTAGCTCCAGCATTACTCTGCAAGTACCCATAGCACTGGAATCTTCCATTCCTTCGCATTTTTTCATGAGTTCATCTTGGTTCATTTTATCACCTGAAATGTAATAATTAATATTAACTTTTAAATGATTTATATTTTGGGATAAAGCAAGACTTTCAAATTAAATTTGCTTTTTCACGAAAAATCAAGATTTTGATGGCATATTTCCAGATAACTGCATTTTTCACACTTTTTAGGGTTTATATTTACTTCGGGTAATTCCCCTAGATTGATTATTTCTCTTATAGCATCTATTACAATAAATAATCCTTCTTTAAGTTCAGAATCAACGATTACTGGTCTTTTATCTCCAAAATTTTCATAATCTACAAAACCTACCAAGACCTCTGTATCAAATTCTCTTTCTATTAGGAGTGCGTATGCTGCTATTTCAATGGCATCTGAATCCCAAATTCCTCTTAAGGGAGGATTTTTTAGATTTTCGGGATATGGGATAATATTTTCCATTGACAATCTCTATTTTATCCACTGTTCCGGACATTTCCAGGTTTTTGTCTCTGATTAAATAACTTTGCAATGACTGGCGGAAAAATCATTTCACTATTTGAACAGGATCTCTTTTTGTCTTTAACAACATTCTGTGTATTTTTAGAGCTAAAATTGTATTTTCTACTTTTAAATCATTTTCTAACTCTTTATATAGTAAATTCTTTTCAGTTTCACTCTCAAATTCATAGTTTTCCAGAGATTTATTTAATATATAAGGAACGTCTTGAAAAGGTTTCACTAATTTCGGAAGCATTCATGTCATTTTTTACTTTATCAGAGGTTCTTTCTTCTCAAGTCTCTAAAATCCATTTTTAAATGGCCGAATAATTTTTGAATTGTTTCTTTCTTTCAATTCTTCATTTTCAATTGTTATCAAGCTCCAAATGATTTTTTAAATACAATTTCAAGGGACAATACAAATATTCAGTTATTGAAGATACCTTTATTGACATTTTAAAACCTCTCATACATTCATAAATTTATTCTAGTTTTTTTGGGATTTTTAATTACTTTTAAAGACTATTTTGGGACTATTTCTTTATTTATTATATTTATATTTTTTTTTATTTTAGTATTACTAACTTTTTAAAAAAAAATTGAGATTTTATTCATCTAAAATTCTAATTAACATGCTTGGTGCATTTATTTCATTTAATTCGTCTATTTGGGATAAAGCATCCTTTATATCCTTTTCTGAAGCTTCATGAGTTACTATAAATATAGGAAGTGATGGTTCTTCTTCATTTTTTTCCTGGTTAACTGATTCTAGACTGATATTGTACTCACTTAAAATGCCAGAAATTTTGTGAAGTACACCTGGTTGATCAAGCGCTTTTAATCTAATGTAGTATCTGGAAATTACATTATCCATATTTTTAATAGGTGTTTCCTTGATTTGAGGGGGTCCATAAGTTATTTCTTTTTGGGAATTGCTTATTATATCAATACAATCTCCCACAACGGCACTGGCTGTGGGCATCATTCCTGCGCCCTGCCCATACATCATAACTGGACCAACAGCATCTCCAACCATGTAGACTCCATTGAAAACATCATTAACTGAGGCCAGCAAATGAGTTTTAGGTATTAGGGTGGGATGGACTCTCACTTCCAGTTCATCTCCTACTTTTCGGCTGATTCCCAATAGTTTGGTTACATATCCCAGGGTTTTGGAAGTAAATTCAATGTCTTGTGGAGTTATTTTTGTTATTCCTTCCACATGGAATTTTTCCTGAGCAACATAATTTCCAAAACCGAGTATAGTTAAAATTATTAATTTTTGAGCAGTATCGTGCCCTTCGATATCAAAAGTAGGGTCTTGTTCAGCATAACCTTTTTCTTGAGCTTCTTTAAGGACATCATCAAATTTTAATCCCTCTTCACTCATTTTAGTTAGAATATAATTGGCAGTACCATTTATTATTCCATAAATGCCTTCAAAATTATTAGCTGCTAAAGATTCGTTTAATGGTTGTAAAAGAGGTATTCCTCCACCTACACTGGCCTCAAAAGAAATTCTAACATTATTTTTTTCGGCAGTTGCTGTGATTTCTTCCCAATGCTTTGCTAAAAGTGCTTTATTGGCGGTAACTACGTGTTTTCCATTTTCAAGGGCTTTAATTATAAAACTACGGGCTGGTTCATATCCACCAATTAATTCAATTACTATGGATATTTCAGGATCTTCTAATATATCGTTAACATCCGTTGATAGCTTTATCAGAGCTAATTTCAACTCCTCTATCTGTGTTTATATCTAAATCAACTACTTTTTTAAGATTAACTTCTTTTCCAACTTTTTTTTGTATTAAATCAATATTTTGGTTGAATATTTCTATTACACCGGATCCTATGGTTCCAAAACCAATAAATCCAATATTTATGGATGTTTTATTCATAAAAATCCTCCAGGATATTCCAGGATATCGAGATAATTAATATTACAATTGTTATAAAATATTTATTTTAATGAATATATTATTTTATATTAATTAATTATATGAATTCTACACTAATACATTAAATTGTAATTATTTAAATTTAAATTATTTTAGAAGGACATTCGTTAATATTATTAATTTTTGTATTAATTGTAATACTTATACTTTTTTATTACATTATTTTTTAACAATAATTTTCATTTTTCGTTTATAAATCCAGAGGATTTATTTTAAGCTTAATAAATTCATTCAAAGACTCTCTGGTTGTTCCTACAACAATCCTGTAACTTTCTTTCTTTTTGATGACTTTTTCTAGCTTTCCTCGAGCTACTATTCTTTCACCTTCCAGGGCCTGACCAGAGTAGGTATGGGTAAATGAGGCGATTTCACTGATATTAACTTCAGAAATTTCGTGGGACTGGGATGAAATCAAATTAATATCAATTATTTTGACATCCTGTACCTCATAAACTGCTGGATTGTCAAAAGAAGCTAGAGCATTGGAAACGGTACATTCCACGGTCATTTGGCCCAGTGGTTCGTAACTGGTTTCACCCCAGGTTCCTGATATTTCGTCCCATTCTCTGGTGGCCAGAATATCAAATAAGGTTCCATCAACAACTCCTCTGTTGTTTTTTCTCTTTTCATACCAGCAGAATTCTTCAAAACTTAAGGTGGAATCTTTTATTCTTTTATCATAGACTTTTCTCCAGTAATCATCACCAATACTTTTAAATGATTGGTATTCATCGGTATCCTTTATTTTACCGAAAAGATTCATGGCCCTGCGGTGATGGGCCAGTACCATAAATCACAAAATCTATATCTGAATTTTCAGGATCGTATAGGTCAGGTAATATTGATCCAGATATTCCCATGCTTTCATAAGGTATTCCTGCACCTTTATGGAATGTATCGGCAACTTTAATGACTTTTTTCAGGATAGAATCATTAGAACAGTCATTTCCTGGTTGATGGTCTGGATTATTATCAATATCCATCATCTGGTTTCTTATTTCCTGTAAGCGCTCATCAGGCCTTAGAATTTCTTTAACTTTATTTAAAGGTACACCCATCATTTGAACCTGAGTATTATCACATTCGTACAAATAATAAGGATAATTTTCTTTTAAAAAACTGTAGGCTTCTTCAGAATCAACTTTGGAGTATCTTTTCCCATTTTTGAACCTCTCACCTTCTGGATCTGGAATATATCGTCAAAAAGGCCAGTATACGATCTTCGGGATGCAGATAGGAGGTTGTTGCAAAAAACAAGTCATCCGTGGTATATATGAAATCGCGGGTTCTGGCTCTCATAATTAATTAAATGGTAAAGACACTATTAATATGTTAGCTCGTTATGTTTGTTTATAGAATCACACCAGAAAATGATTTAAAAGAAGAAATTAATCTTTTTACAATAAAAAATAACGTTAAAGCAGGGATACTAATTTGTGCAGTTGGTAGTTTGAGTAAAGCTGTTTTAAGAATGTCTGATGGAAGTATTAAACAATTTGAAGGCCCTTTGGAGATTGTATCCATTCAAGGAACGGTATCTTTAGATGGAATTCACGTTCATCTTTCGGTTTCAGATGAAAATGGTAAGGTATGGGGTGGACACCTTAAAGAGGGATGTCTGGTAAATACCACAGTTGAATTATCTATTCTGGAATATGATGGAACTTTCAAAAGAAAATTAGATACTAAGACTGGATTCAGGGAGTTATACGTGGATTAAATCTGGTCTGTAACTGAAACTTAATAAATTGTTTTTTATATTCACAAGATAACTATTAATAAATCATTAAAATTAATCAATAAATTTATCATGTTGGATTTAGGTTTCATGATTGGATTTGTTTAATATTTAAAGAGAATAGTACATCTATAATCTTCAAAAACATTAGGTAAGAAGTACACTTAAGATACTTGATGCATTTCAGCATAATATTCATAAGGGGCAAAAAAAGCATGAAAATAATTGATCAATTCGTTGAGGAAAATATGTGTTATGATGGTAGCCAAATACAGCCTCTATGGGCCCTGGATAAAATGGGAATAAAAGGTTCCAGTGTAGTTTCCTGGATGGGTCCTATGGAAATAGATCCATTAAAAATTATTGACGTGGAGGATGTTGGTTTAGAAATAAAATCAGATAAAATGATCCATTTTATTGTAGAACATTTTGATTGCCAGCCTACAAATATTAAATTGTGTTACCATCGCCAGAGAATTTTGGTAATGATTTTAAAAGATGAACTTTCCAAATGGGGGGTTGAAAGTACTCGAAGTGGAGATGATCTTTTTGTGGGAACTGGGAAATTGACAGTTTCTATAGCCACCATATCCCCAACCAGCATGAAAATTCATCTGGGTGTGAATATAACCAGTGAAGGAACCCCTGAAGATGTTGAAACGGTTGGTCTTTTAGAAAGTGGAACTATTGAAGAGTTTGATTTATTAAAAATAACTAAAAATATTTCTAAATCCTATATTAATGAAATAGAATCAATTGAAATGGATATTTCTAAAACAAGAAGTTTCTAAAATAAGTAAGAATTTTTCTAATAGTTTCTAAATAGAAGTTTTCTAAAATATCTTAATAAGAATAATATTATTAAAAAGGTTAAATCATGAAAATTGTAATGAACGGCATTCACGCTAATTTAAGATTCTCTGCAGCGCATATGATTCCAGAACACGATTCTTGCGGTTGCATACACGGGCATTCCTACATTGTTGATGTACAGGTCGAAGGAGAACGTAGTGGAAAATTTGGGTTTGTAGCTGATTTTAAAGAAGTAAAGGGTATTGTAAGAGAAATATGTGCTATTTTAGACCATAAAGTTCTAATTCCTTTGCAAAATAATTTAATAACTTTTAAATCCACTGAAGGGTCGGTTGAATTTGTTATTCAAGGAAAAGAATACAAAATACCTGCTGAGGATTGTTATTTGCTCGATCTGAAGTCAACTTCAGCAGAAGATCTAGCAGAATATTTTGCAGAAAGGGTATTTGATAAATTAAAGGAAAAAGGTGCTAAAATCTCCAGTGTGGAGATATGTGTTAATGAAGGTATTGGCCAGGGTGCTTTTTTCACTAAAAGTGATTAAATCCTTTATTAAATCAAATAAAAATAATGGAATATAAATCGAATAAACAAATAACGGAAATAAGACATAAAGACAAATATACTTGCTTTAAACTTTAAAATTTATAATTATTCAATATATTCTGGAGATTCATATGAAAGCACCTATAATGGAAGTTTTTTCTAGCATACAAGGGGAAGGATTACTTATTGGCAGAAGACAGATTTTTGTAAGATTTGCTGGATGTAATTTGGATTGCAGTTATTGTGATACTGCCGAAAGCAGAAACAGTTCAGCGGGCCGTGAAACAACTTTAGATGAACTTCAAAAAAAGATTGAAAGTATTTTAACTCCTGATTTTCATTCAATTTCTTTTACAGGTGGTGAACCACTTTTACAAGCCGATTTTATAAAAAAATTTTTAGAAAAAAATAAATTTAAATCTCTTCTCGAAACTAATGGTTCGCTCCCGGAAGAAGTTAAAAAGATTGCAGATCTAATAAGTCACGCATCTGTTGATATAAAACTCCCTGAACATTTTTTAGGCCACAATAAGAACGACCTTATAGAACGGGAGATAGATTCCCTAAACATTTTAATATCAAGAAGGGTAAATGTATATTGTAAAGTGGTTATGTTACCCACAACTAAGGTGGACACTATAGGGCATGTGGCAAAAACCATAAAAGAAAATATTTCTGACCCTTCCCGGGTTGTTATGGTTCTTCAACCGGCTAGTCCACTTGAATATTGGGTTCAACACACTCCTAAACTATTCAAAATGTCTGAAAAAGTGGGAGAACACCTAAATGTACTAACAATACCTCAAGTACATAAACTTCTAGAAGTCAGATAGGAGGTTTTTAGATGGAAATGGAAACTAAAGTCACAGTACACGATGCCATGACCTCAAATGTGGTCACAGTAGACCCTCAAATCAGTGTTGCAGAAGCAGCTATACTCATGAACAAAATAAAAGTCGGTAGTCTGGTTGTGAAAAGCAATTCTGAACCAGAAGGACTAATCACTGAAAGCGATATCATTAGAAAGGTAGTTTCCAAAGATTTGAAAGCTAGTGATATAACTATTGGCCAAGTAATGACTAAAAATCTCATTAGCATTGAACCTGGGAGAGAATTAAATGAGGCAGCTCGTTTAATGGCTAAAAATAGTATTAGACGTCTTCCTGTGGTTAATGGTGGCGCTCTAGTTGGAATACTGACATCTACAGATGTAATGGCAGTTTCACCTGAACTTACGGAAATTCTTGTAGAGAATGCTCGTATTGAAGAAAATATGGTTGGATATCCATCTGGTGAGCGGCCAGTTCCTGGTGCTTGTGAAGCATGCGGGAACTTTGAAGATTATTTAGATGAAGTAGATGGCAAATATTTATGTGAGGAATGTAAAGAGGATTTAGAGGGTGAATAACTTGATTGTGGAAGAGGTAATGACCTCTAACCCGGTCACTGTTTCTATAAGCACCGCTGCTACCAGGGTGCGATCCATACTCCGGGATGAGGACTTCCGTTGTATCCCTGTGGTTCAGGAAGGCCACTTAAAAGGTTTAATTACCCGAGGGGATATGCAAAATATTTCTGCCAATAAATCTAATATTGAAGCTAGGGGCATAATGAAGCGGCCTAAACTTATTTTTACTCCAGAAATGGACTTAATCGATGCCGCTCATAACTTATTAAATTCTGAAGAGATTCAGGGCCCTGTGGTAGAATCCAGCGATAATTTTAAATTGCTGGGAATTTTAAGTGTGTTTGATATTTTATTAGCTCTTTTAGAAAATGGAGCTAATCCTCCCCAAAAAACTTTGGGAGATATTAAAACCGAAAACGTTGTAACCTGCGACTACCAGGATTCCATTTCTACTTTGTGGAATAAAATGGATGAATCTGGCTTTTCTGGTTTGCCTGTTTTAAAAAAAAGCAAGTTAATTGGAATTGTTACTCGTAAGGACCTTATCAATTCGAGAAATAAGACTGGTATGGATTCTGGCGATGTAAAGCGAATTCCTGCAGAAAAGATCATGCAGACTCCACCTATTGTAGGGACATCAGAGATGTCTTTGGAAGAAGCTGCAACTTTGATGGTTCAAAAAGACATTGGGCGTTTACCTGTAGTTGAAAATCCCAAGTTTATTAAAAAAGAACCTTTCAGAGCTAAAGAATCTGATTTGATAGGTATAGTTGCAAGAGAAGACGTTTTGAGGTCGTATATAAATTGATTCTCAATTCAAATTGCATAAATGTGCTTTTTTATTCCAATATTGGAATAAAATGGTTCATTGCATGAATTATATCACAAAACAAGTATCTACACACGTTGAATATGAAAAAAAACACAAAAATTATTAATCAGGATACTCAAAAGTTCAAGTAGGAATCTAAGAGGATTTAACTTTTTAAATTCTCTTATAACTGTCGAAATTACTATATGTGTGTTAAATTCACTTAAAATATCATTAAAATTCATTCCATAACTTATGTAATCATATCTCTAAAGAGAGGTGTATGGATGAGAAGAAAAGACACCATAAACATTGTAAAATCTATGGACCGTGGGCCCATAGAATTTGAAAGCAGAAATTTTGAACACGAAGGCGATATCATGACCGTCGCCAAAAAAGAAGTGGTCACTATACCACAAACTGCCAGTATTAAAGAAGCTGCAGTTTTAATGGTAAAAAACAAATTTAGGAGGCTACCCATTACCAACCCAGGTACGGGAAAACTTCTGGGTATTGTAACTTCCATGGATATACTGGACTTCCTGGGAGGGGGAGACAAATTTAAAATCCTGGAAGAAAAATATCACGACAATTTTTTAGCTGCTGTAAATGAGTCTGTTAAAAAAATAATGACTCGAGATGTCTATTACTTAAGCAATAAGGACTCCATAAACAGCTGCGGTTGAAAAAATGATAGAATATGGGGTGGGAGCTTTACCAGTAATTGATTCTGATGCAAAAATTGTAGGGATCGTTTCTGAAAGAGATATGGCTCTTTTATTATCTGGAGTACTAACTGACGAGCTGGTAGAGGATTATATGACTAAAAAAGTTATTACTACTACTCCTGGAACTCCAATTGAAAGTGCATCTAAAATAATGGTAAGAAATAAACTGCGTAGAATACCCGTGTTAGGAGAGGAAAGGAAAACACCACACCCTGAAAAAGACAAACTGGTAGGTATGGTAACCTCCACAGATATTCTGGAGTTTTTAGGCCAGAGCACAGCATTTAATAATATGACTTCCAATAGTGCTGAGGAAATTCTCAATACAAAAATCACGGAAATTATGGAAAACGAAGTCATAAGCACATCTCCAAATACTCGTTTAGGAGATTTATGTGAAATAATGGAAAATAAGGGTATCGGTGGTCTCCCTGTAATTACTAACGGGGAGCTAGAGGGTATTATTACGGAAAGAGACTTATTAAAAGTCATCAAACAGTAATATTCTCATTAATATTCTATATCCTTCAAATCTTTCCATATTTTTAAAAAGAATATCTAATGAGTATCTAATTGATTTGAAATCAAAAACACTTCGAAATGCATTGAATATTAAATAACCTCACTATTTTCAGTATATGAGCAGGTGATTTGATGAAAATAAAAGATATAATGAGCGAGAATGTTGTGGTAATTCAAGACACCGAACAAGTGGCCTATGCCCGTAACCTCATGCTCAAAAATGGACTCAGCCGCATTGTAGTAGTAAATCAAAATGGGGATCCGGTGGGAATTGTCACTGAAAGAGACATTACTCATAAATTAAGTGGAAAAGGACCTGCCTGGAGGCGAAGGCCAATTGACAAAATCGCTGTGCGCCGAGTAATGAATGATGGCTTAATCACTGTAGCACCGGGAGTTAATTCCCAGGATGCTGTTGAATTAATGTTAAAAAATGATATTGGTTCACTCCCTGTTGTTGATCAGGGTGAACTGATTGGTATAATAACCAAAACCGATCTCATGAAAGTCTATGAAAATAAATTTACCGGCAAATGGAAAATATCTGACTTAATGAGTTCTGATGTGGTAACTGTAAATGAAAATCATGCCATATCTCATGTTATAACTATAATGGAAGAGAATAAAATTGGTAGGCTGGTAGTAATAAGGGATAACGAGCCGGTAGGGATATTAACCTCTGAAAATATTTCCTTTGCCCATGTGGAAGATCCAGGCACCGGAGTTAACATGGAAAAAATTTACTTTGTCCGTCCTGTGGAAGGAGAAGGAAAAAGGAATATACGCATGATATCCATGTTAACCGCAGGGGATATTATGACCAATCATCTGGTGAAACTCAAATCTGGAGACGATGCATCTGAAGCAGCCAAACTCATGCTGGAGAAAGAAATAAGTGGTATTCCTGTCGTTGAAGGAGACGAACTGGTGGGAATTATCACCAAAACGGATATAATTAAGGGTATTCAATGAATGTCCAACCATTTTCAAGACTCAATAAGGAAAAATGTTTTGAAAAAGGTTTAAATTAATTGAAGAAAAGAAGGCTTTTGTCTGACTTTTATAAGTCATTAATAGCCTTTATATTTAAATAAATAATCGCAGAAACTTAATCGAATTAAAACCTAAAAAGAAAGGGGATTTTAAATGCGAGTAAAAAATATAATGTCTGAGAATGTGGTGTCCATAGATAAAGACCAGAATATTTGCGATGCTCTTAGAGTCATGAAAAAAAACAAATTATCTCGTCTGGCAGTGATTAATACCAACCACGATAATATAAAAGAAATGGTGGGGATGATAACTGAAAAAGACATTGCTAATAAACTTGGTTCATCTAAATACGGAAACTTACCTCCTTCCCACTTTCATGTATCTACTGTAATGACCAATGAGCTTATTGCAGTTGATATGGAAATGAACATGGGTGATGCAGCTAATTTAATGCTGGAAAATAATATAGGTGGCCTTCCAGTAATGGAAGATAGTGATGTGATTGGATTAATAACCAAATCCGATATTATCGATACCTGCCGGGGAAAAGTATATGAAAACCAGCTAGTGCAGGACATCATGAGCACGGAATTAATTACAGTGTCTCCTTCTGACCGCCTGGTGCATGCCCGAAGGGTTATGCTGGATGCCAAAGTCGGGCGCCTTCTGGTGATGGAGGACGAATATCTGGCAGGAGTAATAACTTCTAAAGACATCTCTCGGGCCATGATATCCTTTAGAAAAGTTGTTCCTGATAAACACAAATCTGCCAGGATTAGAAATCTGCTGGTAGATGATGTAATGTCTCAAAAAATCAATACGGTTCCCACAACTGTTTCTGTTGCTGAAGTAGCTCAAATGATGCTTGATCAACGCATAAGTGGGTTCCCTGTGGTTGATGATGATAATAAAACCGTAGGGCTAATAACAAAAACTGATCTGCTGGATCTCATAGTTGAAATGGAGGGGGTTAGTTAATTTCTTCCGATTCCAGGCCAGATTCCAGACGTTCCGGGTCAAAAACTTCCCAATCCCAAAGGTTATTGCCAGAAGTTAATTGTCCCCAATGCAGTTCAAAAATGAGGGTTGATTGGAGAAGAAACAATACCCTCACTCATTTTTTTTACTCCTGCCCATCTTGTGAGCTGGAATCTCAAATTGAAGTAGAAGATTTTTTGGAAAAAAAAATTGAAGAAATACTGGGTATTAAATCAGAGAAACTTGAAGAATCAATAAAAAAAGGAAATACAAAATTTTTCATTTCCATGGGTATTCCCACTCTGCTTTTTAAAAAAGAAACAGGTAAACTGGAATCAGGGACTGTAATATATTTTTCAGATGGATTTGATGTTATAAGAGGTTTTCCTAAGATTAGGAGGACTCTTATACTTTCTCCTGCACTAAAAAATCATTTTAATGATATGGTTGCTGTTGAAGAAAAAATGAATGGTTATAATGTTCGTATTGCCTGTATAAATTGCTCCAAATTTAGATAACTTAAATGATAACTTAAATGATTCTGAAGTAGAATATTTTTCAGATAAGGCATTGGAAATGGGAGAAGACTTAAAAACGGTGGTGGCCCTAACCCGTGGAGGATATATTTGTCCATTTACCACTAAAAAAGCCCAGGAACTCATGAATCTGGATGATTTTTTTGCAGAAAATCCGGATCTGGTTATTTGTGGAGAAATGGTAGGTACAGACAATCCTTATGTTTCCCAATACTATCCAGAAATCGGTAAACTGGGGTTTCGGGTGTTTGACATACGTCACAAGCTATCCAATGAGCCGTTAACTATTGAAGACAAACGATCACTTTTAAAACGATATAATTTGCCTCCGGTTCGTTTGTTTGGCGTATTTTCTGCTGAAGACGCTCACGAGAAGATAATAGAAATTATTAAAGAAATTGGTCTGGAACATCGGGAAGGGGTGGTAATGAAGCATCCTTCTATGGAAATACCTCCCTTAAAATACACGTCATCCCAGGCCCATGATAGAGAGATTAAATACGCCTTCAACTTTCCCTTTGACTTTGGAAGGCCCTTTTTCTTTAGTAGAGTTATAAGAGAAGGATTTCAGGCCTATGAAATGGAGGACTCTCCAGAAGAACTTGAAAAAAGGGCCCAGAGATTGGGTGAATCTATTATATATCCTATGGTGGAGATAATAAAGCAAATTAATGATGGAGAACCTGCGGTTGAAGATACCACTATAAATGTGGATAGCAAAGAAGAAGCTGAGATATTTGTACGACATTTACACGATCTTGGCGTTTCGGCCATGCTTATAGAGTATAAAGATGGACAGGCAGTCATTAGAAGGATTTACAATGCTACTACGGATAAAATAAAGAATTTTATAAATGGGGGGCTTTATTAGTCTTTAATGTTAAATCAGAAACCTTAATATTTTTTTTATTTTTCTTACTTCTCTTTCTCTTCTAATTTTCTTCTTCTTGAATTTCGACATCCATTGGATATTATAATAATTAATATTAACATCGAATTTTGAATATCCATAAATATAAATGAAATCATAATTTTAAATTTATTATAACTTTAAAACAAATCAAACTTAATTTAATGGATATCACATATGTCGCCGGATAACACTTCAAAAAATAAAAAAAAGGATAATAATTCTTTGAATGATGAAAATAATACCTCTAAAAATATTGTGGCCTACTTTGGACCAGCAGGCACATTCACAGAAGAGGCCGCTTCCAGATTAAAAGGGGATTTAATTGCATTTGATTCTATTATAGAAGTTTTAGAAGCCGTAAAAACCGGTAAAGCTCAAAAAGGTGTGGTTCCTATTGAAAATTCCATTGAAGGCCCGGTGGGAGTTACTCTTGATCTTTTAGCTCAGGATTATGATTTAAAAATTCAAAAAGAGATTATTTTACCTATAAGTCATAATTTAATGGTTAATAAGGGAGTTAATCTGGATGAAGTTGATTCGGTTTATTCCCATGCCCAGCCCCTGGCCCAGTGCCGTATATTCCTGGAAAAACTGGGGTTAATTACTCATTCTACTTCCAGCACGGCTGCAGCGGCTAAATTTATCAAAGGCAAAAATAATGCAGCGGCTATTGGAAATCGCAGGGCTGCAGAATTATACAATCTGGACATTATTAAGACGGATATTCAGGATTTTGAAAATAATCGCACCCGTTTCATTGTCCTGGGAAATAATGAAAGCCAGCCAACGGAAAATGACAAGACATCCATTGTTTTTTCATTGTACGAGGACCGTCCAGGTGGCCTATATGAGATTTTAGGTTATTTTGCTACTGAAAATATAAATTTAACTAAAATTGAGTCCAGGCCATCTAAAAAAGGTCTGGGAAAGTATATATTTTTCATTGATTTTGAAGGCCACTGCCAGGATAAAGTGGTGAAGAATATTCTGGATACCATAAAAAAGAACACGCCCTTTTTAAAACTATTAGGATCTTATCCTCATGAAAATTAATTTTAAGTGTTTCTCAAGATACTTAATTGATTTATATGGGTATTTAAATAAAAAAAGCACTTTAGAGAGATTTCATGAAATTTCAGAACACTTGGCCTAGCAGTAAAGTTTTGGGATCAAAATTAATGACTAAATCTTTGGATTTACTCGTAAGAACTCAAGGTTATGGAATTCCCTGGAGAAGAAACCTATTGACTCTAAGCTGGTTAATAGGATTATGTATTTTTTGGGGAGGACCAAAAATGAATTTAATAGATATGGTTTTAGGATGGTCCAAAGTTTTCAATTACCAGTTATCAGTCCTGAAGTTTCGTTAATTGTGAATTTGTACGTTATTGACATTCATCCTTAAAACGGCATTAAATTCAATTCAAATAGCCTATAACTGCGGACTGTTAACAAAAACAATAAAAAATTAATAGATAATATTCCTTAAACGAATATTATCCTATTTATGCGTTATTTAATATCATCCTCTTTTTATAATATTTTTAGGGAATAAATATAACTTTTAATGGGCAATCCATTATCCCATGGACGCAGATAATCAAATTTAATCTCGGTCTGGCCTTTTTTAAGGGCCTTGAAGGTGTATATTTCAGTGCCACCGAAACCTACCATGCCTGGTAAATGTTGATCAGGGACGTATTTTTGGCTAATAAGTTCTACATATTTATCATCCCAATTGGATTCCCACTGGTAACCCGTTGTAGGATTACTGGCCAATTCAATGGTGAATTCATCGCCAATATTAACTTCTTTTTGAACTAATTCACCTGAAACAGAATTACTGGCGGCAAAACAACCTTGAACTGCCATACTCATTATAAAAATGCTCAGTACTGCGAAAATATATTTTTTCAATGCGATCACCTCTTTTTCATCTAAAAATATATTTACATTTTCTTTATTTTTAATTACAAGTATAGTGTAAAAGTTTTACTATATAAAATTTTTTATTATTTTGATTATCATTTAAGTTAATATCTTTATTTTAAATGGGTAGAAGAGTATTAACTAATATCAAAATAATTATGTTAAAAAGAAAAGGATTTATAATATTTAAATAAATAATAAGATAATCATGAATTATTTTCAGGAAATTTAATAATCCTGTTAACTATTCATGCAGGTTTTTTAAGTTAAAAAAAGCACTTACAATTAATATTTAAGAAATTTATTTAAAAATTATTAGGTTCATATCCTAAAATGGAGATGATCAAGATTAGTAAAATAGAACAGCTCTTGAAGAATCTCGAGGACTTAGAAAAGGATTTAGAAGCAGGAAATATTCCTAAAAAGCAGTACGAATCCTTAAAGAAACAATATACTAATAGATTAGAAACCCTTGAGGCTGCAGAAAGAATTAAACGGATGCAAGGTCGCGGAACTTCTGAAAAGACCTTAGATCATTGGGCTTCCAAGAGTAAAATTGAAAAAGATGAAGAAGAGCAAGAAGAGCTCATTAAAAAATATGTCACCACTCCCAAACCTAAAACTCAGACTAAACCAAAAAAAGACGGTATTTCTAGAATTGGTATAATAGCTGCGATTTTACTGGCCATAGCATTCTTTGTAGGCACAGGTTTTGGTGTGCTCATGCTAAATGGCCCGGTAGAAGTGGACGATGGGATTTTAACAGTTAATGAGACTGCTTTTCCTCCAGTAATTGAGAATTTAACTAATACCACGACCAATAAGACTGTAATCAAAAATACGACTATTATCAATAACAGTGGTGGAAATACCAATAATACACCGACCCCCGAGCCAGAGCCAGAACCAGAGCCAGAACCAGAGGAACCAACTCCTTAATTACAAATGATCAGAGAAACGTGGAAATAACTAAATATTAAAATTTTTTTAATATTTTCCTTTTAAATTTTTTAAGTAGAGGTTGATTTAATGAAAAAATACTTTTTAGCAATATTAGTTCTTTCTTTAGTGGTATTTGCTTCAGGTTGTACTTCTAATACTGATACGAAAGATAATCAAACTAAAACACTCTCTCAAAATAATGTATCTTTCACTTATCCCGGCACCTGGACGGTGGCTGAATCCAAGGCCAATGATACTATTGCTTCAGTGGCTGATCCCAAATCAGTAAATGCTCAAACTGGATTTGCCCAAACTGTAGTATCTGTTCAAATGAAAAATCTGACTGGTACATTTGATTCCATGTATGCTGATAATTACAATTCCTTATTCAATAATTCCAGCTATCAGAGAGTTTCTGATAGTAATGTGACCCTTAATGGAAATCAGGTTCTGGAAAATGTTTACACAGTGGAATCTGAAGACGGTGTAATCAAGAAACAAAGGGCCGTCTGGATACAGGATGGTAAAAAGGTTTATGTAATTCTTTGCAGTGCTTTATCCACCCAGTTTGACAAGGAAAAACAGAACTTTGACATGATAATTAATAGTTTTAAAATTAACTCGTAATGATTAATTAAAAACTATTAAACTATTTTTCTTTTTTAAAAATATCCTTAGTTTTAATATTTTATAATTTTGAAACTAACATTTTAGAACTAATTTTCACTTTTAAACCATTAAATAGCTTTTTTTTATCTATTTTAACTTTATTCTTACCAAAATTTATTTTAATCTGTTAAAATACTCATTTTTCTGTTTAGATTATGAATAAAAAAAATTTAGAAAAATATATCCATTTTCAAGGCCATAATATGTTTATATATTATGGAGTGAGTGAAATGAAAAAATATCTTCCAATATTTGCTATAATAGCCTTGGTGGTATTTGTGGCAGGTTGTGTTGATTCTGGAACTACTAACAACACTACTTCGGTTGACACAACAGTACCTGATGTACCATCTAAAACCTATGCTAAAAATGGTATATCTTTCAAATATCCACAATCATGGTCAAATCAACTGGAAATTCAAACACCTAATGTCATAACTGGTGTAGGAGATCCAGATTCTAAAGATTCTAGTGAAAATATAAATACACTAGCCGTTATTCAGAGCACACCTCTTCCATCTGGCCAGACTCTAAAACAGACTTATGATGCTACATATGCTAGTTATGAAAATGATAGCAGCTACCAGTTAGTGTCTGAGACAACCTTTACTCTTAATGGAACTACCGCCTATGAAAACATCCACACCGTGGATGTAAGTGGAACTACCAAAAAGGAAAGGGCTACTTGGCTGGAGAAAAACGGAACAATATATGTTATATTGTGTGGGGCTCTCCCTAGCGAATTTGATAGTCAGCAAACCAACTTTGATTTAATTACTTTTTCATTCAAAGTTACCAGTTGATTTCACTATCAAAAAAACTTCTTTTTTTTATTTATTTTTTTTATCATAAAATTCTCGAATAAGATTTGAAAATAAATTATCTGTATTTTTTATAAAAAATCGGAAAAACTTACCATAATAGTAGGTATAACTTTATATTCTTAAAATATCAATAGAATTATACTAATGGTCACAAATTAATTAAATCATAATCTTAGCCCACCCAATGTCCTGTTTATTTTTTTACAGCTCTAAAAACATATAATATGTTATATGGGGCCAACAATGGCTTTTTATATATTTTAATTTTATTGTGATGTTAATTAAATCCATTAAATAACTAATTTCAGCCCTTTAGATTCATCATTTATCATAAAAAAAGAAAAGGAGGAATGCGAATGATATTACCAATATGTGATGTCTGTTTAGACAGCGGCATGCTATGCAAAGGATGCGAAAATAAGCTCAAAAGTGGTGAGATAAGTCAATTGGAGCTGGACATTGCAAAAATAGTTTACAACTTGGGTGATGGTCAGATTGGATTTAAAAAGGCCATAGGCACGGACAACGTGGTTATAATTATCACAGAAAAAGACCAGGTGGGTAAATTAATTGGTAAGGGCGGAAAAATAGTTAGGGCCATATCCAAAGAAATTGGAAAGAAAGTAAGGGTAGTGGGAGCAGGATCTGACCTTAAATCAGTGGCCAAAGATATGCTTTCTCCGGCCAGAATTTCAGGGATAAATGTGGTTTATGGTACTGATGGTGAGGAAATATTTAAAATAAGAGTCATGAAAGAAGATGCTCGCCGAATACCAGCAGATCTGGAAGTTTTAAACGAAATAATTCAGAAATTAACTGGTGAAAAGACCAGAATTGTTCTGGATGACCTTTAATTTATCTTAGTTTTATAATATTTTTATTATAATTATTTTAATATCTGAATTTAGATAATATATTAGAAAGATAATTCTTAGAAATATGAGACTTATTTAATCCAAATAACAGTAGGGAGTTAATATGGAAATCGTGCTTTGTGTAACAGGTAGTGTGGCGGCAGTAGAAACAGTTAAACTTGCCAGGGAACTTCGAAGGCAAGGAGCCGATGTAAAATGCTTTATGAGTGACGATGCATGTCACATTGTACATCCGTATGCCCTGGAATTTGCCACGGGACAGGAAATAGTTCTGGAACTCACCGGAAAAATTGAACATGTAAAATATGCCCAGGCAGACTTGATACTGGTGGCTCCGGCCACAGCCAATGTTATTAGTAAATTTGCCTATAAAATTGCCGATAATCCCATTAATTCTCTTTTAATCACGGCCTGTGGTCATAATACTCCTATTTTAATGGTCCCGTCCATGCATGATTCCATGTATTGTTCAGTAGAGGAGAATATCCACAAACTGGAAGAAGAAGGAATAAACTTTGTAAAACCCAGAATGGATGAAGGAAAAGCTAAATTTCCTGATTTAGGAGATATTGTTTTAAATGCCCTGAGACAAGTCAATACTGGTGATTTGAAGGGGAAAAAAGTTCTGGTAAGTGCTGGTGGAACTTATGAAGCCATTGATCCCATCAGGGGAATTACTAATCGTAGTTCCGGTAAAATGGGAATTGAAATTGCTAAAGAAGCATTTATACGGGGTGCAGATGTCACGTTATTAGAGGGCCAAGTCAGCGTAAAGGTGCCCCATTCTTTAAATGCTATTAAGGCCATTTCCAGTGCCCAAATGAATGAAAAAGCTATGGAAATAATTAATGATTTTGATGTATTTGTTTCAGCTGCAGCGGTGTCTGACTTTTCACCCTCAGTTGTTGAAAAAAGTAAAATATCATCTTCTCAAGAACTGGAACTTAAATTAAAACCTGCTCCTAAAATTATTAACCAGCTCAAAAAACAGAATCCTGAAATATTCCTGGTGGGATTCAAGGCGGAATATGGAGTCCCTGAGGAACAATTAATTGAATCTTCCCAAAAACAGATTAAAAATTCCGGGGCGGATCTGGTGGTGGCCAATGACGTGGCAGTGGAAGGGGCTGGGTTTGGCTCTGATAAAAATCAGGTAATTTTAGTGGATGAAGAAGTCCAAAAGATCCCTTTAAGCGCTAAAAAAGAGATCGCCGGATTTTTATGGGAAAAAATTATATCCAAACTTTAATTATTTTTTTAAAACAGAAAATTAAATATCAATAAAAAGAGTTACAATAAATTTTTAATAAATTTATTTAATAGTTTATAAATTAGATTTTAGTTTTATATATGGACTTTAAAAACAGTAAAATGAGATGTTTGTTCACCATCCAGGGTTTTGCATTTGTGGGAGTAGTTATATTCATAACGGCAACCCCCCGGAGGTGACATTATGGCCACATTGTTAGATGATGTATGGGCAATTCATAATTTATGCATTTTCTAAAATATAAATTTTACTTATTTAAAATAAAATTTTAAAAAAAATTGTATTTAAAAATTTATTTAATTTAATGGTTTAATTTTCACTATTTCACTATTAAAACCAATAAAACAAAAAAATTAGAAACTTTTTTCCACTACCAGGGCCAGATGGTCCTTTTCATAGGGTTCTAACTTGATTTTTTCTACAATATTAAAACCATGGGTTTTTAATTTAGATTCTTCTTCTCGGAAAATCTTGGTAGGCTTTTTAGTAACATCAATACTTCTAGCTTTAATCATGAGCATGCCCTGCCCTTCTTCTTTAAGAAATAGTTGCATATTGTCCATGAATAACTCACTTTGCTGGGGCTGGGCCACGTCGCAGTAAATAAAATCCACTTTTTCCACTAAATTCAGATAACGCCCTGGACGGGTGGCATCATCCAGTAAAGGAACCATATTATCTCTTTTTTCACATACTCTTATTAATTCTCTCATCATTCTGGGAGAAAATTCCAGACAGTAAAGCAGGCCTTCTGGCACCATGTCCGATATGTGTGAGGGGGTAGTTCCTGAAGAAGCCCCTAAATAAAGAATTTTAGAATCAGGGGATAATTTTAAATTTTCTAAACCATTTAAAATGGCCGCTGCTAATTTTGAACGTCGGGGGTCCCAGATACGATATTCTGTTCCTTCGTAATCCAGGAGCTTTTCTCCATATACCTTGTATTCTGGAGTAAGATTAGGGGTGACCAGGGAGTGATCCATAAGATACACACTATTTATGCCCTCTATTTTTTCCATGTTAAACACCGTTTGTTAATATTATCTGAAATTTAATAATATTTTTTAAAATTAATTTTTTAAATATTTTAAAACAAATATTTCGAATTTTTTTAATTCTATGACATTAAACCTATTGAATCATTTTTTAGTCATTTTGCAGTTCTTTTGCATATCTTGCAGGGCTTCATGAATTTCGGCCTTGGTTTCGTAGACCACGGACTGAATATTCACTGATTCCTGATTAATATTGTTCATTAATTCTTCAGTTCGCTCGTGTTGAAGTTCTATGAGATCTTTAAGGCGTAAAAAATTCTGCTTTAACCTTCGTTCCACACTTAATGAAAACCATATGGCAGTAATGGCCAGGATAATTGATATAATGCTGGTAACAAGATAGATGGTTGGTATAATGTCGTACAAATTCTCACCTATTTTCAAATTACTTAAAATTTCATTTTCCATCAATATTTAATTCCTAATAAGTGGAAACTAATCCTTTACTCACAAGTCACTACAAATGAATCAATAATTCACTTTTTCTTCTTTTTTTTCTTTTTCTTTTTGGAATATTTTTTATACTGTTTAGGGCTGGATTTAACCACTTTATTTTTAGATTTAGTAGTTCTTTTAGGGAATGGATTTTCTTTTTCAATGGTTTCTAACCGTTTCAGGAAACTTTCTTTAATGGAAGGATCAAATTCTCCAGAAAAAACGTCTTTTCTCACGGCCAGTGATATTTTAGCGGCTAAAGTCCGGGCAATTTTACCTCTCAACCACCACTTGGCCCCTCGCACATCAGGGTGCTGGTATATGAGCCCGTGCTTAGGTGGTCGTTCTCCAGTTTTTAGATGTCTGAATAAGGCCTTTTCAGCCCCCATAATCTGCACCGTACTGGAAGGGAATGTGGCCAGCTGTTTTATGCTGCCTACATGAGCAATCATTTTGGCACCCAGGGAAGATCCTGCTAGATCCCTTAAATTAGGCGCAATCTTTTCCATTTTAGCATCCACGTAATTTTCGATAGATTGTCGGGATTCCTGGAGAGATTTCAGGGATTTAGCAAAACCCTGGATTATTAAAATATCTTCCTCCTCGATTTCAGCTCCCATGCTCTGTTCTACATCTATATTAAATCCACTGAGGTCCTGTTGAAGTATCTGGTCTCTATGCCCGTGCTGGGCCACTAAATTGACATAGGCCTCGTGACTTCTCACTAAATCCAGTTCGGGAAAATGTACCGCGTACCATTCTCTTATTCTCTCAGCAAGTTTTCCAATGGATTCATCCAACTCGTCCAAAGAACTTATGGCCTGTATTAAAAGCTTATCTTCGGCTTCAGATGATTCTCTTAGCTGATTCAGGGTAACTTCTGTGAAAATGTCGTGAATTCTTGCTTTGAATTCTTGTTCGGTCTTTATAAAACCAACTTGTAGCAATATCTGGGTTAAGTTGGCCCGGAGATACTCTCCTCCAGGGTTTGGACTTTTAAATTCAAATTTTTCACTATTTTTTAGATGATTATAGTTTGATGCGCCTTTACTAGCCTCTATGACAACTGATTCGCATTTTTTTCCTATTCTATTAAGTAGAGCTTCTTCTTCTACCAATAAAACTCCTTCTCGAATTTTTAAAAGTCTGGAAGAAATTTTACTCGGTGGGAAAAGTTCATAATCCAAGAGAGTCAAATCTTCATTAAAGGCCATGAAACCGGCCAGACAACTGGTAAGATAACAATTCATACAATTAATTTGTCGGGTATGGTTTAAATTATTTGACTTTTTAAGCCCCAAAATAAGACAAAAATATTTCTTTAAATTAATATAAATTCAAATTAAACTAATTTTATAAAATTATCATAATCATAATACAAAATTTAATAATTAGGAAATCAGAAAAAGGATTATCAATCAATTATCAATTATCAATTAATAAACTATGAACTACTATTTAAGGGGTTGAAAAATGCTGGAAATAGAATTATTAGGGGTTAAAATGAAAAATCCCACCATGCTGGCGGCAGGGGTCATGGGAAGTACTGCGGCATCATTAAACTGGGTGTCCTGTTCTGGCGCTGGGGCAGTGGTAACAAAATCATTCTCTAAAATGCCCAATAAAGGTTATAAAAATCCTACCACGGTGGAAGTGACAGGGGGTATCATAAATGCCATAGGTCTTTCCAGTCCAGGGGTGGAGACATTTAAAAAGGAACTAGGATCAATTAACGAGGGAGTTCCTAAAATAGCTTCTATTTATGGGGCGTCTCCCGAAGAATTTTCCCAAGTGGCTGGTGAAATAGAGCAAATGGTTGATTTAATTGAACTGAATATTTCTTGCCCCCATGCCATGAGTGGATGTGGAGCAGCCATAGGTCAGGATCCACAATTAACTTTTAATGTGGTTGAATCAGTAAAAAAAAGTGTTTCGGTGCCAATACTGGTTAAATTAACTCCCAATGTGACAGATTTACCAGAGATTGCCCTCAGTGCTCAGAAGGCAGGATGTGATGGTCTTACTTTAATTAATTCACTGGGACCTGGAATGAAAATAGATCTGGAAACTGGACGCCCTATTTTGTCTAATAGATTTGGGGGGATGTCTGGCCCCGCTATTAAGCCTATTGCTTTACGATGTGTTTTTGAAACTTATGCCGTGGCGGATGTTCCTTTAATAGGGGTGGGTGGAATATCAAATTACTCGGATGTAGTAGAATTTCTATATGCTGGTGCCAGTGCAGTGCAGATAGGTACTGCTATTATGAACCAGGGCCCGGAAATATTTGCTGAAATTTGTCAGGGGCTGGAGAAATTCATGGAAGAGCATGGGTTCCAATCGGTAAATGAAATGGTGGGTATTGCTCACCAATTTTAGACTAATATTCTTAATATGGTGTAAAAATGCACGTTCCAAAGGTTTTAGAAATAAAAGAAGTTTTTGAAGAATCAGAAACTGTAAAAACATTTATATTTGACTGGGACATGGATTCTCAGGATGTTAGACCCCAACCTGGGCAATTTATGATGTTGTGGAATTTCGAAGATGAAAAACCTATGTCTATTTCTCTTATAGATCCTGTAAAAGGTGAATTAGGAATATCTATAAAAAATGTAGGGGAATTCACTTCTAAGGTTCATCAGCTTAAAAAAGGGGATAAACTGGGTTTAAGGGGGCCGTATGGTAATGGATTTGAAATTAAGGGTTCAAAAATACTGGCTGTCGGTGGGGGGATTGGCATGGCTCCTATTGCTTCTTTTGTTGATCACGCCCTGACTCGTGGAGTGAATGTGGATGTGGTTAGTGCTTCTCTAACCCTGGACGAGTTATTATTTGTAAACCGAATGAAAGATGCAGGAGCACGTGTTTTCACCTGTACTGATGATGGGACGTGTGGATTTCAGGGATTTGCCACGGATCGTGTGGAAGCGGTGTTAATGGACAATTCTTATGACATGATTGTTACCTGTGGGCCTGAATTAATGATGAAAGGAATTATGGAAATGGCCCGTGAACATGAAATTCCCACCCAGTTTTCCATGGAACGCTGGATGAAATGCGCCATGGGTATCTGTGGCCAGTGCTGTGTGGACGATGCCGGGTGGAGAGTTTGCGTAGAAGGACCTGTTTTCTGGAGCAATGAATTAAAATTAATTAAAGAGTTTGGAAAATATAGAAGAGACTCTTCTGGTACGCGAAATTACTATTAGAATGATTATTAAATGCCTTATCTAATCTTATGAAAGAATTCATTTAATAGAATTCAATTTAATTAAACATTTTGAAGGAATCAAATGATTTACAAACTAAAAGGAACCGTAACCTCGGCAGTATTTGTGGTTTTAATTTTGCTTATAGCATCATTATTTGTTTTATCTCCTCTATTAAGCATGATAATATTAGGGGCCATTTTTGCCTATGCTATAAGGCCCATATCTGATAGAATGCATCCTTATCTAAGATACGAGTCTTTATCAATAATTGTGGCCATGATACTGGTTATATTGCCATTAATTGCCATTGTTATTTTCAGTATATCTACTATAATCAGTTCAGGACCGGCTATTCTGGGTTTAGCTAATAATGTGGACGCAGGGAACATTAATCAGACCATAAATCAAACTTCCAACCAAATTGCAGGATTTATTCCCCCAGCTTTCACTCCTTCTGCTAATTCGATTATTAATGGATTAAAAAGTATATTTAGCGCGGGATTAACTGCAATTTTAGGTTATGCTGCTGATTTCTTGCAATCGATTCCCATACTTGCTTTACAGTTGTTCATATTTTTTGCTTCCACTTTTTACCTGGCCAAAGACGGAAATAAGATTGTAGAATACTTTAGATATGCTTTGCCTCAGGATAGGAGGAATTTCTTCCTTAGAATGTCTGAAGAAGTGGAAAGAGTGCTAAAAAGCATTTTCTACGGTCATTTTTTAACTGCTCTTATAATTGGCTTAATGGCAGCAGTGGGATTCTATATTTTGGGCTATCCTTATTCTCTATTTTTAGGGATATTAACTGGATTTTTACAATTAATTCCTATTATTGGCCCCTGGCCAACTTACACCATTCTGGCAATTTATGATCTTGCCACGGGTAATATTGCTAGAGCTATAATAGTTCTTTTATTTGGATTTTTACTCAGTGGCAGTGACGTGTATATCCGACCTAAATTATCCGGTAAATACGCTGATATTCATCCTTTAATCTTTCTTTTAGGATTTTTAGGAGGCCCACTGGTTTTTGGCCTGGTAGGATTTATTTTAGGACCTTTAATTCTAGGAGTAACTTATGCTGCACTGTTAGCTTATAAAAATAATGATTCTGAGTCAGAAATTAATCAAAATGACCTGAATAAAGCGGATTAAATTTATTAGAAGTAATTTAATAGATTATTAATAAATTATTTTATTTTTTATTATTTTTATTAATTATAAAATAAACTTAAAATAATATTTAGAAAATCTAGAATAAAATTTATTATAAATATAATAATCTATATAAAATTAAAAAATAAAAATATATGAGTCTTTAACAATCAAAATATTGTTTAACAGACTCCTGATTTAAATTTACCATATTATCTATCCATTATTGGGAACAAACAGATTTTGGATGTATTGAATAATTGAATTAACTAAATTCATTATTTGCTGAAGTATTCCTTCCTGAGTTGGTTCGGTGGCAGTGGCAATTTGAGTAATGTTTGCCGGTACGCTATCATTAGTGGATTTACTTGAAACTAGAGGTATGCTAATGGAGTTTGAATTGATTCCGAATGTGTTTCCTGAAGCATCCTGATAAGTTACTCCAACTCCACCAATAAAGAATGGATTTGAAACAGTAGCATCTTTACCAAAGTCTTCTTTCACCTGTTTGTCTGTAGGAATGTAAACTTTTTGAGTGAAAGTCTTTTTAGAATTGGCTTTTATGGTACCTAAAAATTTGTAAAAGTTTTGGTCGGCCACACTAACATTATAAATGTCTTGATTTCCATTATTTATAATATTATAAGTTATGGTTACATTTTGGCCTTTTTGAGCTTGGGATGGTCCTTTTTGGGTGGCTATTACGTCCTGCGCATAAGTAGCACCTATGGATATAAGGAACATCGCTAGAAGCATTAAAATAATACTTTTTTTCATATCATCCCTCGTTCTTTTTATATTACGAAGTTAATATGCATATGATGGTATAAGTCTTTTTCTCAATGCGTTTTAGGTGATATTATAATCTTAGAATAATTTTTAAGAATAAATATTTCTTGTTTTTTTGGTTAGTTGAGCATAAGCAGACTGACCAGATGTACCGACTTTTTTTCAGTGTTTTCAGTGAATTTAGTGCCATTAATTTCTTTTTTCAGGGGCCCTGATGGCTTTGTCACCCATGCTTTGCTTGTTTCATACTTTTTTAGAAACATCTGAGTCTTTGTCATTGCATTAATCATGATTCCATTAAGCTGATATAAACTGATTCTCCTTCTTTTTTTCTAGAAAATAATGGAAAATATGATGATTTAAAAAAATAATTATTATTAACGACTTTGAACAAATAAATAACAAATTGGAGATGAAAAATATGCTCAAATTTGAAAAAATAGTACATTTAGATGCATTAGACACACCATTTCGTAATGCATATTCTTTAATTTTCAGTGATTCTGAATTAGATAAAACTAAAAAAGAAACTGTTGAATCGTATATTAAAGAATTTAATCCTATTTTTGTAAAATTTAATCCAGATAAATCAATGATTGAATATATTGAAGATATTCCTTATATTATTGTAACAATACAAATAATTGAATTTCCACCAATTAGTGTAAATGAGCTAATAGATGAGGTTAAAGATAATTTCATAGAATATTATGGGAGTTTAACAAAAAAATTAAATTAAAAATTACTTAAATTTTTAATCTGTTTTATTCATTTTATTATGCTTCAGGTTCCGTTTATTCAATAAAAAAATTTAAAATTTCCAAATATTTATTCATGTACTTTTTTGATTTACTAATTCTGGGATTTTTGAACTATAAAATCACTAAATTATATAATATCCTAAAATAAACTAGTTTTATATGGAAACCAAGATGGTGCTTCTGGACATTGATTATGTCACAGAAAATGACAAGCCAGTTATACGTTTATTTGGCAAAGAAACAGGCTCTGGAAATTCTTCTGAAGATCCTAATCACATTATTGCTCTTGATAGAACATTCAAACCGTATATATATGTGATTCCGCATGATATTGATGGTGCTTTAAAGCAATTGGAGGAAATAGGGCTTGAAAATACAGAAATAATTGTAAAAAAAGACCTGGGACGAGAATTAGAATTTATTAAGGTAACATTAAAACACCCTCAGAAAGTTCCCAAGCTCCGGGATAGTATACTGGCCCTGAGCATGGTAAAAGATATTAGGGAACATGATATTCCGTTTTATAGGAGATATTTAATTGACAAAGACCTTTTTCCCATGTCTGAAATAGAAATCACAGGCGAAATTGTTAAATCGTCCCGGTGTGTTTCTTCTGAGGCAAAAAACATTTCCATTGTTGACCTGGAAAAATCTCCACTTCCTCTGGTATCGGAATTTCCTGAATTAAAAATTTTAAGTTTTGATATTGAAGTTAGGAATCCCGATGGCATGCCTAACCCGGATAAAGATGAAATAATCATGATCGGCCTGGCTGGAAATTTTGGGGTTGAGAAAGTCATATCCACCAAAGGAGAACATCTGGAATATGTGGAGAAAGTGGAAACTGAAAAAGAAATCATCCAGCGGTTTGTAGAAACTGTAAAAACTCACCAACCAGATTTAATTGTGGGATATAACTCTGATAATTTTGATTTTACTTATATTCGCCAGAGAGCCAAGCTTCTAGGTGTGCGCATGAATTTAGGAATTGACGAGTCTGAGTTAAAATTCATGAGGAGAGGATTCACCAATTCCGCCACTATCAAAGGTTTAATTCACGTAGATCTTTATCTGGTTATGCGCCGATACATGAATCTGGATCGTTATACTCTGGAAAGAGTTTATCTGGAACTGTTTGGTGAAGAAAAATTCGACCTTCCTGGGGACCGTTTATGGGAATACTGGGATCAGGATGGAGAAGCACTGGATCAACTTTTCCATTATTCTCTGGATGATGTGGTGGCCACTTATAAAATTGCTGAGAAAATTTTACCACTTAATATGGAACTTACTCGTATTGTTGGCCAACCATTATTTGACATGGCTCGGATGGCGACTGGACAACAAGTAGAATGGTTTTTAATGCGTAAAGCATTTGAAGATGGTGAAGTAGCTCCTAATAAACCTTCCAGCTCGCAATATTCTGAAAGAAGAGGGAAACGAGCAGTAGGTGGATATGTTAAAGAGCCAGATACGGGATTACATGAAAACATAGTTCAATTTGATTTTAGAAGCCTGTACCCCAGTATAATAATTTCTAAAAATGTTTCTCCCGACACTCTGGTGGCGAAGGCCCAGGGTGTTATTGAATGTATTGACGAAGAGATTGATGTTCAGGAGAACGCTGGCAGCGAGAATGATTCGAATAATTGTAATACCAACGATGAATATCATGTTGCTCCAGAATACGGTTATAAATTCTTAAAAGAGCCAAAAGGATTCATACCTTCAGTTATAGGTCAGGTTTTAACTGAGAGATCCAGATTAAAAAAGAAAATGAATGATTCTACTGACCCTATGGAGAAAAAAATACTCAATGTGCAACAGGAAGCTCTAAAAAGACTGGCCAACACCATGTATGGGGTTTATGCCTATTCTAGATTTAGATGGTACTCTATTGAATGCGCGGAGGCTATTACTGCTTGGGGCCGGGATTATATAAAAAAAACCATGAAAAAAGCTGAAAGATTCGGATTTCACAGTATTTATGCGGATACAGATGGTTTTTATGCTACTTACAAACCAGAAAATTTCGAAAACAAGGTTGATGTTCCTCAAGTTGATGAAAATCAAAAATAAAATCAAAAATAAGGAACATCATTTCATTAATTGATTTATAATCTCTTATTTTCTATTCAATTTACTAATATTCTCAATATTCCCAAATATTCTTTTTTAACTTTATTTTAAAAATTAATTTTAAAATGATTCTATCAAATATAACTTTTAAAAAATCCTCAAAATAATTAATTTTAAAATTAAATAAAAAATAAACTAAACAATAATAAATTTATAAAAATGATTTAAATTTAATAAATGGATTTTAAGATTCAAGGTCTTTTAACTTCTTCCATAAATCTTGCAATGATTTTTTCAGGAGTCATATCAATAATAGGGACATCTGCATTTCCAGATTTTACTTTTATATGAACAAAAATAGGCCCTTCAGATTTTAAAACTTTTTTAAAGTCTATTCCTTCCGATTCTAAGAATTTAAAATTATTTTTAAATCCAACAGAATTCGCGATTTCTCCTAGATCTACCGTACTGGCATAGGTACATTGGGAGCCGGTGGAACCATAACACTCATTATCAATAACTACCAGGACCAGATTAGAGGGGGCCTGATTGTAAATGGTTACCAAACCACCTAAATTCATTAAAACAGAACCATCACCATCAAAAACGACTACCTTACGTTTTTGGGCCATGGCCAGTCCCAGTCCAATGGATGAGGCCATTCCCATGGATCCCAGCATATAAAAATGGGACGGTGAGTCTTTAATACTATACAATTCTCGGGAAGGAAATCCAATATTGCAAATTACCAGTTCGTCCTTCAGCTGGCTGACAACGGTTTTTATGGCTTCAAATCTATCCATCAGTTTTCCCACCGGTTTATAGTTTTATTTTTAATATTTATTTTTATTTAAAGGGATTAATAGATTATAATCGATTGAATATGTGGAGTAAAAAAATTGCTATATTGTAAAATCCTCACCAGAATGTTATTTCCAGTAATATCCCCACTGGTAATCCTTTAGATTGGGCCAGATTCCACCCTTGTTTAATATCATTTAAAGCTTGGTCTGGTGTCTCTGGTTTAAAGTAAGGAAGTTCCAGAGCATCTAAAATTCGAGGAGTGGCTTTTCCCATAGGTACTTGTGCACTCATAAATTCACCCTCTGTTCCGCGATGACTCATAATCATAAGTATGGGTATTTTGTAAAGCTGGTAAAGCGAGGCCAGTACATTAACTGAATTTCCCAGACCAGAATTTTGCATGAGAATAGCTGGTTTCATACCACCCATGTAAGCTCCAGCAGCTATGCCAAATCCTTCTTCTTCCCTGGTTACAGGTACATGTGTTATTTCAGGGTCGCATTCCACCAATTCCAGCAATTTCCCTAAATTAACGCAGGGAATACTCACTATGAAATTTATCCCTGCTTCTTTTATTGCCTGATAAACTGCTTCTGTGCTGTCCATAATGGGCCTCATTTGTACTGATTTTATTTTTATGGTATTTTGGGATTCCTTTGAATAAAATATAGGTCAATTCAGCAATTGAATCGTTTCAATTGATAATAATAATAATAATAATAATAATAATAATAATCTTTTAAAATTTGAATTAATAAATTGAATTAGAAAATTCCATCTAAATCAATATTTAATTCCTCAGAAATGTCTTTAAACTGTTGACAGAGCTTTTCGTCAATTTCAATTCCATTGGAGTGGTGTTTTTTGATGTTATTCACTTCCATATCGCCAGGAATAAAGACGTTATCAGCGGATTTTATTTCATCAATAAGTGCATCGACCTGCTCTTTGAAAATATCCAGATCTCCCATATGGGAGGGGTCAATGGCCATCATTAAATCTCCTTTAGTACACATCTCTGAAGGATTAGCAGTTCCTTTTACCCCGGTTCCAAAAGCGGCCTTTACCAAGGGCCCGGCTAAAATTTCAATCATGAAAGCCAGTGCGTATCCTTTGTGTGCTCCAAATGGTAGTATGGATCCTTTTAATGCTTCCTGGGGGTCTATAGTGGGATTTCCTTCGCAGTCAAGGGCCACGTTCTCTGGTATTTTTTCTCCCCTTCTAACTGCTTCTAATAATTTACCCCGGGCTGAAGCAGATGTAGCCATATCTACAGACACATAATGTTTATTAGAAGGAATACCAATGGCAATAGGGTTGGTACCTAAAATAGGTATTTTTCCTCCTATGGGAGCTACGGCAGGTTCTGTATTGGCGGTGACTATACCAATCATGTCCTGGTTAATCGCCATGTCTGAGTAATATCCGGCTACTCCAAAATGATTGGAATCATGAATTCCGACCATTCCTATACCGGTCTCTTTAGCTTTTTCTATAGCTAATTCCATTCCTTTATGTGCAACTACCTGCCCAAAAAGGTGGTTTCCATTTAAAAGGGCGATAGAAACAGTTTCATTTTCTATTTCAACTTCTCCCTGAGTTTTGATTGTTCCAGATTCCAGTCCTTTGATGTACTGGGGGAACCTGCCTATTCCGTGGGAAGTAAAACCTTTAAGGTCTGCATCCAGGGTTACCTCAGCAACTATCTCTGCATGTTCTTTAGAAACATCCAGTCTGGTGAGTATCTCTGTAATAATTGATTTTTCTTGTTCAGGGGTTATTTTCATGAAATCACCTTTTTGAGATCTAATTTAGATTAAATAGAGTGCATAACTTATTTTCATACGAAATTAATTATTTATTACAATTAGATGATAATTTATAGAGAATAAAAATTACTCAATCTAATTATTCTATTATTCTAATTTATTTTTTTCTTTAATTCAATTCAAATTACTCAAAATATACTATTGTTGGGGAAACATATATTCCAACAAATTTCCTTTCCAACTACATTTCCAGTTCTTTTCCATCGAAAGTTTTTATTTTAACCTTATTTTTTTCAGAAGTTACCTTACCAATTAAATGTGCTTTAACGTACTTTTGAAGAATTTCCATTGCTTTTTGAGCATTTTCTTCTTTTAGAATAACAACGAAACCAATCCCCATGTTAAAAACACGGTACATTTCTTCTAGAGGAACTCCCAAAGAGTAAATTGATTTAAAAATTGGCTGCGGTTCTGGTAAGTTAGTTATATCGTAACCAATGCCTTTTTTAAGTCTTTTTAAGTTGTTAAACCCGCCTCCAGTAATGTGGGCCAGGCCATGTATTTCTAATGAGCTTTTTATAAGTTCAACTACTGGCTGAACATAAATGGCGGTGGGAGTTAAAAGTTCTTCTCCTACTTTTAAATCAGGAAAACCTGGGAGTGGAGCGTCAATAGCTAGATTAGCTTCGTCAAACAGGACTTTTCTGGCCAGGCTTAATCCATTACTGTGGATTCCACTACTTTCTATTCCAATAAGGACGTCGCCTTCTTCTATTTTTTCCCCGGTAATTATTTTGTCCACATCTACCAGGCCTATTCCAGTACCTGCCAGATCAAAATCAGTTATTATTCCGGGTAATGAAGCAGTTTCTCCGCCAATAATGGCTATTTTAGATAAATTAGCCCCTGTAACGAGTCCTTCTCCAATCTGAGTTGCTACTTCTGGGTCTGGTTTTTCTACAGCCAGGTAGTCTACCAGGGCTAGGGGTTCGGCCCCTACGCACAAAATATCATTAACAACCATGGCTATGCAGTCTATACCGACGGTATCATATTTTCCCATCATTTTAGCAACTAAGATTTTACTGCCTACTCCGTCAGTACTCATTGCTATAGCTTTGTCACCTAAACGTACTAAAGCAGCAAAATGCCCACTTTCAGTGATAATATCTTGCCATTTAAGTGTTTCTTTTAGCTTTGAAGTTAAATGAGAAACGGTTATTTCTTCTAAATCTATATCCACACCGGAATCAGAATAGGTTACCATTTGATCACCAATTTTTAGAATTTTTTATAATTTTATTATATTAAAAATTTTAGGGAATCTTAATTGTTTAAGGATTAAAATTTAAAGGAAATTCCTTAAAATAATTAAGATTCACAAGGTCCTTATAATTTTTTCACTGGATTCGAACTGTTTCCAAGTTCATGGGTGTTTTAGTTTCTATTTTATAACTTCTGTATATACTAGAAGCTAAATCAAGAGTTTTGTAGTTATCTCCGTGACAAATCAATATTTTTTCAGGTTTTGGAGTTAGTCTACGCACATAATCCATCAACTGGCGCCTGTCAGAGTGTCCACTAAATCCTTCAATGGTTTTAATATTCATTTTAACATGATGGACTGTGGTTTTACCGTCTTCTTTAAGTGGTATTTCCTTCCAGCCTTTCTGAATTCTTCTACCGAGGGAACCCTCAGATTGGTATCCTACAAATACCAGAGTATTCCTTTCGTCTTCACACAGCCATTTGAAGTATTCCACAGAATTTCCACCAGTTAGCATACCTGACGTGGAAAGAATTATAGCTGGTTCGCCTTCCACAATTTCTTTTCTTTCGTTTGTACCATTTACCTTATGGAAAACTTCAGAAACAAATGGATTACGTCCCATATGGAAAATTTGATCTCTGAGATCCTTACTCAAGTATTCTGGACGTGCTGTATGGATAGCAGTGGCTTCCCATATCATACCATCAATATAAATAGGAACATCGTCTATTAAACCATTTCTAATGTATTCTTCCAGCACGATCATTAATTCCTGGGCCCTACCTACAGCAAATACTGGTATTAAAATTTTACCTCCACCTTTAAGGGTGTGATAAATGGTTTTAACCAGTTCTTTTTCTGCAGAATTTCGGGAAGGCTGTACATCTTCGTGTCCACCATAAGTACTTTCCATAATGAGAGTTTCTATACGTGGAAATTTAGTCACTGCTGGTTCTAAAAGCCTACTTCGTTCATATTTGAAGTCCCCGGTATAAACCAGGTTGTGTTGGCCGTCACCGATGTGCATGTGGGCCATAGCTGATCCTAAAATGTGGCCGGCATTGTGCAGGGTTAATCGAATATCTGGTGCTATGTCAGTTACTTCACCGTAATCTAGAGTAATTGTATGTTTAATACTCTTTTTAACGTGTTTGATATTGAATGGGAGTGGATCGTCCTCTCTATGGGCAATATCGATGTGGTCGAGTTGCAAAAGAGTCATTAAATCTCTGGTAGGGGTTGTACAGTAAATTGGACCTTCATAACCGTAGTGGTAAAGATACGGCAAGAAACCAGAGTGGTCTAAATGGGCGTGACTAATAACCACTGCATCTAGATCGTCTAAAACAAATTCAGGAACATTTAAAAATGGATAAGATCCTTTTTCGTCCCCACCTGCTACATTTACTCCACAATCGAGGAGTACTCGACTGTTGGGGGTTTGTAAAAGCGAACAAGAACGTCCTACTTCTCTAAACCCTCCCATGGAGGTTATACGTGTCCAATCATTGTCATATTTAATTTCCTGATGGATACGATGTCCCAATTGTTGTAATATTTTTTTACGTTCTTTACTGTTTTTTCTGAGAGTTCGCCTAATCCTTTGTATAATTTCCGAGGATATTGGTGGTGTTCTTAATATTTTAGGTGCCCATCCAATTCTTTTCACAATTTCACGTGATGTAGCTCCGTATTTACCAATTACTAATCCTGGTTTACGTGCTTCAATTATTACTTCACAGGTAACTTCATCAAACGAAATATTAGTAATATTTGCTTCTTCCGGAACAATTTCATGGATCTTATTTATTGCTTTTTCTGGATCCGTTAAAACTGAACGATCTGAACGTATAATTATTCGTTTTCTTATGTCTTTAGCCAGATCTCGAATCAAATCTCCGTTTTCAGTAATTATCTCTGGATTTTTGGTATAGATAACTACTTCCGGACCTTCGAATTCTACTTTGGCCACCTGTACTCTAGGCGGTAATCTTTGTACTATTGTCTTTTTGATTTCTTCAAGAATCTCTGAAACCATTAAAATCACTTCGATAAAAAATAGAAAATATGTTAGTAAACTTAGTTTACTTAATTTAGAAGTCTATTAGATTTAAATTAAAAATGGTATAAAAAAGAAATAATTAAAATTAGCTAATTTCTTTTAATCTTTTTTGAACCTCTTCTTCGTCGAGCATACTATATCCTTCTTCGGTTACTGTGGCTACTAATATTCCATTACCGGAATAAGTATCTCTTTCCATAGCAGATTTTATTGCTCGAATGGCTACATCCACTCCTTCATCTACATATATGTCCTCAGTGTATCTGTCTTCCAGCACACCATAGGCAAAAGGCGATCCTGATCCTGTGGATACGAATTTATCTTCAATCATACCTCCAGCAGGGTCTATGGAGTAAATTTTAGCTCCAGTATGGTCCACTCCTCCAATTAATGTCTGAACGAAGAATGGGTAAAATCTGGATGAGTGTAAAATGTTTGCTGATAACGCGGCGGCAGATTCTATACTGATTCGTTCACCGTTTCTCATTTTGTAAAGTACTACTTCTGCACTTATATATTTCATTAAGCTCTGGGCATCCCCTACGGATCCAGCTATGGTGGTTGCAATATGATCGTCAATTTTGAAAATCTTTTCAGCAACCTTGTGGGCGACGAGATTGCCCATACTGGCTCTTCTTTCGGTAGCAAAAACAACTCCGTCCTTGCAAGTTAAACCGACAGTTGTAGTGCCTTTTAATGTGTTTTTATCATTCATAGAATAACACCTCGAGAAAAAATAATAATTAAAATCAGTTCTACCCCTACATTATACTTCATGTTATATAAATATTTTCAGTATTTTCTTACCTATTAAGGTTAGATAGGGGTTATTTTTTTATTTATAATTGTTTTATCATTTAAATAATTATTTCGAATAGTAATTTATTTAGAATATTAATTAATTTATTCAATAATAATTATTTTTATATTCTTTCATTAATAGCATATAATAATTTAGGTTTTTATGTTGGAATTTTTTGAAATTAATTATTATTCTTATTCAAAATAAGTTTAATCCGTAATACAGTATTTTCTTAATAAATTTTCTAATGCTTATTTTCTAGATTGATTCTCAAATATGTCATTAAAACGCATTAAAAAAAATTATACAGATTCCCAGACCTATTAAAACCAAAGGCATCAATAAATGCAGATATTTTTCGTAATTTCCTATTTTTTCCTTAAAAATGGAATTACGTACTAACTTTTTACCCATAACACACCACACGCCCACCATAACAAAAAATACGGCCATAGTAATTAATAGTTTACTAAGATCATAACTGGCAAATAGTGGGGCGTAAATTCCAATATTGTCTCCACCATTTGAAATAGTTATTAAAGAAACCGCCAGGGCTGATTTAGCAGCAGCATGTTTATTTTTAAAAAAAGATTTTTTTATAGGGAGTTTATCAGTATCCACTCTGTAATTTTGGTCATTTTTTATTTGTCTTGATTTTTCTCCATCTATTTTCTCTTTTTCAGCTTTTTCATTTCTTTCTTCCTCTTGAAACAGATAGTAAGTATCTTCATGCCTGTAATAATCAAAAAGTTTTTTAATACCGATTATAATAGGAAATATTCCTAAAATAGCGAGAAATTGGTTGGAAACTACAAATTTTAACCAGTAAGCTGTTAAACTAATTAGAATAAGTGTAAAAAATCCAAAATACTGTCCTAATATTATTTCAAATGATTTATAATCTTTATTAGAAAATAAAATCATTAAAACAAAAATATCATCGATATTAGTAGATATAAAAGCAGATAATCCTATAATTATTATATTTAAAGTTTCAATCATGAATTCACTCGAATTTTTCAGTTAATTTCAAAAATCAGATTAACTTAGGTTATTAATCAGTTTTTGCTAATTATTTTTTCTTGTAGTATTTTTCAAGATACTTAAATTCATATCTGTTACTTTACTCATCAAACTACCGGGAATTAATGGAAATTACAGTATTTTACTAATACTCATAAATAATGGTTGATAAAAATGATTGTTGATAAATATGATTTTATTTAATCGCTTTGTCCATCCCTAGTAGTTATTTTTTTCTCTTAAATTTAGGATGGAGTTTATATAGTATCAAATATTAATAATTTAAAATTAGATTCTGTATTAATTTTGATTATTAAATCTGAAATTATGGGTTATCATGAAGTGGAAGAAAATTGGCCATGTATTGCTAGTGGATAAAGACATTGAAAATCCCCAAAAATTCCTTGAAATGAAGGGGATAGAAACCGTTGTCAAATTAGGTAATATTGGTGGCAATAAGAGAGAACCTGAAGTTGAAATACTCGCAGGATCTGATACCGAGACTATTCATCGTGAAAACGGATGTTTATTCAAGTTAGATGTGGCTCGGGTGATGTGGTCAAAAGGGAACACCACAGAGAGAATGAGAATTGCTAAGTTGATTCAAAAAGGCGAAAGGGTGCTGGACATGTTTGCGGGTATTGGCTATTTTACTATTCCTGCCGCAGTACACTCTGAAGCGGAAATAATTCATTCTATTGAAATTAATCCTGTTTCTCATGCTTATTTAAAGGAAAATATATTCTTAAACAAGGTAAATAATATTGTTAATCCTCTCTTGGGTGATTCTATGATTATAGCACCGGAATTTTCAGTGGACCGGGTTTTGATGGGCTATATAGGAAATACTCAGGATTATCTCAAATCAGCTATTGATGCCCTGGATGGTTCAGGAATTATCCATTATCATGAATCAGTTTATGAAAAAATCAAATTTAAAAGGCCTGAGGAAAGAATAAGAAATGCTGCTGAGGGCATGAAAGTTAAAATTCTCAATGAACGGGTCATAAAAAAATATTCTCCAGGCGTAGTACACGTGGTTATTGATGCTGAGATAAAGAAATAGATGCTAAGATAAGATAAGTAACTATTTTAAGATAATTAACTATCATAAAGATTTCATAAAAGATTTAAATCTAATTATTTTTTTATTTTTTTTAAAATTCGAAAAACTCATGACTAATATTAAATATGATAAATAATAATACTATTATGGGTATTTATTATTGATTAAAGAATGAATAATGTGTTTTTAGCGATATAAATTCTTTAAAAAGGATATTATGGGGAGAGTGTTTATATGTCTGCTGCAAAGATTTTGATTGTAGAGGATGAAGGACTTACAGCCATGGAACTCCAGCGAAAATTGAAGATGGCTGGATACGACGTTCCTACTTTTGCTTTTTCTGGAAAAGAAGCTATAAAAAAAGCAGAAGAGATAAAGCCGGATTTAGTTCTAATGGATATTTTTTTAAAAGGTCACATTGATGGAATAGATGCTGCTGGAGAAATTAAAAAGAAATTGAATATACCTATAATTTATTTAACTGCTCATGGTGATCCAAAAACAAAAGAAAGGGCTAAAAGCACAGAACCATTTGCTTACCTTTTAAAACCATTTGATGTGGAAATTCTCCGTCAAAACATTGACCAGGCCTTATATGAACAAAAAGTGGGGCGATTAAGTAACCAGGCTTTGGAAAAGGACATATCTAATTATGATGGTGGAGTATTTGTCACTGATAATGAGGGAATAATTCAATTTACTAATCATCAATCCTCATTAATAACTGAAACTGATCAAAAACAAGCTTTAGGAAAAAATATCACCCAAATATTTAAAATTAAACAAATTAACAATTTAGAGGGTGAATTTTCAAATAAAAATCTTTTAGACCCTGTTTCATATTTTAAAGAAAAAACTAAATCCATTTCGTCGGAATTAGAAGAGCTAAGTGGTATGGCCTGGCTTGAAACAAATTCCGGTTACTTAAAAGCCATAAAATATACATTACATTCTTTAAAAGATAAAAATAATAGTTTCAATGGACTTTCAATATTTTTTAATGACATAAATTTATTAAAAGAATTAGATATTACTTTGGACTCCATAGAAAATGTATGTGAGCAGTTTCCACAGGAAACAGCAATTTTTAATGAATATGGCGATTTAATTCAGGCCAATGAACTTTTTTTGAAATTTTTTAAAGCAGGCGGTCTTAAAGAATTTAATCTAAATTTATTTGATAATTTAGGTTTTAATAAGGAAGCTGCTAATAAAATTGACAATTATAATGATTTTAAATGTGAATCACTATTTAATGATTCAAATATTAATTTAAGTCCTGATTTTACTTCTAAAATTCAAAATGGTCTTTATTTAAAGTTAAATTGCAATAAAATTCCTTCTAATTCTGGAAATTCTGGGTATTTGGTCCATATAACTGAGATAGATAAATTAAGTTTTAATGGAAAAGCAGCCCATGAAAATAGATTAAAAAAGCTTACTTCTACTTCAAAAAGCACTGAAATAGAAAAAATGGCTTTGGAAATTGAAGAATTTAAAATAAAAGAACAAAATTTAATAAAAGAAAATAAATTGGTTCTAGAAACTTTAAATAAAACGATTAAATCACTTGAAAATGATAAAGTAGAACTCGTGTCCCGACTTGAGGAATATAAAAATTATTCGGATGAGTTAAAGGGTAAACTGGATTTAGAAACAAAATTAAATGAATCATTAATGGACATGAAAGAGGAAGTGGATCAAACCGATAAATCCAGTAAGGAAATTTCTGAGAAACAATCTATTTTAGAGTTAAAAGAATCTTTAAAAAAATATGAAAGACAGTATAAGACTCTTTTTGAAGAAAATAAAAGCTTAAGAGAAAATAAATCCAAACTCAAAAAACAGGCCAATAAAATTAAAAAAGAATATTTGGTAATGGAAAAAGAATTTAAAGACCAGTTAAAATCTTATAAATCTCAAATAGATAAATTAAAGAATGTTAATAATTCTTTAAGAAATGATTACCTTGCGCTGGAAAAGAAAGCCTTTGCCCTGAAAGAAGAATCTGAAAAAAGGATTGAAGAACTGGAAAATGAGAAAAATCAGGAGATTGGGAGACAGGATATTCTTAAAAAACAAATTAAGGATATTAAGAATGATTAAACTGATTCTAAAGATGAGGAATTGTTTTCATTAAATTAATAATTAATATAATTTTCCATTTTTTTATAAACCATTTAGTTAATTAGTAATTATAATATTAATCAAATATTATTAATCGAAATATTCGGGTGTAAATTTGTCAGGGTTTAAAGTTCTTTTAGCAGAAGATGAGAGTATAACTGCTCTTCAAATAAAAAATAAACTTAAATCCTGGGATTTTGATGTTGTGGCCGTAGCTTCTTCAGGGGAAGAGGCTATAAAAATGGCATTAGAGAAAAAACCAGATATTGTCATTTTGGATATTATTTTAAAAGGAAATCTGGATGGAATTGATGCTGCAAAGGAAATAAAGAATGTTTTGAATATCCCAATCATTTATCTCACGGCCTTTGCTGATGAAAATACCATGGATCGAGCAATGTCCACCGAGCCTAAAAATTATATTTTAAAGCCTTTTGACGATAATGAACTCCGTTTTGCGTTGGAAATGTCTGTTTACAGGAATAAAATTGAAAACCAACTAAAAAAAACTCAAAATTATCTGGAACTGATCACAGAAAACATGTTGGATATTGTGGGTCAGCTAGACACAAAAGGTGTGTTTCTTTACGTTAGTCCATCTATTAAGAAACTTTTAGGTTACGAAACGACCCATATAGTCGGTAATTCTATTTTTGAATTTGTGCATCCAGAAGATCTTGAAATGACTTTAAATTGTTTCAATAGGTGCATGGATACTGGAAAACCTGAAAAAATTAGAAAAAGGGTAAAAACTTCCACAGGTAATTATAAATGGATTGAAACCATGGGAAGTCCTATCTTTGATGATTTAAATCAAATAAACGGGGCAGTAATTAGCTGCAGGGATATTGATGATCAGATTAATATTGAAGAGGAATTGAAATCTGCTTTAAATTATTCAAGAAACTTAATTGAAGTTAGTCTGGATCCCATGGTCACTATTAGTGAGAATGGGGAAATAATGGATGTTAATAGTGCTACTGAAGATAGCACGGGCCTTTCCCGTGAAGATTTAATTGGCACTGATTTTACCCAATATTTCACTGATCCTGAAAAGGCCATGAAAGGCTATCAAAAAACTCTTTTTTATGGTTCCTTGAAAGACTATTCTCTTACTATGCGCCACATTTCTGGTAGAACCATGGATGTTTCTTTCAATGCTTCTGTATACCGTAACCGGGCTGGGGAGGTGGAAGGAATTTTTGCCGCTGCTCGCAACATCACTAAACTAAAAAAAGCTAATAATGCTCTTAAACTTAGTGAAAGACATTTTAGATCTTTAATTGAGAATGCACTTGACGTTATCATGGTTTTAAATCATCAAGGCGACATCACTTATGCCAGTCCTTCTGTGGAAAAAGTATTTGGTTATAAGGTGCACGAGTTTCTGGGTTTTAACATATTTGATTTTATTCACAATAATGATTCACCAAGGCTTAACAACGCTTTAACTGATGATATACGGAGTTCTGGATCTAATGTAGATTTTGAAGTAAGATGCCAGCACGAAAATGGCCAGTGGCTCAACTGCCAGATGGTTGCTCAAAACTTAATTAAAGACCCGGCTGTTAGAGGGATTGTACTCAATATAAGGGACATAACTCCTAGAAAACAGGCAGAAAGGGCCCGTAATGATTTGGAAGAGATGTACAGTACATTAATTACTGCAAGTCCCGATGGATTCATTGCTACTGACCTTGAAGGGAAAATTACTTATGTTTCTGAAAAAGCAGCTTTCATGATGGGTTGGGGTGATGGACAAAAACTGGTTTCAGAAACTATTTTTGATATTTTAATTCCTGAAGAAAAAGATTTATTCTGTAAAAACATGGAACTGGTCATGAAAAATGGTGCTCTCAGAAATATAGAGCATAAGGCCTCTAAAAAATATGGGGAGACCTTTATTGCTGAAATGAACATGGCACTTACCCAGGATTCTGATGGAAATTCTAAAGGTTTAATTGTTACTATTAGGGATGTTACTTATCGCAAGAAGATGGAAAAAAAGATAAAATCGTCTTTAAAAGAAAAGGAAATCCTTCTAAAGGAGGTCCATCACCGAGTTAAGAATAATATGCAGGTTATCTCTAGTTTAATAGGTCTTCAATCAGAACAGGTCCATGATAAAAAGACCAGAGAAATGTTTGAGGATAGTAAAAATAGGATCAGATCCATGGCCTTAATCCATGAAAAATTGTATGGCTCGGAAGGTATGGAAAAAGTTGATTTTTCAGAATATGTAAAAAGTCTCACCGAGTCTCTGGAAAAGTCTTACAGTCATAAAAATGATATTGATATCATTGTTGATGTAGAAGACGTTTTAATGGATATAGATCAGGCCATTACCTGTGGTTTAATCCTAAATGAACTTATTTCAAATAGCTTAAAATATGCCTTCCCTGAACAAACTGTTTTGGATAATTACTCCCAGTTAAAATTAGATGAAATGAATATGAATGACGAAATTGATTCTGAAAGTGAAACCACTTTAAATACGGATTCTAATTTGTCTTTTACCATGCCTTTTGAAAATCCTTTAATATCAGTTGCAGTGTGTTCCCGTGGGGATGAAGTGATTATGTATGTGGGGGATAATGGTGTGGGGCTCCCTGAAGGAGTGAATTTTGAGGAAACGGAATCTTTAGGTCTTCAAATTGTTTGTACCCTGGTTGCACAACTAGAAGGAAATATAAATCTGGAAAGTAATGAGGGAACCAAGTTTATTATCAAATTCAAAGAGACGGATTCATAATTAATGAATTAAATAATTTTTAATATAATTACTAAAAGATGTATTTAGAATAAGTTTTTATTTCTTTTAAAATTCTTAATATAATTTATTCATTCAATATCATAAATTAATTAATAATAATTCTAAATTATATATTATAATTATCACTATTATCATCAACTTAAGACATGTATATTAATTTAAGCGAGGTAATATGTCCATAAGTATTTTAGGTATAGATTTAGCAGCTAAAGCTGAAAACCAAACTGGCATAGCTTTTATTAATAATCGAAAAATTTTTTTAAAAACTTTTTATTCCAATGAAGACATTATTAATGAAATAATTCGGCGCAGGCCTTGGATAGTGGCTATTGATGCTCCTTTGTCTCTTCCTGAAGGAAGGTGTTGTCTAGAAAAAGATTGTTCTTGTAGTGTAGGGGGACATTTCCGTCGTTCAGACAGAGAAATGAGAAAATTTGGGGGCGTTCTACCTTTGACCTTTCCAGGTATGAAAACCCTGACCTTCCGGGGAATAGAAATAAAAAAATTAATAAATAAGATATATGGAGATTCTGGTAATTTCTCCAGGGATTCAAACAATTCAAAAACGGATCTTTCAAAAGTTACAAAAATTGATTATATTGATTTAATTGAAACGCATCCCAGAACTTCCCAGCGTGTTTTTGGCTTTTCTGATACAGTAGAAGAATTTTTTAGCTTAATTCAAGAATTTTTTCAATTCAATAAAGATTTAGAAGACACCACTCCCCATGAAATCGACGGATTATTTGCTGCGTTTTCAGGCCTTTTTTATAGTCAGGACAAATATTTAGAAGTTGGAAATCCCGAAGAAGGGAGTATAATTGTTCCAAAACTGGATAAAAATTTCCGTGATGATTTAATTAAAATAATGGAGAAAGTTATAAATTCTGAATAATATTTATCAAATATAATTTTTAAAATATTATTATAAAAAATTATTATCATTAATTCTTATATTATCATTATATTATTATTATTATTATTATTATTATTATTTTAAATCCATATTTTGAATTTTTTCAAGCAATTTTTCGCTTAAAAATTCTGAGTTTATGTATTGTGGATATACCGGCAGTCGTTCCTTCATTGAAAATCCTGCTTCAAATGTAAGACATTTTAATTCGTCAATTTCTGGCCATGGGGCCTCTGGATTAACATAATCTCGTGTTAATGGTGAAACGCCACCCCAATCGTCAGCACCGGCCAGAAGAAACATTTGTGTTGTCTCTCGATTAAGGTTGGGAGGAACCTGGATACTAACATCAGGAAAAATAATTTTGGCCACGGCCACAGTTTTTAGCACTTCTAAAAGGGAAGGTTCGGGGTGATTTTCCATGGGAATCCCCGGTTTGGATCTGAAATTTTGGATAATTATTTCCTGTATGTGCCCGTATTTATTTTGAATACGTCGAAGTTCCAAAAGTGACTCAGCACGCTCTTCCAAAGTTTCTCCAATCCCAATTAAAAGTCCGGTGGTGAATGGAATTTTTAATTTACCTGCATTTTCTATGGTTTGTATTCTAAGCCATGGATTTTTTCCTGGACTTTTTTTGTGGGCCTCAGTTTCCATTAAACGCGGACTACAATTTTCGAGCATCATTCCCATTGATGCATTAACTTCTTTAAGCATTTTAAGTTCTTTTCTACTTATTACACCGGGATTACTATGGGGTAAAAGCCCGGTTTTTTTCAAAGTTTCCTCACAGATGTGATAAAGATATTCGCTCATGCTTCCAAAGCCGAGCTTTTCCAAAAGATTTTTAATTTCTTTAGTTTCATCAGAACGCTCTCCAAAAGTAAATAAGGCTTCTTTACAACCATATTGTTCTGCTTCTTTTAATTTAAGGATTACTTTAGAGGGAAGCATTAAAAGATTATTTCCTAATTCCTTAGGGTCTTTTCGAAAGGTACAGTAACCGCAAGTGTTTCGACATACTTCAGTTAAGGGGATGAATGCATTTTTGGAGAAGGTGATGGTTGATCCATCTCTTTGTGAATTTCCAGCCATCAACAAATTTATTATGTCGCCACCTTTACTCTCTAAAAGTGTAACTATGTCTTTTTTTGAAAATCTGGATAAATTCATGATTAAAAACTCCAATAATCCATTATAATATTGTTTTGAAAATAATCTAAATTTATAAAATAAAAAAAATTAATAATAAAATAAAATTTATTCTCCAGTGTCCGATATGACAATTTCCACAAAACAAGGCCCAACATTACTTTTGTCTTTCCACATTACAACAAAAAAACCGGCTTTACCAGTGTAACCCAGTTTATATTCTACAAAACAGTTCATTGATTCCAAAGACTCTTTTAAACGTTCTATGCCTCCGGCATCAGTTTCAACATTTATATCCACGGTGGAACGTATTTGTTCATCCATTAGACCGATTAAAACGGTTGATTCTTCGGAAAACATGTCTATTTCCCGGGCCTCCAGTGTTTCCACAACCCCATTTAATTCTGCAGCCATATTTTCAGGATTGATACGTTTCCGTGATCTTCCACGAACAATTAATATTTTGTCGGAATCTAATGCGGCTCTTGATCCATCAAAAGCTTCTAAATAGCCCATGATATTCCCTGCGATTTTATGCAATTTTATCAATAAAAACACCTCATAATAAATGAAACAGGCTTAAAATCATATTTAATTCTGTTAAATTAACTTTCCTGTTAATTAACTCTTTAGTAATGAGTAATGGCTTAATTAATATTTTTTAAAATATTCTCATGAAAAAGTAACGCAGCTTTTTTTAAACTAAAATTTAATTAAAGCATCTAAAATTTAATTAATGGAATTTATAGATTTCCATTAATTCCTTCAATTTCGTACTTTAATTCACCCATTGTAGCTACTTTTTCTGCAAAAGCATTATGCCGATGAATACTTTCCTCATTTACTTGCCTAACAGTTACCATAGTGTCATCAGGTAGATGGGAATATTCATGCACAATTTTCTGAACCATATTTCGTACGCAATCTTCCACAAACATGGGATTTTTATGGGCCTGTACAACTATTGCATTTTCATCAGGTCTTTTAAGGAGTTCACAGACAGACGAACTCATTGAATCCTCAATAATTCTTATCAGGTCCTCAGCACGAATAGTATGGTCCTGAGGGACTTCAATCATAATCATTCCCCGACCTCTCTGGTTGTGGGAGGAAAATGAAACGGTATCCAGCACTTTTTGTGTAGTTTCTTCGTCTAAAAATTTTAAAAGTTCCTGTTTAGAGGATTCTTTAACAGATTCCTGGGCGCAGGGGCAGACAGTCATTCCAACTACTTCTGCACCAACCATTTTTCTTATAACTACATCGTCACCGTCTCTGTATCCGATAGCGTCGGCCATGAGCTTGCTCATTTCCTGAGTTTTGTGCTGGGTAACTGGTGACTTTTTAATGAACATGTAATCGCTTTTCATGCTCACTTCGGCCCTTTTAGCGTATTTATGTTTTTCGAGAAGAGAATTAACGATTTCAGCACATAATGATTCCACTTCTAATGCACTATTTTCTACCGTCTCTTCAAGTACTTCGCTTATTGCTTCGGGGTTTCTTGACATGTGAATGCCCCTTTGAGTACTGGGAAGGTCTACAAATGCATCAAATGTTGGTAAAAGAATGATCGGTCTTTTTTCATCTCTTTCGATTTTTAACAGTTTTTTTACTCCAGTAACTCCCACCCGGGTAAGATGGACAGGAATGCTGGGAATATTATCTTGTGTGTCTGGAAAACAAACTAAACCCAAAGTTTCCACCCCGATTAGTCCAATATGCTCTAAAATAATTTTTATATAACTTTTTAGAGCTATCGGCAGTTCGATTTTTTATTTATAATTTATTCACATGTAATTAAGATTTCAGGATTAAAACTATCATCATTTTTTAGGATTCATTTTATTGATAGTTTGATAATTATTGGTATTTATTAAATATAAAATATGGAGATGTAGCTTATATATTTTATATTAATAATCCAAAGAATGGAACTTTTATACAAATTTTTAAATAAATTAATTAAAAAGAATTTAAAAATCTCATAAATTATTTCGATATTAACTTAAAATAAATAAAAATAATATTAGGTGAGAATTACTTAAATTTAATAAAATAAATAATGGGATTTAAAATTAATTTTATTAAAATAAGTTTTTCATTATTAAATAAAATCATATCAATAATTTAAAAGCAATTCTATTAATTTATCAGCACTTAAATCTTTTAAATCGCTTTCTAAAGCTACTTGGGCCTGGTAAATATCTTTTCCCCGTTTACCCAGGATTTCTCCGCTGACGTCTGGTTCAGCAATTATTAAAATCTTTTTTAGCTCCATTTTTTCCATTTTTCGTTTGATATCATTATTAATGTGTTCAATTTTTTTAGAAATACCTTTTAAAGCTGCTTCAGGGATTTCAGGATTTATTTCTTTCATATCTTCAATATCCAGGGGGACACCGGCCACTAAAATTTGTTTAACATCAATTCCCAGTTTTACCAGTGCTTTTTTGAAGTTATTTTTAGTGGTTATAATTAGGAAACCTTGTGAAAGGTCGCTGACTTTATTTTCAGTCTTTGCTTTTTCCATAACTCCGAAATCTGCTAGTATTCCTTGTATATTTTCTCTAGCATCCAGCATTTTCCTGGTGAACAATTTTGATTCTTCTAAATTTAATTTGTGAGATGGTAAACTGGAATAAATGAAATCTTCTGCTTCCATTAAATCTTTCAGAGCTGTTTCAAAAAGTTTAACATTAATAATTCCCTCTTTCGGTTCTCTGATAGTCTCTGATGAATTATTTATACTTCCTGCTTTCTTAATTAGATGTTCAGCTTGATTTAATCTATTTTTATCCATAAAAACCCTCATATATTGGCTATTTAATAAATATAATATTAATTTAAGATTATTTTTTTAGATTATTAAAATTTGTAATTTAAGTTTAAAAAATACACATCTAGATATTTGTTATAGTTTATTAATTAAATATCATTTTAATTCATTAATAGGGATAAAATTATAATTATAATTTTTTTTGGACTTTTAATAAATTTGAATTAAGAATTATATTAGAATTTAAAATATGGTGAAAAGCTGTTTTTTATTAAGGTTGAAATTTCTTTTACTTCGCCAGATACCTTAAAATTTTCCAGATACTCTTTCTCTATTTCATCTTTAAATTTATATTTAATTTTGTGTCGATTAATTTCATTTTGCAAAAAACTGTCTTTGGGATATGAGTTTTCAATAGTTTTATTGGAAGACTCCAGGGAGGATATGTGATTTTTATCCAGGGAAATAATGAAATTAAGGCTGGATGAGGCCAGAGATTTTAAATCGTAACCCCCTTCCAGTAGAGATATTACTGAAGGGTGCATATTCATCAAATATTGGCCTATCCACGAGTAAAAGTCTTCATCAACTTCAATTTTGGATAGAGGATCTTTTTGATGTGCGTCAAAACCTGCCTCGGCAAAAAGTACTTGTGGATTGAATTCAGGGACTACAATATCCAGTATTTCCTTTAAAATCCATATATAGTCTGTATTATTTGATCCGGGTGGTAAAGGAATATTTAAATTATATCCTTGGCCTTTTCCAGCTCCATTTTCTTCTACAAACCCTTTTCCCGGAAAAATAGTTCTTGGGTCCTGATGAATTGAAATATAAAGAACATCTGGGTCATTATAAAATATTTCAGCTGTTCCATTACCATAATGGACATCAAAATCAACGATACAAAATCTTTTCCGACCATATTTTTTACGTATGTATTCCACGGCAATGGCCACATTATTGAATATGCAAAAACCCATGGATTTATTGCTGGTAGCATGATGGCCAGGGGGCCTGGAGATTGAAAAAGCCCATCTTTCACCATCTAATACTAATTTTGATGCATGAATAGCTCCGCCTGCAGATAAAAGTGCGGTTTGATAAGTTTGGGGAGTGGCATAAGTATCAAAGTCAATATATCCTCCCCCGCTTTGGCAAAATTCATCAATAAAATTAATATGTTCTCGGGTATGAACCGATAAAATATCATTTAAGTGGGCATAGTCTGGGTTTAAAATTTTTAATTTATTAAAAAAGACTTGTTTAGACAAATTTTCCATTATGGCATCTGTCCTACTTTTATTTTCGATATGATTTTCGTCTTGGTGATTGTTATATTCTGGGGAGTAAACCAGTGACATGAAACCCTTCAAATGCTTTTTATAATAAATTTAATTCAAAAAAACATTCAATTCTTCAAATTCTTTGACCTAATTTATTATTAATTATTATTATTTGCTAATTATTCTTCGAAAATATTCCTATTCTTATAATTGACTTTGTTTAATTTTTTCCCTTGTTCATTAAAAAATTTCTACTTTTTATAAACAAGATTATTATAAAAACTTCCCATCAAAATATTTACATAGTAACTTATTTATTCTTTCTTTTATATATTTCATTATTGTATTTGAATACTATTTGTTAAGAATAAATGGGTTCAAAATAGGAAATCATATAAAATTTAAATAACCCATTTAATGGATAAATAGGATTCTTATATGTGCTTTAAGATCAAATAATCCATATGGAGGGTGTTTAATGGATAATGAAAATACAGTAAAAACTACTGTTGAAGAACTGCGAAAGTTACTGGCAATTCAGAACTTTGTGGGAGAAGCAGTAGAAACTGAGGATAAGCTTTTGATTCCTGTAATGAAAATGGGATTGGCTTTTGGTGCTGGTATGGGTGAAGGAAAAGGCCCAGGTGATAATAGTGGTGGAAAAGGCTCTGGAGCCGGTGCAATAGCAGGTGTAGAACCTGTATCCATGGTAGTGGTTACCAAAGGATTATCCGGCCCCGAAGGAATAAAAGTTCTTAGTTTAACCTCTGGAAGTCAGCTAAGCAAGGCAATTGAGAAAGCAGGAACTGTAATTACTGATGTCATGCAAGAAGGTAAATCTATCATGAAAGAGCGTAGTGAAGCTAAAAATACACCAGAAGCAGAGGAAGCTCCAAAAGAAGACTAAACTATAGTTCATATTGAAAAAATTAAAAAAGATTTTAGTTTAAAACAGTATTAAATTGTATTAAATTAAAATTTTTTTATTAAAATTTTACATAATTAGTTTTAAGTTCATATTTAATTAAATTTCAATGTAATTTGGAATTAATTTTTAAATCAAGACTCAGGTGGATCTATTGGCATTACTAACAGCCATTTTAATCGTTTTAATCGTTTTATTAGTAGTTTTACTGTTGTTTTTACTGGTTTCATTCCACATATCTATGAAATTCTCTAAAGATGGCGGAAAATTAAAGGGCCAATTCGAGGTTCGATGGTTTAAAATAAGATTTATTCGTCGGGAATTTCCTGAGGAAAAAGAAGAAAAAATCGAAAAAGCCATTGAAAAAGAAAAATTGAAAGAAGAACCTGAAAAACCTTCAAAACCACGCAAATGGACATTAAAAGACATAAAACGAATTCTTTTGCTATTTTTGGATTCATGGCCTGAATTTATTAATCTTTTTCACGCATTATGGAAATCTATCAAACTCGAAAAAGTTAATGCACACCTTATTTTAGGATTTGATAGCCCAGTAGACACAGCTAAGACAGTGGGATATTTTTGGGTTGCATCTTCGGTGATTAATTTATCACAGACAGTCAATATCTCGGCGGAACCTTCATTTGTTGAAGAAAAAATAGATGTAGATGGGGATATTTCATTTGAAATCCGATTTTTAGGGCCTTTCCTGGCGTTACTAAGAATGTTAACAAAAAAATCTGTCCTTAAACTTCTATGGGAACTTAGGAGGTTCAGATAATGAATGAAAAGATTTTGGGACACCTTATAGAACACTGGGACACTTTTGAGGGGACGGTATTTGCTAAAAAAATCATTTTAGATGATAAAGAGATTTATCCCTTGAATAAAGTTTCTATTCTATTTAAAAAAACTGGAAATATTGCTACTATCAACATGACTCCTCTTGCCTGGATGATAAAAGAAAATAATCCTGAATTTGAGGATATAGGTGCTGAAAGTCAGTATAGTATGATTTTATTTGATGAGCATGACATGGATCATGTCGAAGAAATAGTTAAGCAGTTTAAAAGTGAAATAATTGGGAATGAATAATTAATACTACTTCTTTTTAAAAAAATAGAATACATTCTTTGCCTTAGTAAAATTTTATTTAAATTTTTATTTAAAATATTATATAAAAAAAGTATTCTTATTACTCTATAATTTTCATTTTATTTTCATTGATCTGATTCTTATTTTAAATATTCATCTAGGTTTGTTTTAATTTCAGAAGGTTTATATAATCTTTTTCTTTCAGATTCAAGTAAAACAGGCTCTTTTTCAAGAATTAATGATGCGGGAATAATTTTTGAATTAGTTGTCTCACTAATTTCTTTAATAAAATCCAGACCATTCTTACTTCGGAGTAAATGATGATCAACCACCACTTGAGGAACTTTGTGACAAATCTCCTCCAGGTTTGATTTTGCTTTTTTTAAATCTTCACTGGAAAGCACGTATCCTAATAAATACAAGGGTGGACCGCTTAAAATTAATTTATCTGGGTTTTCACTTAAAATATATTCTAAAGCTATGTTAGACATTGGGCCCTGGACATCAGAAGCATGTAAAAGTTTTTCTCCTTGATAAGTGATGGAACACCCCACTATGTAACCTAAAGGACTATTATCACCGCCATGATGCAAGGCAGGAGAGAATTTAATATGAGTATCTCCAATCTGGAACTCATGGCCATCAGAATAATTTATTTCGTCCACCTCTACGGTTTCAAGATTATGCAGGAGTTTTTTAGCTCTTGAGGCTTGATTTTTGTTTATATTCTGTTGTGGATTTTTTAAAAAAAGTTTTTTCCCGTTATAAATATTATTTGCAGCTTTTGATGAGGATTCCAGGAATTTGTCATGTTCAAAAGGTGTGAAATGATCGTGGTGGTAATGACTAACCGTAATTATGCTGGATTTATTGGCATATTCTGAAATTTTTCTTCTACTTTCTTTTAAGGCCTCAAATTCTGGTTTGGAAGGGGGTAATTTAAATCTTTTAGGGGCAATAGATGTCCCTGGGTCAATAAGTATTCCCTGGTCTGTCTGCACAAAAGTACACATGGAACGGACACCTAAACTCTCAAATGCCAGTGGAATAACTTTCAAAATTAAATCACCAATAGATCATTAATTATTATATAAACCTGATTAAATTTACCTATTAACTAAATAAGGATTTTCAGATGTTTAAAACAATTTTAAAACGATAATATATTTTTTTACTATGGTCTTTGTAAAAATTGATTAAAGGATCTTGGAGGATCCCATATCTTCTGTGACTACATTTAAAACTGTTTGAGTGTAAGTTCTTTGCACATTCGGTTCTTTTAATAATTCTTTAATGAATTGATCCAGTTCGGTGGTGTCTATGAATTTTGCTATTAATATGGCGTCAAATTCTCCGGTGACATCGTAAACCGCCAGAACGTTCTTGTGATAAGCGGTTTGATTTTCCCAGTTCTTTAAAACTCCGACCTTTCACTCTAACACCTATAATGGCTGTTAATTTGTATCCTAAACGAGAATGATCAATCATGGGGACAAATTTTTTTATTACGCCTGTTTTCATTAACTTATCTACCCGATTATGAACCGTCCCTACAGAAATACCCAGATCCCGGGATATCTTTCTATAAGACATTCGGCCATCTTCATTAAGCAAATTAATGATTTCTTTATCTATCTCGTCGATTTTCACCAGTTCAGGATCAATTTTAATTTCCATATAGTCACCGATTAATATTTTTGAAATAATATTTGAACATTGTTTAACTTAAGTTATGTTATATTTATTATTTATCTTTAAAATGCTTATGCTTTTGAACATTGTGGCAGGATAATTTATTTTAAGAGATTGAAGGATTAATTTAATAAAATTCTTAACAAAATTTTATAAAATTATTATTGAATTTAATTCTCTTAAATTAAAATTAATATAATTATATTCAGCTTTAAAATTTGAAAATAAAACTAAAATCTGTTTGCTATAAGATAAAATAAGCATTTAATCTATTAAAAATAAAAAGAAAAAAAATTATGGATTAATTAGTCGTAGGCGTATAGTAAGGCCAGTGCTCTGTAAAAGAACAGTTGTGCGTATGGTGCAATTACTAATAATGCAATTAGGAATCCCAGTATTGGAATAATGCTTAATATTCCAGAGATGAATCCAATTATCATGGATATGATGATTATAACAACATACCAAATAATATAGTCGACCCATCCAATTTGGGAAATAATGTTCATTATTTCGCTGAATCGGAAAGCTGCACCCAGTTCACTGTCATTGTAGGCCATGTTGGCCAGAGCAATGGTTGCTATTAATCCTAAAATTATGGCTACTATTCCACCGATTATGGCGGTTCCACCGATTATTCCAATGAATGCGGTAGGGTCAGTTACGGTTCCAGTAGAAGCCTCAGCAAACATTGCGGCAATAGCTGCCCAAGATCCAATAATTATTATTAAAGCAGGGATCAGGAAATAAACAAATTGAACAACAAAGACTTTCAAACCGTCAATAAACATGTCTCCCCATTCGTCGAATTCAGGTAAGTCATCAGCACCAGCTATTGAAGCTTTTAAAGCTCTAAATCCGTAACCCATTACTAAAAATATAGGTACAAATATTAAAATACTAATTAGGAACAGAAATCCCATTATTAAAACTTTTTTCCAGTCAGAAGACGGATATTTAATTGAGTCAGATACAATTTCTCCAATATCCATTTTCATACACCTCCATAGATATTATCAATATATATTTTTATCATGGCATTTAGCCATTCATTTTTATGAATCCTCATACATATAAATTCATTGATTAGGGTGTTATTAGAACATTGATTTAGGAAAAAATTTATTAAATATTTTTGAATTATATTCCCGTGATTGTAATAGCTAGAATAATGATAAGATTACTAAAAATAATTTTTAATTTTCAACTAAATGGATATCAAAAAACTAATCCAAAAAAAAATGAATTGGCCAAAAATGATTTATAACATGCAAGGCCTATAAAAAATAATTATTTTATTTTTCCTTAAAAAGGTGAACCATGAGAAAAATTTACATTTTCTTAGTCATAATCATAATTTTAGGAGGTTATGTGTCTTATGCGTCAGCTAATGGTCCATATGAGCCTGTAGGGAGGTTGGCATTTGTTAAACTGGCCAATCCAGACATGTATCCTGGCCATGTTCACTCTAAACTACTGGCCCAATATGCTGAGGAGAGAGGCTCAAAATGCGCTCTGGTGGTTCACTATGGTGGGAGTTCTAATTATCGTCATTACCGGGAAGGAGACGTTTTAATTCTGGAACTGGCCTACGTGGAGAATAAAACATACACGCCGGGAATTAACTGGACTGAAGTTTATGAGGAAGGATTATATGGTATACCTTCTGATAAATGGACTTATCGAGCGGATGGTAAATCATTTGAAACTCTGGATGAGGCCTTAAATTATATCCAAGAACTTGCAGATAAAAATGGACAAGAAGGCCCTATCCCTCTGGTTTATCACGGTACAGTGCGTAGTGGAAGCCCTATTATTAATCAGGGTTGTGGTTTTCCATTGTATTATCAAATACTACGTACCAAATATGGGGTTCTGGAGTCATATCTTTACGTACTCAAGGGAATGATATTTCCTTACTTAAGTTTGCCTTACCGCAACTACGAGCTTGAAAATGCAGATAAATTACAGTATTATTACACTCATAACCTGTTAAATTATGAATAAAGATTATTTAAAACAAATTTTTTAAAAGCAGTTCAATTAAAGGTTTTTTTATTAAAAAAATTTTATTAATTAGTATCCAATTAAATGAAAAGATTAGCCATTATGAAGTCAATCTTCAGCCAGTAATCTTTTTATTATCTCTTCTATCTTATTTAAAGGAGCATTGGTTTTAATTGCGGTGGGATTATAATGCGTACGGGCAACTAGATAATTTTCTTCTTGCAGTGATTCCATAACAGCTATAATAGAAGGGGCGCTAATTTTCAATTTTTTACAGACAACATGCAGATCATAAAATGTTGCCGGCATATTTGATTCTTCCAAGCACCTGTTTAAGAGTTTTAAGGCCTTTTTTTCAGTGTTGATCTCTTTTTCTTCTGCTAAACCTATCATTCCTTCAATAAAATCAGCGTCCTGTATTTCACCTAACCACATTGGCCCACCTACCTGAGTTTTTTCTCCACACTCGGGGCATTTATGTGGAATGTGAGGGGCCAGACCATTCACTGGTTTTCTAAAGAGGCATTTTCTGCAGTGAATTATGAATCCCATGTTTTTAAGTGATTCGTCTGATTCTTTAGCCCCTTTTTCCACCTGGAAATAAAGGCGCATGTAATGTTCGCTGCTGTGGGAAAACTTTATGACCACGCTTTTTTTATATTTGGCAAAGGTCAAGGCCGTGAAACCGGCCAGGATTCTTATCCCATTTTCGTGGCAGTATTCTGTTTTCAGAGGAACTGCATTGTATTTACGGATGCAGGGTTCTTTATATGTTCCACAAAGTGCTGAAGTGTCAGTAGCAGTTAAACAAAGCATACTATCTGCTTTTAGAGAATTTGCAACAGAATCCACAAAGTAGGAAGGGGTTCCAAAGGGATCTATGTCTACCACGTCAAATTCACCTCTTCTTTCTCTCAAAACAAGGTTGGCATCGTTTTGGGATATTTCAAGGTTCTGGACATCATTTAAATCAGCATTTTCTTTTGCAAACTGTACAGCCAGTGAACTGATGTCATTTACGACCACGTGGGAAACCCCAGAAATCTCACGGGCATATCTAATGCCTCTTATTCCGCTTCCTCCAAAGGCATCGCAAATTTTTATTTCTTCTGCTAAATCCATTTGAAATTTCTGTAAAGCTAATATTGAAAGGTCCCGGTTAAGTTCCATGGCGGGGTTGTAAAATACTGGGGCCTTGGCAGATACTTTATCAAACTCAGGAACTTTTATCTGCACTAATCCCTCTTGAATGTGTTTATTGTCCATTTTAATCACTAATTAAACTTATACTGTGAAATGTGATATTGAATTCTTATATTTCTTGATAATTCTTAAAATTTATTAAATCATAACAAATCTAATTAATCCAAATTATTAAATCATATATATCCAATTTTTATTCAAATTTTAGATTATATTTTAGATTATAATGATATAAACTCCAGTATTAAAACACTATTACTAAATATATTAATATTATACTGGATTATTATATGAATAAACAACGATCTTACTGACTTTAATCAGATTTTAACTATAAATCTAATAAATTAATAATTTCATGGAATGTTGGAGGAGAAAGATGTCGGATATTGTTTCAAGCATACCCTTTCTAAATAATGCCCAGCAGGGTAAAAATAGTATTTGGAGATATTTAATAACTATATTGCTATCTTTAATTATAGCCAGCTTTGTCGCTGGAGCTTTTTTAGGAATATTTATTGTAATATGGGTATTATTATTTAAACCGAGTTTTAATGTCGATTTTATTTATCAACTACTATCTGATCCTCTGTTTCTGATATTTCTGGTAGGTTTGAGTTTTTCAATTTCTTATCTGTTTTTATATTTATGTGTGAGATTCCTTCATAAAAAAAATTTTATTTCAATTATAAATATCGGAAATAAAGTACGCTGGACAAAAATAGGAATAGGTGCACTGGTCTGGTTAGGCATAATAGTTATTTTGGATTTTGTATCTTACATTAATAGATCCTGCAAGTTTTAAAATTTCATTAAACCCTCAAGGATTCTGGATACTAGCGCTTCTGGCCTTAATTGCATTTCCTATTCAGGCCTCATTTGAAGAAGTATTTTTCCGAGGTTATTTGATGCAGGGATTCAGTTTAATATTAAAAAGACCATGGGTGGTTCTTCTGGCAACTTCCTTGTTTTTTTCGCTTTTGCACTGGTGGAACGGTGGGACAGTTATTATGAGTCTTTCCATTGTTCTGGGAACATTTATCATTGGCTTGATGCTGGGAATACTGACCATGGCAGATAATGGAATTGAACTGGCCATTGGAGTACACATAATAAATAATTTATACGTCAGTGTAATCCACAGCTCACCTGAGGGTGGACTGGGAAATTTACCATCCTTAATGGTCAGCCCATCTGATCCCTATCTTTCTCCATTGATTCTGGCCCTGGCCGCGGTAATTTTAATAGGAGTACTTTTCCGGAATCGGAGAGAAGATGTTTTAAGGATATTTAAAAACTAATTATTCCCATAATCATTCCAATAAACAAACTCCTATAAATAAAAATAAATTACCCGTTTGAATCTGAAACCTGCAGTTTTTAATCATTATAGATATGTTTTAATTAAATTAACAAACAATGCTAAATTTCATTTTTTTTATTTATTTTTTAATTTTAATAAAAATGATTTAAATAGAAGTTGAATACTAAAATAAAATCGATTAAAGCATTTAATTGATTAAATTTGAATATAAATTTCTTAGAAAAAATTATACAAATTCATCAATTATGATTTCAAATATTATTAATTTAATAGAATTTTTATTGAATTTAGAAATTCTTCAGATTAATTAATTAAATTAAAATTTAAGATAGATTTAAAACTCAATTTAAACCAGGTGTAGTTTATGATACCCATTGCCAACCCCATAATAGAAGATGATGAGATTCAAGAAGTGGTAGAAGTCTTAAAATCAGGATTTATTGCGCAGGGACCAAAAGTAGCTGAATTCGAGGAAAAATTTGCTAACTATGTGGGAACTGAATACGCGGTAGCTGTTAGTTCTGGAACAACAGCTCTGCATCTGGCCTTACTGGCTGCTGGAGTAGGAGAAGGTGATGAGGTAATAACAACTCCTTTTAGTTTTGCGGCAACAGGGAATTCCGTGCTATATACTGGGGCGAAACCAGTTTTTGTGGATATTAATCCCCAAACATATAATCTGGACCCGGAAAAGATTGAAGAGGCCATTACTCCCCAAACTAAAGCCATTTTACCGGTGCATTTATATGGTCAACCAGCAGACATGGCCCCCATATCAAAAATAGCTTCTGAAAATGACCTTTTAGTGATTGAGGATGCAGCTCAGGCCCATGGTGCTATTTACCATGGTAAAATGGTGGGTGCTTTAGGAGACATGGCCTGTTTTAGTTTTTATCCTACTAAAAACATGACCACCAGTGAAGGTGGAATTGTAACTACCAATAACCAGGAAATGGCAGACAAAATACGTATTCTAAGGGCCCATGGTGAAAAAGAACGATATCAACATTCTGTGTTAGGCTACAACTTCCGAATGACTGATATTTCAGCAGCAATTGGTGTTGTGCAATTGAAAAAGCTGGATAAATTCAACCAGAAGAGAATTGAGAATGCTGCTTACTTGAGTGAACATATAAACGAAATTAAAGGAATCAAAGCCCCTCATGTAATGGATGAGGTGCGACATGTCTTTCATCAGTACACTATTCGGGTGGAAAATGGTTCCCGTGATGAATGGATAAAATTCATTAATGAAAATGGTGTGGGGACTGGAATTCACTATCCAATACCTATTTACAAACAGGAACTTTATAAAAACCTCGGATTTGACGATAATTGTCCAGAAGCCGAGAAAGCAGCCAATGAAGTCATTTCTATACCGGTACATCCTAGCTTAAATGCAGAAGATCTGGAAAAAATCGTTCAGGTACTGGAAGATGCTAGCCTGAAATTCTAGCCTGAAATTCATTTAACAGGAAATTTAATAGTGGATATTCATTAAAATCCACTAAATATCTTGCATTATAAAATTCAATTTTTATCTAATGAAGTAAAAGATCCGTAAAAATAAATATTATAAATCTAATTTCTAAGCTAATTCTAAGCAATTCTAATATTGCCTTAGCTAAATAACTTTTTTAAAAATAATTTAATAAAAAATAAATCATTTTAAAGCTTTTTTTCAACAGATAAAACTTTATCTGCTAAACTTCTATCTTTATCCCTTCTATCATCTATTTTGACGCTGGTAGAAACTCTGTCAGCACCTTTAGCAAATACGGCCTCATGAGCAGCTTCAATTGCTTTAAAAAGCTCCTGGGGATTATTGGTTTCTATTTGGGTGCCCATACCAGACAGCTGGTATTTAATTCCAGTTTTATCCAGTGCATCCACTGCCGCAGCCACATAACTACTTAAACTGGTGTTTCCAGTTCCAATGGGGATAATGGTAATTTCTGCTGATATCATGATATTTTATATGTTTGGCTTTAGATATTAATTTTTATGAACTACCTTCAGAAAGACGAATTTAATGCTCACATGAAAAAAAGAGTTTTAGGGCTGATAAAAGATTGGGATCTTATTCAAGAAGGTGAATTAATTGCAGTGGCCCTGTCTGGAGGAAAAGACAGCGTTTTGACCTTACACATGCTTCATGAATTTCAAAAGGAACTTGATTTTGAAATGGTGGCCATTGCGGTTGATGAAGGAATTGAAGGATATCGAAGCCATGGTATGGATGCTGCCCAGAAAAATGCAGATTTACTGGGAGTCAAATTACTAAAAAAATCATTTAAAGAGGAAGCGGGGTTTACTCTGGATGAAGTTTATTCTTTTTTTAAAAGTGCTTGCATTCCATGTGGTGTTTTTAGAAGAAACATTTTAAATAAAACTGCCTATGAGATTGGGGCCTCTAAGATAGCCACAGGCCACAATCTGGATGATGAAATACAGTCCTTTTTAATGAGCTTTGCCCGGGCAGACCTGGTTAAGTTTTCTAAATTCGGACCAAAACTGGATTTAATCCATCCCAAGTTAGTTCCAAGAATTAAACCATTGTGGAATATTCCAGAAAAAGAAGTGGGTATCTGGGCGGTTTTAAATGATATGGAAGTGCATTTTGATGAATGTCCATATTCCAATCTTTCTTTAAGGGCCAGAACTAAGGATTTTTTAAATAGAGCAGAATCACAAGTGCCCGGTACTAAAAAAGCTGTTTTAGAGTCCTTTACAAAAACATTCATTGAAAATAACTTGGCTGAAAAAATTAAGGTGGGAATTGGTGTTGCTCAGCTTAATGAATGTCAGAATTGTAAAGAACCGTCTTCTGCCTTGATTTGCAAGGCCTGTGAAATGAAAGAGCTCATTAGAAGCAATATGGATGAGTGAAATTTTATAATTTCTTTTCTTTTCAAAAAATTCTAATTAATAATTCTATATTATTATAAAAAATTAATTAAATCTAAATTATTAATAAAATTTACTTAATAATTAATAACAATTATAAATTTTTAAAAATCAATAATTTATTAAAATAAACTAATTTTATTCAAAACCTATTTTTTAACTTTATCTGCTGTAGTAAAGAAAGTACCACCGTATTTTTCTTCTTGAAGGTCCCTTACTTCATCGGAGGCATCTTGGAAGTCTTCTACTTTTTTTATAATCCGGCGCGTTTTAACTTTTATGGTTTTTCCACATACGCATTTCCGGCTGGCCACGCCTTCTTTGGCGTACATGGCACGACCACAATCGCAACGAAAAATTAAATACATTTTGTTTCCTCAATTCATTTCTGCTTTAATCTAATTTTCGGTTTAATTTGATGATTACAAGTTTCAATCTATGATTAATCTGACGATTAATATGTTTTATTCTTCAAGAGACTGGGTTGTGTTTACCATCCCATTAATTTTCCAAAAATAGGGAAAATTACTTGGGGAAGGGTGATTAACCCGCCAATGGTACAACCGATATTTGCTCCCAGAACAACCAGCAGTACTCTGAATAAATTATTTTGCCATAAATCCCTGAAACTTTCTGCTTTAGTAAAGTTTAGTAAATCTTGTGAACCTATATGTCTGAGTTTGGCTTCCATCAATCCGGCAAACCACCCTGCAGCTAAAAGGGGATGTAATATTGTAATGGGGGCTACCAGAAATGCAACTATAGCGGATGGTATTTTTGAACCGGCCAAAATGGATCCTATTGCTGAAAGTCCTCCGGTTAATAATATAAATTCTAAAAGGCCAGTTTTTATATTAATCCCATTAATAAAAGCCAGAAAAAATATCACCACAAAAATTACAGGAATGGAAAACAGTATTATTTTGCCCAGGGGTATTCTTGACTTTTCCAGTCGTAAAAGATTGCTAATTGGTGGTAATTCCTCTGGGTGGTCCAGATAATGATTCATCCCTATTTGGTGACCGGCCCCTACCACGGCTATGATGTGATCTTCTTCAATATCCTGGATGCGGTGAACCATGAAGGCGTCCCTTTCATCTACCAGGACTTTATAAGCGGCAGGAGACATCTCCTTGAAGTATCCCATCACTTCCTGTAATGTGTCACCTTCTTTAAGACTTTCCACATCTTCCAGTTCTTCGTCTTTTCCTAAAAGAGAAGCTACAACTCCAAAAATAAATTTGGCCTTTTCCTTGAAACTCATGGCATTCATGGCCCTTTTAAGGGTGAGATTTATATCCCTGTCAATGAGAGCTATTTTGGCTCCTACTTCATTTGCGGCATCCACTGCCACCAGCATTTCAGAGCCGGGTTTAACTCCTAAATCATTCCCAATCTTTTTTTGCATATAAGTTAGAAGACCGCTTACTAGAAATAATCCAATATTATCTCCTTTGATTATATCGGATACTGAAATATCGGTTTTTTCTTCTACCCCTAATTTTTCCTGGATTAGCCTATGATAACGCCCGGCGTCCAGTTCTACAGCTACTACTTGTGGCTTATCTTCAAGTATGGCCTTTTTAACTTCTTCCACACTCTTTTCAGAAACGTGGGCCGTTCCAATTATTTTTAAGCATTCGCGTCTCATTAAATTTCACTTGTAAAATTGATAATCTTAAGTTTATTTTTAAATATTAATTCCAATTATATCCCAATTTTAATAAATTATATGTGCTGGTTAATATACTTAAACTAGTTTAATAATTAGATTTATTCTAAAGTTAGGTATAATATAATCTAATAATAAAAATTTATTTTTTAGTATTAATATGACTTTGTTCTGCTTTATAAAATCTCACTAAAACGAAGTTAAGTAAATTGATAGGAAATTAATTAGAGCGTTAAATAATAGAAAATATATCTGAAAATATTTTTTTTAAATTAATTTTTAATTTTATTTTAAAGTATATATTATATATTTAATATATTTAAATTATTTTATATAAATTATATAGTAACTATATTTTAGTAAGTTACTATAAATATTATGTTTAGTATATGGTTTATAGAAACTTCCTATTTTATCAAATTGGATGTTATAATTTAATCCGGGATTTAATCAGAAGGCAGTAATCTATCAATTAATAATTTTTAAGAGATTTATTGTGGAATAGGGGGACATTTGTAGATATATTTGTCCTTAAGCAGAATTCAACGTCTGTTTTAAATCCAATCTCACTTAATCTTTTTGCTGAACGGGATTTTAGTACAGCATCTTTAACTAAATTTTTATCCTGGACCGCCATCACTGCCGCCTGGGCATATTCGCTTAAATCCTGGTTTTGGAGATTGGATATTATTTCTCCAGCACCTAAAAAATCTTCAATGGCAAAACGACCTTCAACCCCGGCCATCACTACCTCTATTTCTTCGCTGGCCAGTTCTTGAGCAGCCATTGCCACTGCCCGGGCGTTTGTAAAACATCCTACCAATACTTTAGAATTCATTCCTTCCATAATACGCGTCCCATTGCTGGTGGTGAGCACCAGAGTTTTTCCACTTAATTTTTGTATTTCAATAGGGGAATTCCCGGCATCAAATCCCTCCAGTGTAGCACCCCTGCGCTCTCCGGCAATCAAGGCTTCTTTTTCTCGAGCAATTTTTAGAGCTTCAGTATGCTTTACAACAGGAATAACTTCCTGAAAATGATCCATAGCCATAGTAATAGTCGTACTCGCTCTTAAAACATCTACCATAATTGATAAATCATTTGAATACGATTTTTCAAAGCTTAAATTTACTTTCATTAACAGCACCATTGATAAATGATATAATCTTTAATTGTACTTTTATTGAATACCGTATTATTATATTATAATTATATTATACTCAAATTATACATATTATTTAGGTCTTAATCATATAATTCATATAATCTTATTTCATTTATTGACGCTATTAAATTTTTAAAAATCAAAATTGAATCAAAAAATTATTTCTGGTGAGTTAATGAGGATTGTTACCACCCCCATGTGTGAAGAAATTTTAATAATGGCCGGAATTGAAAATTATGTGGTTAATAAACATCCAGATAGAGAACAAGCTGACTTTGCTGTGGTTCTCTCAGAAACTGATACACAGATGCCCTCTTTAAAAGTAAAATTAAATACATTTTCCCAGATTAAAGAAAGTATCCTGAAAACAGCTGAAATTTATAATTCTACCTTAAATCAATCATTGAATTCACAATATGATAACAAGGAATTAAATTTGAATTTAAGCAGAGATATATCTGAAATCTCTGCCTGGGCCAATCCTAAACAGAAAAAAATACTTAGAAAAAACAACAGAAAAATTAAAGTCAAAGTTTATTCACAATTTCTTAAAGATATAATAATAGATATGGATTATTTAGTAGTTGATGAAAACCCTGATTGTGTGGTTTTTCCTGATTATATGGAGGAAAAAATCGTGGAAAGGGATGTTATTCAATTAAATTCAAAAAATAATTCTAAATTATACGAATCATATATAGTTGATGATGTGAAATATCTCAAAGTTCCTTCCCATGGAGATGTACCAATAAATCCACTTGAAAGGGCAGCAATGAGATACAAATTATTGGAGGGAGAATTATGTACGAAACCCTAACTTATACTGGTGGTGTTCATAAAAATGAAGAAATAAAAGAGTTAATTGAAGATATGGGGGGTTTTGTACTTCAGGAAAATACTCTCCAAATGGATATCATTCTTACTCTGGCCGTACCTTTAGAAGACGTGGAAAAAGTTAAAGAAAAGGCCAAAGAGCTCATGGGGATAATCAAAGTCGCTCCCATGGCCGGTACTGAAATTGCCATAGTATCTCCCACTCTGGCCCGTCACCACCTTCCTCATTCGGCCTGTGATATATCGGAATACTTGCGCCGATTCGGGGCCAAAGACAACATGATTGGTCTGGCCCGTGGTGCAGGAAAGGGAATTTCTAGAATATCTGAAGACGAAAAAAGGCTAATTGAAGAACACGACCTGGCAGTATTTGCTTTAGGAAGCTTCGAGCAATGTATAAAAGATAAAACTCACCTTTTTGACGATATTAACATTCCGGTAGTTGTTACTGGGGCCCCGGAAATGGATGTTAAAGATCTTCCCGGTGCCGATGCCTATGTGAGTGGCCTGGGAAGAATTCCCCGTAGGCTTAAACGGGGTGAAGATATCCGAGCTTTGCGAAAACTGGTTGAGATAGTGGAAGAAATTTTGGATGCTAAACGAAGGGATATGGCCATGGATCCACCACTGGTACCTTCCATACTGGTTAAAACAGAAATAGAGAATCAGATCCCTGCTGTTTCTGATGTTTACTCACCAACTCCAGTTACCAGTCAACTAGATGGGGTGCGGGTAAAACTAAATTACGATAAGTATCATGAGGAAATAAGCCGGGTCAAAATCGATAAATATTCACTGGGTGATATTTCAGAGATTACACGCTCCAAAATGTATGATTATACGATGGTAAAGCTTTTAAGCGAGAGTTCAGTAATTTAAATTACTTTTTAAACAGTATTAACATTTTAATTATATTCAATTTTTATATTTCAATTAAATAAGTCTAGAATTATCTCAAATAGTCAAATAATAAATGGATAAAGATACCATGGAAAAATCACGTATATTGCCGCTGGCTGTATTTGCCACTTTCTTTTCACTGGGATACCTGGCTTTAAATTACTTTGTTTTAACTAGTTTGGCCTGGTTTTTAGGAATTATAAATTTAAATTATATTTACGCCTTTGTGGGTCTGGTTTCCATTTCACTCCCAGCTTCCATGTTATTTGAACAGAAGTCTTCCAGCGCATTTTCCCGGGCAATTTACATGCTATCCACAACCTGGATGGGAATTTCCCTATACTTTTTATGGGCCATAATTATGGTTGGAATTCTCATGATATTTGTTAATATTCCTTTAGAAATGGCAGGAATAATTATAATTGCTTTTGTAGCTTTAATCAGTGCTTATTCATTAGCCAATGCCTACCATGCTCATGAAAAAAAGATTGAGATACCTATCAAAAATTTAAATTCTACAGTGAGGTTTGTTCAACTTTCTGATGTTCACATAGGTTCTGTAAGGAATTCTGGATTTTTAAAAAGGGTAGTTAATAAAATAAAAGAAATTAATCCTGATGCAGTTTTAATAACCGGGGACCTGGCTGATGGGAGTTCAGCCATATATAAAAACACATTTTATCCACTTAAAGAACTTAAAATGCCCATATTCTTCACACCAGGTAACCATGATTCCTATTCTGGAATTGAAAATGTCTTTAATGCTCTAAAATATGCAGATGTACATGTCCTCCACAATGACCTTATTGAATTTCAGGGAATTCAAATCATTGGGGCTTCTTATTCCATGCAAAGGAATTATTTGGGAAGCGTACTCCGGCAGATCGATTTTGACCAGGAAAAGCCTTCGATTTTAATGTATCATCTGCCTTCTGAGTGGGATGCTGCCCGTGAAAATGGAATTGATCTTCAATTATCGGGTCATACACATAGAGGTCAGTTTTATCCCTTCAATTTAATCGTAAAATTATTTTTCCCGTATTTAGGGGGGCTCTATAAAAAAGAAAAGGATCATTTGTATGTTTCATCAGGTACAGGAACCTGGGGGCCTCCGATGCGGCTGGGATCTCGCAACGAGATTACTATAATCAATTTGATTCCAGAAATCCTTTAATTGAATAAAAAAATTTAATCTTAAATTTTAACTAGTAATAAATATTTGTTACTGGTCCTTTTTTATTTTTAAATGCTTAATCATTTAAATTATTTAATTGTTTTTTAAAAAATTTCAAGAATTTTCCATAAAATTTTTAGGCTAACCAAAACTTTTTTATATAGTTATGAATATATATTCAAAACTAGTGGGGTCCAAGAAATTTCAGTTTCAAGAACCTTTAAATTCATATTTACCTGTTCTAAAAACGTTATAATATTCTAAGACCTTGTTAAAGATAATTAATGTGTAAACGGAGGAGATTCTATCATAAACAAAAAAAAATACAAATGTTCTGATTGTGGATTTGAATGGTCCAGTCCTCAAAAAGAATATGAAAATTGCCCGGATTGTGGTTCGGAAAACATTATAATTGCAGAAGAAGAAAAAATTACTTCCGCACCTGATTTAGGTATGGGGGGAGGTTATGGTAGGGGTAGGGGTGCTGGAACTCCCCGAGTATGTAAATGTACTCAGTGTGGTTATGAATCCCCTAAAACACCAGGAATTCCTTGCAGGAATGAAAAATGTCCTAAATGTGGCGGAATTCTGTGTGGTTCTGATTAAATAAAAAATCTGTATATTTGATTTATAAAATGTTAAGGTGATTTTCACGAAAATATGCATACCTATAATGGAAAAAAATGGTTTAAATTCAAATGTTTCATTACATTTTGGAAAAACTCCCTATTTTGCTTTTTTAAAAGAAAAAAATAGTGAAATAGAAGATATAAGCTTCGTTGAAAGCAGGGGAAAACATACAGGTGGTTCCCTTACTCCGGCGGAGATAATATTAAATTCTGATGCAAATATCTTAATTTGCGGGAATTTAGGTTCGAAAGCCGTAAATATGTTTCAAAAACACGATATTCAAGTTTTTTCTGGGGCAAATGGTAATGTTCAGGAAGTATTTGAACAATGGATGAATGGAAAGTTATTTGTTGCTGATGAAAATTCATGTTCAAAAGATGATTTGTAGATTAATTTTTTAATTCATGATTGAGGATATGTATGAGTAAAAAATCTTTAAATCCACTAAAAAAAGGAGAAAAAGCTGCAAAATATTCTGCGTATACTAACCTTTTCTTAGCGTTAATTAAAGGAATCGTAGGAGTTTTATCGGGAAGTGTGGCTTTAATAGCTGATTCTATCCATTCATTCTCTGATATTTTTTCATCTCTGGCAGTTTATGTGGGCTTAAAAATTTCCCAGAAAAAACCGGATCAACAATTTCCTTACGGCTATTATAAAGTAGAAACACTGGTTTCTCTTATAATATCTTTAATTATAGTTATCACCGGATTTGAAATTGCTTTTGAATCATTTAATGAATTTTTAAATCCTTCAATCATTCAATTTCCAATTATCAGTCTTTTAACGGCTCTTTTATCTTTGTTTGTTTCATATTATTTAGCAAAATATAAAGAAAAAATTGGAAATGAAATAGGGTCTCAGGCACTTTTGAATGATGGAAAACATTCTTTAATTGACGTATTCTCATCTTTAATAGTTTTCGCTGGGATATTTGCTTCATGTTTGGGCTATGTCAGTATACAGGGTATTTCAGGAATATTAGTATCAATTCTAATTATTTATATTGGGGCAAAGTTAGGAAAAAATGATATTCTGGCTTTACTAGATGCGGGAATTGATCCTGAAAAAGTAGAATTAATCAAAAAGATTTCTCTGGGAGTCGAAGGCGTAGTTGGTATTCATGATATTAAAGTAAGAAGATCAGGCCCTTATATTTTTGCAGAACTTCATTTAGAGTTAAAAAGGGGGGAATCAGTTAAAAAAGCCAGTGAAATATCCATGGAAGTAGAAAAAATGGTAAAAAATGAAATTTATGAACTGGATAGTTTAATGATACAGATAGAACCCCTTAAAAAGAATTATCAAATAATTGCAGTGCCTTTGGAAAATGATGAAGGACTTTCATCGGATATAACTACTCATTTTGGTAAAGCAAATTATTTCATGATAGCCAAAGTTAAAAATGGTTCTATTGAAATGTTTACAATTAAAAAAAATCCCTCAAAAAATGCTGAAAATAAAAAAGGAATCAAGGCTGCGGAATTACTCAAAAAAGAAAATGTGGATATTTTAGTAATTGATCATCTCTCTGAGGGCCCAAAATATGTTTTATCTGATTATTTAATGGGAACAGTTAAAGTGAAAGGAAATAATCTGGAAGAAATTATCATTAATGCAGCTAAATCTTTTGAAACTAATTAATTTTTAATTTAAATAAAAAATTAGGATATTGGACCAATATTCTTCTCATGGACTCTTAATAATACCAAAGAAGTTTATAGCTCCAACTAAATCTCTAAAAGCTTCCAGTTCTTTTTCAATTACATCTTCTCTAGTAAGAGTACTACTCATTTCCCCATCAACGGTCAATTTATCCGGGCCTCGGGCTACCAGACGATCTACTCCATCTTGACTGAGAACTTTTTGGGCCTCTACGTCGTGAACAAATGCTCTTCCCGGGATAATAACTGTTTCTTTAAGTTCTTTCAAGTCCACGGCTTTTAAATCTTCAATAGTTATCAGACAGCCAATATCTTTTTCCACGGCATAGACATTGACCTTGTCACTGGCTTCCAGGTTGTCAATTATTTTCTGGATGTAAGGTGCAGCTACTGCACTGGTTAAAATAGTCGCTTCTCCAGTTATTTCCGGGATAAACTGTAAGAATACTTTATTTTTATCTAAAGATATGGCGAAAGGGGCTTCAGTTTCAGGATCACAAACTGGTGTTCCAGTAACCCTTAAATTGAATTCTTTGTTAATTGCACGGACCAATGCATCGAATTCCTGGATATTATGTGGCTCAATATCTTTAATGAGTGGTTCATTACCTAATATTAATCCCTGATGTGTATAATTGGCAAATCTCATTAATATTAGTGCTTCTGCACCCCAATCTTCTAATTTAACACAAGTTTCCCTTAAAATTTCACCATCATTCACTCCAGGAATAATTACTGATGCGGCGTGCACTTCACAGCTTTCTGAAAATCTTTTTACGGCTTTAAGGGATTCTTCAGGGTTAGGATCGGACATCCACTTTTTCCTGAGGTCGGTATCGGCAGCAAATAAGGTAAACGTAACTTCTTCAACGCCATGATTTATAAGATTAGAAGCCATTTGAGCGTCATCTATGCCTTTTCCACTGGTATAACCCAGGTGCATTGGAATTCCGAATTGATAAAAGGTGGCAGTTAATTCTTCTAAATTAGGATAGCAACTAACATCTCCTCCACCGCTAATATTAATTTTAAGATCCTGATCTTTGAATCCACCCATCATTAAAGTGTTTTGTACTGTACTGGCCACAACATATGGTGGTATAAATTCATTTTTGGTCTCTGCTACTCCATCCGTGCAAGTATCGCATCCTACTTTTCCTGGAGAGCAGTTTCTACATCCTAAGGGGTGTGATTCCTTTACTTTACGAAAATAACAGTATTTACAGAATCCTCTGCAGTCTTTTCCAGGAATACCGCCCACATCAGCTATTATTTGCATAGTTCAATTTTGGTTTCTATTAAAATAAATAATTTTGTATTTAATTTCAATATTCAGTCACATAAAATGATTTTTTAGTAATTTTTTATTCTATTAAATATTTTTTATCTATTATTAATTATATTAACGAATCAATATGCCTAGGATTTTAATTAACATTATTAATAATAACTAAAAATTCATAAAATTAAATTAGATTTTTCACAAAAAAATAAGTAATTAGGAGTAGATTAAATCATTAAAATATCTATTATTTGGATAGTTATGATAATAAAATTAGTAAAATGGAATAATTTTTTAAAATTAAGGACTTATAACATCTAAAAAAAGTATTAAAAGCAGTATTCTCAAACTATATCAAAGTTGTGAGTTTAATCCTTATAAATCTTTCTACTTGACTCAGAAAGAAAGTTTAATAATATATTTGAACTAAATTGAGGTTCGTATACTAACTAAGGTGCCACAATGCACTTCCTCTGGAGCAAACTTTTTTTAAATGCATGATAATGCAGCTCTCACGAGGTAGGTATACGTGAATTAATTGTTAGGAGGGAAAAAATGGCGAAGTTTGATGATAAGATCGACTTGTATGATGACAGAGGTAACCTCGTCGAAGAACAAGTACCACTAGAAGCTCTAAGTCCGCTACGTAACCCAGCTATTAAAAGTATTGTTCAAGGTATTAAGAGGACAGTAGCTGTAAACTTAGAAGGTATAGAAAACGCCTTGAAGGCCGCCAAAGTTGGTGGACCTGCCTGTAAAATTTTAGGAAGAGAAATGGATCTCGATATAGTAGGTAATGCAGAAGCAATTGCTGCAGCCGCTAAAGAAATGATCCAAGTAACTGAGGGCGACGATACCAAGGTAGAATTACTATCTGGTGGAAAAAAAGCTTTAGTACAATTACCAAGTGCTAGATTTGATGCTGCCGCAGAATACTCTGCTGCACCATTAGTAACTGCTACCGCGTTTGTTCAAGCTATAATCAGTCAGTTTGATGTCAGCATGTACGATGCAAACATGATTAAGGCTGCCGTTCTGGGAAGATACCCACAATCTGTAGAATACATGGGTGCTAACATTGCTACCATGCTGGACATTCCACAAAAATTAGAAGGTCCAGGATACGCCCTAAGAAACATTATGGTGAACCACGTGGTTGCTACCACTTTGAAAAACACCATGCAGTCTGCTGCTCTATCAAGTATCTTAGAACAAGCAGCTATGTTTGAAATGGGTGATGCTGTAGGAGCATTTGAAAGAATGCACTTATTAGGATTAGCTTACCAAGGTATGAACGCAGACAATGTCGTATATGATCTTGTAAAATCCAATGGTGCCGAAGGTACTGTAGGATCTGTAATTGCAGACATAGTTGACAGAGCCGCTGAAGACGGTGTTATAGGCGTAGAAAAAGACTTAAATGGATTCAACGTTTATGGAACCGACGATTTAGCTAAATGGAACGCTTATGCTGCAGCTGGTGTAATGGCCGCTACCATGGTTAACCAAGGTGCTGCCCGTGCTGCCCAAGGTGTATCATCCACTCTATTATACTACAATGACTCAATAGAATTCGAAACTGGATTACCAAGCGTAGACTTCGGTAGAACCGAAGGTGTAGCTGTAGGATTCTCTTTCTTCAGTCACTCTATCTACGGTGGTGGAGGTCCTGGTATCTTTAACGGAAACCACATCGTGACCCGACACAGTAAAGGATTTGCTATACCATGCGTAGCCGCTGCAATGGCTCTTGACGCAGGTACCCAGATGTTCTCCCCTGAAGCAACTTCTGGACTAATCAAAGAAGTGTTCAGCCAAGTGGACGAATTCCGAGAGCCACTTAAATATGTCGTGGAGGCAGCTGCCGACATAAAAGGCGACATTTAAATAATCTCACTATTTCCTGGGGGCTTACTAACTAATGGAGATGGAAATTTTTCCTAGTATGATTTTAAAATCAGATACAACGGAAAACCTGTTGAATGACCTTAAGGATATTAATAATATCGAAATGGTTATTCATGGACAAAGACTCCCTCCAGCAAGTGCCAAGCATCCTGACAGAAGAGAAATCTATGTCAAAGGAGAGAAAACTGATTTACAAGTGAAAACAGGACAAATCCTTTTGGAAATTGTTACTGACGATCTAAAGTACGGTCAAGATATTGATCTAATCCTTCGAAATGATGGATTACCCAATCAAAATGTCCGACTTGGTGAACAAAAGACTATTATAAAAAAAACTAATAGGAATTTTTAGATGATTGGCAAATGCACCCACGTTGTAGACTGTCGAGAAACAATGGGGATGGGTGAAGGAGGCGGAATAGCTCAAAGGGGCACTTTTGCTGAGTGCGGTCGTGAAATACTGGCTGTAGCCATGTCCCCTGGAAGGCGACATATTACTAAGCCCGTTTGTGAAATAACATTTGCTCTTAGGGAAGCAAATTTAATGACCAGTACTCTGGTGTTAAATGCAGGAGCAGGAGTTCCTCAGGATGCTCCAAGTTCTGGTGCAGGAAGTCTTTTTGGCTTAACTCCTAAGGAGATTGAGCAAATGAAAAGACACAAGGTTCTGGTGGTTCATCTGGGTGGTGTGAAATCTCACATTATATATAAAGCCCGATTGATACTGCGGAATGTTGATAGGCCCTGTGTTGTTATTTGCGAATACCCGGTAGACTTTGAAGATTTTGCAAAAATAGGCGTTAAAACTAGATTAGTAATGCCCGAAAACCCCAAAACTAAAGGAAAAATAGTCGATATTGTTAGTGGCGTAATAAGAGGAGAAACTTGTCCCCAAGAAAAATTGGATGAGATTATTAGAAAAGTTAAGTTAGCATTAGGAGGTGCATGATATGGCACAATTTTATCCCGGAACTACAAAGGTTGCCCAAAACAGAAGAAATTTCTGTAACCCTGAATATGAATTAGAAAAACTAAGGGAGATTTCTGACGAAGACGTAGTAAAAGTCTTAGGTCACAGAGCTCCTGGTGAGGAATACCCAAGCGTCCACCCACCACTTGAAGAAATGGACGAACCTGAAGACGCAATTAGAGAGCTAGTAGAACCTCTAGACGGCGCTAAAGCTGGAGACCGGACCCGGTACATCCAGTTTACCGACTCTATGTACTTTGCTCCTGCTCAACCATTCACCCGATCTCGAGCTTACGTAAGCAGATACCGAGGTGCAGACGCAGGTACTCTATCTGGACGACAGATTATTGAAATCAGAGAAAGAGATCTGGAAAAAATCTCCAAAGAACTCTTAGAAACTGAATTCTTTGATCCTGCTAGAACAGGTGTAAGAGGACAAGCTGTGCACGGTCACTCTTTAAGACTCGACGAAGACGGTATGATGTTCGACATGCTTCGAAGACAAGTCTTCAATAAAGACACCGGCATTGTTGAAATGGTCAAGGACCAAATTGGTGTAGAGCTCGACGAACCAGTAGCTTTAGGTGAGCCACTGGATGAAGAGACTTTAATGAACAAAACCACCATATACCGGGTTGACGGAGAAGCCTATAAGGACGACAAAGACGCTGTAGAAGTTTTACACAGAATCCACGTCTTAAGATCCCAAGGTGGATACAACCCAGCAGAATAATTAGGGGAGGTAATGATTATGGCTGACAAAAAGTTCATAAGCGCATTAAAGAATAAATTCGACGAATCTCCCGAAGAAAAGAAAACCACTTATTACAATAAGGGTGGATGGAAACAATCTGAGCGGAAAACTCAGTTTGTAAACGAAGGTAAAGCTATAGCTGACAAACGGGGAATACCAATGTACAACCCAGATGTTGGTACTCCATTAGGACAGCGGGCTTTAATGCCTTACCAAGTTTCCACAACCGACACCTACGTAGAAGGTGACGATCTTCACTTCGTAAACAACGCTGCTATGCAGCAAATGGCAGATGATATTAAAAGAACCGTAGTTGTAGGTTTAAACACTGCCCACACTGTTATTGAAAAAAGATTAGGTAAAGAAGTTACCCCAGAAACAATTACCCACTACTTGGAAACTGTAAACCACGCAATGCCTGGTGCTGCTGTTGTTCAAGAACACATGGTGGAAACTGACCCTACTATAGTAGCAGACAGTTATGTAAAAGTTTTCACTGGTAACGACAGAAATCGCATCTGAAATCGACCAAGCTTTCGTTCTGGACATTAACAAAATGTTCCCTGACGACCAAGCTGAAGCACTAAAAGCTGAAGTAGGAGACGGAATCTGGCAAGTTGTACGGATTCCAACCATGGTTTCAAGAACTTGTGACGGTGCAACTACTTCCCGATGGTCTGCTATGCAAGTAGGTATGTCCATGATTTCTGCATACAAGCAATGTGCTGGAGAAGCCGCAACTGGGGACTTCGCATACGCTGCTAAACACGCAGAAGTTATTCACATGGGTACTTACTTACCTGTTGAAGAAGCAAGAGGAGAAAACGAACCTGGTGGAATTCCATTCGGTTACTTAGCTGACATATGTCAGTCCTCCAGAGTGAACGCTGACGACCCAGTGCGTACAACCCTAGATGTTGTATCAATGGGAGCAATGTTATACGATCAAATCTGGTTAGGTTCTTACATGTCTGGTGGTGTAGGATTCACTCAATACGCTACCGCAGCTTACACCGACAATGTCCTCGACGACTTCACTTACTACGGTAAAGAATACGTAGAAGACAAGTTCGGAATGACTGAAGCACCTAATACCATGGAAACCGTACTGGACGTAGGATCTGAAGTAACCTTCTATGCTCTCGAGCAATACGAAGAATTCCCAGCTCTACTCGAAACCCAATTCGGTGGATCCCAGCGTGCTGCGTGCTGCTGCCGTCTACCGGATGTTCCACTGCTTTCGCAACTGGAAACGCTCAAACCGGTCTAAGCGCATCGTATTTTTCCATGTACTTGCGAAAGAACGACACTCCAGGCTTGGATTCTATGGTTACGACTTGCAAGATGAGTGTGGTGCATCCAACGTATTCTCCATCAGGACGACGAAGGATTACCTCTTGAATTCAGAGGACCTGACTCCCCTAACTACGCAATCAACGTAGGTCACCAAGGTGAATACGCAGGAATTTCTCAGCTCCGCGCGCTGCCCGAGGAGACGCATTTGTTTTCAACCCACTGGTTAAAGTCCATTGCTGACGATAACTTAGCATTTGACTTCTCTAACCCACGGGCTGAATTTGTTGGAGGTCTTCAAGAGAATTTGGACCAGCCGGAGAAAGGGCTTTTATCTCTCCAGCTAAATAGGTGTAACGCAAACACCTATTTTATTTTTTATTTAAAAAAAATGGAGGAACAAATATGGACCCTATAATAACAGGATTAGGCGTTGTTGCTCTCATGGGAGCTGCTGCAACTATTGCTGGAGCTGCTGAGGATTTAGAATCTACGTTGGTTCCGTGAGTAACCCTAACTCTCAAGTTCAGCTTACCCCCAAATGGGACATTTACACAGGATGGTGACCGAGGCCGTTTCTGGAGAACCAGTAGCATATGGTACCTGGTGTGGTATCGCTGGTTCAGTTGCATTTGTACTCTTGCTTTACAATTTCCTGTAATAATGGCCATTGCTGCAGGTGCACTAATCGCTGCTTTGGTACATACTATTTACGCAGTAACCTCTCACATGGGAAGGATTACTAGTCAATCCCAAATTTAACCAACCTTTATTCATGGATGTTGTTGTTCAACATTAGGACCAATTGTCCGGTCACGGATTTATTGTAACACTTTGTATAGTGGGATTCTCTTATTTAATGACCTTGCCTATTCAAGGTTTCGCACACCCATTCCCTCTGCCATTACTGGCTGTGCTATGGGGTATAACTATTGGAGCTATCGGTTCATTTGCTGGTGACTTCACTGCGGTGCAGAAGAGAATACCAACGGTGCCCATTCGGTGGAGGTATTCCTGTGGCTATACACGGGGACATTACAACCAAAGCTGAATTAGGTGCAAGGAATTCTATGGATATTGTTAACTTCTGTGCCAGTTTGGTGGACCATTAACTGGTTTTGCTTTCGGAGCTGTGTTTTTCTTTAGTTTCTGGACTACAATTGTCTTTAGATTAACCGGAGGAGTTCTTGCTGGTCTTATTATCGTTCTATTATTGATAATTATGAACAACAGAATTGAAATGTTCGCCAGAAATACTTCTGGACCATACAAAGAGGATTAAGGAGGATAAAAGATGGATCCATTAACATTAATCGGAGCTATACTGTAGGAGGAGTTCTTATAGGTGGAGGTGTACACTTCGTACCTGTAGGTGGAGCCCCTGC